>DATBLE010000048.1:0-58738 GCA_036555585.1 Gaiellaceae bacterium
CGGATGTTGATGATCTCGATCTCGGCTTCGAACCGGTGGCCGTACTCGGCCTCGTGCGCGGCGTTGAATGCCTCCTTGAGCAGCTCGACCCAGTGCTCGTCGATCGCGCCTCCGGGCACGTCGAAGCGCACCTCGTAACCCTGACCCGCGTAGCGGCAGTCGGCGAGCCGGCGAATCAGGCGCCGATCCTCGGGGACGCCGTCCGCGCCGAGCTGCTCGACGGCTTGCGCCACGAGCTCGTCGTAGCGGCGCTCCAGCCGGGCGTGGTCGAGGCTCTTCACTGGATGACGCTCCGTGGCAACGAACTCGTGCTCGAGGTCGGTCGCGAGGAGCCCGGTGGCGGCGACGATCCCCGGGTACCGCGGCACGAGGACGCGTCCGATCTCGAGCTCAAGCGCGAGGTCGCAGGCAAACAGCGGCCCGGCGCCCCCCGCCGCCACGAGCGTGAACTCGCGCGGGTCGTACCCGCGCCGGACCGAGTTGAGCTCGATCGCCTGGGCCATGCCGTACTTCTGGATCTGGAGCGCTCCGAGCGCGGCGTCCTCCACCGACATCCCGAGCGTGCGCGAGACTCCTTCCAGCGACCGGCGCGCGAGCTCGAGGTCCAGCCGCATCTCGCCGCCGAGCAACCCCCGGTCGGGGCGGAGCCGCCCGAGGACGAGCTGCGCGTCGGTGGAGGTGGGCTCCGTCCCGCCCTTGCCGTAGCACGCAGGCCCCGGGTCGGCGCCGGCCGACTGGGGCCCGACCCGGAACACGCCGCCCTGGTCGACGAACGCGATCGAGCCGCCCCCGGCGCCGATCGTGTCGATGTCGACCATCGGCACCATAGCCTGGTAGTCGCCCACCTTCGTGTCGAGCAGGTGCCGCATGCGCAGCTGCCCGCCCGCCGCGACGCCGATGTCGGCGGAGGTGCCGCCCATGTCGAGCGTGACGACGTTCTCGTGACCCGCCATGCGCCCGGCCCAGATGCCGCCGACGAGGCCGGCGACCGGCCCCGACATGAGCAGGTTCACCGGCCGCTCCCGCGCCGCCTCGACCGTCGCCATCCCGCCGGACGACTGCATCAGCTGCACCTCGCGCGTGAAGCCGATCTCTCGCAGCGCCTCGTCGAAGCGCGTCACGTAGCGCGAGACCTTCGGACCGACGTACGCGTTCAGGGCGACGGTCGAGAACCGCTCGAACTCGCGGTAGAGCGGCAGCACGTCGTGCGAGATCGAGAGGTACGCCTCCGGGAACTCCTCCAGCACGATCTCCTTGATCCGCTGCTCGTGCGCCGGGTTGAGGTACGAGTGCAGCAGGCAGACCGCGACCGACTCGACGCCGGCGGCCTTCAGCACGCGGACGCGCTCGCGCACCTCGTCGTCGTCGAGCTCGACCAGGACGTCGCCGTCCGGGACCGTGACGCGCTCCTTCACCGTCAACCGGTGACGCCGCTTGACGAGCGGACGCGACTGCCACGGCAACTCCTGCTGGAGCGAGAAGTTGAACGGCTTCTTGTGCCGGGCGATGTGAACGATGTCGCGGAAGCCGTGCGTCGTGATCATGCCCGCCTCCGCCCCGGAATGGGTGAGCACGATGTTGGTGGCCACGGTCGTGCCGTGCAGGAGGTTGTCGACGTCCGCAAGCGCGACGCCGGCCTTCGCGCACAGCGCCTGCACGCCCTCGACGACGCTGCGCGAGGGATCGTCCGGGGTGGACGGGACCTTGTCGACGGTGATCCGGCCCGCCTCCTCGTCGACCAGGATCAGGTCGGTGAAGGTGCCGCCGACGTCGACGCCGATGCGCTTCACGCCCCTACCTCCTCGAGTGCCGGAACGATCGCCCGCCCGACCAGCTCCAGCTGCTCGAACCTCCCGTTCAGGTAGGCGGCCGACACCTCGTCGACCCCCAGCTTTCCCAGCTCCCTGATCTTCTCCAGGCAGCGCTCGACCGGCCCGGCGACGACGAAGTCGTCGACGAGCTCGCCCGTCAGGTAGCTCGTGTGCTCCGCCGAGGAGTCGAGGTGTCCGGCGTAGTAGTCGTACTCCTCACGCGCGGCGACGAGGCGGGTCATCTCCTCGGGCATGCCGTGCCGCGGGTTCCACTTCAGCGCGTAGGCGATGTGGTTCGCGCACGCGGCGGGCGCCCAGCGGCATTCCGCCCACGCCTCCTCCTGGTCGTCGGAGACGTGCATCGCGCACAGCGCGGCAATCTCGACCTCGTCGGGGTCGCGGCCCGCCTCCTCGGCGCCCGCGCGGACGTGGTCGATCGCCCAGCGCACCGACGCAGGATGGACTCCCACGTAGATCATCGCGATGTCCGCGAGCGCGCCGGCGAGGCGCAGGTTCTTCGGCCCGGTCGCGCAGAGCATGATCGGCACGCGGTCGTCCGCCCAGCGGATGCGTGTGCCGGCGGCTTCCTCGCCCGCCATCCACTCGCGCAGCAGCGGCACCGTCTCGGCTAGCTCGGCCGTCGGCACAGGCTTCAGCCCGAGCGTCCGCACCGCGTTGTCGCCGCGGCCGATCCCGAGCACGACACGGCCGGGATGGAGGTCGGCGAGCGTCGCGTGCGCGCTGGCGGTCACCGACGGGTGGCGCGTGAGCGGGTTCGTGACGCCGCTGCCGACGACGATCCGCTCCGTCGACGCAAGCGCGTGCGTCATGTAGACGTAGAGGTCCTGCCAGAGCATCTGGCCGTCGACCAGCCAGGCCCGCTCGTAGCCCGCCCTCTCCGCCGCCTGCACCGACTCGGAGAAGACGGCGAAGTCCTCCGGGAGGAAGTGCGCGCCGAGCCTCACGCGAGCCGCTCCAGGTCGGCGAGCGCCTCCTCGAGCGAGCGCACCTCGCCCCAGCCGACGCGGATCATCTCGAGCGCCGGCTCGTGCAGGTGCGGCAGCGTCGTCCCGGTGCACTCCGCGACGACGATCGGCTTGAAGTCGCGGAACATCGCGTCCTTCGACGTCGCGGCGATGCACTGGTTCGTCAGCACGCCGCCGATCAGCACGGTCTCGGCGTGGAGGCCGCGCAGGACGACCTCGAGGTTGGTGTTGAAGAAGGCGCTGAGGCGGATCTTCTCGACGATCCAGTCCTCGGGCGCGACCTCGAAGTCGTCGTGGATCTCGTAGCCCCACGTCCCCCGGCGCAGGCCGCCGTCGCGCAGGAAGGGGCGCAGCTGCATGAACGGGCCGCCGTCGTCGGTGCCGCGCGTGCCGTGCCGCGTCCAGATCACCGGCACCCGAGCGGCCCGGCACGCGGCGACGAGCCGCCGCGTCGGCTCGATCACCCGGCGCATGTGCCCGATGTCGATGCCGCGCTGCGCGTACCAGCCCTCCGGGTGCAGGAAGTCGCGCTGGTCGTCGATCACGACGAGCGCGGTGTGGCCGGGAACGAGCTCCCAGCGGACGGGTTCGAACGGGGTCGTCACGAGAGCAGCCGCAGGTTCTCCGGATCGTAGATCGGTTGGGGCACCACCACCGCCGGACGGGGCTCGCCGAGGATGTCGACCGTCAGCCGCGTCCCCGGTTCCGCGTGCTCGACCGGCAAGTACGCGAGCGCGATGCTCTGCTCGATCGCGTGGCCGTAGCCGCCCGCGGCGACGTAGCCGATCGGCGTGCCCTCCGCGCGAACCGGCTCGTTCCCGTGGGGATCGGCGTCATCCGTCTCCACGGTCAAGCAGGCGAGCGTCCGCCGGATCCCCTCGGCGCGCTGGCGCTCGAGGGCGTCGCGGCCGGAGAAGTCGCCCTTGTCGAAGGCGACGAACCGCTCCAGCCCCGCCTCGAGCGGCGACCAGTCGGCGGAGAGGTCCGCGCCCCACAGCCGGTAGGCCTTCTCCAGCCGCAGCGACTCCAGCGCGCGGTAGCCGAAGTCGACGAGCCCGAGCGGCTCGCCGGCCTCCCGCAGCCGCTCGTAGAGCTTCGCTGCGTGCTCGACCGGGTGGTGGAGCTCGAAGCCCAGCTCGCCGACGTAGGAGACGCGCAGCGTCAGCGTCGGCACCCCCGCCACCTCGAGGTGGCGCGCGCGGAAGAACGGGAAGGCCTCGCGCGAGACGTCATCCTCCACGAGCGACCGGAGCAGGTCGCGTGAACGCGGGCCTGCGAGCGTCAGGACGCCGTAGCGCTCGGTGTCGTTGCGAAGCTCGACCGAGCCGTCGTCCGGGAGGTGCCAGTCGAGCCAGGCGTAGTCGTGCAGCTCCGTCGCCGCCGCCGAGACCAGGTAGAAGCGCTCCGGCTCGACCCGGGTGACGGTGACGTCGCACTCGATCCCGCCGCCCGACCTGCACATCTGGGTCAGCGTGACCCGTCCGAGCGCCGGCAGGCGGTTCGCACAGAGCCGATCGAGGAAGCCCTCCGCCCCGGGCCCCGAGACGCGGTACTTGGCGAAGCTCGTCTGGTCGAGCACCCCGACCGCCGAGCGCACGGCGCGGCACTCCTCGCCCACCGCCTCGTGCCAGTTGCCGCGGCGCATCGAGTACTCGTCGCGCGCGCCGTCCTTCGAGAACCAGAGCGGCCGCTCCCAGCCGAACCGGAACCCCATCACGGCACCTCGCTGGAACAGCACGTCGTGCAGGGCGTCCCGCTTGAGCGGACGCCCCGCTTCGCGCTCCTCCTCCGGGTAGTGGATGGCGTACTCGCGGGCGTAGACGTCGATCGCCCGCGGGACGAGGAACGACGCCGAGCGTGCATACTCGCCGAAGCGGCGGACGTCGAGCTCCCACATGTTGTCGCTCGGCTGGCCGTCGACGATCCATTCGGCGGCGTACCGCCCGGCGCCGCCTGCGAAGACGATCCCGAAGATGCTGAAGCCGGCCAGCACGTGGAAGTGGCCCAGGCCGGGAACCGGCCCCATCAGGCAGCGGCCGTCGGGGGTGTACGCGTCCGGGCCGTTGACGACGTTCTTGATCCCGGCGGTGCCGAACGCGGGAATGCGAGCCGCCGCCGCGGCGAGGCACTCTTCGAGACGGTCGAGATCCGGCGGGAGGAGCCGCGCGTGGAAGCCGTCCTCGACCTCCCACGGTCTCGTGCCCTGCTCGAACGGACCGACGAGCAGCCCCGACCCCTCCTGGCGCACGTAGAACGACCCGTCCGGGTCGCGCAGCACGGGCAGCTCCGGCTGGAGGTCGCGCACCTCGGCGAGCGCGTCCGTGACCACATAGTGGTGCTCGAGGGAGACGAGCGGCAGGTCCGCGCCGGCGAGCCGCGCCACGTTCGCCGCCCACTGACCGGCCGTGTCGACGACGATCCCGGCGCGGACGTCGCCCTTCGGCGTCGTCAGGGTCCAGGCGCCGTCGCGGCGCTCGAGCCCGGTCACGGGCGTATGGCGGAAGATGCGGTCGCCGGCGCCCTCGACGAACGCGCGCGTCAGGCTGCTCGGGTCGACGTGCCCGTCCGTCGGCAGGTACGCGGCGGCCGTCACGTCGTCGACCGAGACGAGCGGGTGCAGCTCGCGCACGCGCTCCGGCCCGACGACCTCGATCGGGACGTCGAGCAGCTCCGCCGTCGCCGCGCGATGGCGGAACTCGTCGACGCGGTCCTGCGTCGTCGCCAGGCGAACGCTGCCGCACTCGTGGTAGTCGGCGTCGAGCCTCTTGTAGAGCTCGACGCTGTAGCGGAGGAGCCCGGTCAGGTTGTAGCTGGGGTTGAACTGCGTGCAGAGGCCGGCCGCGTGCCAGGTCGAGCCGCTCGTCAGCTCGTCCTCCTCGAGCAGCACGACGTCCTCCCACCCGAGCTGCCCCAGGTGGTAGAGCAGGCTGCAGCCGGCCACCCCGCCCCCCACGATCGCGACCCTGGCATCCGCGAGCACCTGTGGGATGATCCTGCATACAAGAGAAGGAGGAGGTGCGATGAGCGACGTCCAGCAGGCCCTGGAGACGATCTTCTCGGCGGACTCCGCCCTGTACCAGGAGCGCGGCTTCCAGCGCCGCATCGGCTTCGGCAACCGGCCGGCCCTGATCCACATCGACCTCGCGAATGCCTGGACCCGCCCGGGCAACGCGTTCAGCTGCGACGGGATGGACACGATCATCCCTGGCGTGCAGCGGCTGAACGACGCCGCGCGGCCGAAGGGCATCCCGATCGTGTACACAACGACGGCCTACGCGGTCACCGAGGGGCCGAACACCGACATGGGCCTCTGGCACCGCAAGATCCCGGTCGAGGTGCTCCAGCTCGGGACGGACGCGGTCGCGATCGACGAGCGGATCGCGCCGGAGCCGGGCGAGCACGTGATCGTCAAGAAGCACGCGAGCGCGTTCTTCGGGACGCACCTGGCGAACATGCTGCGCGCCGCCGGCGTCGACACGGTGATCCTCACCGGCGTGACGATGGCCGGCTGCGTCCGGCACACGACCGAGGACGCGATCGGCTACGGATTCCGCCCGATCGTCGTGCGCGAGTGCGTCGGCGACCGCGTGGCCGGGGTCGTCGAGTGGAACCTGTTCGACATCGACGCGAAGTTCGGCGACGTCGAGCCGCTCGAGACGGTGCTCGACTACCTCGCCGCGGTCACAGAACCGGCCGAGGCGGCAGCGGACGTCGCGACGGCCTAGACGGGCGCACCGAGCGCTTCCGCGACGAGCCGGTACGACCGCAGCCGATCCTCGTGGTCGTACACGTTCGTGGTCAGCATCAGCTCGTCGGCCCCCGTGCGTTCCTGCAGCTCGAGCAGACCTGCCCGGACGGTCTCAGGCGAGCCGACCACGTGCGACGCGGTCCACGCCTCGACGAACGCCTCGTGCTCCGGCGTGTACTCGTGCGCGGCTGCGTCCTCGGGAGAGGGCAGCGTCGACGGGCGGCCCAGCCGCAGCCGGAGGAACGAGAGCCTGGCCGGCCCGTGGAGCCAGCGCGCCTCCTCGTCGGTCGGCGCGCAGACGGCCGCGACTCCGATCTTGGCGTACGCCTGGCCGAGGGTCGGCGAAGGCTTGAAGTTGCTCCGGTAGAGCTCGAGGGCTGCTTCGGTGTTCTGGGGCATGAAGTGGTGCGCGAACGAGAACGGCAGTCCGAGCTCTGCTGCGAGCCTGGCGCTGAAGTCGCTCGAGCCGAGCAGCCAGATCGCCGGCATGTTCCCGGCGCCGGGGACGGCCGTGATCCGTGGGAACGTGCCGCGGAAGAACGCCAGCAGCTCGGCCAGCTGGGCATGCAGGTCGTCCTGGAAGGGGTCGGCCGACCGCCGGAGCGCGTGCGCGGTCACCGGGTCGGTTCCGGGCGCGCGTCCGATTCCGAGGTCGATCCGGCCGGGATGCAGCGCCTCGAGCATCCCGAACTGCTCTGCGACGACCAGCGGCTGGTGATTCGGCAGCATCACGCCGCCGGAGCCGACGCGGATCGTCGTCGTGACGCTCGCGAGATGGGCGATCAGCACGGCCGGCGCCGAGCTGGCGATCCCCGGCATGTTGTGGTGCTCCGCGACCCAGTGCCGCAGGTAGCCGAGCCTCTCGGCCTCCCGCGCGAGCTCGAGCGAGCTCCGGAGCGCGTCCCCGGCGGTCGTTCCGGCCGAGATCGGTGCGAGATCGAGGATCGAGAGCGGAGCGGAGCCGACCGAGGGCATGCGCCCGAGTATCCCAGCGGCCCGGCCCCGGCCGGAGACGAGTCACGTAAGAATGCGGCATGGAGCGGTACGAGATCGGCAGCGACCGGTGGGTCCGCGAGCGCATCGAGCACGGCCTCGACCCCGCCGAGGCCGATCGTTCCGACGACCGCCGCCGGCGCCACGGAATCGCGCTCGGCGCGACGCCTGACGTCAGGAATACAGCGACGCTCGGGCAGCCAGCACCACGAGCAGAACCGCCACGGCGGCCAGGACAGGTATGAGCAGCACAGGCATGGACCTGTCATCGACGGAATCGGCCTGGCCCCGGTGCCCCCTTGGAGGGAACGTCGCCGGGACTACTGCTTCCGGGCACGGCTGGGCGCCACGCGCGGCGGCTCGTCCGGCTGCTTCGGGTAGACCGGCGGCCAGGGCGCGTCCTTCAAGCCGGCGGCGCGGTCGCGCTCGTGGAGCTCGAGCAGCGGCTCGAGCGTCTGCGGCTGACCGTTCATTCCCTCCCACGGATCGCCGTTCGCGGCCAGCCGCCCGGGCACGCCGGCGATCGTCAGATCGTCCGGGTGCAGCGTGCCCACCTCGTCCCAGGTCAGCGGCGTCGAGACCTGGGCACCGGGGCGGGCGCGCACCGACCACGCTCCGAAGACGGTCTTGTGCGGGGCGTTCTGGTTGTAGTCGACGAAGACGCGGCGGCCGCGCTCCTCCTTCCACCAGGCCGAGGTGATCGCCTTCGGGCGCCGGCGCTCGAGCTCCCGCGCGACGGCCACGGCGGCGGCCCGCACCTGGTACGAGTCCCAGCGCGGCTCGAGTCGGACGTAGACGTGGAGCCCACGGTTGCCGGTCGTCTTCGGGTAGCCGGCGATGCCGAGCTCGTCCAGCAGGCCGCGGAGCTCTGCCGCCGCCGCCCGCACGTCGTCGAAGTCGACGCCCGGCTGCGGGTCGAGGTCGAGCCGCAGCTCGTCCGCGACCTCGGGACGGTCGTACAGGTACGGCCAGAGATGGAAGCCGAGGCAGGCCAGGTTGACGGCCCAGACCACGTGCGCCGGGTCGGCGAGCACGAGCGCGCGCGAGGTCGTCCCGTTCGGAGTGCTGACGATCGTCGTCTGCAGCCACTCGGGGACCTTGTCGGGGACGCGCTTCTGGAAGAACGAGCTGCCCGTCGCGCCGTTGGGAAAGCGCTGCATGAGGGTGGGCCGTCCTCCGGCGGTCCGCATGAGCGGCTCGGCCACGGCGAGGTAGTACTGCACGAGGTCGAGCTTGGTCTCGCCACGCTCCGGGAAGAAGACCTTGCGCGGGCTGGTGACGGTCAGGTCCCGGCCCGCGACGGTGAGCGCGTACTCCTCCGCCACGCCGCCAACCGTAGCCGGACCGCCAGCGCGCGCTCGCGTAGATTCCGTCCGGATGGCGGTGGAGGTCGACCCCGGCCTGGTCGAGCGGCTCCTGCTCGAGCTCGCGCGCCACGGGGCGCACGGGGAGACCGGTGTCTGGCGAACCGTGTACTCGCCCGAGTGGGTGGCCGCCCAGGACCAGGTCGCAGGCTGGCTGGCGGAGGCGGGGCTCGAGGTGCGCCGCGACGCGGTCGGCAGCGTGTGGGGGAAGCTCGCGGGCAGCGAGGGCGGCCCGGCGATCGCGACGGGCTCGCACGTCGACTCGCAGACTCCGGGCGGCCGCTACGACGGCGCCCTCGGGGTGATCGGCGGTCTGGTCGCGCTGCGGACGCTCCGCGAGCAGTTCGGCACCCCGCGGCGCACGCTCGAGGCGGTGTCGCTGTGCGAGGAGGAGGCAAGCCGCTTCCACGCGACCAACTTCTGGGGCTCGCGGGCGATCGTCGGCGCGATCTCGCCGGACGAGCCCGACCGGATCCGCGACCGCGACGGCACGTCGATCGGCGAGGCGATGCGCAGCGTCGGCCTCGATCCGCAACGGATCCCGGAGGCGCGGCGGGACGACCTCGACGCCTGGATCGAGCTGCACATCGAGCAGGGCCCGATCCTCGAGACGGCAGGGCTCCAGGTCGGCGTGGTCGACGCGATCACCGCCATCCGCCACTACGTGGTCGAGCTGCGCGGCCGCTCCGACCACGCGGGCGCCCGGCCGATGGAGGGCCGGCTCGACCCGATGGCCGGGTTCGCGGAGATCGTCACCGCGGTGATCGGCGTCGCGCTGGACAGCGGGGCTCCGGCGGTGACGACCGTCGGTCGGGTCGAGGTCGAGCCGAACCTGCCCTCGGCCGTGCCCGACGCCGTCACCTTCACGCTCGACTCTCGCCACCCCGACCAGCAGGCGGTGGACGCCCAGCATGCGCGGCAGGAGCAGCTGATGCGGGAGATCGCCGAGCGACGAGGCCTGCAGATCTCCTGGACGAAGCCGCTCGACCTGCCCGCCTGCCCGTCCGATCCGGCCATCGTCGCCGCGCTGGAGCGCGCCGCGACGGAGGAAGGCATCCCGTTCCGCCGGATGCACAGCGGCGCCGGCCACGACACCCAGAACATCGCGAGGATCGCGAAGACGGCGATGGTGTTCGCCCGCAGCAAGGACGGCCGCAGCCACACGCCCGAGGAGTTCACCTCCGTGGAGGACGCGGTCGCCGCGATCCGCGTGCTGGCGGCGACGCTGCACGCGCTCGCCTACTGACCAGAGGAGCCTGCCGGCTCAGCCCTCGCTCTCGTCCTCCTGCTCGGGCCGAGCTCGGCCGGCCGGAGGCCGGCGCGGAGCCCCATGGCGACCAGCTCGTCGAGCCTGAGCCAGTCGTTGTCGATCTCCATTCCCCCGGCGCGGGCGATCGCCGCCTTCACCGGCTTCGCCCACACGTGCTCGACCAGCGCGATCGCGGAGGTGCTGTTCGGCGGGATGATCTCGACGAGCTCGTCGCGGGTCCGCTCGCTGAGCAGGTGGCCGTCGGCGAGCTCCAGGGCGCCCGCCATGGCGCCGATCTCGGCCGCCTCCTCGCCGCCGTACCCGAGGCCGATCAGGCCGCCGATCATGGCGCCGAACGAGGTCGCCTCCTCCCAGTCGAGGTCGCTCGCCGTGACGGTCGCCACCCGGCCCGCGGCGTCCTTGCGGATGACGAGCAGGTCGATCAGGCGGATGACCTCGGCGTCCTTGAGCCGGTCGAGCTCGGGGAGGATCTCTCCGCTGAAGCGATTGCCGTCGAAGGCGAAGGTCCAGATCTGGATCGGGCCGTAGGAGGCGGCCCGCTCGAGCATCTCGTCGGATGTGCTCATCAGTCCTCCCTGGGAGCTCGCGTCGAACGATACGGTGCCCGGCGCGCCCGGGGGTGCTTGACCGCGGCCCGCTGCCCTTCTAGCGTCATGCCGTGGCCTGCAAGGTGGTGTGCATCTCGTGCGCGTCGGGCGCCGGCGGCGAGGAGATCGGCAAGCTCGTCGCGGAGCGGCTCGGGTTCACCTGCACCGACGAGGAGGTCGTCGCGCGCGCGGCCGCACGGGGCGGGATCGACGCCGGGAGCGTCGCCGACGAGGAGAAGCGGAGGTCGCGGGCCGCTCGCGTCCTCCAGGCGCTGGCGCTCTCGGGAGACGCCGGCCTCGCCACCGGCGTTCCCCTGTACGTGGGGGACGACGAGCCGACCAGCGCGGAGGTCCGCGCCCTGATCCGAGAGACGATCGAGCACCTGGCCGCGCAGGGCAACGTCGTGATCGTCGCCCACGCCGCCTCGCACGCCCTGCCCGGCCGATCCGAGGTCCTGCGCGTGCTGATCACCGCCTCGCCCGAGGTCCGGGCCAGGCGGATCGGCGACTCGTCGAACGTCGACGGGGCCGGCGCGGCCCGGGCCGTGAAGGAGTCCGACGCCGCCCGACGCGACTACCTCCGCCGCTTCTACGACGTCAAGGACGAGCTGCCGACGCAGTACGACCTCGTCCTGAACACCGACTTCGTGTCCGTCGAGCGCGCCGTCGAGCTGATCGCGTTCGCCGCGTCGAGCGACGGGAGCTGACCGGGCGACGGCCGCAACGCGCGCGATAGCCGTCCCGGCCCTCAGGCCAGGCGATCCCAGACGACGTTCAGCGGCGGGACGCCCCGGCGCGAGACGGGCAGCACGGGCGGCACGCCGGCGAAAGCGAGCCCCTCGAACCGGCGCAGCAACGTCTCGACGAAGACGACGGCCTCGAGCTTCCCGATGTAGGCGCCGAGGCAGAAATGCGTGCCGACGCCGAACGGGATCGCCCGCGGGTCGCGCCGGCCAGGGTCGAAGACGTCCGGTTCGGAGAAGACCGTCTCGTCGCGGTTCGCGGACGGGAGCACGACGACGGCGACCTGGTCGCGCGGGATGACGCCGGACGGGAGCTCGACGTCGGCCGTCGCGACCCGCTTCAGGCCCTGAACCGGGCTGTCCCACCGCAGCATCTCGTCGACGAAGTCACCGACCCGGTCCAGGTCGTGCCGCAGCCGCTCTCGCTCGCCCTCGTCGGCGGTCAGCAGCCGGATGGCGCAGCCGCCGAGCAGCTTGACCATGACGTGCTGCCCGGCGACGAAGATGATCTCGAGCGTCGGGACGAGCTCGTCGTCGCGGAGCCCCCGCTCGCGTGCCTCGCGCACGAGCCGTGAGAACGCGTCGTCTCCGGCGGCGTCCGCGATCCGTTCCCCGAGGTACGCCTCGAAGTCGACGACCGCTCTGTTCATCTGCTCGACCTCGTCGGGGGTCCGGGTCCGGTCGAAGTTGCGGTTGACGTCGCGAACCCACTCCATCAGTCGACCCCAGTCGGCTGCCGGGAAGCCGAACGCCGACGCCATCCCGGCCGAGGGCAGCGGCCGGATGACGGATTCGAGCAGGTCGGTCTCGTTCGACCCGCGCAGGCGGTCGAGCAGGTGGTCCAGCGCAACCTGGATCGCCGGCCGGTACTCGGCGCTCGCCCGCGGCGTGAACGACGACGCGACCGCGGACCTGAGTCGCCGGTGCTCGGGATCGTCGAGGTTCATGAACCACTGCCGCCTCGCGCGCGCCGCCGGGCTGTCGTGCCCGCCGAGGCTTTCCGCGATCGGATCGACCTGCTGCCAGCGCTCGTCGTCTCCGCTGAGCCGCTCGTCGCGCAGAGCCGCAACGACGTCGTCGTACCGGGTGAGGCGGAAGAGGCCGTTCCCGTCGCGATGGAGCGGGTCCTCCCGCCGGAGCCTCGCGAAGAACGAGTACGGGTCGTCGTGGAAGGAGCCCTCGCGCGCGAAGCCGTCCTGCGAAGCGCTCACGCGGTCGCCTCCGAACGCACTCACGCGCGGGGTGCCGCCTCGGCCGGCGCCTGCCGCACGACCACGACGTCGGCGAGCTTCTCCTCCGTCCGGTCACAGACGACGTCGAGGAGCCACGCGTCGAGGTCGGCCGGGCGCGGGTACTCGATCTCGTACGAGATCGGCCCGCGACGGAGTGTCGAGCCGTCGCTGCGCAACACCTCCTCGCAGAATGCGTGCACGTCGTAGTCGCAGTCGACTTGGACGCGGCCGCCGGCGAGTGGATGCCGCATCCTCGCCTCGTTCAGGCGGATCGCGTCGCGGAGCACGCGCTCCGGGTCCAGCTCCGCGGTGGCCGCCGGCAACAGCGGCACGAGCGTCTCGTACGCCTCGGCGTACACGTCCGCCAACCGGTCTTCGAGGCACAGCTTGATCAGCAGGAACTCGTCGACCGTCCAGAACTGGTCGAGCAAGTCCTCCGCGTAGACGTACTCGTCGCCGCCGCGCTGCATCCCCTCGGCGAAATCGAGGCAGAACCTGCGCAGCTCCGCGAGCGTGGGGCACCGGTCCGGGTCGGCGAAGACGAGCGCGTCGATCGCGCGCCAGATCGGCAGCTCCGACAGCTTCCAGGCGACGAGGATCGGCTGCATCAGCAGGTGATGCAGGTGGTAGAGCTGCGCCAGCCACGCGAAGGTGCGCATCTCCCGCCAGCTGTCCTCGTCGTAGGACGAGGACGAGATGACGAGCTCCTGCGTCTCGTAGATGCCGTCCGCCGGCGTGTCGGCAGGAGCATGGTTGTTCACGATCCTGCACGTGACCGACTTCAGCGCGTACTTCTTCCGGTAGCTCGGGTCGCCCATCTCGGCGTTCGGGAGGATCGTCAGGTTGTGGAACTGCACGCGATGGTGCTGCCCGTGCTCGACGACGCTCGAGACGCTCTCCTTGAACGACTGGAGCGTCTCCCCCGGGAGGCCGACGATCATGTCGACGAAGGTCGGGATTCCGTCGCGGACGAACCGCCGCTGGAGCTCGGTGTAGGTCTCGAGCGAGATGTTCTGGCGCTTGATCGCCTCGAGCGCCTCCGGTGTCGTCGTCTGGATCGAGATGTTCATCTCGGCGGCCAGACCCGCGTCCGCGATCGTCTTCATCGTCACGTAGGCACGCTCGGTCGCGTTCTTCGTCTGCTGGACGAGGACCTTCCGCGGATATCCGTGTCGACTCGCGGCCGCGACGACCGCCTCGGCGATCTCGACGTCGCGGGGGAGGATCCCGAAGTTCGCGTCGCCGATGAAGAGGTAGTCGATCCGGTTGCGGGCGATCCACTCCGCCTCGGCGTGGATGCGGTCGAGCTCGAAGCGGTGCACCTTCGCAGCGATCGCCGATCCCCAGTCGCAGAAGGTGCACTTGAAGGGACACCCGCGGTTCGTCTCCCAGACGGTCCGCCACGCGGTGCCCGGGAGCGACTCGATCAGGGGGGCGAACACGCCCTCCAGGAACGGAGACGGCACGACCGAGAGGTCCGCGATCCGCGGCCGTTTCGGCACGGCGACGAACCGCCCGGACCCGTCGACGAAGCTGACGCCGGCAACGCTCTCCCAGCTCCGGTCCGGGTAGCGCTCGGCGATCTCGAAGAACGTCCGCTCGCCTTCGCCGTGGCACGCCACGTCGATGAACGCGTGCGCGCGGAGGAACTCCTCGGCGTCGTCCGGGACGTGCGGGCCGCCGAAGACGACGAGCGTGTCCGGCCGCGCCGCCTTCAGCTCGCGCGCGATCGCGAGGCTGCGGTTCCCGTTCCAGACGTACATGCTGAAACCGACGATGTCGGCGTCGCCCAGCGCCGCAGCCCCGGCGCTCGGCGACAGGCGGTGGATGATCGGCAAGCCGAAGCTGTAGCGCTCCGGCCGCGCCGCATGCTCCTGGAGGTACGCCTGCAGCAGCGCAACCGAGTAGGGCAGGTAGAGCGACGCATCCACGGCCGTGTTCATCTGCACGAACCCGACCTTCACCGCGTCGTGCGGCGTAGCACCCACCAAGTCGCCCTCCTCTGCCGGCCCGAAGGCGCGATTATCGGCAAGCCGCCCAGACGGCGTCAACGGTCGGGCACGAGACGGCCGACCGACGGCGGCCTCCTCAGAGATAGGCCTGGTAGCGGGGGGCACGTCCCGCCGCTCGCTCCCCGAGATCGGGCAGCGAGCGCAAGAGGATGGGACCGTGGACGTAGAACGGCTCGCCGTAGTCGACGCCGACCATCGCCCCGAAGCACGTGGCGCGCGCGGCCAGCATCGCCGCGAAGCGCCCGTCGTTGATCGCGGACGGGCTCTCCTCGTCGCCGGGCGACACCTGGCTGGCGTAGATCTCGAGGAAGCGGCTGCGACGCTCCCAGACCGGGCCGACGTCGATCACGACCGACGGCTCGAAGACGTGATGCAGCATGTACCAGTAGACCCGCAGCGGCCGGTGAGCCGGGCCTGTCCCGTACTTCTCGACTCCCGAGAGGAAGCACGCCTCCCGGAGAATCCCGCCGGCGGCTGCATGGTCGGGGTGACGGTCCTCCCAGTACGGCGCGAGCACCACCGTCGGCCTCAGCTCGCGGAGAGCCTGGACGACCACGGCGCGATGCCCCGCATCGGTCCCGAGGGAGCCGTCCGGCAGCCGGAGCGAGATCCGCGCCTTCAGCCCGAGCAGCTCGGTGGCGACCGCGCGTTCGGACGAGCGGCGCTCGGGATCGCCGCTCGTCGAGAGCTCGCCTTCGGTCAGGTCGACGACGGCGGTGGACAGGCCCGCGTCCGCGGCGAGCAGCAGGGCGCCGGCGCAGAAGAACTCGACGTCGTCCGGGTGGGGCGAGAACGCGACGACGTCGATCGCGTCGTGGCGGGATGCTTGACCGGAAGAGATCGCCGGCTCCGGGGCGCGAGCTGGTCCCTCTGGGGCGGGCGACGAGACCGTCACCGCTACTGAACAAGTAACGGTGGCGGGCTCGGCGCCCGAAGCGGACGCGCCGGTGGAGCGGCCTCCGGCCGCGGTGCCGGTGCGGGAGCGGCCCAGACGACCAGATCGCGCAGCCGGACGCGCGAGATTTTCCGGTCAAGCATCTAGACGGCTCCATCCGCGACGAGCTCCTCCGCCGGTCCGACGGGCGAGCAGGCGAGCTCGTAGAGCGCTTCGTAGCGCCCGACGACGTTCTGGGCCGAGAAGTCGAGCGCCCGCTCGGCCGCGAGCCGGCGCATCTGCAGCCTGAGGTCGTCGTCCTCGAGCAGCCGGAGCGTGAGCGTCGCCCCGCTCTCGTAGTCTCCGGGCTCGAAGAGCATCGCGGTGCGACCGTGCTCCACGACCTCGCCCAGCCCGCCGACAGAGGTCGCGACGACGCAGAGGCCACAGGCCATCGCCTCCAGCGCCGCCAGGCAGAAGCTCTCCTCCCAGCTCGTCACCAGGAGCAGGTCGCACTGGGAGAGCGTCTCGCCGATGTCGGATCGGTAGCCGAGCACGCGCACGTCGGAGCCGACGCCCGCCTTCCGGAGCGTCTCGACCAGATCGGCGAGGCCCGGGCCCCGGCCGACGAGCCAGAGCTCCGCTTCGATCTGCTTCCGGAGAGCCACGAAGACGCGGGCGACGTCGCCGGGATTCTTGACCGGGCGGAAGTTGGAGACGTGCACCACCCTGGGCTTCCGCCGTCCCGCATGGGCGGCTGCGAAGTCGCCGCTGCGCGGGAAGTCCACCGGGTCGACGAAGTTGGGGATCACGAGCGGCGCGTCAGCCAGAGCGAGTCGTTCCCGCGCGAGGGCCGCGTAGGTCTCCGACACGGTGGTGTACAGATCGGTGTCCCGGAGCGCCGCGAGGGATCCGTTCCCGGGGGCGTGCGTGACGTCGGTTCCGTGGAGGGTCCCCACGAACAGGGGCGGATTCGGCCGCAGCCTCGCCTTCAGCCGCCGGACGACGTGCGCGAACGGCCAGGCGTAGTGGTAGTGGACGACCTCGACGTCGTCACGGCGGACGAGGACCTCGACGTGCCGCTCGAGCGCTGCGAGCCGCAAGGCGTCCCAGGTCGGCTCGATCACCGTCGTCCAGTGACCGTTCTGCAGCGCCCCGAACGACTCGAGTCTGATCGCCGACAGCTCCTTCGAGGGCGCGGGCGGCGGAGAGGTGGAGACGAGCGAGACCGAATGGCCGCGCCGGTCGAGCTCGTAGGCGAGCCTCGTAGCGACCCTCGAGCTGCCGCCGAGGCAGGCGTGACACAGAAGCGCGATCCTCATTCCGGTTGGGGTTCGCTCCCGTGGGTGCTCGTGTCTCCGCAGCTCGGTTTCCTTGACTTCCCGCCCGTGCTGCGCAAGCATCAGGCCCCCTGCGGATCGTGTCAAGAGAGTGACGTCGGCGTCGCGCGAGCGGCGACCGGCGCGGGCCAGACGGACGATCTGGCCGGATTGCCCGCCGCGACCGAGAACTGCATGAGCGAGTCCATCCCGACGGCGCAGGTGGCAACGGCCCGGGAAAGCAATGCCGCCGCGGCGCGCCGGGGGCTCTGGGACGCGCTGGCGACGACGGAGTGCGGCCGGCCGGAGGTGGTCAGCCGTTTCTTCGAGCTTCTCCCACCCGACCGGGACATCGTCGACGTCGGCTGCTGGAACGGCGCGATCGCGGCGCTCGGAGCGGCGTCCGTCGAAGGAGGCGCCGGCCGGGACGACCCGGCGGCCGCACCGTGGCGTTCCTACCTCGGCGTCGATCTCGTGGCAGAAGCGGTGAGCGAGTTCCGGCGCGCGCATCGAGCGCGCCCACGAACGCGTGCCGTGGAGGGCGACGTCCGGGCCCTCCCGCTTCCGGACGGCTCGGCCGACGTCGTGCTCTGCCTCTTCGTCCTGCAGGACCTCCGCGATCGAGCAGACGGCATGGCGGCGCTCGGCGAGCTCGCCCGAATCGTCCGCCCGGGCGGCGAGCTGCTCATCGGGCTCACCGTCCACTCGAACCGCGAGGAAGAGACGTTCTACGTCGTCAAGAAGCTCCGGCGCGAGGGCATCCCGGAGAAGCCGACGCATCACTGGCGGCACGCGGATTTCCTCGAAGCGCTTCGACTGTGCGGCCTGCGGGCTACGGGGATCGACGAGTTCGGCCCGACGGAGCGGGGGTTCGTCGAGCTGTACGTCCGCGCGCTGAAGGGCCGCCGAGCCTCCTCGCCCGGGAAGCGGACGATCCCGGTCGGGCTCGTCCCCGGGATGCCGAAGCTGTCCGTCGACTACGTCGCCGACTTCGGACGCGTGCAGGACCTGTTCGCGCACGATTTCCGCGATCCCGACGCGTTCCGCCGTGCAGCCGACACCGCCGTTGCCCGCGACCTCCCCCGCAACGAGGTGGCCGACGTCCTCGCCGACCAGAGTCGCCGCTTCCGCTCGAGGCAAGCGAGCGTGCGGAACATCGAACGCCTGCGGGAGCCAGGCTCGGTCGCGGTCGTGACCGGGCAGCAGCCCGCGCTGTTCGGCGGCCCGCTCTACAACCTCTACAAGGCACTGACCGCCGTACGGCTGGCGCAGGTCCTGGAGCAGCGAAACGGGCGGCCGCACGTGCCGGTCTTCTGGATCGCGAACGACGACCACAGCCTCGAGAGCGTCGATCACGTGCACGTGCTGGGGGGCAGCGGCGAGATCGAGCGAATCGCGTGGGAGCACTCGCTGCCGCGGATGGTGCAGCCGATTGCCGTCGTCGAGCTGGACGATGGTGTCACGGAGGCGGTCGACCGGCTCGCGGAGTCGGCAGCCGGAGCGAGTGCATGCGGCGACGTGCTCGCGCTGGTCTCGGATTGCTTCCGCGCGGGTGAACGACTGTCCGATTCCTTCGCACGGCTGCTGGGCAGCCTGTTCGAGCGCGACGGGCTGGTTCTCGTGGACCCGAGTGAGCCGAAGCTGCGCCGGCTCGGCATGCCGATGCTGGCGGCAGAGCTGGGCTTTCCGTCCCCGGCGACGGAGGCGGCCCGCGAGGCGACCACGGAGGTGGCCGCCCGGGGCTATCCGGTCCAGGTTCCTCTGCGTGACGACCGGCTGAACCTCTTCTTCGGACGCTCGGAGCGGTTCCGGCTCCGGTGCGGGGCCGAAGGGTTCCAGATCACGCACACGTCCGGCCGGGTCGACGCGGAGGCCCTTCGTTCCAGCTTCCACGCGGCCCCGGAGCAGTTCAGCCCGAACGTGCTGCTGCGGCCGCTGTACCAGGACGCGCTCTTCCCGACGGCCGCGTACGTCGCCGGGCCGAGCGAGATCGCGTACTTCGCCCAGCTGAAGCCCGTCTACGCCCGCTTCGGGATCCCGATGCCGGTGGTCCATCCGAGGCTGAGCGCCACGCTCGTGAGCTCCCGGGCGAGCGCCCTCCTCGCCCGCACGGGGCTCGGCGTCGAGGACGTCTGGGCAGGTCGCGGCGAGTCGTCGTGGCTGCGGTCCTCTCTCCTTCCCAACGGGCAGCCCCAGGAGCGGGTGCTGGGCCTGGTCCACGCGCTCCTCGAGAACGGCCTCGAGCTCGTCCCCCAGCTCGGCTCCCGGATGAGCCCGTTCGAGTTCGACCATCAGGTCGTCGCCGCGGGGTCCGGCGCAGGTGCCTGAAGCGCCGGACCGGCTCGCAGACCTCGTCTACCTGCTCCGGAGCCTTCCGCGGACGGGTGACGTCCTCTACGTCGGCGCGCACCCGGACGACGAGGAGAACGGGCTCCTCGCGCTGCTCACGCACCACCACGGCGTCCGGGCCTGGTACTGGTCCGCCACCCGCGGGGAAGGAGGGCAGAGCCGGGTCGCGCCGTACACCGGCGTCGAGCTCGGCGTCTACCGCACCTGGGAGTCGCTGGCCGCGCGCGAGCTCGACGGGGCCGATTCGCTGTTCGGTCCGTTCTTCGACTACGACTTCAGCAAGAACGGCGCCGAGGCACTCCAGAAGTGGGGCGCGGACCGGCTCGTCCGCGAGCTCGTCCGCGCGATCCGCCTGGTGCAGCCCCAGCTGGTGATCTCGCGCTGGCGCGGCGATGCCTCCGACGGTCACGGCCATCACACCGCGGTCGGTATCGCGGTCAAGGAGGCGTTCGTCGCGGCCGGCGACCCCGCGCGCTTCGCCGAGCTGGAGCAGGTCGGGCTCCCCGCCTGGCAGCCTCGGAAGCTCTACCAGAGCACGATGGGGGACTGGCAGGCGGGAGAGGACGTCGAGCTCGGAGTCCGGCGCCCCGACCTCGAGGGTGACGGCTGCCTGCGGGTGAACACCGGCGGCTTCGACCCGATCGCCCGGCTCACGTACCAGGAGCAGGGCGCGCTCGCCCTGAACGCGCATCTGACCCAGGGCGTCGGCAGCGTGCCCGTTCCCGGCGACTACTACCTCTACCTGCGCCTGGCGGCGGTCGCGCCGCGATCGGAGCTGGACGGTGCGATCGAGCTGTACGAGGGCCTCGACCCGTCGCTCGAGGGTCTCGCCGACCATCCCGGCGACGGAGCCGGCGAGCCGCTTCGCCGCGAGCTGAGGGAGCTGGGCAGCCTCGCGGAGAAAGCGGCGGGCGTATTCGACGTCGACGAGCCCTGGCACGCCGGGGCCCGGCTGCTCGAGCTGGTCCGATGCTTCCGGGAGCTCGGCTCCCGGCTCGACACCTTCGGGCTGGAGGGCATCCATCGGCACGCGCTGGAGCGATACCTGGGTCGAAAGCAGGCAGATGCCGCCACGGCGGCGGCCGGCTGCCTCGGGCTCCGCGCCGAAGCCACGCTCGACCGCGATCGTCTGACGCCGGGGGAGTCGGTACGTCTCACGTGCCGACTCTGGAGCTACGGCCCGGACGCGCCGACCGAGGTCGAGTTCGTTCCGAGCGTGCGCCTCGAGGGCGCCGAGATCCGACCCCTCGACCGTTCGACCGACGGGCTTGGCGCCGAGTTCGAGATCACGGCTCCGGCGGACGCCGAGCTCACGTCTCCGTACTGGTTACGCGCGCCGTACGGCGACTACGCCTACGGAGAGGCCGAGGTCCCCCACGCCGGGCAGCCCTTCGATCCTCCTCTCGTCGAGGTCGCCTGCACGCTCACCATCGGGGGCCACAGCCTGGAGCTGACCCGTCCCGCGTTGCGCTCCGAGGCCTTCGCCGGGGGATACCGCGAGCTCGAGCTCTCGATCCTGCCGCCGATCTCGGTCCAGGCGAGCACCGACCGGCACGTCCTGCGCGCCCGAGGCGTGCCGCAGACGCTGGACTTCAGCGTCGGCGCCCTCGCTCACCGCCCGGAGCCCCCGATCGACGGCGTGGTCGAGATCGAGGTGCCCGACGGCTGGACCGTGGAGCCCGCCCGCGCCGACGTGTCGCTCAGAAGGGCCGGCGACGGGGACAGCATCCCCGTTCGCGTGACGGTCGCGGCGGACTCGTCGCCCGGCACGCACGAGATTCGATACGGCATCCGCTGCTCCGGCCGCCTCTACGAAGCGTCGATCACGACCGTGATGCAGACCGCACCCGGCCTGGGCGGCGACCCGGACGAGGGAACCTGCATTCGCAGGCAATTCGTCGTGAAGCCCTCGGTCGTGAAGGTCGACCTGATCGACGTGAACGTCCACGAAGGACATGCCTACGCCTACGTCGCCGGCATCAGCGACCCGGTGCCGCATCTCCTTCGAAGTCTCGGGCTCTCCGTGCAGGAGCTGACCGACGAGGAGCTGACTCATGCATCGCTCGACGCCTTCGACACGATCGTGGTCGGGCCGAACGCATTCCTCGTTCGCGACGCCTTGCGGAAGGCCGCGAAGCGGCTCCTCGAGTACACGCATCGGGGTGGAACGCTCATCGTGCAGTACCAGGGCTACGTGCACGAGAAGATGAGCGCCGCGCCGTTCCCCTTCCGCTACAACCAGCCGCACGATCGAGTCACCATCGAGCAGTCGCCGGTTCGCATCGTCCGGCCGGATCACTTCTTCTTCCACTTCCCGAACCAGCTCGACGAGGACGACTTCTCCGGCTGGGTCCGCGACCGGGGGATGTACTTCTTCGGCGAGTGGGACCCGGCGTATCAGCCGCTGCTCGCCTGCGGCGATCCGGGCGAGGGCGAGAAGCTCGGTGGCCTCCTCGTCGCCGGCTACGGCCGCGGTCTCTATACGTACTGCGGCTACACGCTGTTCCGACAGCTTCCCGCCGGCGTTCGCGGCGCGTTTCGCCTCTTCGCCAACCTGCTGGCGCTCCCCGAAGCGCGCATTCGCTCGCGCATGGAGCGTCTGCGTGACGTCTCGATCTTCGCCGAGCTCGACGAGGCCGACCTGCATCGGGTCGCGACGATCGCGAGCGAGCGCCGGCTGTCCGCCGGCGAGTACCTCTTCCACGAAGGCGACGAGGGCACCGAGCTCTACGTGATCGAGGCCGGCGCGCTCGACGCGCTGCGAGGCGAGGAAGCGGTCGCCACGGGACTGCGAAGTGGGCCGATCGGCGAGCTCGCGGCCCTCACGGGTCTCCGGCGGAAGGCGTCGCTGAGAGCAAGCGAAGAGACCCACCTCTTCGCCATCCGCTCCGACGATTTCATGGCGCTCCTCCGGCAAGATCCGGACCTGGCCGAGCGCATGATGCGGTTGCTCGCCGGGCGCCTCTCCGCGGCGCTGGAGGCGACATCCCCGCCGGCCGAGGACAGTCAGCTCGTCAGGATCTACGAGTAGCCGGGTCGGCGGTGCCGGCCCCGACCGCCGGCGCCGGGGCCCGCGAGGACGGGTCCGCGAGCAGGGAGCGGAGGACGATCCGGCCGACCTCGTTCTGGTAGAGGCGCACTCCGTCGAAGCGACCCGTGTACGAAGGCTCGCACGCGAGCCCCGAGTCGGCGGCGAGGCCGGCTCCCAGCCCGTAGACGAGGAGCTCGGGCACGACCGTGCCCTGGGCGGTGACGAGCGCCGCCTCCGGGGTGACCACGACCCCGGTGTCGGACCGGGCCGGCTCGAGCCGACGGCCGTCCTCCCAGGCCAGCTCGGGCAGTCGGGCCTGATAGCCCACGGCGGCGACGACCAACCCGGCTTCGTCGAGCGCCCGGCGGGCGTCGGTCCTGACCTCCGGCTCGTCGACGAGGTGGACGGCCCGCACCGGCGGCTTCCTCGATCCCGGCCCGACGGCCGCGAGCGCCAGCGCACGCGGGTCCGGCGAGCGCAATCCACCGAAGCGGTACACGTGACCGCTCGACGGGCAGACGTCGAGCACGTCGTCGAAGACGTACCCGGCTGCTTTCGCCTTCGGCACGGTCGTGTAGAAGAAGAGGAGGGGACGTCGGTGCAGGACGGTCACCCGGGGCGGCTCGCCGCCGGAGCCGCGGAACACCGGGTCGTGAAGGAGGACCCAGGCGACCGACCAGGCGCTGTGCGAGCCGCCCACGACGACGGCGGAGCGCGTCTCGCGAACCGCTTCCACGAGGTGCGGCGGCAGGCCGATCCGGTCGTCGATCAGCGCGGATGCGTGGCAGAGCTTGTCTCCGTACCCGGCGAGCGTGAGGCCGGGCAGCAGGGCGAGCGCCTTCAGGCCGGGCGGTTCACAGCCGCCCATCGCGATCACTGCCCGCTCGGCGGTGACGCTGAACACCCCGGACGGGTCGCCGGTGGGCTCCGCGGTGACGCGTACACCGCCGCCCGCGAGCAGGCGGACGCTGCGTACGGCTGTCCGGAGCGCAACGGTGCAGGCTTCGTGCGACTCCAGGGTCTGCTGCAGGGCCGCCCCGAGGCGTTCGAGGTAGGAGCCGACGATGCGGAGCTGCGGGTAGCGGAAACCTCTCCGGAGGAGCGCTTCCGTCGCCGGATCGTCGGCCACCGACCCGAACAGCTCGCGGGACCCGGGCTCGCCGAGCCAGCGGACGAAGCTGACGGCCGGGGTATTGCCGGTGATCCGGTAGTGGCCGATGCTGCCCGCGGCGAGCGACTCGCCCTGCTCGATCACGAAGACGCCGTGCTCGAGCAGCTCGTCGAGACGGCCGTCCTGCGCGGCGCACACGATCACCCCCGTGGCGGCCGGACCCCCGCCGCAGAGGACGACGCCGCAGTCATGGCGCCGGGGGGGAGCAGAATCTGCGGAAGCCGCCTCGCTACTCCGCGACGTACGCACCGGATCCGCCCTGCTCTCTCGGGAAGTTCTCGAGCTTGGGCAGGCCGTCCTTCATCGGGAGCACCGTCGACGCGTAGTTGACGTGCACCTCGGGCACGAACGGGAACGCAGGGATCGTCGCCGCGTAGACGTCGACGACGCCCCATTCCGGGTGCCGCGTCAGCACATGACCGCCGCAGGCCCTGCACCATTGGCGATAGCTCCGCTCGTCCTTGTTGTACTCGCCGATCAGCTCCGCTCCCCTGGTCACGCTGACCGCCTCCGGCTTCCAGAGCGTGAAGGCGTTGACGGGAGCAGCGGACCAGCTCCTGCAGGTGGCGCAATGGCAGTAGCCCGCGCCCATGGGGTCACCCGTGACCTCGATCCTGACGGCACCGCAGAAGCACTGTCCTTCGAACGTCTGTTGCTCGAAGCTCATGAGCCCTCCTTCGTGGCTGGTGCGCGGCGAGCCGAACACGAGAGGCTATAGCGACACGTCCCGTAGTATCCGCCGACATGTCGAGCCCTGGCGAGAGGGAGGCTCTCAAGGTGACGGGTGCCGGGCTCACCGGCCTCGTCATCCCGCTTCGCGACGAGTTCCTGATCGGACGCTCGGCGCCCGGTGACGGCGCACTCGGGAACGATCCGGCTCTCTCCCGGCGTCATGCTCGGATCGTGCGAACGGCGTCAGGAGCGATCACGCTCGTCGACATGGGATCCAGCAACGGCAGCTGGGTGAACGGCGAGCGCGTGGTGACCCGCGACCTCGAGGTGGGTGACCGCATCGAGGTCGGCGGAACCATGCTGGAGCTGATCGTCGCGGAGCGCGAGGAGCCGGCGCCGCCGGTCGCCGAGACGCCGACGGACGCGGCGGACTTCCGCGCGGAGTTCCCGGTCTTTCGGCGATTCCGGTACCTGAACGCAGGAACCGACGGGCCGGTACCGGCGCGGGCCGCCGCCGCCGCCCGGGCACAGATCGACGCCGAGGCGGAGAACGGCCGCTCGGGTGCCGAGCACTGGGGCAACCTGCACGCCCTGTGGTCGACGCTCCGGAGCCGCTACGCGCGCGTCCTCGGCTGCGACCCCGAGGAGGTCGCGCTGACGAGATCGACGACCGACGGAGTCAACACGGTGCTGGCCGGGCTCCCGCTCGGACGGGGAGACGAGATTCTCACCACCGACGAGGAGCATCCGGGCGTGCTCGCGCCGTTGGCGGCGCTGCACCAGCGCCGCGGCTGCGCGCTCAGGGTCGTCCCGTTCGACGAGGTGGCCAACGAGGTCGGTCCGCAGACCCGCCTGGTCGCGTGCTCGCACGTCTCGTGGATCACGGGCAAGGTCGTCGACCTCGAGGCGCTGAGGTCGGCCGGCGCGCCGTTCCTCCTCGACGGGGCCCAGGCTCTCGGTGCCGTCCCCGTCGACGTGAAGGAGCTCGGCTGCGACTTCTACGCCGGTCCCGGGCAGAAGTGGCTCTGCGGCCCGGACCGGACCGGCTGCCTCTACGTGCGGGCAGAGCGAATCGAGGAGCTGTCTCCGCCTCCCTGGCCCAGCTACATCACGCTCGCCGACACGGATCGGCCGCTCGACCTCGTCCTCCACGAGGGCGCACGCCGCTTCGACTCCGGCATCCTGCCCGGTCTGCTCACGCTGTGGGCTCTCGCCTCGCTCGACGTGCTCGGGGAGGCGGGGTTCGCGTGGATCACGAGCCGCGGCCCCGCGCTCGCAGAGCGACTTGCGACCATGCTCGCGGAGCGGGGCATCGTCGTCGCCGAGCGCGGCCGGTCGACGCTCGTGAGCTTCCAGGCAGACGACGCTCCCGCGCTGGTCGAGTCGCTTGAGGAGGACGGTGTGATCGTGCGCGACATCCCCGGTCGCGGGTACATCCGCGTCTCGGTCGGAGCCTGGTGCCTGGACGACGATCTCGAGCAGCTTGCGGAGCTCGCGGCCGCGGCGGCGGCGACTCCGGGCAAGGCTGTCGGGCCGTCCCCACGGCGTGCGACGGTGATCCTGGACCGGAGCGCGACCCTTCCGCCGCAGGCTGACGGCGATCGTCAGGCACCCGGCGACGAGACCGCATAACAGCGGGATGTACGACGATCAGCTGCTGCTTCCCTGGTTCGAGCATGCGCGCGCCGCCGTACCGGAGGCGTCCCTGTTCGACGTCCACACGCATGTCGGCGCGAACGACCCGGACGGCTTCAGGCTCTCGGTCCAGGAGCTGCTCGCCGAGCTGGAGACCGCGGGCTCCCGCGCGGTCATCATCCCGATGCAGGAGCCCACCGGCTACGCCGCCGCGAACGACCACGTGGTTGCAGCGGCAGCCGAGTCGGGAGGAAAGCTCGTGGCGTTCTGCCGCGTGAACCCGTCCGTCGAGCCGATCGCCGAAGCGCGCCGGTCCGTCGATGCAGGCGCCCGAGGGATCAAGCTCCATCCGCGCGCCGAGCAGTTCCAGCTCTCGGACCAGGGCGTCGAGGACATCTTCGCCTTCGCCCACGAGCGGCGTCTTCCCGTCCTGATCCATGCCGGACGCGGCATCCCCGCGCTCGCGCACGATGCGCTTCGGCTCGCCGACCGGTATCCCGACGCCCGCATCATCCTCGGCCACAGCGCGATCTGCGATCTCGCCTGGGTCTGGCGCGAGCTGCCACGGCACCGCAACGTCTTCGTCGACACGAGCTGGTGGGAGCCGAGCGATCTGATGACCGCATTCGCGCTCGTGCCTCCGGGCAATCTCCTCTACGCCAGCGACCTTCCGTACATGACGCCGTTCTCGACGGGGACGGCCGCCATCCGCTGCGGGCTCCAGGTGGGGCTTTCTCCCACGCAGCTGACCGGCGTCTTCGGCGGGCAGGCGGAGCGGCTGATGGCGGGCGAGGAGCCGCTCGACCTGGGGCCGGCTCCCGGGGATCCGGGCCTCTCGCAGAGCCTGCTGCTCCGGCGCGTGGGCTCGTGGCTCGGCATCGCCATCGGCCGGATGCTCCTCGGGGACAGCGGGTACGAGCCGCTCTCGCTCGCGAGGCTCGCCTGCGACGTCGGGGACGACCGCATCCGCGAGATCGAGGTCTACCGGAGCATCATCGAGATCCTCGACCTCCAGGAGCGCTTCGTGA
Organism: Gaiellaceae bacterium; assembly: GCA_036555585.1. Lineage (GTDB taxonomy): Bacteria > Actinomycetota > Thermoleophilia > Gaiellales > Gaiellaceae > DATBLE01. Next base: position 26,826 of record DATBLE010000048.1, read on the forward strand.
GGGAGAATCCGGGTGACGGCCCTCCCCTCTACCCGGGCATCCGCTCGATCATGCTGGCGGCGGCGATCGCCCTCACGCCGGACGTCGGCCTTCCCGCCGTCGCCGGTCTCGAGACAGCGGACGAGCTGCGTCGCAGGTCCGCCGCCGGCCACCGGACGATCGAGGCCGCGCGGCTTCCCGCCCGTACGGAAGTCCACGGCGACCTGCGGCGCTCGTCCGCGGCCGACCACGTCGCGGTCGATCCGGGCGAGGTGCGCCCCTCGTACAGCGGGGAGCATGCACTTCCCGCCGGAGCGCCGGACATCGCGCCGGGAGACGTGCTGGGCGGCTACAGGATCGAGCAGCCGATCGGGGAAGGAGGCATGGGCAGGGTCTTTCGAGCGACCGCAGGCCTCGACGGCCGGCAGGTGGCGTTGAAGGTGCTCCGGGCCGAGCTCTGCCGGGACGAGAGCTTCGTCCACCGCTTCCGGAGGGAGGCCCGCGCCGCGGGGGAGGTGCGGCATCCGAATCTCACGCGCGTGCTCGACGCCGGCGAAGCCGACGGCAGGCAGTATCTCGCGATCGAGTACGTCGAAGGGGAGACGCTCGAGAGCCGCATCGCCCGAGAGGGACACCTGTCGCCGGAGGTGACTCTCGGGATCCTCTCCCAGATCGCCCCCGCACTCGACGAGCTGCATGCGCACGGCGTGGTCCACCGCGACCTCAAGTCCTCGAACATCCTCCTGAGCCACGAGGGAACCGCGTTCATCACCGATTTCGGGCTCGCGAAGGGGCAGGCATACACCGCGCTCACGCGTCTCGGTCACGTGGTCGGGACGCTCGACTACATCGCGCCCGAGCTCATGCACGGCGAGGTCGCCACCGGCGCGAGCGACATCTACGCGCTCGGCTGCGTCGTCTTCGAGTGCCTCGCCGGCGAGCCGCCCTTCGCGGACAAGGACGGGTTCCGCGTCGGGCTCGCCCACCTCAGCGACCAGCCGCCCGATCTGACGGAAACGGCCGGAGTCCCTCCTGCCGTCGGCGTCGCCGTGCTTCACGCGCTCGAGAAGGACCCCGCCCGCCGCCCCGCGACTGCGGGCGAGTACGTCGCCGCCCTGCGCTCGGCGGCGGCAGCGACCTGACGGCGTGGCGTCAGCGGGCGCGGCAGTAGGCGTCGCGCGCCCGGCCGGCCTTCGAGAAGGACGCGCGGGAGGTCGCCGCGGCGATCACGCCTGCCCGGGCCGCGGCCGTCCGCTCGATCGACCGTGCGACTGCCGCCCGCCGCTCCGCGGTCGGCGCGTCCAGCAGGCGCTCGGCGTCGCGCAGGGCGGTCGCGCGCCAGCCGCCGAGGAGGATCCCGAGGTTGCCCTCGCTCGCCCCCAGGACCGGCAGGGCAAACGTTGCGATCGTCGGATCGAATCGCCGCGCCGTCTCGCGGAGCATCGGGCGCGCGACGCGCTCGAGCACGCCGTTGACCTGGGAGAACGACTCCTGCTGGGCCGATCTCCTCCCCGGCTGGAAGCCAAGGCCGGCGACGGCGAACGGGAGGTCGCGGCTGATGTGCGCGTTCATCCCGAGGAGGAGGTCGCCGACGCCGGTCACGCGGCCGCGGTCGGCGAGCTCGAATGCGACCTGCCACGCGTCGGGCACGTGCGCCCGTCGACCGCGGTGCCAGGCGTCGAACGCGTCGAAGTAGAGCCGGGCGAAGCCGGCGTCGAGGCGCGCGAGATAGGCGGCGTCCGCGTAGGCGCCGGGAGATCTCTCGCCGCGGCGAACGGCCTGGGTCACGCGCAGGTACATGAGGGCGAACGGGGCGTCGTGGTCGCAGGCGGCGGCGAGCCCGTCGAGACGCCGCTCCATCTCGGCGACCACCCCGTCCACGCACCCGGGCGTGCCCTCGGCGCACCCGGCCGGCGGCTGCCACGGCACCGAGGACGCCTGCCGCGGCGACACGCTCGAGCCGCAGGCCGACAGGGCAAGCACCACGAGCAGCGAGGCTGCGAGCGAGCCGCGCCTCACGACCGCTGCGGGTCGTAGCGGCGGAGCGCGAGGCCGGTGCCTGCGACGGTGACGGCGGACAGCCCGGCGAGCGCCAGGAGGCTGGCGCCCCACGAGCCGGCGGTGTGGTCCCAGCGCGCGTCGCCTCGCAGCGCGTCGGCGAAGTCCGCCGTGAGCGAGGTGGGCTTCGCGAGATCGATCGCCGGCGTCCGGCGCGCGAGCGTGTTCAGCGGCTCGATCTCGTCGAGGCCCACCGTGGACGCCGTCGCGGCGAATCCCCACTGCGGCCCGGCGACGTAGGAGAGCTGCCGCAGCCCCGGCTTCTCCACGACCTCGGGGAAGATGCCGCCCATCGCCAGGATCATCTCGACGACGATCAGCACGGGCAGGATTGTCATGGCGCGGTCGAGCCGGCCGGCGAGAGCGGAGACCAGCAGGCCGAGCCCGACGCCGGCCAGGCCGGCCACCGAGACCGCGACCACCAGCTCGAGCCAGGGCGAGCCGAGCGCGACGGCGTCGACCGGCCCCCGCTGGCGCGCGGTCGCGAGCGCGACCAGCACCGCGGCCTGGAGCGCGGTCAGCGGGCCGAGCACGGCCACCTTCGAGCAGAGGTAGGCCGAGATGGAGAGCCCGACCGCCCGCTCGCGACGGTAGATCGGCAGCTCGCGCGCGATCTCCCTCGCCGCGTTCGACGCGCTGAGCCAGGTCACCCCCATGACGATCGTCAGCAGGACGAGACCGCCCTTCGCCGCGAGCCGCAACGTGCCGTCGGCCGGCGGCTCGAGCTGGCCCGGCGGCAGCGCGAGCAGCATCACCAGGCCCAGCGCGGGCGCCTGCAGCAGGAGCAGCGCCAGGTTCCGGCGGTCGCTCGCGAGCACGGCGACGTTGCGGCGGGTGAGGGTCCGGAGCTGCCGCCACCAGCTGCGGGGCGCGTCGGCCGGCGCGGCAGGCGCCGGAGCGACGGCGGGCCCCTCTGCAACAGGCAGCGCCTCGCCCGCGTACCGGTCGTGGTCGGGGTGCTCGCGGAAGCGTGCGGGCCAGTCGATCTCGGCGTGGGCGCTCAGGTCCTGGAAGACCTGCTGGAGATCCTCCCGGCCGAAGTACGCGGGAGCCAGCTGTGCGGGCCCGAAGTAGGCGGTCCGACCCCCGGGAGCGAGGACGAGCACCCGGTCGCAGAGGCGGAGGCTCTGGATCGAGTGCGTGATCACGATCACCGTCCGTCCTCCGTCCGCGAGTGCGCGCAGCAGCTCCATCAGCGAGCGCTCGTAGCCCGGGTCCAGCCCCGAGGTCGGCTCGTCCAGGAAGAGCAGCGACGGCTTGGTCAGCAGCTCGATCGCGACGCTCACGCGCTTGCGCTGCCCGCCCGAGAGGCGGCGGATCGGCAGGCCGCGACGCTCCTCGAGCGCGAGCTCGCGCAGCACCTCGTCGATGCGCTCCCGGCGCTCGGCCGGCGTGGCATCGGGCGGGAACCTCAGCTCGGCGCTGTAGCCGAGCACCTGCTCCACGGTCAGGTCGTCCTGGATCACGTCCTCCTGCGGCACGAATCCGATCCGGTACCGCAGCTCGCCGTAGTGCGCGTAGAGGTCGCTCCCGTCGTACAGGACGACGCCGCTGTCGGCGGGCCGGTGGCCGCTGAGCGCGTTCACGAGCATCGACTTCCCGCTCCCGGACGGGCCGACGATCCCGACGAGCGACCGCTCGTGCAGGTTGAGCCCGACGCCGTCCACAAGCGTCCGGCCGCTCCTGACCACCGTGATCCCGGAGGCGGCGAAGGTGATCTCGCCGCTGTCGACGTACTCCTCGAGCGTGTCGCCGACGAGCCGGAACTGCGAGTGGCCGACGCCGACCACGTCGAGCGGCTGGAGCTCCACCCTGGCGACTCGCTCGCCGTTGACGAAGGTGCCGTTGTGGCTACCGACGTCGGTCAGCGTGTACCCGTCCACCGGATTGCCGACGAGCTCGGCATGACGGCGGGAGACGAGCACGTCGTCGACGACGATGTCGTTCTCGGGATCGCGGCCGATGCGGACCCGGCGGATCCCGCGGTGGACGCTGCTGAGCCGGCCGACCCCGGAGCTGTCGGCTGCAAGCAGGCCGGCCGGCGGAACGGGTGACGCGCTGGTGCGGGCGACCGCTCGCCTGGCGGCGCCCGACGCGTCCTCGTCCCTCACGTCGTCGCGCGCACCCGGTGTGGCCGGGAAGCCGGTGCCTGCACGCGACCGACCATAACGCGCCCGGGAAGCAACGACGGCCGGCGTCAGTCCGGAAGGAGCGGCAGATCGGGGGCGGCCCGGCGGCCGAGGAGGATTCCGCGCGTGATCGCGGTCGGGCCGTAGCGCGTGCGGATCTCGTCGAGCGCGGCGTCGAGCAGCTCGCCGTCGTCGGCGTCGAGGGGCAGGCAGAGCTGGAGCGGCAGGTCGTTGTCGAGGTTCGCGATCGTGACTCCGATCAGGGTGAGACCCCGGCGCTCGATCAGCGGCTGCGCGCCGGCGAGCAGGGAGCGGGCGGCGGCGAGGACCGGACGCGTCTGGGCGGTCGGGTGGCGAAGGGTGCGGGAGCGGGTCGCCCGGCTGTAGTCGCCGAAGCGGAGGCGGAGGACGACCGTGCGTCCGACGCGTCGCGCGGCCCGGAGCCGGCGGGTGACGCGGTCGACGATGGCGACGAGGTCGGTCTCGATCTCCGCGGGCGATGCCCTTCTCAGGCCGAAGGCGTGCTGGGAGCCGATCGAGCGGCGGCGGAGGCGCCGGCGGACGGGACGCGGGTCGTGGTTGTTGGCCAGAGCGTGGAGGTGACGCGCCGCGGCGCGGCCGAGCGCGGCCGCGAGGTCGGCCTCCGCGACCCGCGCGAGCTCGCCGGTAGTCGCGATCCCGATGCGATGCAGCCGGCGGGCGGTCGACGGCCCGACCCCCCAGATCCGCTCGACCGGGAGCGGACGCAGGAAGGCGAGCTCGTCCCCGGGCGGGACGAGCAGGAGCCCGTCGGGCTTGGCGGCGGCGCTGGCGATCTTGGCGAGGTGCTTGGTGCGCGCGATGCCGACCGTGAGCGGCAACCCCACCCGCTCGCGGGCGGCACGGCGGAGGCGGACGGCGATCTGCCGCGGCGTGCCGGCGATCCGCTCCATGCCGCGGACGTCGAGGAAGGCCTCGTCGATCGAGAGCCCCTCGACGGAAGGCGTCGTGTCCTCGAAGAGGGCGTAGAGCGCGCGGCTCGCCTCCGCGTACGCGGACATCCGGGGCGGGACGACGAGCGCGTGCGGGCAGAGCCGCCTGGCCTGGCCACCGCCCATCGCCGTCCGCACGCCGTACGCCTTCGCCTCGTAGCTGGCCGCGAGCACGACGCCGCCGCCCACGATCACCGGCCGTCCGCGCAGGCTGGGATCGTCGCGCTGCTCGACGGACGCGAAGAACGCGTCGGCGTCGGCATGGAGGATGGTCGGCTCGGCCGTCACGCGCCGATGCTTGCACATCGAACGTATGTTCGCTTTGATTCGTCCGGTGCAGCTCGCGCTCGACGGCCTCGATCGGCTCGTCGCCGCGCTGGAGGAGCGGGGGCCGCTCCCGGCGGTGGAGGCGGCCCGGCACCTGTTCGCGAGCCGCTCGATCGCGGCCGGGCTGGCGTCCTCGCTCCTCAGCGAGGTCTGCGCCGGCGACAGCCGGATCGTCTGCACGGGAACGACGGTCTTCCTCGCGGGCGCCGCGGACCCGTTGCTCGAGGAGGCCGAGCTTGTCGTGTTCGACCTGGAGACCACAGGGCTGTCGGCGCAGACCAGCCGGATCTGCGAGCTGGGCGCGGTCCGGGTGCGGGCGCTCCGGCTCGTCGACCGCTTCCAGTCGCTGGTCGATCCCGGCATTCCCCTCCCCGAGACGGTCGCCCGCCTGACCGGGCTCCGGGAGCCTGACCTGCGCGGCGCGCCGCCGGTCGGGAACGTGGTCGGCCGCTTCCTGGGCTTCGCCGGCGACGCACCGCTGGTCGCGCACAATGCCCGCTTCGACCAGCGCTTCCTCGAGCGCCAGCTGCAGCGGCGGGAGGGCAGCCGGCTGGCGGAGCCGCCGCTGTGCACGGCTGCACTGGCACGCCGCCTGCTCGCAGGCCGCGCGGGGCGGGTCGGCCTCTCCTCCCTCGCCCACTTCTTCGGCGTGCCGACCGCTCCGTGCCACCGGGCGCTGCCCGACGCGGATGCGACCGCGGAGGTCCTCATCCGCCTGATCGAGCTCGCCCAGGAGCTGGGAGCCCGCCGGCTCTCCGAGCTGCGCACTCTGGCCGCGCCGCGCAAGCGGCGCGTGCACCGCAAACGCCCGCTCATGCGCGGCGCGCCGGCGCGCCCCGGCGTATACCTCTTCCGCGACCGCCACGAGCAGGTGCTCTACGTCGGCCGCGCCCGGGACCTGCGCGCCCGCCTGCGCTCCTACTTCCAGGGCGAGTCACAGCGGCCGTCGGTGGAGGCGGCACTGCTCGCGCTCGGGCGGATCGAGTGGCGCGTGCTCGGCTCCGAGCTCGAGGCGTCGCTCGAGGAGCTCCGGCTGATCCGGGAGCTGCAACCGCCCGCCAACTCGCGCAGCCGGCAGCAGGACCGCGGCGTCTACCTCCGCCGCCGGAGCGAGGAGCTCGTCGTCACCAGGACCCCGACCGAGCTCGGCCCGATCGGCAGCCGTCGGCAGGCCGCCCTCGCCGCCCGCGCGCTGGCGGGCGCGACCCCCGGCGAGCTCGAGCGCCTCCTCGACGGAGGGCCGCTCCCGCGGCTGCGGCAGCGCCTCGCCGACCTGAGCGAGAGCCTCCGCTACGAGGAGGCGGCGCGGCTCCGCGACCGGCTCGAGGCGCTGGAGCGCGTCCTCGAGCGACTCCGCCGGCTCGAGCAGCTCCGCGAGCTGGACGCCTGCCTGATCGCACCTGCTCTCGACCCCGGCTGGCGGAAGGCGTTCTTCGTCCGCGCCGGCGTCCTCTGCGCCGTCCGCCCGCTCCCGCCGGGGCCCGGCGCACGCCTCGAGCTGAACGCCGGCCTGGCGATCGCCCGGCGCGTTCCCCGCCTGCGCGAGCCGCTGACCGGCGGGCAGGCCGAGGACATGCTCCTCCTCGGCGGCTTCGTCCGCCGGCCGCCGCCCGAGCTCACCGTCGTCCCCTTCGACGCCCTGCTGGAAGCGAACGAGGCTGCCGCGTGATCCGGCTAGCCGCTCGGCGTCACGTAGATGCTCACTCCGGCGTACGCGAGCGGAACGATGCGGACGATCTCCCACGACTTCTCCGCACCGTCCGCACCCTGGAGCGTCACGGTGTCGCCGACGGCGTAGGTGTCGACGGCCGGGTCGTACGCGCCCTGTGAGACGACCACCTCGTTCCCGTCCTCATCGCTGGTGAGGAAGGTGTACTGGAGCACGTCCCGAGTCTACGGCCGCGACGCCGTCGCGACAAGCTGCCCGGGCCCGAGCGCGCTACTTCGGATCCTCCCAGGAAGGACTGACGCCGAACGAGGTGCTGAGCAGGACGTCGACGAACTCGGTGTTCGTCCACTGGAGCTCCTCGCTCATGTTCTCGCGCACCCACGCCCAGGCCGCCTCGACGCCCGCCTGGGCCTCGTCGAGGCTGTCCCACAGGGTGAGCGCGATGAAGTGCCCCTCGTCGCCGTCCGCGAACAGCGAGTAGTCGCGGAAGCCGGGCTGCTTCATGAAGATGGGCAGCAGCCCTTCCTCGTGCTTCTTCGCGAGCTCGGTGGGGTCGATCTCGAAGCGGTATCGAGCCATGCGCGCGACCATGAACGCTCCCTTCTGTCAGCCGTTTCGCCACCGGAGCTTGTCACAGAACCTCCCGGGTTCCCAGCCGAGAGCGGCTCGCGTGCGAGGGCCGTGCGCGAGTGCCGGCCGAGTGACATAGTCGGCCGAACTTCGACCGAGGAGGATCCCGATGCCAGGTGTCGAGAAGCGCGACTTCGAATCGCCCGACGAGAGCCGGACTCCCGACAAGACGCGCGTGGACGTGGTGCATCTCGGCGGGACGACTGCGGCTCGCTTCACGATGGAGCCCGGTTGGAGGTGGTCGGAATGCGTGAAGCCGGTCGCCGGAACCGACAGCTGCCAGCACCGGCATCTGGGTGTTGCGCAGTCGGGAAGGATGCGCGTGACCCACGACGACGGCACGGTCCTCGAGATCGGCGCCGGCGACGCCTACGTGATCGAGCCCGGCCACGACGCCGAGGTTCTGGGCGACGAGCAGTTCGTCGGCTTCGAGTTCGAGGCGAAGGCGGCCGAGGAGTACGCCCAGCGCTAGGAGGACCCGCGAAGCCCCGACCGGGCGAGGTCGGCGAGCACCTGCGCCCGCGCGACCGGGTCGAGCTCGTCGAGCTCCGAGCGGATGTGGCTCTCGGCGACGTCGATCCTCGCCCTGCGCGCCTCGAGCTTGCGGCGGGCGTAGAGGCCGCAGGCGGCGAGCGTGGCGAGCAGGCCCGCCACGCGCACGGGCGTGGACCGGCGAGCCGACCCGAGCGCGAACACGAGCACCCCGCCGGCGGCCAGGCCGGCTGCGGGAATGTCGCCGCCGTCCGGGCGAAAGGTGCCGTGCTGCCTGGTCGTCTGGTCGTCGTTCGGTTCCATGGGCTCCTTTCGACGCCGGTGTAACCGAAGGGTACTGCCTGCGGGTGCCGCTAGAGGATCCAGGGGACGAAGCGACGGGGCGTCGCCTGACGGTAGGCGGCGTAGTCCGGGTAGCGCTCGACGAGCCAGGCCTCCTCGCGGACCGACTTCAGCCAGAAGACGACTGCGAGCACGGCCAGCGGAGCGAGCACGAGGGACGAGCGATGGAGCGACAGACCGAGGCCGGCGACGAGGAGCCCGCCGTAGATCGGGTGACGGGCGCGGGCGTAGATGCCCGACCTCCGAAGCGTCGAGCGTTCGCGCGGGCGCGGGAAGGGCGTGAACGACCCTCCGAGCGCGACCCTGGCTGCGATGAAGACCGCCGCTCCGGCTGCCTCGAGCACGAAGCCGCCGATCCGCAGCCACGGCTCGACGTCGCCAGGCCAGCCGGTCCCGACGATGGCACAGACGGCGACCGCGCCGATGACCAGCGACTGCAGGACCACCCAGCCTTCGCCGCGCCGTCCCAGCGGAGGCGGTCGACAGGGAAAGAGCCTCCGGAACATCCTCCAATCCCTCGTTGCGGGGGTCCGGGATCACCCTTTCCGGGCTGGTACCCGGGTCGGGGATTCACCTATGAGAGAGATCACCCGATATCTCCTCCGGATCCAATGAGCGACTACATACCCAACACCGTGCGGCAGCGTCTGAGCAGCGAGCAGGGCTTCACCCTGATCGAGCTCGTCGTCGTGATGATGATCCTCGGCGTCCTGACCGCGATCGCGGTTCCCTCGTACCTGGCTTTCGGCGATCGCGCCAACAAGAACGCAGCCCGCGCCGACCTGCGGACGGCCGTTGCCTCCGTCGAGGCGTGGCACTCCGACCACGGGACCTACGCCGGCATGACGGTCGCGGCGCTGCAGTCGTCGTACGACGGGTCGCTCGACCCGAGCGTGATCTCGCTCGGCACGCTGTCGTCCACGACCTACTGCGTCATGGCCACGTCTCCGAAGGACGCGACCCAGACGGCGGCCAAGGCAGGCCCGTCGGCACCGATCGTGCTCGGCGCCACCTGCCCGTAGCTCACGGCTCGGCAGCGCCGACACGGCCGCCGAGCTCGTCCTCGATGTGCACCCGGACGATCTCGTCGAAGGTCTGCTCCGCACGGAAGCCGAGCGCCTCGGCGCGCGCGGCGTCGAAGGAGCGAGGCCAGCCGCTCACCACACGCAGGACCCCGTCGTCCGGCTCGCGGCGGATCAGCTCCAGGACGCCGTCGCCGGCAGCGTTGCGCAGCGCTTCGAGCTGCTCGGCGACGGTCGCCGACACTCCCGGCATCGTCAGGCAAGGACGGCCCTCGAGCGCGGCCTGGTCGAGCTGGGCGGCGTGCAGGAGGAAGTCGGTGGCCGCGCGAGGCGACGCGAACCAGTGCCTCACGGTCTCGGGCACGGGAAGCACCGCCTCCTCCCCGTTCAGCGGCTCGCGGATGATGCTCGAGAAGAACCCCGACACCGCGCGGTTCGGGGCGCCGGGTCGCACGCAGATCGTCGGCAGCCGGATCCCGACGCCGTCGACGAAGCCGCGGCGGGTGTAGTCGGCGAGCAGGAGCTCGGCGATCGCCTTCTGGGTGCCGTAGCTCGTCGCCGGCACGCGCTCGCGGTCGTCGGGAATCGCATCGGTGGAAGGCGGCCCGTAGACGGCGATCGACGAGCTGAACACCAGCCTCGGGCGGTAGGGCTGCCGGTGCCTGCGGATCGCCTCGAGCAGCAACCGGGTTCCGTCGAGATTGACCCGGTAGCCCCTGTCGAAGTCGGCCTCCGCCTCGCCCGAGACGATCGCGGCGAGGTGGAAGATCACGTCGGGACGGTCGGCAACCAGTCGCTCGGCGGCCTCCGGCTCGGAGAGATCGACGACGACCTGCTCGAGCTCGCCGGCGAGGCCCGCCGGAGCCGCCGGCGCGACAGCGTCCGCGAGGCAGAGACGCTCGACCGACCTACCGGCCAAGGTTCGGTCGCGCGCGAGCCGGCCTGCCAGCCTGGCCCCGAGCATCCCGGCCGCGCCGACGACCAGGACGCTGACGCCGCGGCGTTTCCTCACCGAGCTCGAGGACACGACTGGGAGAATGGAGCATCCGCGAACGTGACGAAAGGAGCCGATGTGGCGACCAAGGCCGACTTCAGCGAAGAGGAATGGAAGATGATGCAGAAGGGCGTGGCCGGTGCGGGGGCGCTCGTCTCGATCAGCGACGCCGACTTCACCGACAGCTTCGGCGAGGCCAGCGCGCTCGCCAAGTACCTCGTCGAGCAGCAGCGGACGAGCGGCAGCGACCTGATCCGCGATCTCGCGCATGTGCACGGCACCGGGTTCGGCTTTACCACCTCACGTGAGGAGGCCGAGACGGAGACGCTCGCCGCCCTGCGCACGGCGACGGCGACGCTCCAGGAGAAGGCGCCGGACGACGTGCCCGCCTACCGGGACCTGGTGATCGGGCTCGCCGAGCACGTCGCGAGCGCCAAGTCCGGGGTCGAGCCGAGCGAGACCGACGCGATCGCCAAGATCAAGGAGGCGCTGGGCGCGGCCGGATAACGTCGTCCCGGGTCAGCGAAGCGGGAACTCCTGTCCGCGCTCCGCGTGCGGTCGAGGGCCGAAGATGCGCCGCTCGTCCTCGGCGATCCCGAGGTCGTCGATGCTCGCCTCGCGGCGGCGCATGAGGCCGTTCTCGTCGAACTCCCAGAGCTCGTTGCCGTAGCTGCGCCACCATTGCCCCTCGCGGTCGCGGCTCTCGTACTGGAAGCGCACGGCGATGCGATTCCCGTCGCAGCACCAGAGGTTCTTGCGCAACGCGTAGTCGAGCTCGCGCTCCCACTTCTGCGTCAGGAACGCGACGATCTCGTCGCGTCCCGTGACGAAGAGATCGCGGTTGCGCCACACCGAGTCGGCGGTGTACGCCTGCGCGACCCGTTCCGGCTCGCGCGTGTTCCACGCGTCCTCTGCGGCCTGGACCTTCTGCGCCGCGGTCTCGCGCGTGAACGGAGGCAGCGGAGGCTTGGCGTCGGTCATCTCGATCCGTTCGTCGCGGTCAGGACGCGGAGCGGAGCTGTGCGCCCGTCAAGCGGTTCGCCTGCGACGCGAGCACGCCGCAGATCGATGCGGCGACGGCACTCGTGACGAGGATCAGTCCGGACGCCAGCGAGAAGTTGATCGCGATGTCCTTGCCCACGCCGAGCGCCAGGAGGATGGCGGCGGCGGCTCCTGCGTTGGCGACCGCTCCTCCGGACGTGATCGGGATCACGGCAGCGGCAGCGCTGAGGCAGATGACCGCGAGGGCGGTCTCCGGTGAGAACCCGAAACCCAGCGCGCTGAGCAGGGCTGCGCTCCCGAAGGCACGCGTCGACCAGCAGGCGAACAGGTAGCACCAGGCGACGACTGCGTCTCTGCGCCCGGTCGCCGTCGTGTGGCGGGCGACGTGCTCACCGAGAGCGCGGAGCCGGCGGCTCCGGCGCAGTGCAGGCATCCGCTCCAGTCGCCTGCTGGCGACGAGCAACGTGCAGCAGCCGATCCCGAAGGCGACGACGATCAGCAGCGGACCGCGGAGAAGCGAGTTGCTCGTCGCGGTTGCCGAGATCGACAGCGGCAGCATCGCGATCGCGTCGATCATCCCGAGCGAGACGATCGAGAGCATGATCGCCCCGATCCCGACGCGGATGCCGCCGAGCTTCTGGAGCATTCCCACCTTGATCAGGTAGTCGAGCCGAAACGGCAGCACGGCGCCGCTCGCGGCACCGGCCCCGACCGAGGCGAGGCAACGGCCCTGGCCGGGGCATTCGTCCTTCGGAAAGAGCCGGTGCCACGCGCGCGCGCGGAAGACGAGGCTGGCGAGGTACGCGAGGCCGGCGGCGGCGACCAGTGCCGGCTCGGCATGATCGAGAGGCCAGCTCGAGCTCGTCAGTCGACGGGCGACGAGGATCGAGGCCGCCACGGTCACGAGGGCGAACCCGCCCCCGGCGATCAGCCGGCGCCTGCGGCCGGACAGGGCGAGCCACGAAGATCGGGAGCGCTCCGCTACGAGGGGCGCACGGCGTTCAGGCATCCCGGTCAGGGGCGCCTTCGCCTTCGTCGGTGGGCGGGTCTGCGGCCGTCCCGGCGGCCTTCGCAAGCCGAGCCGCTGCTCTACGCTCCTGCTTCAGCGCCCGGCGTTCTCTCACCGCTTGCTCGCGCTTCAGCTTTTCGAATGTCTGCCGTGACTTCTTCTGCGCCATTCAGTCCATGCTTCCCTCGTCCGAGACTGCGGAATCGCACGATCGTGCCGGCCCGCCGGAGACCCGGCGGGCCAGCTCACTTGCTCAGGCGACCAGGGCGACGTTCGTCGCCTCCGGGCCCTTTGCGCCCTCACGCTGCTCATACGAGACGCGAGCGCCTTCGGCAAGCGACTTGTAGCCGTCGCCGGCGATGCCCGAGTGATGCACGAAGAGATCCTTCGATCCCTCGTCCGGGGTGATGAACCCGTACCCCTTCTGATCGTTGAACCACTTCACGGTTCCGTTGGCCATGGAAAACACCTCCCTTACTCCTTCACGAACGGGTAAGGAAGGCGCTGCAGCGCAAACCGGACTCGCTCTTGGTCGGCGCAGGGTACCAGCACCCACGAGCACCCTGCACGACTCGGAGCAACCGGCTAGGGTGCCTCGGTGGAACGACCCGGAGTCGCCGAGCTGAAGCCGCGTCTCCGCGGTGTCCTCCACGAGTGGGCCTTCTACGCGACGATCCCGCTCGGCGTCGTCTTCGGACTCGCCGCCGCAGGGGCGCGTGCCCAGGTCGCCGCAGCCGTCTTCGCCGGAGCGGTCGTCGCCATGTTCGGAGCCAGCGCCCTCTACCACCGGTTCACCTGGCCGCACCCGACGCGTCTCTGGCTCCGCCGGCTCGACCACGCAGGCATCTTCGGACTCATCGCCGCCACCTACACACCCTTCGGCCTGCTCGTCCTCCACGGAGCCTGGCAGAAGGCCATCCTCGCCGTCGTCTGGAGCGGAGCCGCCCTCGCGATCCTCACCAAGCTCGCCTGGGTCGCCGCACCCAAATGGCTCTCCGCAGTCGTCGGCATCGCGCTCGGCTGGGTCGGGATCCTGATCTTCCCGCAGGTCTTCGAGCGAGCAGGCACTGCCACCGCCACCCTCGTCCTCACCGGCGGTATCTGCTACACGGCCGGCGCCGTCGTCTACGCCTGCCGCAAGCCCGACCCTCTACCACGCGTCTTCGGCTACCACGAGCTCTTCCACGCCCTGGTCATCGCCGCCGTCGCGCTCCAGTACACGGCCGTCGCGCTCGTCGTCCGCTAGGCGCCGCTGACGGCGTAGAGCCGCCACTCGCCCGGAATCCCCTTCAACTGCGTCGTCCCGCGCTCGGCGAAGGCGATGCCGGAGCCGGCAACGAGGTCCTTCACCGTCTGCGAGACGAGCACCTCGCCCGGTCCGGCCTGCGCCGATACTCGAGCACCCGTCGCGACGGCGATTCCGGACACCTTCCCGTCGAGCAGCTCGCATTCGCCCGTGTGGATGCCCGCCCGGATCTCGAGGCCGATGGCCTCGACCGCTTCCCGGATTGCGCACGCGCAGCGGATCGCCCGCGCCGGCCCGTCGAAGGACGCGAAGAAGCCGTCCCCGGCCGTGTCGTGCTCGACGCCGCGAAAGCGGGTGAGCTGCTCGCGCACCGCCGAGTGGTGGCGCTCGAGGAGGGCACGCCAGGCGCGGTCGCCGAGCTCGGCGGCCCGCGCGGTCGACCCGACGATGTCGGTGAGCAGAACGGTTGCGAGCACCCGGTCCGGCTCCGTGACCCCGAGCTCGACCGCCCTGGTGACGAAGCGCCTGACCTGCGCGAGCAGGGCTTCGGTGTCGCCGACGACCGGGGCCCAGTCGGGCCGGTCGATCGCGACGAACTCGCCGGCCGGCAGACGTCCCGCCACCCAGCGGCTCGCTTCTTCGTTCGGGTGGCCGGCCCGGGCCATGACCAGCACGGGCACCCGCACGCTCGGCAGGATCCCGCGCACGTCGACGTCGAGCGCCATCCGGCGGTATGCAGCCGCCGAGCCCGGGCTGACGCTCAGCCGGGTGACCCGCGCGAACGCTTCGTACTCCGACGGGTCGATGCTCGGCGCCAGAGCGGCCATCTCCTCGGTCAGCGACGCCGGCCACCTGCGCTCGCTCTCGTCGATGCGCCGAAGCGCCTCCTCCCGGGGCGGCGCCCACGGGTAGTCCGGTGCCCAGGTGCCGCGGAACTGGCCCTCCCAGGTGAGGACGGCGTGCACCCGCTCCGGATAGGTCGCCGCGAAGACGAGCCCGAGGTCCGACGCGTCGCCGGACGTGAGGATCGCCGCCTTCTCGGATCCGGCCGCATCCAGGACCACGCGGCAGTCGTCCATGCGCACCTCGACCGACGGAGCGCCGACCACGTGGTCGGACAGGCCGGTGCCGCGCTTGTCGAAGACGATCAGCCGGTACTCCGCTGCGAGCGCCTCCAGCCAGGAGCGCCGGTAGGGATCCTCCCAGGAGAGCTCGACGTGCTGGGCGAAGACGGGGATCCAGAGCAGGTCGACCGGGCCGTCGCCGACGACCTGGTAGGCGATGTTGACGTCGCCGCTCCGCGCATAGCGCGTCTCCGGAACCTGCACGCCGCAAGTGTCCCGCATCGTCCCCGAGTCAATCGTCGAGCGCGGCCAGACGGCGGGCGGCCGGCGCAAGCGGTCGGGGATCCTCCAGCACCGACGCGAACAGGTCGCCGTGCTGCTCGATCCGTTCCAGCGCGACGCCCATCCCGAAGTCGCGCGGGACGAGGCCGGCCCGGAGCTCCCCCCAGCGCAGGGGCGTGGACACGGGAGCGCCGGGCTTCGGGCGCACGGAGTAGACGGACGCGATCGTCTTCCCCCAGCCGTTCTGGCGGTGGTCGAGGAGAACGCCGTGACGCTTCTTCTTCAGCCACTCCGTCGTCACCGTGCCGGGATGGCGCCGTTCGAGCAGGCGCGAGGCCCGCTCGGCGAACGCGTACGTCTGCTCGAACGTCGACCGGCGCGTGATCGGCGCGACGACGTGGATCCCGTCCGCGCCGCTCGTCTTCACGTACCCGGGCAGCCCGACCTCGTCGAGCAGGGCTCGGATCAGGTGCGCGACCTCGATCGCGAGCTCGAAGCCGCCGTCCGGCGGATCGAGGTCGAAGAGGACGAAGGTCGGGCGGTGCGGCTTGTCGACCCGCGAGTACCAGGCGTTCATGTCGACGCAGTTCATCTGCACCATCCAGAGCACGGACTCGACCGAGTCGAGGAGCGGGAAATCGACGAGCCGGGAGCCGCCCTCGCGCCGGAAGGTCCTGAACTGGCGAGTGGGAATCCACGCCGGCATCCCCCTCGGCGCCTGCTTCTGGAAGAAGACCTCGCCGTCGATTCCGTGCGGATACCGCTTCATCGTGAACGGCCGATCGCGGAGGTGAGGGACGAGCGTCGGGCCGACCGCGCCGTAGTACTCGAACAGGTCGCCCTTCGTGATCCCGTCCTCCGGGAAGAGGACGCGCTCCGGGCTCGACAGATTCACGGTCCTCGCCGTCATGCCTCGGACCAACCTAGCCGTCGCGCGCCGAGGTGCGAGAATCGCGTCCGTGCCCGAAGCTCGGCTCGAGGACTCCGGATCGGGGCTCACGCCCGTCAGTCAGGGCTGGTTCGTCGTCAACGTGCGCGACGCGGAGTGGATGTTCGCGGAGTCCAGGGGGGCGAGGTGCGCGTTCGAGAACGAGTACGGCGACCCGCCGGTCGAGTTCGACCGGCTCGGGATCAACGTCACCGTCCTCGGGCCCGCGCAGACCACCCTGTACCACGCCGAGGCGAACCAGGAGGCGTTCCTCGTCCTCTCGGGGGAATGCGCGCTCGTCGTCGAGAACGAGGAGCGACGCCTGCGGGCATGGGATTTCTTCCACTGTCCGCCATGGACCGAGCACGCCTTCGTCGGTGCGGGTGAAGGGCCGTGCGTGATCCTGATGGTCGGCGCCCGCTCGGGCCCGGGAGTGAACTACCCGGTGTCGGAGACCGCGGCGCGCCACGGCGCGAGCGTGGCGGAGGAGACCTCCGACTGGAGGCAGGCGTACGCGACGGTCGAGTGGTTTCGGCGGGAGCGGCCGCCGAGCTGGGCTCGTCTCCCGTGGGCGTAGCACGGCCACGCGTCTACTGGAGCGAGCTGATCAGGAAGGCGACACCGAAGCCGAGCGTCGTGACCACGCCGACGAGCGCGCCGCCGTGCTCGAACGCCTCCGGCATCATCGTGTCGGCGAGCATCGTCAGGATCGCGCCGCCGGCGAAGGCCAGCACGAAGGCAACCGTCGCCGGGGACGCCGAGTCGAGGAATGCGTAGCCGGCGAGGGCAGCAAGGCCGGACACCAGCGTCACGGCGACCCACAGCAGGAGGATGCGGGTGCTCGCCCATCCCGCCTTCGTCAGCCCGGCGGTCGCCGCGACTGCCTCGGGCAGGTTCGACAGGAACACGGCCACCAGGAACGCCGCGCTGACCACTCCGGCCTCGAGCACCGTGAGGCCGAGCACGAACGACTCGGGAATGCCGTCGAGGACGATGCCGAGCACGATCGCGAGCCCGGAACCGTCCGCCTGCCGGCCGCTGGACGACTTGCGGCCCGACCCGCCCCTGCGATCGATCAGCAGGTCGCCGGCGAAGAAGACGAGCGAGCCCGCGAGCAGCCCGGCGCCGACTCCGCCCGTGCCGGCGGAGGTGTCCACCGCCTCTTCGACGAGCTCGAAGGACACGGCGCTGATCAGCACCCCGGCGCCGAACGCCATCGTCAGCCCGAGCAGCCGGTGTCCGGGCCGAAGGACGAGCGCGATGACGCCGCCGAGCACGAGCGAGGAGCCCGCAAGAGTCCCCCACGCAAACGAGGCTGCCATCGACCTGCCTGCCGGGTCTCCGGCTTACTGCCTCGCCGTCACGACGCGCAGCCGCTCTTCCGGGCTGATCGGGTGGTCGAGATCCGCGGCGGCAACCCGCCGTCGAACGTCGGGTCGGGGAGCGGCAGGACGTCGCGAGCCGGCGCATCAGCCACGATCGGCAACGCTACCGCGTTCAGGCGCTGGAGAAGTCTGCGGTCTTCGGGATCTTCCCGGGCGGGCTTCCGATCACGATTGCGATCTCCTTGTGGTCCGTGAGGAGGATCGCGCGGGGGCTGCCGTCGTAACGCTTGCCGTTCACGAAGAACTGGATGCTGGTCGGGCGGCAATAGCCGCCGACGCAGTCGCGGCCCAGCCGCACGCCCCACTCGGTGAAGAACTGGCCCAGCCGGTTGGGCACGGGCGACGCCGACTCGGTGTGGAGGATGCCGCTCGTGTCGTGGGTGTGCAGCGGCGAGATGCACGGCTGCGCGCAGAGCTGGATGCCGCCGTACGCCGTGGAGCCGTCCGGAAGCGGGAACGCCTTGACGCCGCGGTCCTCGACGTTGATCCCGATGCCCGCCGGCACGACGACACGCCTGCCGTTCACGAAGACGTCGAGATGGGCGTGGACGTGGTGGATGAGCGTCTCCTTCCGCTCCGGCTGCAGCCCTGCGGCCCGGGTGAGGCGGAGGGGGTCTGCCGGAGCAGGCCAGGGAGCTGCGCCGTGCGCCGGCCTGGCCGGCCCCGCCGCCGTGGCCGCACCGACCACCGCAGCGCAGAGAAGGCCGACCGTCGTGGCACCCGCCAGGTGGCGACCGGCCCGCACGGGCGGTTCTTACACCCCGCCCGCCGGCTCGTCAACCGCGTCTGAGCTCACGGCGACGGCGTCGAGCTGGAATCGCGCGCCGGGCGGAACGACCGTCGGCACCTGCATGAACGTCGTCGCGGGCGGTGTCTCGACCAGGTTCGGCGCGTGCTCTCCGAAGTGGGCGTCGAGCGCACGCTGCAGCCTCGGGTAGTCGTCGGCGTCGCACAGGAGCAGCGTCAGCCTGACGATCCGGCCGATCGCGCTACCGGCGCGCTCGAGTGCGGCGCCGAGGGTGTCGAGCGCGGCCGTGATCTCGCGTTCGATCGGCCCGCCGGCGGAGCCCTCGGCACCGGCGTCGCATGCGGACACGAAGACGAGTCGGCCTGCGGTCGCGCTCTCGGCTGCCTCCGGCGATCCCGCCCGACGGCGTACCGGCCAGCCGGGGGCGCCGGCGTCCACGACGGCGAATGCTTCGACCTCGATCAGGAACTCGGGGCGCGGCAGCTCGGACACCACGAAGGCGGTGCTCGCAGGCGGATCGGAGGCCAACCCGGGTGCGTGCTCGCGGAAGAACGTCCGCTCGAGCTCGCGATAGACGCTCAGCGCGCTCGCGTCCTTGACGAACACGTTCGTCTTCACGAGGTTGTCGAGCGATCCGCCCGGCTGCTCGACGGCGATCCGAAGCTTGTCCAGCACGACACGGCACTGCCCCGCGAAGTCGGCCGCCTCGACTCTCAGGGTCTCGTGGTCGAGCGCCTGACAGCCGGAGACGACGAGGAGGTTCCCGATCGACTGGCTCCTCGCGAACTTCGGGTGCTCCTTCGGCACGTGCGGGTACGCGAGCTCCTTGCCGGCCCAGTGCTCGGGGTGGTACGTCACGTCCCAGCCGGGGAGATCGCGGTCGAGCGCGGCGACGACCTCGTACTGGACGAGCAGCTCGGGGCGCCCGACCGACGGCACCACCATCAACGTCGCCGCCGGCGGCGTTGCCACCAGCTTCGGCGCGTGCCGCTCGTAGAACTCCGTCTCCGTCCTGCGCACGCGCCCATAGTCGTCCAGGCTGGTGAGGAGAAAGAAGGTCTTCACGACGTTCTCCATCCCGCTCCCCGCCGCCTCGAGCGCGCCGCGCGCCTTCTCGAGGGCGAGCTCGACCTGTTCCTCCACCCCTCGCGGGGCGAGCGCGCCGACCCGGCCGCACGTACAGCCGGAGACGAAGACCACGTTGCCGACGGCAACGACGCTCGGTGCGTACCGAACATCCCATTCCACTGCAGGCTCCGTCCTCATCCGTCGCTGCTCGGGCCAGGTGGGGGCGAGCGCCGGCGTATCCCCAGCCGGCGCTCCATGCCCGTGATCTGCAGCCGGTCGCTCGCTCGAGGTCGCTAGACGTTCGCCACGACTTCGCGAACCTCGACGCTCTCCAGCGTCACCGACTCATCGACCATCTGCGGCACCTGATCCGCCGCAGCCCGGGCAGCCTCCTCCGACTCGAATACGACCATCGACAACCCGTCTGCGCCGCCGGAGCGCGTCCAGTAGCCCGCGACCACGCCCGGGATCTGGGAGACGCGCGGAACGGTCTCTCCGTGCAGTCTCTTCTCGGCTGCTTCGCGGTCGTTGACCGTGACCCTGACCACCACTGCGTGCACGTCGCCTCCAATCGTCGGGAGGCCGAAGCGTAAGCGAGCGAGCGCTGGTTCGCATTCCGGGGTAGAGCCGGACCGGCAGTCGTCACCGATCCGGCACGGCCCGATGACCGGCGACGCGGTCGACCATGGCTTCGGCGGCGGCGAGACCGGCTGCGATCCGATCGTGTTCGGGCTGGCCCAGCACGACGCCCGTGATCGTCGTGCGCTTGCCGTCTACCCAGCGGATGGCCCGGAAGGCGAAGCAGCCGCCGGCCGCGGCGGTCGAGCCGGTCTTGACGCCGACGAAGCCGTTGCGTCCGAGCAAGGTGTTGGTGTTGTGCACGGTGCCGGCCACCGGCAGCGCCGCGCTCGGTGTGGCGACGACGGTCGCGAAGACCGGCAGGCGCATGGCCCGCTCGACGATACGCACCTGGTCGGCGGCGGTCGACACGGTTGCGTCGTCGTAGCCGCTCGGGTCGGTGTAGCGGGTGTGCGTCATGCCCAGCGACCGTGCGGTGGCATTCATCCGGGCGACGAACCGCTCCTGCGAGCCCGCGTCCCAGCGGGCCAGAACCGCGGCGATGTTGTTCGCCGACGGCAGCAGCAGAGCCTGCAGCGCCTGCAGCTCGCTCAATCGCTCTCCGGCGGCGACGGACACGACCGACTCCTGCCGTCCGCGCCGACGGTCGGTGTCGGCGACGTCGGCGCCGGTGAGCGTGATCGTCGGACCGTCCTCGCCGGGCCGTAGCGGGTGGCCGCGCAGCACGAGATAGGCCGTCATCACCTTCGCGACGCTGGCGATCGGGGCCGCGTGCTGGTTCGGGCCGGCCCGGATCTGCGGCTCGCCGCTTTGGACGAATGCGGCCTGGCCCTGTGCCGGCCACACCGTGCTCGGCACCCTGCGAATGACGTCGACGGGCGACGCGTCCGGCGAGGACGAGGAGGCAAGCGCGCGGTAGCCAAGCGCTCCGGCGATGGCGACGCCGAAGACCAGCAGGCCGACGCGGATCCTGCGAATCCGAATCCGACGGGTCGGTCGTGCCGGTTCCCGGTAGGCCACCCCTCCATCCAAGGCACCGCGGGGTTGCCGGCACGTATCCGGTTTCCGATACGCGGACGAAACGCGCCCGCCACTACCATCGGAGCGTGCGGGTGTTGATCGTCGAGGACGAGCCGTACATGGCAGAAGCCGTCCGCGACGGACTACGCCTGGAGGCGATCGCGGCGGACATCGCAGGTGACGGCGACGCCGCTCTGGAGCTGTTGAGGCTCAACGCCTACGACATCGCCGTCCTCGACCGGGACGTTCCCGGACGGACCGGGGACGAGATCGCCGAGCGCATCGTCGCCTCCGGCAGCGGCATGCCGATCCTGATGCTCACGGCTGCCGACCGTCTCGACGACAAGGCCTCCGGGTTCGAGCTCGGCGCCGACGACTACCTCACGAAGCCGTTCGAGCTCCGGGAGCTCGTCCTCCGGCTCAGGGCGCTCGACCGCAGGCGCGCCCACTCGAGGCCGCCCGTGCGAGAGATCGCAGGTCTGAGGCTGGATCCGTTCCGCCGGGAGGTCTACCGCGACGGCCGCTACGTCGCGCTGACCAGGAAGCAGTTCGCGGTGCTCGAAGTCCTCGTCGCCGCCGAAGGCGGGGTCGTCAGCGCCGAAGAGCTCCTGGCGCGAGCGTGGGACGAGAACGCAGACCCGTTCACCAACGCCGTGCGCATCACCGTCTCGGGGCTGCGCAAACGGCTCGGCGAGCCGTGGATCGTCGGCACGGTCCCCGGCGTCGGCTACCGCATCGAGGGAGGCGAGCGTGGATAGAGCCCCCGGGCTGAGCGTTCGCCTCAAGCTCACCCTCAGCTACGCCGGCTTCGTGATGCTCGCAGGCGCCGTGCTGCTCGTCGTCGGGTACTTCTCTCTGTCGCGTGGTGTCCACCCCGGCGTGATCTTCATGGTGCGCAGCCACGCCGACCTCCTGCGTTCCTTCGCTCCGACGGCCGCCGTCGTGATGGCGTTCCTGCTGGTGTTCGGCCTCGCGGGAGGGTGGATTCTCGCCGGCCGGATGCTCGCCCCCCTGACGCGCATCACGGACGCCACGCGGACGGCCGCGGACGGGTCGCTGTCCCACCGCATCCGGCTACCGGGCCGCACCGACGAGTTCCGCGAGCTCGCCGACGCCTTCGACACCATGCTCGCGCGGCTCGAAGCGCACGTCGCCGAGCAGCAGAGATTCGCAGCCAACGCCTCCCACGAGCTGCGCACCCCACTGGCGATCACGCAGACGCTGCTCGACGTCGCCCGCAACGATCCGAACCGCGACGCCGGCGAGCTCGTCGACCGCCTCCATGCCGTCAACACCCGAGCGATCGACCTCACCGAAGCACTGCTCCTGCTCAGCCGCGCCGACCAACGGTCCTTCACCCGAGGACACGTCGACCTGTCCCTGATCGCGGAAGAGGCCGCCGAGACGCTCCTCCCCCTCGCAGAGAAGCGCGGCCTCACCGTCGAGACCTCCGGCGACGCGACCCCCACCGTCGGCTCGCACGCGCTCCTGCTGCAGATGAGCACGAATCTCGTGCACAACGCGATCGTCCACAACCTGCCCCGGCAGGGGACTGTCTGGGTCACGACCGGCGTTCGCCCCGACAGCGCGGTGCTCACCGTCGAGAACACGGGCGAGAAGCTGACCCCACAGCTGGTCTCCACGCTCGCCGAGCCGTTTCAGCGCGGCACCAAACGCATACGCACCGACCACGCAGGCGTCGGCCTCGGCCTGGCAATCGTCAAGAGCATCACCCAGGCACATGACGGCACCCTCAGCCTCACTCCCCGGTCAGCCGGCGGGCTCCGCGTCACGGTGCAACTCCCCGCCGCGCCAACGCACACCGGCAGCTGACGATCGGGGAACTGCCGCCTTCGAGATCGTGACGATGCTCGGTGCGGTCGGCGCGACCGCCGGAGTGCTCCTCTTCTACGCGCTCTGAGTTTCGTGCTCGGGGTCATTCCCCCGCGCGCCGGCCCGACGGACCGCCCTGCTCCTCGATCCGAGTCTGGACGACCGCGGGTTCAGCGACCGCCCGTCGGGTACGGAAACGACGGCCGGAAAGGAGGCGTCATGTCCGCAACCGTTCTCTACATGTCCATGTCGCTCGATGGGTTCATCGCCGGGCCAAACGCGGGGCCTGGCAACGGCCTCGGCGACGGTGGGCTCCGGCTGCACGACTGGTTGACGACCGGCGGCGATGTCGACGTCGATGCCATCCGCCGGTCGGGCGGTGTCAACGGCAAGATCGTGGACGAATTCATGGCCACCGGGGCGACCGTCGCCGGGCGCGGGACCTTCGAGCCGGCCGGTGGGTGGGGCGGCGACCACCACGACGGCGTGCCGATCTTCGTCCTCAGCCGGCACGAGCCGGCCGCCGAGTTCGCGCAGATGCCGCTGGTCACCTACGTGAACGACGTCACGACCGCGATGGCTCGGGCCAAGAAGGCCGCCGGAGAAAAGAACGTGCTCGTCCACGGGGCCGGAACCGCTCAGCTCGCACTCGCCGCCGGCGTCCTCGACGAGCTCGAGCTCCATGTGATCCCGGTGCTCTTCGGCCAAGGGCGCCGGCTGTTCGAGGGCCTCGCCGCCGAGCAGATCGAGCTGCAGCGCACCCGCATCCTCGACGGGGAGGCCGGTGTCACCCACCTGCACTACCGCGTCGAACGCTAAGGTCAGCGTTCGGAAGCCGGACTCTCGCGCCGTCGGTCGACTCTCATCCGCCCGCTCCCGCGCAGGACCACGTACACCTCCTCTTGCTTCATGTGCGTGTGGCCATACGGAAGCGATAGCCGGGAGTCCTCCAGATCCTCCTTGATGTTGCTGAGCGTGAACGGCAGCAGATGTGTCAACCCGTCAAGCCGCGCCTGCCCCCTCGTGCTCGCGATAGCAGAGCCAGTGCACGGACCGGCCGTCGGCGGATCGCCGAGCGACGACCAGGTTCGTCCCCTCCGGGAGCCGGGCCGTTCGCTCCTCACGTCCACTTTGCAGCGCCGGCTCGTGGCCGGCGAGCCGCACCGCGAGCGTCGAGCCGTGCGGGATCGTCGTCGTGCCGTCCGCGCCGTGGACGACGAGGTCGCCCGGATGGACGTGCTCGCGGACGGTCCCGACGAGCTCGCGCTCCCCGAGCGCGTGCTCCACGTCGCCGGTCGCAGCCCCGACGCCGGTCGGGTCGTGCGGGTCGAGCGCGCCCGCCTGCGTCTCGAGCCAGTCGATCGAACGGCTGCCGCCGACGGCCTTCACGCCGGACACGTCGACATGCGACTCGTGGCAGCTGTAGCCGGTGAGCAGCGCGAAGATGGTGCTCGTCGGAAACGCGATGAAGAGGCAGGTGCAGACGGAGAGCGTCGAGCCGGCCGGGCAGAGCACGCCCGACTCGAGGTCGTACCTGCGGCCGGCGTCGTCGACCTGGCCGCCCATCAGCAGGCGGCTCCACTGGCCGGGCAGCACGTTCCAGACGAACCCGCAGGCGCGCGACTGGAAGCCGTTCGGGTGGTTGTCGAGCTCGAAGACGACGTCCGTGAGGACGGCCGCGCTCCTGAACGGGCCGGCGACCGTTCGACATTCGAGCGGCGCGACGACGGCTCGCGCCTGGAACAGCCGGCTGCACTCGACGGGCATTGGGTGACCTCCTTGGGTCGGACTACGGGGGCTGCACGTCCTCGATCACGTCGGACGTCGGACCGGCGAGCCGGACGCGAACCGCACGTGCGTCGGCGAGCGACGTGCGCAGCGCGGTGAGGAGCTCGTCGAACCGCGGATGCGTCCTGGAGAGCCGGTAGAAGCGCGCCGAATCGAGGAACGTGACGACGACGTCCCCGTCGGCGGAGTCGCGCAGGTTCGCCACCGTCAATGTGCCCGATCCGCCTAGCACGTCGTCAGGTTCGCGTAGGCGATCAGCGTCGCGTCGGTCGCGCTGTACGTCGGGTCGGTCGTGAACGCCGTCCCAGCGTGGTTGGCAGGCGTGTACGCGGTGCTCAGCTGGATCGAGTACATCGAGACGTGCGCGTTGCCCGCGCACGCGAGCTGCTGCTGCGCGCCGAGCCACGTGCTCAGCAGCACCGGCTTGTCGAACATCCCGGGGTCGATGACGAGCGCGAGGACGAGCTGAAACGAGAACGGGCCGAGCTGCAGCCGGACGCGCACGCGCACGAGCGGCGCGACGTGGAACCACCAGTACACGCAGCAACCGCCCCACTTCGTGGCGCGCACGGCGAGCGTGTCGTCGCCCTGATTCGCGAAGCTGAAGACCTTCTCGCAGCAGTAGCCGAACCGGTCCTCGATGATCCGGCGCATCTTGTGCGCCCGTGCGTGACAGCCGTCGATGACGAACTGGAAGGGGATGCACGGCGTGATCGCGTACGGGCCGGGAAGCTCACACCCCTGCGCCGCGCAGAAGTCGAAGATGCTCTTCGCGACCCTGTAGCTCGGCACCACACGCGAGCACAGCGCGAACGCCGGGAAGCTCAGGTGGTGGTCGACGATGTTGAAGGTCGTCGGGTCGAGCGACTCGACGTCGATGCGGACGGGTCTCGCCGGGTCCTCGAGCAGCGGGCGCTCCCGCGCGAACCTACGGGCGTCCTCGTCGCTCGACGGCTCGACGCTCACGAGGGTCGCGCGGTGCGGGTTGACCTCGATCCGGAGCGGCCGGCGTCGCTTCAGCGCCTCCGTCAGCAGCTCGAGGGTCGCCGCCCGCCGCCTCGCCGGCACCGCGAACGGCTGCTGGCGTTCGTTGAAACGGACCTCGGCGCCCTTCTCCGTCTCGCGAACAGCGGCGACGGTGACGACGTCGGCATCGGCCGTGGGTCTCACGACAGCTCCTCCTTCATGGGTATCCGCCCGACGCACGCGGGCACGTGTTCACCCGACCGAAGGGCTCACCCTCCCCGGGCAGACGGCCCTGCGCCGCAGCAACGACGGAACGGACAGGCGGCACGCGCCCCTCCTCTCGTTGCGGACCCCGATCCTAGTGCCGCCGCAGCGGCGGCGTCAATCGCGGCCGTCGTTGTGGCAGTCGATACGTTATGCTCCGACGAGGCGGAACGAGCCGGCCGGGTCCGAGAGGGAGGGCCATGGAGACGAGAAGCCTGCGGCGGATCGTCTGCGGCAAGAGGGCTGAGCACGCCGACCGGGTGAGCTGGGGGCTGCCGAGGCCGGGCGACCCGGCGAATCCCATGGGCACGCGGCCGGGTTCGTGCCGCTCCGCACTGGTGTCCGACCGAGGAAGGGAGGGACGATGCCCGTCGAC
This sequence comes from Gaiellaceae bacterium, assembly GCA_036555585.1. Lineage (GTDB taxonomy): Bacteria > Actinomycetota > Thermoleophilia > Gaiellales > Gaiellaceae > DATBLE01. Next base: position 52,997 of record DATBLE010000048.1, read on the forward strand.
AAGAGCTACCGCATGAAGCTGCTGGAGTCGAAGGAGGTCCCGAAGACGGAACCGAGACCGCGCCGGGTGCGCAAGGTCTCCGTGAAGCCTTCGACGCAAGAGGTCGTGCGGGCCTTCAAGCGGACCGCGGGATACGAAGACATCATCGCGCGCATCCCGAAGGCCGAGACCGTCGCCGGCTGGGAGAAGGGAACGCAGGTCGCCTACTTCAGCGTCTGCGGCAAGAGCGGTGCCGCGAGATACCTCGACATCTGGGACTGCGACCACTTCGACTTCTTCACCGACATGCAGCGATGCGTGACGGACTGCCGCGCGTGGTTCTCGCACCTCGGCTACACGACGTGGGGCGCTCCACAGACCGCGACGGGGCGGATCAACTGCTACTTCAACGCCGCCGTCGCGGGCGACTACTCGTGCGTCGCCCAGTTGCAGAGCTATCCGTCGACCTCGGGCGCAACGGTGGAGTGCCTGATCGACAGCCGGTCGTTCGGCAACTTGCCGTTCACCGGCGGGATCATCCAGCCCCACTTCAGCTCGCTCTCTCCGGGCGGTCATCACTTCCGCATCCGGCAAGTGAGCGGGGCGTTCTTCTTCCTCAGCCTGACGGTGTACCGCTTCTGAAGACGTACCTCTCCGCTGCCGCGTTGGTTGCGGTCACCGCCGCAGCCGCGGGCTGCGGAGGGCACAACGCTTCCCGCTGCGAAAACGTCCCGAGCTGGATCGTGAGCGGGATCGACGAGAGCCTGAACAGCGGCGTCTCGGTTCGCGGCCTTCAGGCCGTCCGGTCGTCGGCCTTCGACAGGGGATGGCTCATCTCGGGCGATCTCGAGGGGCCGGGCCTGGCCGGCACCGACGACTACGCGACCTGGGCATCGAACGGCGTCGACCGGGGCAACGGCACGATCCAGAGCGCGGACTCCGCGGCCGAGCGGTTCAGCGCCTTCGCGCCCCTTCCGTACGGATTCGCCGAAGACCTGGACGGCTACGACGGGTCGCACGACTGCGTGCGGGCGCAGATCGGCTAGGCCGTGATCTCGGCGACGTGGCAGGCGGTCGTCGACTCGGATTGCTCCGCGGGCGAATCGCGGCGATGATGCCGGTACCACCGGGCAGGCAGAGGGGAGCACCATGCCGAAGGTCGACGTCGATGGGCTGACCATCAACTACGACGTCCAGGGGGACGGCGAACCGCTCGTGCTGATCCCCTACACCTCTGCCGACCACGCCTGCTGGGCGTTCCAGCTCCCGGCCTACACGGAACACTTCAGCTGCATCGCCGTCGACCTGCCCGGTTCCGGGGAGAGCGACAAGCCGCCCGGCCCGTATTCGACCGAGGGCCATGCCGACCAGGTCGCCGACTTCCTCGGCGCCATCGGTATCGACAGCGCCCATGTCGCGGGCATGTCGTTCGGCGCCGCCGTCGGCCTCCACCTGGCCGCTCGCCATCCCCACCGCGTCCGCTCGCTCTCGTTGCACAGCGGCTGGCACGCCACCGATAACTACATCAAGCCGATCGTCGAGCAGTGGCGCGCGCTCGCGACCGCACTGCCGACCATTGCCGACGTCGTGATCCAGGCGATCTTCCCGTGGTGCTTCACACCCGAGATGTACGTCGAGCGACCGGACTTCGTCGAGACGCTGGTGCAATTCGTGCGTAGCCGCCCCGCCCAGCCGGTGGACGCGTTCCTGGCCCAGACCGATGCAGTCATCGCCCACGACGCCGGCGAGGCTCTCGGCGAGATCCAGGCGCCGACCTTGATCACCTTCGGAGCACGCGACCTCGTCTGCTCCACCCGCTTCGCCGAACCGCTCCAGAACGGGATCGCCGGGAGCGAGCTGGTCGTCTTCGACCATCTCTCGCATGCCGGGCTGCACGAGGACCCCGAGACGTTCAACCGCGCCACGCTCGACTTCCTGCTGCGTCAGCGTTCGTGAAGGTCGCGGTGGGCGCGCCGAAAGAGCGCGATCCCGAGCCTAGAGGAGGATGCGCGCGGCGGTTTCGAGCGGGCAGCCGAGTGCGACCAGCCTGCGCGCCTGCGCGAGATCGACCTGGACGTCGTCCGCCATCTGAGCGGCGCGCGCGGAGTCGAAGCCAAGGCCGATGAGCTGATCGAGGCGCCAGATCCAGGTCAGGCACTCGGCCTCGGACGGCTCCGACACGAGTGACAGCTGAATCTGCTCGGTCTCTTCCATGTCACCCTCACAATCGACCCGCTGGACCAGCCCGCCATGGGCCATGCGGCTCATCTGAACCGCACGAGAGGCCCATCCGGAGTCGGCGGTAACCGTCCCGGCCCTGAGCCGCCGCTACTGCCGTCGCTAGCATCGTTGCGTGAGCGCTCTGGGCGAGCCGGTGCCTTTCGAGGTGTACGAGGCAGGCGTGTACCTGCACGGCACGAAGGCGGACCTCGCGGTGGGCGAGCTGCTGGTCCCGGGTCGCGAATCGAACTTCGAGGCAGGCCGGGTGATGAACTACGTCTACTTCAGCGCAACTCTCGACGCCGCCGTTTGGGGTGCCGAGCTCGCCTCCGGTGACGGCCGCGGGCGCATCTACGTCGTCGAGCCCACCGGGGAGTTCGAGGACGACCCCAACGTCACTGACAAGAAGTTCCCTGGGAATCCAACGCGGTCCTTCCGTAGTCGCGAACCGCTGCGCGTCGTCGGCGAGCTCCTCGACTGGGTCGGCCATTCGCCAGAGAAGCTCGAGACGATGAGAGGCCGGCTCGATGCATTGCAGCGGGAGGGAACGGCACAGATCGAGGACTGATCGTCGCCGTAACCGAAGCGCCGCGAGCTTCACCATGCCTTGCAGTTCCCCGCGGTCTCCTTATCCGTTTGCACCGATCCACTTCAATGCCCGGCGGGCGGTGCAATCGGGCGCCGGCAGTCCGACGTTCCCGGCCTGTTCGACTGCGATGGGCTGCTCGGTGAGCATCGCTCCGTGGCAGACGCCCTGGACGGTGTATGCGCAGAACGCCCTGCCGTCGCCGCCCTCGACACAATCGCGGACGATCAACTTCGGGCCGCCGACGCCGGCCTGGGCGGTGGTGGCGTAGTCCTGGAAGCTGGCCGCGAAACCGGACAGCGCCCGCCCCGTCGCGAGACGAGGGGCGGAGGGCACAGCCTTCGCAGCCGGGTGCACCAGGCTCGGACGCCGCTCGCTCGCGGAGCGTGTGCCCGGGACGATTGCGAGAGCGACAGCTGCCGCCAGTAGTGCGCCGGCGAACGCGGCAAGTGCCAGGTACATCGCGACAAAACGTTTACGATAGCTCATGAGATCACCGCCTTCGAGGGTCGCGTTCACGATTTCTCGCGACCGAGGCTAGGAATCCGCACCTAAGGTCCGGCAAGATCACGCCTAGACCGTGGCTAAGTCATTGCGACTGAAGGTGTTTCTCACCGGTCGGGTCGCAGCCGATGCGAACGGACGCGTGCTGGACGAGGCACGCTTCCCGGGGCGTCAAGGCCGCCTGCTCTTCGCCTACCTGGTCGCAGCCCGGAGCAGGCCGGTGCCCCGGGACGAGCTCGCGGACGCGATCTGGGGGGAATCGCCGCCCGCGACCTGGGAGAAAGCGTTGACCGTGATCGCGAGCAAGCTCCGCGGCCTGGTCGCAGAAGACGGGATCACGCTCACGAACGCGTTCGGCTGCTACCGCCTCGACCTGCCCGAGGGAACATGGGTCGACCTGTTCGCAGCCGCGAGCGGCGCACAGGAGGCGGAAGAAGCGCTCGCCGCAGGCGAGCTCGACCGGGCACGGGGGGCGGCCGAGTCGGCGGAGTCGCTGGCGCGCCGGCCGTTCCTGCCCGGTGAAGACGGAACGTGGGTCGAGCAGAAGCGACGCGACCTCGCCGACATCCGCGAGCGCGCGTTGAGCGTCCTCGCCGATGCGTGCCTGCGTTCGGGCACCGCGCGGGAGGCGGCAAAGTGGGCCGAGGAGCTGATCGCGCTGTCGCCGTTTCGCGAGGCCGGCTACCGCCGTTTGATGGAGGCACACGCCGCCGCGGGAGACCGCGCCGAGGCGCTTCGCGTGTACGAGCAGTGCCGGCAGCTGCTCGCGGAGGAGCTCGGCGCGTATCCGTCGCCGGAGACAGAGTCGATCTACCGCGCGCTCCTGGAGGCACCGCAGGCCTCGGCCCGAACGACGCCGGTCGCCGAGCCGACGGTCGAACCCGGTCGGACGGAGCAGGTGGTCGAGCGACGGCCGCGGAAGCACCGCGCAGCCCTTCTCTCCGTGCTCGCCGGCGCGATCGCCGCCGCCGTGGCGGTTCCGCTCGTGGTGCTCGGCCACGGTGGCAGCGGAGGCGGCTCGGCCGCCTCGGCGACCGGCGACTCGCTGGGCGTCTTCGACGCGCGCTCCGGCCGCCCTGTCGCGCACATCGGCGTCGGCGCAACGCCTACGGCCGTCGCGGCCGGCGAAGGTGCGTACTGGGTCACCAACTCCGACGGGCACACGGTGTCGCGGATCGACCCTGGAACGAACGCCGTCGTCGACACGATTCCGGTCGGCAACGGCCCGAGCGGGATCGCGACCGGCGCCGGCGCGGTCTGGGTGGTCGACAGCTTCGACAGCGCGGTCTCGCGGATCGACCCGGGCACGAACACGGTCGTCCAGACGATCCCCGTCGGGGGCGGGCCGCGCGGGATCCTCTACGCGGCCGGCTTGGTCTGGGTCGCGAACACCGGCGACGGAACGATCACGAGGATCGACCCCGAGAGCGGGGCGACCAAGACGCTCCAAGTCGCCGCAACCGAGCTCGCCTTCGGCGCAGGCACGCTGTGGGCGAGCGAGCCTGCCGAGGGCCAGGTGGTTCGCATCGATCCGACCACCGGGAAGCAGGTCGCCGCGATCCAGGTCGGGAACGGCCCGACGGGGATCGCCTTCGGCGACGGCGCGGCGTGGGTGGCGAACAGCCCGGACGGGACGGTCTCCCGGATCGATCCCGAGACGAGCTCCGTCACCGCAGCCGTTCCTACCGGGAACGGGCCGGATGCGGTGGCCGTCGACGCACACGGCGTCTGGGTGAGCAACCAGTTCGGCGGCGACGTCGTGCGGATCGATCCCGGCCGGAACCAGGTGGCGCAGCGGGTGAGCGTGGGGAGCCGCCCGTCGGGACTGGCGATGTCGGGCGGCGCCGTGCTCGTCCCCGTCCGTCAGTCGGGCGCCGGCCACCGCGGCGGGACGCTCGTGCTGCGGGCCGACCGGCTCAAAGAGGGCGACATCATCGACTCCATCGACCCCGCCGTTTCCGCGTACACGTACGTCATGCCGTTCCTGCGGATGACCGGCGACGGCCTCACCGCGTTCAACCAGGTCAGCGGCCTGGCGGGAACGCAGCCCGTGCCCGACCTCGCGACGTCGCTGCCGGCGCCGACCGACGGCGGCCGCACCTACACCTTCCGGGTGCGCCCCGGCGTCCGCTACTCGGACGGGCAGCCGGTACGCGCGGGCGACTTCCGGCGGGCGATCGAGCGCGTCTTCGAGCTGCGCTCGCGCGGCGCCCGCTACTACGCGGGGATCGCCGGCGCCGAGGCGTGCCTGCGCGCGCCGCGGTGCGACCTCTCCGACGGGATCGCCGCCGACGACGACGCCGGCACCGTCTCGTTCACGCTCGCCGAGCCGGACCCGGAGTTCCTCGACAAGCTCGCGCTCACGTACGCCGTCGCGGTGCCCGCCGACACGCCGGCGCGCGACACCGGCATCGGCGGCGTGCCGGCGACCGGCCCCTACGTTGCGAAGTCGT
>DATBLE010000049.1:0-29723 GCA_036555585.1 Gaiellaceae bacterium
GCAGCGCGGCCGCGTCGACCTCCTCGGCCGTGGCGGGTGGCTCGAAGTTGTGGAGCGTCTTGATGTTCCGGCACATGCGAGCACCGTAGCTGGCCGCGCACACGGCCCGTTCGGGAGACGTCGATCGCACGCATCCGTGTCACTGCGGTCAGGCACCCGCGTGGCGCTGCCGTACGCGGCTAGCCCGGGGTCTCGACGAGGGCCCCGAGGTCGCGCCGCAGCTCCTTGATCTCGTCGCGCAGCTTGGCGGCGTACTCGAAGCGGAGCTCCTCGGCGGCGACGTACATCTCCTCCTCGAGCGTGATCACGAGCTTCTCCAGCTCGTCCCGGCTCATCCCCTCCACCTCGGCGCGGCCGCGCCGCCGGCGCGTCGGCACGTTGGGCGACTCGAGCGCGAGCAGCTCGGCGATGTCGGAGACGCCCTTGACGATCGTCTCCGGCGTGATCCCGTGCTCGGCGTTGTAGGCGAGCTGCACCTCACGGCGGCGCGACGTCTCCTCGAGCGCGCCCTGGATGGCCTCGGTCAGCTTGTCCGCGTAGAGCAGCACCTTCCCGTTCACGTTGCGCGCCGCCCGGCCGATCGTCTGCACGAGCGCCGTCTTGCCGCGCAGGAAGCCCTCCTTGTCCGCGTCGAGGACGGCCACGAGCGACACCTCCGGCAGGTCGAGCCCCTCGCGCAGCAGGTTGACGCCGACGAGCACGTCGAACTCGCCGAGCCGGAGCTCGCGGATGATCTGGATGCGCTCGAGCGTGTCGATCTCCGAGTGCAGGTAGCGCGCCTTCACCCCGGCCTCGAGCAGGTAGTCGGTCAGGTCCTCGGCCATCTTCTTCGTCAGCGTCGTGACCAGCACGCGCTCGCCCGCCTCCTCGCGCCGGCGGATCTCGTTCAGGAGATCGTCGATCTGGTTCTTCGTCGCGCGCAGCTCGACCTCGGGGTCGACAACGTACGTCGGGCGGATCAGCTGCTCGGCGATTACCTTGGAGTGACGGAGCTCGAAGGGGCCGGGCGTCGCGGAGACGAAGACGAGCTGCGGCACCTTCTCGAGGAACTCGTCGAAGCGGAGCGGCCGGTTGTCCAGCGCGGACGGCAGCCGGAAGCCGAAGTCGACCAGCGTCTGCTTGCGCGAGCGGTCGCCCTCGTACATGCCGCCGAGCTGGGGAACGGTCTGGTGCGACTCGTCCACGAACACGACGAAGTCGTCCGGGAAGTAGTCGAGCAGCGTGAACGGGTGCGAGCCCGGCGGACGTCCCTCGAGGTGGCGCGAGTAGTTCTCGATCCCCGAGCAGAAGCCGAGCTCGCGCAGCATCTCCAGGTCGTACTCGGTGCGCTGGCGCAGCCGGTGGGCCTCGAGCTGCTTGCCCTGCTCCTCGAACATGCCGACCTGCTCTTCGAGCTCGTGGCGGATGTGGTCGACCGCCCGCTCGACCGTCGGCGTCGAGGTCACGTACTCGGTCGCCGGCCAGATCACGAGATTGTCCAGGCGGGCGTAGATCTCGCCGGTCAGCGGGTCGAAGTGCGAGATCGACTCGACCTCGTCCCCGAAGAACGAGACCCGGTAGGCGGTCTCGGAGTTGGCCGGCTGCACCTCCATGACGTCGCCCTTCACCCGGAAGCGACCGCGTGCGAGCACCGAGTCGTTGCGCACGTACTGGCTCTCGACCAGCGTCCGCAGCGCGTCGTCGCGGTCGACCGTCTCGCCGACCTCGAGCACGAGCACGCGGCCGCGCCACTCCTCGGGCGAGCCGAGCCCGTAGATGCACGAGACGGAGGCGACGACGACCACGTCCCGCCGCGTGAACAGCGCCGAGGTGGCCGCGAGCCGCAGCCGCGAGATGTCGTCGTTCCGGGACGAGTCCTTCTCGATGTACAGGTCGGCCTGGGGGACGTACGCCTCGGGCTGGTAGTAGTCGTAGTAGGAGACGAAGTACTCGACCGCGTTGCCCGGGAAGAACTCGCGGAACTCGTTGCAGAGCTGCGCGGCGAGCGTCTTGTTGTGGGCGATGACGAGCGCGGGGCGGCCGACCTGCTCGATGATCCAGGCCATCGTCGCCGTCTTCCCGGTCCCGGTCGCGCCCAGCAGCGTCTGGTAGCGCTCGCCCGCCGTGATCGACGCGGCCAGCTCCTCGATCGCCTGGGGCTGGTCGCCGGTCGGCCGGTAGGCGTCGGATGTTTTGAACTCCGCCACGACGCACACAAGGTAGCGGCATGGCCGTGGCCCGCAGAACGCCGCCGTATGGCTCCTATGCCGCGATCGTCGGCACGTTCGCGGGCGGGCTCGCAGCCGCCGGCGCGCTCGGCCGCCTGCTCGACCGCGACCCGCAGTGCCAGACAGCACTCGACCTCGTCGTGCTCTCGGCGGCGAGCTTCAAGGCTGCGCGGACGCTCTCCCACGACGAGGTGACGAGCTTCCTGCGCCAGCCGTTCGTCCGCGGCGACGCGCACGAAGGCGGCGAGGAGCCGGTCGAGTCCGGCGATCTGCAGCAGGCGATCGGCGAGCTCGTCACGTGCAGTCGCTGCGCGGGAACCTGGGTGGCGGCCGGGCTCGCGACCACGCAGGTGCTGGCGCCGCGGTTCGGGCGGCTGCTCACGTGGTCGCTGGCCGCCGCGGGCGCGAACGACTTCCTGCAGGCGGCGTTCGCCGCGCTGACCGAAGAGGGCTAGCCGGCCGCGGCGGCCCGGAGCGCCGCCTGCAGCGCGGCCGCAGCCGGCCCGCGCTCGAACCGACGGTCGTCGACGTCCACCGCCGGCATCACTTCCCGGACGGACGACGACGTGAACACCTCGTCGGCTGCCAGCAGCGCTGCCAGCGGGAACGCGCCCTCGGTGACCTCGTAGCCCGCAGCGGGGGCGGCCTCGAGCAGGACCGCCCGCGTCACGCCGGCGAGGATGCCCAGGTCGAGCGAGGGCGTGAACAGGGTCGAGTCCGTCCGCCACCACACGTTCGTGACCGGCCCCTCGAGGACGACGCCGTCGTCGCGGACGAAGACGGCGTCGTCGGCGCCGCGCGAGCGGGCCTCCGCCTCGGCCGCCATGTTCACCGCGTAGCTCGTCGACTTCACCCCGCCGAGCAGCCACGGCGCCTCCGCGCGCACCCCGAGCAGCGAGATCAGCGCGATCCCCCGTGCGCGCCGCTCCTCCAGGTCGACCGGGAGCGTGCCGACCAGCGCGAGGGACACGGGCTCGCCCGAACCCTCGCGGCCCGGCGTCAGGTACAGCCGGAGCACGGCGTCGGGCTCTCCCGCCGCCGCCAGCGCCTCGGCGGCGAGCTCCTCGAGACCGTCCCGCCAGGGAATGCCGAGCCGTTCCGCCGACCCCCGCATGCGCCTGACGTGGTCGGCGAGCCGGAAGGACCGTCCCCCGTACACCCGCAACGTCTCGAAGACCGCCCGGCCACGCAGGAGCGCCTCGTCGTCGGCGAGCAGCACCGGCTCGTCGACCGGAAAGACGCCGCGCCCGCCGGCCGCGACTGCGAGCAGCGTCACGCGCGGACCGGATCCCGCAACGGAGCGCCGATCGCGTCCAGCAGCGGCCGCGCCTTGACGAGCGACTCCTCGACCTCGGCATCGGGGTCCGAGTTCCAGACGATCCCTCCGCCGACCCAGAGGTGGATCCGGCCCTCGGCCACCGCGAACGTGCGGATCGTCAACGCGAGGTCGAGGTCGCCGTCCGGGTAGACCCTGCCGATCGCGCCCATCGAGGCGCCCCGGCCGACCGGCTCCAGCGCGGCGATGTGGTCGAGCGCCGAGATCTTCGGAGCCCCCGTCACCGAGCCGCCCGGGAACGTCGCCGCCAGGAGCTCGGCGAGGCCGACGCCTTCGCGTAGGCGCCCCTCGACCGTCGAGACCATGTGCTCGACGCCGGCCAGCTCGTGACCGGCCATCAGCTCGGGCCAGCGGATGCTCCCCGGCTCGCAGACGCGGGCGAGGTCGTTGCGCTCGAGGTCGACGATCATCACGTGCTCGGCGGCGTCCTTCTCGGAGCCCGCCAGGTCGTCCGCCTCCCCGAGCGGCCGTGTCCCCTTGATCGGCTTCGTCCAGATGCGCGGGCCGCGCCGGGCGAGGAACAGCTCCGGCGAGGCGGACACGACCGCCCAGCCGTCGCCCAGCAGCGGGCGCGGCTCCAGCGGCTCGAGCGGGGCGAGCGCCGCTGCCAGCCCGGCCGGATCGCCGCGGAAGGGAGCGGACAGGTGCTGGACCAGATTCACCTGGTACACGGCACCCGCCGCGATCGCGTCGCGGACGGCCTCGACCGCAGCAGCGTACGCCGGCTCGTCCCACGTGCGCTCCCAGTCGCCGATCCGGTACCGGCCGGGAGACGGCAGAGGCTCGGTTGCGCGCCGGACCCTCAGCGCGGCGGCCGGCACCGGGCACGGCTCGGGCGGGTCGGGCACGGACGTGCGCCGGAGGGAGCGCGAGAGCCCGTACCCGAGGTAGAGGTCGGCGACGAGCCCGTCTGCGCCGCCCTCGAAGAAGCCCTGTGCCCGCAGCTCGAGCTCGACGTCGGCGACGGCGCGCAGCTCCTTCATCGGACCTACGCTAGCCGCTTTCCGGGACTGGCCTTACGCCCTGACGATCCGGATGTTGCCGCTCATGGTCGCCGCCTTGACCTCGACCAGGGGACCGTCCGGGGCACCCTCCGCCTCTGCCGCGCCGAGCTCGACCTCGGACGAGGTCTCCCCGCTGAGCGACCGCGCGTCGACGAACAGCCGCGACCCCTGCGCGATGCCGACGCGGAGGTCGCCCGAGGCGGACTTGACGTCGACGGAGCCTTCCGCGATCGAGCCGATCCGCAGGTCGCCGGAGGCGGTGTTCAGCGACACCCGACGGGAAGCCCGGCCGATCTCGACGTCGCCCGACGCCGATCTGATGGTACCGCCGCCGGCCGCCGAGCCGATCTGGACGTCGCCCGACGCGGTGTTGACGTCGGCCCGGCGGGCAACGCTGCCGATCTGGACGTCGCCGCTCGCCGACCGCACCTTCGCATCGCCCTGGACGTCCTCGACTCCGAGGTGCCCGGATGCACTGTTCGCCTCGAGCGCGCCCAGCCGCCCGGTCGCGTGGAAGGACGCCGAGGCGACGTTGACGTCGGCCTCGGAGCCGAACGGCGCGCGAATCCTGATCTCGTACTCGTACCCGCCCTTGAGCGTGATGCGCTTGCGTGTCTCGATCACGATGTCGCGGCCGTGCTGCTCGACCTTGAGGCTCTCCAGGTCGCCGCGGATCGCCTCGACGTCGACGGTCGTCTCGGCGACGTCGGCCGTCTCGACCTCGATCCGGCCGGCGCCGATCCCGAAGCGAAGCTTCGGCGGCTCCGGAGTGGCGAACTCGTACCTCACCGTCCCCGCCTCCTCCGCGGCGGCGCGGTCGGCCGACGAGTCGGGCGGGGATCGCTGCGCTCTGCCCGCAGCTCCGGGGTGTCCCACTCGGGGAGATGTCCGAATAGCCCTGGGGCGAACCTCATGGCTCCTCCTTTCAGCTCCGGCCGTAGCCGGTCAGGCGGCTGCCGACCCGGCCGCCGCCGGAGATCGCGGACGTCAGGCCGCGCGTGAGCGCCCTGACGATCCAGGTGTTCACCGACACGCCGTCCCTGCCGGCCGCGCTCTCGATCGAGACCTTGAGCGAGTCGGGCAGGCGGAGGGTGATGCGGGCGGTGAGCCCGTCCTCCGCAGGCGGCGCCGTCGGAGCCTCCTCATGCTCGACGTAGACGAGCGAGGGCTCCTGGCCGGCGAGGCGGACCTCGACGTGTCCGCTTGGAAGCTGCGAGCCGACCTCGAGGGCGGCCTCGGACAGGAGCTCGAGCAGGCGCAGTCGGAGCGAGGGCGCGAGCCCCTGGCTCAGCCGCTCGGCCGCGGCCGCGACCTGGTCGTCACCGATGCTCGCGAGCGACGCCAGCTCGGCCTGAAGCGCCCGGACGTGTGGATCGAGCTCCATCGTGACATCATTATGACATCACAGAGCTGTCTGTCAAGCGTCTGATAGTCGTCGCCGTGATGGCGACCGGCGCTGGAGGCGGTCGAGCACCGCCTCGACGAACGCATCGAGCTCGTCGAGGGCACCGTCGTTCACGTAGGCGAAGTCCGCCCGCGCCACCTTCTCCGAGTCGGGGATCAGCCGGTCGGAGCGAGGCCCTCTCGCCCGCTCCGTGCGCCCGGCTCGCACCTCGGGCGGCGCCGTGATCACGACCACCCGGTCGAAGCGGGCGTCGCCCCCGGTCTCGTAGAGCAGCGGGATCTCGACGACGGCGACCGCGGCGTCGAGCCCGGCCAGCCACGCTTCCGTCACCGCGCGCACCCTCGGGTGGAGCAGCCCTTCGAGCCAGGCGAGCTCGGCGGGGTCGGCGAAGACGATCTCCCCGATGCGCCTCCGGTCGGTGGTCCCGAACCGCTGCTCGAGCTCCGCGCGCACCTCGGGATCGTCGCGAATCAGCTCGTGGACGACGTCGTCCGCGCTGAGCACCGGGACGCCCCGTCGTGCGAACGACCGCAGGGCCTGGCTCTTCCCTGCTCCGATGCCGCCGGTGACGGCGACCGTGATCACGGAGGTCGAGTCTAGGCCTGGGGCTCGGCTGACTCGTCGGTGGGAATCGGCGCTGTTTCGTCTGTCGCCGCCGACTCGGTCGTCGGCGGCGGCGCGTCCCCTGGTCCGGAGGGCTCCTCCGCCGATGCCTCAGGGTCAAGCGCCTCCGGCTCGGCCGGGGCATCGGCGAAGACCTCCTCGGAGAGGTCGATCTGCGGGCGGAGGGGCTCGTCGCCGCCGGCCAGGGGCTGCGGCTGGGCGCCGTCCTCGATCCGCTTCAGCGAGAGCGACAGCCGGCGGCGCTCGGCGTCGACCTCGATGATCTTCACGTTCACGAGGTCGCCCTGCGAGACGACCTCGCGCGGGTTCTCGACGTGGTGCTGGGCGAGCTCGGAGATGTGCACGAGTCCTTCGACGCCCGGCAGGATCTCGACGAATGCGCCGAAGGTGACGACCTTGGTGACGCGGCCCTGGACGACGTCGCCCTCGCCGTAGCTGTCGAGCACCTGCTGCCAGGGGTCGGTCTGGGTCTGCTTCAGGCCGAGCGAGATACGCTGGCGGTCGCGGTCGATGTCGAGGACCTTGACCTTGACCGTCTGACCGATCTCCAGCACCTCGGAGGGGTGGTTGACGTGCGACCAGGAGAGCTCGGAGATGTGGATCAGGCCGTCCATGCCGTCGAGGTCGACGAACGCGCCGAAGTCGACGATGTTCGAGATCTGCCCTTCGACGACGTCGCCGGGGGCGAGCCGGTCGAGGATCGCCTGGCGCATCTCCTTGCGCTCGTCCTCGAGCACCGCCCGGCGGGAGAGCACGACGTTGTTCCGCGAGCGGTTCAGCTCGATCACCTTGCAGCGCAGCTCCTTGGCCAGGAACTCGTCCAGGTCCTGGACGCGGCGGATGTCGACGAGCGAGGCGGGCAGGAAGCCGCGGACGCCGAGGTCGAGGATGAGGCCGCCCTTGACCACCTCGATCACCTTGCCGTTCACCGGCTGGCCGCTCTCGGCGGCCTGCTCGATCGCCTTCCAGGCCATCTCGAAGCGCGCACGCTTCTTCGACAGGATCAACCGGCCGTCGGCGTCCTCCTTGGTGAGGACGAGCGCGTCGATCTCGTCGCCGAGCGCGACCTCGTCGGCCGGGTTGATCGAGCGCCGGATCGACAGCTCCGTGACCGGGATGACGCCCTCGGACTTGTAGCCGATGTCGACCAGGACCTCGTCCTTGTCCACGCGGACGACCTTCCCGTGCACGACCTCGCCCTCGTTGATCGTGGGGAAGGTGGAGTCGTAGTCGGGGATCAGCTCGCCGTCCGGACCGGTCGTCCAGACGTCTGCGTCATTCGTGTCGATCGTCTCGTTCTGCATCGGAAGCGGGTCAGTATACCGGTGCCTTTCGCGCGTCTTTGCGCGCGAAAGGTTAGGACTACCCGTTGCCCGGTTTGTTAGCCACGAGCGTCAGCGCGTGGCTAGTCCTTGGCCTCGTTCCAGTCCGCGCCGGCGCCGACGTCGACCGCCAGCGGCGGGTCGAGGGCGTAGGAGCCGCACATCTCCTCGCGGACGAGCTCCTTCACGGCGCTCACCTCCGCGTCGGGCGCCTCGAGCAGCAGCTCGTCGTGCACCTGCAGCACGAGCCGGGCGCTCCGGCCCTCGTCCCTGAGCCGCCGGTGGATCCGGATCATCGCCACCTTGATGATGTCCGCGTTCGAGCCCTGCATGACGAAGTTGACCGCGAGCCGCTCGCCGAGCGAGCGCGTCTGGCGGTTCTGGGCGCGGATCTCGGGGACGGGACGGCGCCGGCCGAGCAGGCTGGTCACGTAGCCGTCCCTGGTCGCCTCCTCGATCGTCCGGGCGATGAAGTCCTGCACGTGCGGGAAGCGGGCGAGGTAGGCGTCGATGTACTCCTGGGCCTGCTCGCGCGGGATCTCCAGGTTCTCGGAGAGCCCGAACGCGGAGATGCCGTAGATGATCCCGAAGTTGATCATCTTGGCAACGGCGCGCTCGCCCTTCGTCAGCGTCGCCGGCTCCTTCCCGAGCACCTCGGCCGCGGTCGCGGTGTGGATGTCCTCCCCGCGCTCGAACGCGTCGCGCAGCTTCGGCTCGCCGGAGACGTGCGCGAGGATGCGGAGCTCGATCTGCGAGTAGTCGGCCGAGACGAGCTTCGACCCGGGCTCGGCGACGAAGGCGGAGCGGATCTCGCGGCCGAGCTCGGTGCGGATCGGGATCGACTGCAGGTTCGGGTTCGAGGTCGACAGCCGGCCGGTGGCCGCGACCGCCTGGTTGATCGTCGTGTGCAGGCGGCCGTCCTCGCCGATCAGCGCCGGCAGCGGGCCGAGGTAGGTGTTGAGCAGCTTGGTCAGCTCCCGCCACTCCTCGATCACGCCGACGATCTCGTGCTCGCCGCGGATCGTGCGGAGGACACGGGTGTCGGTCGAGTAGCCGGTCTTGCCCTTGCGCCCCGGGGTCAGCGCGAGCTTCTCGAACAGGATGCGCGCGACCTGCTGGGTGGAGCCGAGCATGAACTCCTCTCCCGCCAGCTCGTGCGCGCACGACTCGAGCTCCTCGACGCGATCGGCGAGCCGCGCGGTGATCTCCCCCATCCGGTACGTGTCGATGCGGACCCCGGCGTCCTCCATGTCGGCCAGCACCTGGGTGAGCGGGAGCTCGATCGTCTCGTAGAGCTCGAGGTTCCCGCGCTCGAGCAGGCGTGCCCGCATCGGCGAGACGAGCCGGAGCGGCAGCGCCGCCCGCCGCAGCAGGGCGGTCGTCTCCTCGTCCGCCTCCGGCTCGGGGCGGAGCTCGACCCCGTACTCCAGCGCGAGGTCGTCGAGCTCGTACGACGCCCGGCCGGGCTCGATCAGGTAGGCGGCGAGCAGCGTGTCGTCGGCGGGCACGACCCGCTGCGCCTTGGCGTCGTGGGCCACGGCCGAGAACCCTTGTAACACTGTGTTACTTGGCTTCGGGCCGACGACCACGCCCTCGTCGGTTGCGATGGCTACGCGGTTCTCGTCCACCGCGAGGCCGACCGTCCGGCCTTGTGACACTGTGTTACTTGGGTCTTCGGCGTCGCGCCACGGGAGCGCCTCGCCCTCGACGGGCCGCGGGGCGGCGGCCGGGAGGGCCTCGTCCAGCTGGTCGACGCGCTGGAGCAGCGCACGGAACTCGAAGCGGCGGAACATCTCCGCGAGCTGCGAGCGGTCCGGCGGCGCGAGCACGAGCCGGGACGGCTCGCAGTCGATGTCGAGGTCGCGGCGCATCGTCGCGAGCTGCTTCGAGTTCCGCGCCTGGTCGGCGTGCTCGGCGATCGACTTGCGCCGCGCCGGGGTGAGCTCGTCGACGTGCTCGAGCACGCCCTCGAGCGAGCCGTAGGCCGCGACCAGCTGCGAGGCGGTCTTGTCGCCGATCCCGGGAACGCCGGCGATGTTGTCGGACGGATCGCCCTTCAGGCCGATGAAGTCGGGCACCTTGTCGGCGGCGATCCCGAGGCGAGCCTCGACCCGGTCGGGCGTGTAGACGTTGACGTCCGCCACGCCGCGGGGGGTCATCATCAGGCAGACGTTGTCGGTGACGAGCTGGAAGGCGTCGCGGTCGGTCGAGACCACGCACGTCCGGATGCCGGCCTCGTCGGCGCGGGTGGCGAGCGTGGCGATCACGTCGTCCGCCTCCCAGCCTTCGAACTCGAGGTTCCGGTAGCCGAACGCCTCCACGATCGGCCGGAAGAAGGGGAACTGCTCGCGGAGGAGATCCGGCATCGGGCGACGGTCCTGCTTGTACTCGGCGGAGAGCTCGGCCCGGTGCACCGGCCGCGTGTCCCACGCGACCGCGACGCCTTTCGGCTTGTAGTCCGAGAGCAGCTTGAACAGCATGTTGGTGAACCCGAGCAGCGCGCCGGTGGCGAAGCCCTCGCTCGTCGCCAGCTCCTCGGGCAGGGCGAAGAACGCTCGATACGCGAGGTTGTTGCCGTCGACGAGGAAGAGCTCGCACTCGCGGGCCGGCGCGTCGTCCAGCTCGAGCTCGGCCCCGCTGAGCGTCTTCGGGGACATGTCGCAACGCTATCGTCCCGGGCCGATGCGGAGGGTCCCGCTCCTGTACGGCTCGAGGCTCGTGGTCGCGGACGCGGGCGAGGACGCGGTCGCGATCGCCCCGCCGCCTCCCCCGGACGAGCCGATCGCGGACGTCGGCGCGGCCGTCCGCGACGCGCTCCGCTTCCCGCTCGCGGGCGAGCCGCTGGAGGCGATGGTGCCGCGCGGCGGCCGGGTGACGATCCTGGTCGAGCCGCCCGCCCTGCCGGTTCCGGGCTCTTCCCGGGACCCGCGCCAGGCCGCCCTCGCCGCCGCCTCGGACGAGCTCGAGCGGGTCGGCGTGCCCACGGAGCGGCAGACGATCCTGGTCGCGGCGGGCCTGGCCCGGCGTCCGGGGAGGAGAACGGTGGAGAGCCTGGTCACGCCGGAGTTCGCGCTCCGGTTCCGCGGGGAGGTCGTCGTCCACGACGCCGAGGATCCCCGCCTCGTCCCGCTCGGGGCGAGCGGCGACGTCCCGCTCTCGGTCGCACCCACCCTCGTCGAGACCGACGCGGTCGTCACGGTCGGCGCGGCCCAGACCGTGCTGCACGGAGGGCCCGCCTCGCTGCTCGCGGCCGGGGGCGCGGAGACAGCCCGCGCCGCGACAGCCGATTCGCTGCTCGAGGCGCATTCGGCCCCGGGCTGGGACCTCGCCGTCGCGTTGGAGCGGGCTCTGGCCCGGCGGGTGCCGCTGATCGGCGCCTCGCTCACGCTCGACCTGCCTCGCCTGTCGGGCGCGCTGCGCGGCTATCCGTACGAGCGCTCGGCGGTCACGCGGATCGCCGCCTCCCGGCTCGCGCGCGCCTTCCGGGTGGTCCCGAGCGCGCTGCGCATGCGGATGCTCTCCTCGCTCTCGCTGGAGCTGACCGCGTCTGCGGCCTTCGGCGGCCCGCCCTCGGTCGCGCACGCCGAGGCGCTCGTGCGCGGGGTCGAGACCGGCAGCGCCCCGCTCGCCGAGCCGCTGGACACCCTCTGCATCGGCATCCCACGTACGACGCTGCCGCTCCCCCGCGAGCGGCCCAATGCGCTCGCGGCCGCCGCGCTCGGCCTGGGCTACGCGCTCCGCCTCTGGCGGGACGCCTTCCCGGTCGAGCAGGGCGGGACCGCGATCCTCGTCGCCCCGTTCCGGCGCCGCTTCGCCCACCCGACCCAGCAGCCCTATCGCGCCTTCTTCCAGGCGACCCGCGCCGGCCGCGAGTCGGCGACCCTCGTCGAGGCCGAACGGGCGGCCGCGACCGACTCGCGTGCGGTCGAGGCGTACCGGCACGGCCGTACCTGCCACCCGCGTCTCCCGTTCGCCGACTGGGACGCGTGCCGGCCCGCGCTCGAGCGGCTCGGAGCCGTCCTCGTCGCGGGCTGCCGGGACTCGGCCGCCGCGCGCCAGCTCGGCTTCGTGCCCACCCACGGGATCTCGGCCGCGTTCGAGATGGCGCGGGGGCTCGGCGGCGACGGCCATCGGGTCGGCTTCCTGCTCTCGCCGCCCTACTTCCCGCTCAGGGTCGGTTGAATGCGCGGCTCTATCGCCTGAAGCGCCTCTGCCCCTACGGGTCAGAGCCCTGACGGAACGGGCCCGCGCCGCGGGCCCGGCCTTACTCCTCGCCGAGGTAGGTCTTCCGCACCTGCTCGTTCTCCTTCAGCGCGGAGGCGACGTCGGAGAGGGCGATCGCGCCGGTCTCCAGGACGTAGCCGCGGTCGGCCACGTCGAGCGCCATCAAGGCGTTCTGCTCCACGAGCAGGATCGGCGTGCCCTGCTTGTTGATCTCGACGACGATCTCGAAGATCTTCTCGACGAAGATCGGGGCGAGCCCCATCGACGGCTCGTCGAGGAGCAGCAGCGTCGGGTGCGCCATCAGCGCGCGGCCGATCGCGCACATCTGCTGCTCGCCGCCGGACATCGTCCCCGCCTTCTGCGTCTTCCGCTCGGACAGCCGCGGGAAGAGCGTGAACACGCGCTCGAGGTCCTCCTTCAGGCCGGCCCTGTCCTTGCGCTGGAACGCGCCCATCTCCAGGTTCTCGAGCACCGTCATCCGCGGGAAGAGCTTGCGCCCCTCGGGCGACTGCGCCACGCCGCGCGCGACGATGTCGTGCGGCGCGTCGTAGGTGATGTCCTTGCCGCGGAACCTGATCCGGCCGCGCCGCGGGTGGTTGAGCCCGTTGATCGAGCGCAGCGTCGTCGACTTGCCGGCGCCGTTCGCGCCGAGCAACGTGACGATCTCCCCGTCGCGCACCTCGAGGGTGACGCCCTTGAGCGCATGGATCGCGCCGTAGTAGGTGTGGATGCCCTCGAGCTCGAGGACGGGCGGCTCGGCGGTGACCGGGGCCTGCGCCTGGCTCACTGAGCGACCGCCGCCTTCCCCAGGTAGGCCTCGATCACCCGCGGGTCCTTCTGGACCTCCTGCGGCGTGCCCTCGGCGATCTTCTCGCCGTAGTCGAGCACGGTCACCCGGTCGGAGACGCCCATCACCACGCGCATGTCGTGCTCGATCATCAGCACGGTCAGCCCGCGCTTGACCCGGAGCTCCTGGACGAAGGCGGTGAACTCGGCGGTCTCCTGCGGGTTCATGCCGGCGGTCGGCTCGTCGAGCAGCAGCAGCTTGGGCTCGGTCGCGAGCGCCCGCGCCACCTCCAGCCGGCGCTGGTCGCCGTACGGGAGGTTGCGAGCGTAGTTGTCCGACTGGCGGTCGAGCGAGCAGTAGTCGAGCAGGTCGAGCGCGCGCTGCTCGGCCTCCTTCTCCTCCCGGCGGACCCCGGGCGTCCGCAGGACGCCGCCGACGATCCCGCTCTTCAGCCGGCAGTGCATCCCGACGAGGACGTTCTCGAGCGCGGTCATGTCCTGGAACAGCCTGATGTTCTGGAACGTCCTCCCGATGCCCCGCTCGGTGACCGCATGCGGCGGCTTGGCGGTGATGTCGTCTCCGTCGAAGATCACCACCCCGCCCGTCGGCTTGTAGACGCCGGTGATCATGTTGAAGAAGGTGGTCTTGCCCGCCCCGTTCGGTCCGATCAGGCTGACGATCGAGTGCTCCGGGATCGTGAAGTCGACGCCGGAGACGGCGACCAGCCCGCCGAACTCCTTGCGCATCCCGACCGCCTCGAGCAAATTCGCCATCTAGGCCTTCTCCACGTCGTACTCGTACTCGTCGTGCACGCCGAGCTGGTACTCGCGCTTCTGGCGCGCGCTCGGCAGGAGCCCCTGCGGTCGCAGCAGCATGACGAGCACGATGATCACGCCGTAGATCCCGCCCGAGTACTCGGGGACGTCGACGTTGGTGCCGAAGTGCAGGTTCAGCCAGGCGCCCGTGTTGGCCAGGCCTTCCTGGTTGAGGTACGTGAGGAACGCGGCCCCGAGCATCACCCCCCACACGTTGCCCATGCCGCCGAGGATGACCATGCAGAGGATGAACACCGAGATGTTGAAGTAGAAGTCCTGCGGGAAGGTCGAGCTCTTGAAGGCGGCGAAGTACGCGCCGGCGATCCCGCCGAAGAACGCCCCGCAGGCGTAGGCCCAGGTCTTCGTGCGCATCAGGGGGATGCCCATCGCCGAGGCGGCGACCTCGTCCTCGCGGATCGCGATCCACGCCCGGCCCAGCCGCGAGTCCCGCAGGCGGATCGAGCAGAAGACGGTGAACCCGACCAGCGCGAGCGCGGTCCAGTAGAAGACGCGCGCGCTGTGCGGGCTGGTCAGGTAGTTCGCCGGCAGGAAGCCGCCGGTCCAGTCCGACAGGCGGTTGCCGAAACCGGGCGAGTCGACCGGGGTGATCCCCTGGGGGCCGCCGGTGAGGTTGAAGCCGCCCAGGTCGTTCCCGTTGCGCGCGATCTGGGGGAGGATCTCGCCGAAGCCGAGCGTGACGATCGCCAGGTAGTCGCCGCGCAGGCGCAGCGTGGGCAGGCCGATCACCACGCCGATCAGCGCGGTCAGGAGGCCGGCGAGGGCGAGGATCAGCCAGACCGAGACGTGGATGCCGCCGATTCCCGGCGTGACGCCGATCCCGCCGAAGTTGAAGTCGACCTTGGGCACCGTCGCCACCGGGCAGTCGTCGATGCCGAAGCCCGCCTTCGGGCACTTCGCGCCCGCGAACTGGGTGGAGGCGAGCCACGCGGCCGTGTAGGCCCCCATGGCGTAGAAGGCGACGTACCCGAGGTCGAGCAGGCCGGCGTAGCCGACCACGATGTTCAGACCCACCGCCATCATCACGAACACGAGCATCACGACCCCGGTCTCCACCGACGGGAACGCGCCGAAGACCGGGATGGTGAACATGTGCTCGTTCCAGTACGGGAAGGTGAGCGCGATCGCGAAGCCGGCCAGCGGGATCGCGATCTTGCCGAGCAGCGGCACCCTGCTCCACTCGGGAACGTAGATCAGCCCGATGACGAGGAACGCGAGGTAGGCGGAGCCGTCGAAGGTGAAGATCGCGGTCGACCCCGTCGCGCCGAAGGAGGCCTCGAGCACGTTGACGAGGATCGCGAGCAGGAAGGCGAGCACTCCGGCGACTGCGAGCCTGCCCAGCCGTTGCTGCCAGCCGGGCAGCGCGTGGAAGCGCTCCGGCGTCAGCCCGAACGCCGACAGGCCGCGCCACCAGGCGGATCCGACCTCCGAGCCGAGGTGGAAGCGCCCGGGCATCAGCCTCCCTCGGGCGTCCGCTCGCCCAGCAGACCCTCGGGGCGGAAGACGAGGGTGAGGATCAGGATCACGAAGATGATCGTCGACTTCCAGTCGGAGCCGGGCGTGAACCGAGTGAGGCCGTCGTTGAAGTTCTCGATCAGGCCGATGAGGATCGCGCCGAGGACGGCGCCGGGCAGGTTGCCGATCCCGCCGATCACGGCCGCCGTGAAGGCGAAGAGCCCGAGGCGGAACCCGGTGTCGAACTGGACGTTCGTCGCGAACAGCGCGTAGAGGACGCCGGCGAAGCCGGCCAGGCAGCCGGCGGTGAGGAAGGTGAACGAGATCGTCCGGTTGACGTCGATGCCCATCATCGCCGCCGCGTCCTTGTCCTGGGCGACCGCCCGCATCGCCTTCCCCGACTTGGTCCTCTGCACGAGCCAGACCAGCGCGAGCAGCGTCGGGATCGTCACGATGAAGACGATCAGCTGGTTCCAGGTCATGTCCGCCTCGCCGATGTGGAAGATCCGGCTGTTCGGGAGGATGTCGTCGCGGATCGACACCGGCGCGGGGCCCTTCCAGACGAGGCCGACGGTCTGAAGGATGAACGAGACGCCGATCGCCGTGATCAGCGGGGCGAGCCGGGGCGCGTTGCGCAGCGGCCGGTAGGCGACCGTCTCGATCGTGGTGTTCATGACCCCGGTGAACGCCGCGGTGATCACGAGCATCGGGACGATCCAGACGAGGACGTTGCCGGACACGCCCAGCCCGAACGCGCTCACGAGCGTGACGGTCATCATCCCGCCGAGCATGAAGACGTCCCCGTGGGCGAAGTTGATCAGCTCGAGGATGCCGTAGACGAGCGAGTAGCCGAGCGCGATCAGGGCGTAGACCATCCCGATGGTGAGGCCGACCAGGAAGAGGTCGAGGAAGTGCGTCGGGTCGTCGATCAGGTTGACGCCGAGCCAGAAGACGATCAGCCCGATGAACACGAACGCGAGCACCTGCACCGGCGACACGCGGAGCTTGCGCCGCTGGGGCAGGGCGTCGACGGACGTCTGGGTCGCCACGGGGAGCGGCAAGCTTAAACGGCCTGCATGTGGTTTTCGAGGGGGGTGCGGCAGATCCGAAGCGATGCGATCGCGCTCTACAATTCGCCTGCGCGGCGGTGGCGCAACTGGTCGACGCGATGGCCTCAAAAGCCATTGTCCCTCTGGGACGTGTGGGTTCGAGTCCCACCCGCCGCACTCGCCGTCGAGGATCCGCTCGCCTTCGGCTCGCATGGCGATCCTCGACGGCATCGGGCGGGCTGCCGGCAGGCGTTGGTGTGCGGCGCCCGCCATGTCGGTCGCCGCGGCGAGGCGAGCGTCCGACAGCTCCCAGCGGCTTTCCGACCGGATCATGAGCGTCGGGCGAAGTCCCACCGACACTTAGACTCACGAGCTGTGAAGCGCGTCGGCATCCTCACCGGCGGGGGCGACTGTCCAGGGCTCAACGCCGTCATCCGGGCGGTCGCCCGACGGTCGTTCGGACGCGACTACGAGGTGGTCGGCGTCCGGAACGGCTGGCGGGGTCTGGTCGACGCGGACACGACCACGCTCACACGCCGCGACGTCTCGGGGCTCCTGCCCCGCGGGGGCACCGTGCTCGGCACCTCCAGGACCAACCCGTACAAGGTCGACGGCGGCGTCGACAGCGTGCTGCGCAACTTCGCCGAGGCCGGCCTCGACGCGCTCGTCGCCATCGGCGGCGAGGACACGCTCGGGGTCGCCTCGCGACTCTTCGACGAGCACGCGCTTCCCGTCGTCGGCGTGCCGAAGACCATCGACAACGACCTGTCGGCGACGGACTACACGTTCGGCTTCGACACCGCGGTCGCGGTCTGCACCGAGGCGATCGACCGCCTGCACACGACGGCCGAGTCCCACAACCGCGTGATGGTGGTCGAGGTGATGGGCCGCCATACCGGGTGGATCGCGGTGATGAGCGGCATCGCCGGCGGCGCCGACGTGATCCTGATCCCCGAGCAGCCGATCTCGGTCGAGGAGGCCTGCGCCGGGCTCCGCAAGCGGCACGAGCGGGGCAAGGACTTCTCGATCGTCGTCGTCAGCGAGGGCTACAGCCTCACGTACGAGACCGGCGAGCAGCGAGAGGTCACGCAGGAGGCCGAGCTGGATCAGTTCGGCCATGTCCGGCTGGGCGGAGTCGGCGAGCAGCTCGCCCGCGAGATCGAGGACCGCACCGGGTTCGAGACCCGCGTCACGGTGCTCGGGCACGTCCAGCGGGGCGGCTCCCCCACGGCGCGCGACCGGGTGCTCGCCACCCGCTACGGCCTGAAGGCAGCCGACCTCGTCCACGAGGGGCGGTTCGGCCGGATGGCCGCCCTGCACGGCGACGCGATCGTCGACGTCTCGCTGGCGGAGGCGACCTCCGAGCTGAAGACCGTGCCGCCCGAGTGGTACGACGTGGCGCGCGCGTTCTTTGGCTAGCCTGGAGGCGGCGGGCGTGGAGGTCGTCGCCTACCGTGCCGTCGAGCTGTCGAAGGGCGACGGCGGGCCGACCTGCCTCACGCTTCCGCTGCTTCGGGGCTAGGTCCGGGCCGCCACTCGTAGCGGGCGTCCGGCGTTTGCTCCTCGTTGCCGGCGCCGTCGGTCTCGTAGAGGAGCAGGCCGCCGAGCGACTCGTAGAACCGGCGTGCCCGTGCGTTGTCGCGGAAGACCCACCAGGCGAAGCCGTGCGGCCGCGCCTCCTGCGCCTGCCGGAAGAGCGCGGACCCCACGCCGCGGCGCTGCGCCGCCGGCGCGACGTACAGGGCGTCGAGCTCGTCGTCGCGCAGGAGCGCGAACCCGGCAACCCGGCCGTCGAGCTCGTACACCCAGGCCTCCCCGCCGAGCCGGGCCGAGTACCAGTTGCGGTCCTCCTCGGCGGTGTGCAGGACCGGGAGCCACGGCATCGCCTCGGCCCGGGACTCGCGGAAGATCCGGACGACCGCCTCGACGTCCTTCGGACGGGCGGGCCGGACCAGCCCCGGCGGGACAGGGCCCTCAACAGTGCCTGGCACGGTTAACGGAGCAGCTCGACGAGCGGAAACGAGCGGTGGCGCCGCGGGGGGACGAGGAAGTTCTGGCGGTGGGTCGTGCGCAGGACCGAGTTGAAGCCCTGGCCGCGGTCGCGCGGCGCGAACGGCAGTCGCGTCCCGTCCGGGAGCACGCCGTCCATCGCCAGGCGGCCGCGGTTGAAATCGTCGCTGGACGGGTTGAAGACGACGAAGTGGACTCCGGCGGCGGCCCCGGCGGCCTTCCCGTCGCGCTCGGGATCGGCGCTCCAGGCGAAAGGGTTGTCGAGCGTGTTGAAGTCGGCCCGGTGCGGGATCGCCGTCCCCGGACCGTAGACCGCGCCGCTCGCGCCGACCGCCGTCGTCGCCAGCCGGGAGACGGTCTGGAGCGACGCGGAATGGCCGATCTGCTTCGACGCGACGAAGTCGCGCTTGACCTTCCGCTCGCTGCTCACGTCGTCGGGCCCCTGCGGGACGGTCAGCACCTCCTCGGGCACGCGGAGGCCGGGCCGGAAGACCGTCGAGACCCGCTCCTCGTGGGGGAAGTTCACGTACCAGGCCTCGAGGTCCTCGGCGATGTGGGAGACGGCGAGGTGCGTCCCCTCGCTGAAGTAGCCGCCCGTGCCGAAGCCGAGCTCCTCGACGTTGGCGATCTTGGGCGGACCGAGCCCCGCCTTCTGCGTCGAGGTGAACCCGAGAAACAGCTCCGCCTCGTCGGGGATCAGGAACGAGCCGGGAACCTGGGCGGCGACGGCCATCCGCTTCGGCAGGCTCTGCCCGCCGTCGAACCCGCCGCCCGCGAACCCCTTGCGGATGCTCGTCATCCGGAAGAGGTCGAGCTCCCGGAAGATCGCCTTCGACGCGGCGGCGATGTGGTCGAGCCGGTCGCTGCGCAGGAGCACCGCGACGTCGTTCGACTCGAGGACGAGCTCGGGCGGATCGCTCGGAAAGCGCCTCGAGTCGAGCAGCACGCGCACCGGCTTGCGAGCCGACTTCGTCGCGCGGCGGTCGATCGGGATGTGCCGGTCGGCGAGCTCGGGGACGAACGTGCGGAAGTACGGGAGCCCCCAGGCGACCGTGATGCCGAGCCCGGCCGCGCTCGGCTCGAACTGCGACTCCAGCTCCTGCAGCGCGTGCTCGAGCTCGGACCGGGCCTCGACGAGGGCCTTCCTCGTGCGGCCGGCGTCGACCTTCGCGGTGACCAGCTGATGATGGAGCGGCGGGACGACCACCTCGACGCCGTTGTCCTCGACGAGGCGGACGCCCTGGAGCAGGTGCTGCTCGGGCGGGAGGCCGCCGGCGGCGGGACGCGAAGGGGAGCCGGTGAGCTGGTCGACCAGCTCGTAGACCCCGCCCGCAGCCAGGACGGCGCCGGCGCCGCCGGCCAGGAGCAGCTTCCGCCGGGTCAGGCGCACGGCCGGCTAGTGCGGCTCGACCAGGACCAGCGAGCCGAGCTCGCGGTTCAGGTCGCGGACGACCATCGGGAACGTCAGCGGCGGCGCGACGTGCTGGCTCAGGGTGTAGAGCGTCCCGCCGTGCGTCCAGGCGTAGAGGACGTGCCACTGGTCGGCGTCCTGGTTGACCGTGTACTCGGTGACCCTGAAGCCGGCAATGGTCTTCTGGCCGTGCGGATCGGCGAAGCACGGCACCTTCGTCACGTGCTGCTTGCCGCCGACGAGCTCGACCGACCGGCACGTCGGCACCTTGGTCACCCCCGGGTAGCCGCGCAGGTTGATGTGGATCTCCTGGCCGATCTCCTGCCAGACGAACCCGATCAGGTAGCTGCGGTCCTTGCCGACCGCGTCGATGTTGTTCCAGCGCCCGCCGATCTGGCCGGTCAGGGGGTCGGGCAGCCAGCCCGGACAGTAGACGGGCGCGCCGATCCGGTCGGCGAGCTTCTGCCAGGAGCGTTGCCACGCCGCGGGGCAGGCTCTCGTCGCGGTCGCGGCGGCGTCGCCCTCGGCCACGCGCGGCCCGGATCCGGTCGCGCCGCAGCCCGCGAGCGCCAGCGCGGCCAAGAGGATGAGGAGCGGCGTCGTTCTCACAGTCGGTAGACGGAGACCCAGGGGCCGGTCAGCCCGTGCCCGGGCTGAACATGGTAGACGCGTTTTCCCTGCATCCGTAGCTGGTCGTAGAAGCGCGCCTCGCGCGGGTAGTGGTCGCGGGCGGCGAGGACGCGGTCGGCGACGGCACCGGTGACGAGCGCGTAGCGCACGCCCTCGGCGCGGAGGCGCGCGACGTCGCGGTCGGGGTCGAACAGCCGGCCGGGGCCGGGCAGCGCGAGACCCACGATCCGGTAGCCCTCGAGCGACGGGGTCGACGACTCGGCCGCGACCGAGGAGCCCCCGGGGATGTGCCGGACGATCCACGCGTGGGCGGCCGCACGGGTGTCGGTCCGGGTCAGCCGCACGTCGTCGCCGATCGCCCAGACGAGCGGCACGATCGCGAGCCCGAGCGTCAGCGGCGCCAGTCTCCGCTGCCTCCCGGCGAGCACCGCGAGCGGCGGCACGAGCGGGAGGACGTACCGGTCGAAGTGGGCGCGGAGGGTCAACAGGTCGGCCAGGTAGACGAGCACGAAGGCGGCGAGGACCAGGTCGGCTCGCGAGCGCCGCCGGAGGGCGAGGACCAGCCCGATCGCCGCGATCGCGAGGACCGGACCGAGCCCGCTCCACAGCTTCCCGGTGAAGGAGAACAGGGCCCAGGAGTCGTGCTCGAACCCGAGCCAACCCTCGCGGGCGAGCCGCTGCACGCGCGTAGCGTCGCTCCAGGCCTGGCCCGGGTGCACGAGCACGTAGGGGCTGGTGGCGAAGAAGGCGGCGACGGCGAGAGCGATCGCCGCGGCGAGCCGCCGCCACGCCCCCCACCCGGCGACGACGAGCGGCGCGAGCAGGAAGACGGCGGGGTACTTCGCACTCGCCGCCAGCCCGGCAGCGACTCCCGCCCACTCGAGCCGGCCGGTGACCGCGAGCGCGAGCGCGACCGTGACCAGCGCGGTCATCGGGACGTCCGTGACGGCGGCGTGCGCGTAGGCGACGCCGATCGTCTCGACCGCGACGACCGCGGCGGCGACGAGCCCGGCCGCGCGGCCGTAACTGACGCGCCCGAGCCACCAGGCGGCCGCGACCGCCCCCACGCCGAAGGCCGCGATCACGAGCCGCGCGGCCAGGTAGGAGGGCGCTCCCTGCCAGGCCTGGAAGGGCGCGAGCACGTAGAGCAGCAGCGAGGGGTAGTCGAACCAGTGCGGGTCGAGGCCGCCGCCGTGGACGATCTTCCACGCGCGCGGGACGATGCTCTGCTCGTCGGGGTCGAGCAGGCTGCCGAACGGCAACCCGTACTCGATCCCGACCAGCCGCAGGGCCGCCGCGAGCGCCAGGATCGCGCCGAGGAACGGAAGCGCGCTTCGGATGCGAATCCGCACCACCCGGAGCCTGCGCGGCGCGCTCGGCGGCGAGGCCGCCGTCCCGGCTTCGGCCAACGTCCTAGACGGGGGGCGGAGCGCCGCCGACGAGGTGCGCAACATCCGCCGAGTCGACGAGAACGGCGTCGATCCCGGCACGTTCGAGCGCGAGCACCTCGTCGCGCGTGGTCGACGGGAGGTCGGCGATCGCCAGCTTGCCGGCCGGCACGTCGGGCAGGAGGTCGAGGATCCGCTCGACGTGGGTCTCGTCGTCCTCCGCCTCGCGCGGCGAGAGCAGGAAGATCTCGGGGTCGATCCGCCCCAGCGAGTCGGCGAGCGACTCCTCGTCGTGGACGTCGACGACGATCTCCAGCCCGAGCTCCTGCGCGCGGTGGTGCAGCTCCTCGAGGTGCTGCTCGTCGTCGTGCTCCTCCACCACGATCAGGCAGGCGTCGGCACCCGCGTCGCTCGCGGCCTCCGGAGAGGCATCGACGCGGAACAGGATCGGCAGGCCGGTCGCATCCCGAACCGTCGATCCGGCCGCCCGAACGGCGAGCCCCTCGGCTCCCTGCTCCTCGGCGGCCCGCGCCGCGTCCGGGTCGCCGACGAGCGCGATGATCGAGATCCCGTCTCCCTCGGAGATCGCCTGGCTGAGGCGTCGGCCCCCGGTCACTGCGCGGATGCTAACCCCTCGAGGATCGATTCAGGTGCCGATCGGGTGCCAGACCGTCTTCAGCTCGAGGAAGGCGGCGATCTCCCACGGGCTCTGCCCGTCGGCGGCGCCGCGGACGACGCGCTTGACGTTCTCGGCGGCGAGCTTCTCCAGCTCCGGCGCGAGGCCGTCGGCCCCGGTGACGTCGATCGCGTTCACGTCCATGTGGCCTGCAAGCCAGGGTGCGAGCTCGTCGCGCTGTCCCGTGAGGATGTTGACGACGCCCCCGGGGACGTCGGCGGTGGCCAGCACCTCGCCCAACTCCACGGCCGCGAGCGGGTGCGGCTCGGAGGCGACGACGACCGTCGCGTTCCCGCCCACGATCGCCGGGGCGAGCCGCGAGACGAGACTTTCCAGCGGGGGCTCGTCGGGCGCGAGGATGCCGACGACGCCGGTCGGCTCCGGAATGGTGAAGTTGAAGTACGGCCCGGCGACCGGGTTGGTGCCCCCGAGCACCTGGGCGAGCTTGTCCGCCCAACCCGCGTACCAGACCAGGCGGTCCACTGTGCGATCGACCTCGCCGGGGCCGCTGCACAGCGCGGCGACGTCGTTGCGGCGCGTCTCGAGCATCTCGGCGATCCGGTAGACGACCTGCCCGCGGTTGTAGGCGGTCGCCCCCGCCCAGCCGGGCTGGGCGGCTCTGGCCGCCCGGACGGCGTCGCGCAGGTCCTTGCGCGACGCGCGGGCGACGTTCTGGCCCTCGGCGAGGTAGGTGCGGCCGGACTCGGAGCGCGGAAAGGCGCCGCCGACGTAGAGCTTGTAGGTCTTCCTGATCGGAAGCCGGCTCATCGCTGTCCTTTCCCGCCGTGTCCCTTCCGGCGGCCGCGCAAGGCGTTCCCGGCCTCTTCCCCGCTGCGATCGTAAGAAGAAAAGTGTGCCGTGTCGGCGACGCGGCTGTGACGACCGAGTGACGATCCCCGCGAGACGTGCGGAGCACTGCTCACGACTGGAACTCCAGGTACGGCTCGAGGCCGTGGCGGCCGCCCTCGCGGCCGAAGCCGGATTCCTTGTAGCCGCCGAACGGCGAGGCCGGGTCGAAGCGGTTGAACGTGTTCGCCCAGACCACGCCGGCGCGCATCCGCTCCGCCATCCAGAGGATCCTCGAGCCCTTCTCGGTCCAGATCCCGGCGCTCAGCCCGTACGGCGTGTTGTTCGCCTTCTCCACCGCCTCCGCCGGCGTGCGGAAGGTCAGCACCGAGAGCACCGGCCCGAAGATCTCCTCCTGCGCGATCCGGTAGCTCTGCGCGACGTTGGTGAACACGGTCGGCGCGAACCAGTAGCCCTGCTCCGGCAGCCGGCACGGCGGCTGGTAGATCTCCGCGCCCTCCTCCTCGCCGGCTGCGACCAGCTCCCGGATCCTCTCCAGCTGCGCGCGCGAGTTGATCGCGCCGACGTCGGTGTTCTTGTCCAGCGGGTCGCCGACGCGCAGCGTCTTCATCCGGCGCTTCAGCTTCTCGACCACGTCGTCGTGGATCGACTCCTGGACGAAGAGCCGAGAGCCGGCGCAGCAGACGTGACCCTGGTTGAAGTAGATGCCGTTGACGATCCCCTCGACCGCCTGGTCGAGCGCGCAGTCGTCGAAGACGATGTTCGCCGCCTTGCCGCCAAGCTCGAGCGTCAGCTTCTTGCCGGTGCCGGCCACCTGGCGCTGGATCGCCTTGCCCACCTCGGTCGAGCCGGTGAACGCGATCTTGTCGACGTCCCCGTCGACGATCGCGGCGCCCGCCCGGCCGTCGCCGGTGACGATGTTGACGACGCCCGCCGGCAGCTCCGCCTGCCGCACGACGTCGCAGAACAGCAGCGCGGTCAGCGGCGTCGTCTCTGCGGGCTTCAGCACGACCGTGTTTCCGCACGCGAGCGCCGGCGCGATCTTCCAGGCCAGCATCAGCAGTGGGAAGTTCCACGGGATGATCTGCCCGGCCACGCCGACCGGCTTCGGGCGCCGGTTCGGGAACGCGTACTCGAGCTTGTCGGCCCAGCCGGCGTAGTAGAAGAAGTGCGCGGCGGCCAGCGGGAGGTCGACGTCGCGCGACTCCTTGATCGGCTTGCCGCCGTTCAAGGACTCGAGCACCGCGAACTCGCGCGAGCGCTCCTGGAGTATGCGCGCGATCCGGAAGAGGTACTTCGCCCGCTCCGAGCCCGGCAGCGCCGACCAGCCGTTGTCGAACGCCTCGCGTGCGGTCGCGATCGCGTTCTGCACCTCCTCCGGCGTCGCCTGCCCGACCTCGGCGAGCGGCTCCTCGCTCGCCGGCGCGATCGTGGTATAGGTCTCGCGGGGCTCCAGCCACTCGCCGCCGACGAAGTGCCCGTAGCGCTCGTCGATCCGGACGATCTCGCGAGACTCGGGCGCGGGAACGTAGTCCCACCCGGACGGGACGAGCGCGCCCTGGCCCTTCTGCTCGAGCTCAGTCAACGGTGAAATAGTCGGGCGACTGGTAGCGGCCGGTCCGCTCCTTGCGGATCTGCATCAGCACGTCGTTCAGCAGGGTCGACGCCCCGATCCGGTACAGATCAGGCGTCAGCCACTCGGCGCCGAGCGTCTCGTACAGCTGGACGAGGTACTGCACCGCCTGCTTGGCCTGGCGGATCCCGCCCGCCGGCTTCATCCCGACCATGCGCCCGGTCTCCTCGTAGACGTCCCGGATCGCCTCCAGCATGCAGAGCGTCACCGGCAGCGTCGCCGCGCCGGAGAGCTTCCCGGTGGACGTCTTGACGAAGTCGGCGCCCGCGGCCATCGCCAGCAGCGACGCGCGGCGGACGTTGTCGTACGTGCCCAGCTCGGCCACCTCGAGGATGACCTTCAGATGCGCCTCCCCGCAGGCCCGCTTCACCTGGACGATCTCGTCGTAGACCTTGGCGTACCGGCCGGAGAGGAACGCGCCGCGGTCGATCACCATGTCGACCTCGTCGGCGCCCATCGCGACGACCTCCTCGGTCTCGCGCACCTTCCCGTCGAGCGGCGACTGGCCGGACGGGAACGCGGTCGCCACGGAGGCGACCTTCACGCCGGTTCCGCGGAGCCGCGCGACCGCGGTCGGGACGAGGTTCGGATAGACGCAGAGCGCCGCGCACGACGGGATCGACTCGTCCGACGGATCGGGCCGCACCGCCTTCGTCGCCAGAGCGTGCACCTTGCCTGGCGTGTCGGCCCCCTCGAGCGTGGTCAGGTCGGTCATCCGGATCGCCAGCTCGAGCGCGAAGAGCTTCGCCTCCTTCTTGATCGAGCGCTTGGCGAGCGACTCGGCGCGGGCCTCCAGGGCGACCGCGTCGACCGAGCCGATCCGGGGCAGCCGGGGCTCGAGCGGGAGCTCGAAGCCGCGCGCGAGGACAGGGCTCTGGGCCATGCGCCTGAGTGTAGCCCCGCCTGCGGGGTCAGACCCCTCACGGGGTCTGACCCTACGAGTGACTGCGCCGTCGAGGCATGCTCACTCGTACGCCAGCGACTCCAGGACCTTCAGGCGCGACGCTCTGCGCGCGGGAGCGATCGCGGCCAGGATGCCGGCCGCGACGGCGACCACGACGAAGACGACCAGCAGCCCGCCCGGAACCGCGAACGACACGCCCTGGTCGGACAGCGCCCGCGTCACCAGCCAGGCGAGGAAGACGCCCAGCGGGAGGCCGAGCGCGGCGCCGATCAGGGCGGTGACGATCGCCTCCTGCCGGATCATCCGGCGTACCTGCCGGCGGGTCATCCCGACCGCCCGCAGCATGCCGATCTCGCGCGTCCGCTCGAACACCGAGAGGACGAGCGTGTTCACCATCCCGAACAGGCTGACCACGACGGAGAGCGCGAGCAGGACGTAGAGCAGGTTGAGCAGCTGGTCGATCGCGGTCGCCCGCTCCTCGACCCAGTCGCGCCTGGTCGCGACCTTCGCGTCGGGGTACGCGGCCAGCGCCCGCTCCAGCGCCGCCGTCGTCTCCGGCGTGGCCCCGCCGCGCACGTTCAGGAACGTGTAGGCGTTGCGCGGCCGCTCGAAGGCCGAGTCGAAGGCCCGCTGCGAGATGCCGATCGAGCCGAACACGGGGTCGACCTGGCCGAACTTCGGCTGCGTGTAGATCCCGCGGACGACGTACGACGAGCGGTGCCCTGCCGGGTTGAGGACCGCGATCCGGTCGCCGACGCCGACGCCGTGGCTCGTCGCCCACTTCTGGCGGACGACGGCGCCGTCGCGACCGAGCGACCCGAGCGTTGCGTTCGATCCGCTGATCCAGTCGTAGGTGTGGACGGCGGCGATCGTGGCCGGGTCGATCCCGTCCACGCGCACCTCGTCCCCGTCGACCTTGGCCTGCTCGTTGCGGACGCTCGACGCGACGGTCACGCCCGGAGCGGCCGCGGCCGCGTCGCCCGCAGCGCGGGAGAACGCGTCCCATCCGTTCTTCGAGGTGACCACGTAGTCCGCCTGCACCTGGTGGCGCAGCGAGTCGCGGTCGGACGCGACCAGGCCCTTGCCCAGCGTCGCCACCATCGTGACGAGCGCGAGGCAGATCATCAGCGCGGCCGCGGTCGCGGCCGTCCGCTGCGGATTGCGCATCGCGTTCTCGCGGGCGAGCTCGCCGGAGACGCTCAGCCTGGCGAACGGCCGGCCCAGCGCCGACGCCAGCGGCCGGGCGACCTTCGACGCGGTCAGGGCGACGCCGACGAACAGCGCCAGCACGCCCACCGCCAGCGACAGCAGCCGGGGCGCAGCGGCGATCCCGTCCGCGAACAGCCCGTAGCCGAGCAGCGCCATGGACAGCGCCACGACCGACAGCGAGATCGCCGTGCGGTAGGAGGCGAAGCGGCCCTTCGGCAGCGCCGCGCCCTCGCGGACGGCCGCGATCGGCGGCACCCTGGTCGCCTTGATCGCCGGAGCGATGCTCGCGACCAGCGTCACGATCGTGCCCAGCAGCATCGAGACGATCACGGTGCGCGCCTCGAACACCGTGCCGGCCTTCGGCAGGTCGAGGCTCATCGCCGCCATCAGGGAGCTGAGGCCCTTCGCCAGCGCGACGCCGAGCGCGAGCCCGAGCGCAGACGCCAGCAGGCCGATCACCAGCCCCTCGACGAGCACCGACCGGCGGACCTGCCGGCGGGACGCGCCCAGGGTCCGGAGCGTGGCGAGCTCGCGCGTCCGCTGGGCGACGGTGATCGAGAGGGTGTTGAAGATCACGAAGGCGCCGACGAACAGCGCGACGACGCCGAACGCGAGCAGGAAGTACTGGATGAAGCTCGTGAACTCCGCGATGTCCTTCGCGCTCGCCTCCGCCTGCTCCGTGCCCGTCTTCACCTGGGCCGACGCCGGCAGCAAGGGCTCGAGCTCCCCGACCAGCCTCGCCGGCGAGACACCCGGCCTGGCCGAGACGGCGATCAGGTCGTAGCCCTGCTTGCCGAGCAGCCGCTGCGCGGTTCGCGTGTCGAAGATGCCGATCGTCGCTCCGCCGAGCGAGTCGACGGAGCCGAACTTGGCGATGCCGACGACCCGGTACCGCTCGATCGGACCTTCGACCGAGGCGCCGATCGTGTCGCCGACGGAGAAGTGACCCTGCCTGGCGCTCGACGAGTCGATCACGATCTCGCGCGGCCCGGCGGCCCAGCGGCCGTCGGTGAGCGTCATCGGGTTCAGCTTGCCGATGTCCGGGTCGAGCCCGAACGCGAAGGTCGGGTTGCCGCTCGTGCCGAGCGGCTTGCCGTCGCGCCCGATCAGCTTCCCGTAGTCGGAGCTGTCGTTCAGGTTGAAGATCTGGCCGGTCGCCGTCTGCACGTCCGGCAGCGCCTTCACCTTCGCCAGCACCGAGGCCGGCACGGTCGGCGAGCCGCTCTGTGCGAACTCGACGGTCGACTTGCCGGTGATCACGGCTGCGGTGTCCTTGTACGAGCCGGCGAAGATCTGGTCGAACGCGGACTTGATCGTGTCCGTGAGCACGTAGGTGCCGCTGACCATCGCGACGCCGAGGACGATCGCGATGGCGGTGAGGAAGGCCCGTAGCTTGCGTCCGGCGAGCCCCTTGAGCGCGACCGATGTCATGACCGGCTCACCTCCTCGACCGCGGCGACGATCTCCGCGGCGGTGGAGGCGCCGACGTCTTTCACGATCCTGCCGTCGGCGAGGTAGAGGATCCTGTCGGCGATCGTGGCCGCGCGGACGTCGTGCGTGACCATCACGAGCGTCTGGCCGAACTCCGCCACCGCCTCGCTGAGCAGGTCGAGGATCTCGGTGCCCGTCCGCGAGTCGAGGTTTCCCGTCGGCTCGTCCGCGAAGACGACCGCCGGGCGGGAGACGAGCGCCCGCGCGACGGCGACGCGCTGCTGCTGCCCTCCGGAGAGCTCGGCCGGCCGGTGCTTGCGGCGGTCGTCGAGGCCGACGCGGCGCATCAGCGCCTCCACCCACGCCTTGTCCGGCTTCTCGCCGGCGATCGCGAGCGGCAGCAGGATGTTCTCCTCGACGTTCAGCATCGGGAGCAGGTTGAAGAACTGGAAGACGAAGCCGACCTGGGTCCGCCGCAGCCTGGTCAGCTCGGCGTCCCTCAGACGGGTGATCTCGGTGCCGTCGATGGTGACCGTGCCGGCGGTCGGCCGGTCGAGGCCCGCCAGCAGGTGCATCAGGGTCGACTTGCCCGAGCCGGACGGGCCCATGACGGCGGTGAGCTCGCCCTGCGCGATCTCGACGTCGATGCCGCGCAGGGCGTCGACGGCGGTGTCGCCTTCGCCGTAGCGGCGGCGGAGCTCGGCGGCGGTGACCACTGCCGGCGAGCCGGGTGCGTGGAGCGCCTCGATGGCGCTGTGCTCTGCGTATGCGATTGCCTGGCTCAACGTTCCTCCTTGGGTTCAGGTGCGGTGTCGTTGCGCCGAGTCTGCGGCGGCCGGACGGCGGCGGGAATGGAGGCAGCTGGCCTCTTGCGGTGGGGCTGGCCGCACCCCCGAGATGCGGAGGGCCCCGCACGGGCGGGGCCCTCCGACACGGTCTTTGCCGCCGTTCAGGCCGGCGCGATCGGGTGGTTCGCGCGGAACAGGTCGTCCGGATCGAACGTGCGCTTCACCTCACTGAGCCGCCGGTAGACGGACGGCGGGTAGAACCGGGCCGGGTCGACGCGGCGCTCCGCGAAGTTCAGGTACGAGCGGCCGTTCTCGTACGGGCCGAAGGCCTCGGCGATCCTGTCGAGCTGCCTGCGGTTCGCGAGGTATGTCGGCTCGTCCATCACCATCCCGACGCCGAACGTGAGGTACTCGGCGTCGAAGGTGCAGAGCGCGCCGTGGTGCGGCTGCGGCCGCGAGAGCGCCCCGCCCACGTGCCGGATCTCCGCGGAGACGAGCGGCGACCCCGACTCCGGGCCGGCGGCCGCGACGAAGCGATCGATCGCCTCGCCGTCCAGCGGCCCGAGCATCTGGCCCTCGCCCGTGTAGGG
>DATBLE010000050.1:0-68466 GCA_036555585.1 Gaiellaceae bacterium
GTGATTCCGCTCGGGGGGCTCGGCGAGGTCGGGAAGAACATGACCGTCTTCGAGCACGAGCAGGGCACGCTGGTCGTGGACGCGGGCCTGGCGTTCCCGCGCGACGAGCATCTCGGCGTCGATCTCGTCCTGCCGGACTTCTCCTACCTGGCCGAGCGGCAGGGGAGCGTGCGCGCGGTCGTGCTCACGCACGCACACGAGGACCACGTCGGGGCGCTGCCGTACCTGCTCCGCGAGGTGCGGGTGCCGGAGGTGTGGGCGACCCGGCTGACGTTGGGGCTCGTCAAGTCGAAGCTCGACGAGCACGGCCTCCTGAACGCTTCCGAGCTGCGCGAGATCGAGCCGGAGGGCGACCCGGTGTCGCTCGGGCCGTTTCGGCTCGAGTTCGTGCGCATGGCGCACTCGGTGCCCGACAACGTCGCCGTCGTGATCGAGACCGACGCCGGCCGTGTCCTGCACACGAGCGACTGGAAGCTCGACCACACGCCGGTGGACGGCTTCCGCACGGATGTCGGCCGGCTGGCCGAGCTCGGCAACCGCGGCGTCGACCTGCTGCTCTGCGACTCGACCAATGCGGAGCGGCGCGGGTTCACCGGCTCGGAGCGGCTGGTCGGCGAGGCGTTCCGGCAGATCATCCCGCAGCGCCGGGGCCGCGTCCTCGTCGCGTCGTTCGCCTCCAACGTCCACCGGATGCAGCAGGCGATCGACGTGGCCGTGCAGACGGGCCGGAAGGTGGCGGTCGTCGGCCGGTCGATGCGCAAGAACCTGAACATCGCCGGCAACCTGGGCTATCTGGAGGTGCCGGAGGGCACGCTGATCCGTCCGCAGGACCTCGAAGAGTACGAGCCCCACGAGGTGCTGATCCTCTGTACCGGCAGCCAGGGCGAGCCGATGTCGGCGCTGACCCGCATCGCCTACCACGACCACTCCGCCGTCTCGGTCGAGCGCGGAGACACGGTGATCCTCTCCGCCCGGCCCGTGCCCGGGAACGAGCTGCGGGTGCACGACACGATCAACCAGCTGTCGAAGGCGGGTGCGGAGGTGCTCCACGAGGAGAACGCGGCCGTGCACGTCTCCGGGCACGCGAACCAGGAGGAGATCCGGACGCTGTACGGGCTCGTGCGCCCGAAGGCGGTCATGCCGATCCACGGCGAGTACCGGATGCAGGCGGCGAACGCGCGGATGGCCCAGGAGGCGGGCGTGCCCGCCTCGTCGATCGTGCTGGCCGAGAACGGCTCGGTGGTCGAGCTGGGGCCGCACGGCGTGGCGATGGTCGACCGCATCGAGCCGGGCGTGACCTTCGTCGACGGGCTCGGCGTCGGGGACATCGGCGACGTCGCCCTCCGCGACCGGCGCCACATGGCCGAGGACGGCGTGCTGATCGTGGTGGCGACCCTCGCCGGGACGAACGGCGTCCGCTCGGCGGCCGCCGAGGTGATCGCGCGCGGCTTCGCGGAGACCGAGCCGCTGCTGGACGAGATGCGGCTGGAGGCGGAGGGCGTGCTGCGGGCGTGCATCGCCGACGAGATCGTCGAGATCAAGCTGCTCCAGGAGCATCTCCACGACGGCATCGGCCAGCTCGTCTACGACCGCACCCGTCGACGGCCGATGATCCTTCCGGTAGTAGTGGAGGTATGACGACGCTCGCCGGGCTCCGCCCGCGCTCGCTATCACGGGGGAAACAGCCGGTTTCCCCCGTGTGCCTTTCCCGACACCGGCGTGCTCACCGCATGCCTTTGTGTGCCGCGCCCGCCATGTCGGTCGCGGCGGCGGAAGCATGAGCACCGTCATGGATGGGTGGGCGGGCGTCCTGGCGGGTAACGCCGCCGAGGACTCGACAGGCCGGCGGCTGATCGCCCAGCTCTCCGCGTGCGAGGTGGCGGCGCTCGCGTTCTGCCGGCTGCTCGAGCGCTGGGCCCGCGGCGACGCCGATCCCTGCACGCCCGGCAAGCGGCAGGCGGCGCTGCGGCGGGCGGCGGAGCGCGCCGAGACCGCGCTCTCCGGCCTGGAGGGCCCGCTGGGACGCTACCTGCTCGAGCTCGAGCCGGAGCTGGCCGAGGGCCGCTCGTGGTACGGCGAGCCGGGGGCCGGAGAGCTGCGCGACTGGCAGGACGTCCTCGACCGCGCGGGCGTCTCCGTCTCTCCCGTGCGTGTCGCGCAGACGTACCTCGAGCTGGCAGTGCTCGTCCGGGCGCTCGAAGGGCTCCGCTCGGCGGCGCTCATGGGGTCGGAGCCGGACCGCTCCGCGCTCTGGGCCGGCCTGTTCGACCTGCGCGAGAACCTGCTCGGCCGGACGCTCGAAGACCTGCGCGCGATCGCCGCCTGACGCGGCCGGCGGCGAGTCGAGCGGCGGTACTTGCTCGGTACCGTGCCAAGATTGGCCCTTGGCCGCGTCGCCCCGGATCGCCGTCGTCGGCTCGATCAACCTCGACCTCGTCGCCCGCTGCGAGCGCCTGCCGCGGCCGGGAGAGACCCTCGGCGGCGCCACGTTCGAGCGGGTTCCCGGTGGGAAGGGCGCGAACCAGGCCCTGGCGGCTGCGCGGCTGGGCGCGCACGTGTCCATGGTCGGCGCCGTCGGGGAGGATGCCTTCGCCGCCGAGGCCCTCGTGCTGCTCGATCGGGGCGGCGTCGACCTCGGCGGCGTGCGCCGCGTGGACGAGCCCACCGGCGTCGCCCTGATCGTGGTCGGCGCCGACGGCGAGAACCAGATCGTCGTCGCCCCCGGAGCGAACGCGGCCGTCGACTCCGGTGGCGTGCTCGAGACCGACGTCGTGCTCTGCCAGCTCGAGATCCCGCTCGCAGCCGTCGAGGAGGCCGCCCGGCAGGCCGACTTCCTCTGCCTCAACGCCGCGCCGGCGCAGGAGCTGCCGGACGGGTTGCTCGAGGACGTCGACCTGCTCGTGGTCAACCGGTACGAGCTGGAGACGGTCGGGCGGTTCGACGGCCCGACCGCGCTCACCCTCGGCGCCGAAGGGGCAGTGCTGCTCGAGGGGGGCCGGGAGATCGCGCGCGCTCAACCGCCGCCCGTGGACGCCGTCGACGGGACCGCCGCCGGCGACGCCTTCACCGCCTGTCTGCTCGTCTCCCTGCTCGAGGGCCGTGAGCGCGAGGAAGCGCTGACCCGCGCTTGCGCCGCCGGTGCGCTCGCCGCCTCGCGGCCCGGTGCGCAGCCCTCGCTGCCCACCGCCGCGGAGGTAGACGAGATACTGCGGCGATGAAGATCCTGCTCGACTGCGACCCCGGCCACGACGACGCGATCGCGCTCCTGCTCGCGCTGGCCAGCCCGGAGGTCGACCTCGTCGGCGTCACCAGCGTCCACGGCAACCAGACGCTCGCGAAGACGACCGTCAACGCGCTGAAGCTGCTCGAGTTCGTCGGCCGCACCGACGTGCCGGTCGCCGCAGGCGCCGACCGGCCGATCGTGCGCGAGCCGTTCGTCGCGGAGTACGTCCACGGCGAGAGCGGCATGGACGGCCCGGCGCTTCCGCAGCCGACGACGAAGCCCGACCCGAGGCACGCGGTCGACTTCATCGCCGACACCGTGCGCAACTCGGCCGAGCCGATCACGCTCGTCCCGACGGGCCCGCTGACGAACATCGGGCTCTTCCTGAACATGCACCCGGACGTCGCCGAGCAGGTCGCGCGGATCGTCCTGATGGGCGGCGCGTACGGCGAGGGCAACGTCACCCCGGCGGCCGAGTTCAACATCTGGTGCGACCCCGAGGCTGCCGAGCGCGTGTTCCGCAGCGGTCTCGACGTGACGATGGTCGGGCTCGACGTCACCCACCGGGCGATCTTCGGCCCCGAGCCGACCGCCGAGCTGAAGGCAGCAGGCAGGGTGGGGTCGATGGTTGCGGAGCTGCTCGAGTTCTACGGGCGCTTCCACAAGCAGAGCTACGGCTGGGACGGCTCGCCGATCCACGACGCCGTCGCCATGGCACATGCGTTTCGGCCCGGGATCGTCGAGACCGTTCACACCGGCGTGCGGGTCGACTGCGGCGAGGAGCTCGGCCGCGGCCGGACGAACTGCGACCTGCGGGGGCGGGCCGGCTGGGAGCCGAACGCGCACGTCGCGGTCGAGATCGACGCCGACGCGTTCATCAGGCTGCTCGTCGACCGGATCTCCTCGCTCGGGTAAGCGGGCAGGGTTCGCGAGACGCCCGTCGAAGTCGCCGGCATGGCGCGCAAGAAGCGTCCTGCCAGGGCTCGCCCGAAGACTCCGTCGCGGGTCAAGAAGCGCACGCGGCGCAAGGCCGCCGTCCGCACGCATCACCATCCCGAGCTGATCGGTCTCGGGCTCGTCGCCTTCGGGCTGTTCATGGCCGCCGTCCTCTACGCGGGCTGGAACGGGGGGTATGTCGGCAAGTCGATCGGCGACGGGCTCGTGGCCGTCGTCGGCGGGACTGCCTACGTCCTGCCGGTCGCCTGCGTCGCGGTCGGCGCGCTGATGGTCGGACGGAGCGACCTGCCGCGCTTCGGCCCCTTCCGGACCGGTCTGGTCGTCGTCGCGATCGGGCTCGCGCTCGTGCTCGGCCGGGCCCACGGCGGGTACCTGGGACGCGGGCTGGAGGCCGTGCTCGGCAAGCCGATCGGCTCGACGGGCACGCAGATCCTCGGCGTCTTCCTGCTCCTCGCCGGCGCCCTGCTGGTCACCGGCGCCTCGGCGGGCGCGCTCGTCCGGCGGTCCGGCCACGCGGTCCGCAGCGCCGCTCGGCGTCCCACGGCGCGGCGGCGCGCCGCGCCGGAGGCCGCTGCGGCCCCGGTTGCTCCGCCCCCGCCGCTGCTCGCCTCGGCCGCCGCGCCGGTCGACGGGGTCGAGGAGTTCCCCGACGTGGTTGCTCCCACGCCGTTGCTCGTCCTCCAGCCGGAAGCGCCTGAGCCCGAGCCGGCCGACGACGGCCAATCTTCGCTCTTCGACGTGACCGGCTCGGAGGAGGAGGGCGTCTACACGCTGCCGGACCGGAACCTCCTGCGCCGGTCGAAGGCGGTCGCCGGCCAGACGGGCGACCAGAACGGACGCGTCGCGGGGCTCCTGGTCCAGGCGCTCGCGAACTTCGGCGTCGACGCGACGATCGTCGGGGAGATCGCCGGGCCGCGGGTCACTCGCTACGAGCTGCAGCTCGCGCCGGGGACGAAGGTGTCGAAGGTGGCCGCGCTCAAGGACGACCTCTCGTACGCGCTCGCCACCACCGAGATCCGGATCCTCGCGCCGATTCCCGGTAAGCAGGCGGTCGGCGTCGAGGTGCCCAATCTCTCGCCGAACCTGGTCACGCTGGGAGACATCTACGACGACCTCCCGGCGACCTCCAGCCCGCTGTCGGTCTGGCTCGGCAAGGACATCTCCGGCAACGCGGTCTGGACCGACCTCGCCCGGATGCCCCACCTGCTGATCGCGGGCACCACCGGCTCGGGCAAGTCCGGCTGCATCAACACGATCCTCACCTCGATCCTCCTGCGCGCGACCCCCGACGACGTGCGGATGATCCTGATCGACCCGAAGCGGATCGAGCTCGGCTTCTACGAGTCGATCCCGCACCTGCTCACGCCGGTCGTCTCGTCGCCGAAGACGGCCGCGGCCGCGCTGGCGAACGTCGTGGGGGAGATGGAACGCCGCTACGAGCGGATGAGCCACGTGCGCGCCCGCTCGCTCCCCGAGATGAACCGTGCGCTCCGGGGCCGCGGCGAGAAGCAGCTTCCGTACCTGCTCGTCGTGATCGACGAGCTGGCCGACCTGATGATGATCTCGCCGCAGGACGTGGAGGACGCGATCATCCGCCTCGCCCAGAAGTCCCGCGCCGTCGGCATCCACCTCGTACTGGCCACGCAGCGGCCGTCCGTCGACGTGATCACGGGGATGATCAAGGCGAACGTGCCGTCGCGGATCGCCTTCGCCGTGTCGAGCCAGACCGACTCGCGCGTGATCCTCGACCAGGCCGGTGCCGAGAGCCTGCTCGGCCAGGGTGACATGCTCTTCAAGCCGCTCGGCACGTCGCGCCTGCAGCGCGTCCAGGGCGCCTACGTCAGCGAGGAGGAGGTCGCCCTCGTGGTCGAGCAGTGCCGTGCGCAACGCGAGCAGGAGCTCGACGAGTCGATGCTGGAGGCGCCCGAGAAGCCGGCCGGCGACGACGACCTCGCCGAGGACGGCGACTTCGACCCGGACGAGGACCCGCTGCTGGACAAGGCGATCGAGGTGGTCGTGCAGGCGCAGACGGCGTCCGTCTCGTTGCTCCAGCGGCGCCTGCGGGTCGGCTACACGCGCGCGGGCCGGCTGATCGACATGCTGGAGCGGCGCGGGATCATCTCGCCGTACGAGGGCTCGAAGCCGCGCCGCGTGCTGGTCGGCGACACGGAGACGCTCGTCTCCTAGCGCCACGGCCGTTCCGGCGATGTTCGGGGGACTGTCCCCCGGAATCCGCCAGAAACTGCGAAAGAGGGAATCGGTGCCCGCGACCGGACGGCTCGGAGTGGCGGCCGCGTCGTCCATCGCGGCCGTGGCGGGAGGACTGTCCCCTCGACATGCCTCGAAACGGCGCGGCCTAAGATGGCCCGGTGACTCGGATCGCGGTCGTCGGCAGCTACGGGGTCGGGCTGACCTTCGGCGTCGAGCGTGCGCCGGAGCGCGGCGAGACGCTGGTCGGGTCGCTCTTCCGCATCGACCACGGCGGCAAGGGATCGAACCAGGCGGTCGGCGCCGCGCGGCTCGGCGCCGAGGTCGTCCTGCTGACGGCGGTCGGCGAGGACTCGTTCGGCGACGGCGCGTTCGATCTCTGGTCGGAGGAGAGAGTCGACGCGTCGGCGGTGCTGCGTCCTCCGCTGCCGACCATGACCGCGGCGATCCTGGTCGAGGCGAGCGGCGACAACCGGATCGTGATCGTCCCCGGCGCGCTCTCCGCACTGACACCTGCCCACGTGGGCGGCTTCGCGGAGCAGATCGCCTCGGCCGACGTCCTGCTCGTCCAGCTGGAAATCCCGGTCGCGACGGCTCTGCACGCGCTCGAGGTCGGCCGGGCCGCCGGCGTGCGGACGATCCTCAACCCGGCGCCGGCGCCGGCCAGGGTGCTCCAGCCGGACGCCGACTACCTCGTCCCCAACGAGACCGAGGCGCCCGCCGTCGCCGCCGCGCCCGGCGTCCTCGTCACCACGCTCGGCGAGCGGGGAGCGCGGCTCGACGGCGAGCCTGTGCCCGCCTTCCCGGCCCGGCCGGTGGACACGACCGGAGCGGGCGACGCTTTCTGCGCGGCCTTCGCGGTCGCGCTCGCCGAGGGCGCGGGCGACGCGGAGGCCGTGCGCCGGGGCTGCGCGGCAGGGGCGCATATGGTCGAGCACGACGGGGTCATTCCCGGCCTGCCCACGCGGGCGCAGCTCGACGAGCGGCTCGCCGTGGCGGCGGCATGACCCGGCTGGTCGTCGACACAGATACCGCCGGCGACGACGTCTTCTCGCTCCTGATCGCGCTGCGCCACCCGCGCGCGCGGCTGGAGGCGATCACCGTCTGCTGCGGGAACGTCGCCTTCGAGCAGGAGATCGAGAACGCCCTCTACACGGTCGAGCAGGCCGGACGCAGCGGCGAGGTGCCCGTCTACCCGGGCTGCGCCGAGCCGCTGATCGCCGAGTGGGTAGGAGCCGAGTACGTCCACGGCCGGGACGGGATGGGCGAGTCGTCCTTCCCGCGCGCGTCCCAGCGGCCGGAGCCCGAACACGCCGTCGACGAGCTCGTCCGCCGGGTGAACGAGAGCCCCGGCGAGCTGACCGTCCTGGCCCAGGCGCCGCTGACGAACCTCGCAGCCGCCGTCACCCGCGACCCGTCCATCGCCCGGAAGGTGAAACGGCTCTACGTGATGGGCGGCGGCGAGGGCAACATCACGCCGGCGGCCGAGTACAACTTCCACGTCGACCCGGAGGCCGCGAAGATCGTCCTGAACGCCGGCTTCCCGCTGACCCTCTTCACCTGGTCGCTCACGCGCACGCACGGAGTCTTCGACGACGCGAAGCTGGCGCGGATCGCCGGGCTCGGAACGCCCCTGGCCGAGCTCTTCGGCCTGGTGAACCGCAAGGCGCGCGAGTTCGACGACCAGGTCAACCACCTCGGCGGCTCGACGCACCCCGACTCGATGGCC
Source organism: Gaiellaceae bacterium (assembly GCA_036555585.1). Taxonomy (GTDB): domain Bacteria; phylum Actinomycetota; class Thermoleophilia; order Gaiellales; family Gaiellaceae; genus DATBLE01. Next base: position 8,118 of record DATBLE010000050.1, read on the forward strand.
TGCGCCGCCATCGTCGAGCCTTCGCTGGTACTCGCGACCGAGGAGGCCGTGGTCGACGTCGAGACCGCCGGGGAGCTGACCCGCGGCTGGAGCCTGATCGACACCCTCGGCCGCACGGGCCGCGAGCCGAATGCGACGGTCGTCACCGACTACGACACGGACGGCTTCTTCGAGCTGATGCTGCAGGTGCTCGGATGAGCCGGTACCTGCCGCCGACCCGCGAGCTCCGCGTCCGCTTCGACACCGCCCGGGCGCTGACGCGGCTCTTCTACCGAGAGCAGGCGGTCGTGCTCGCCTGCGGCGGCTGGACGCCCCGTGTTGCACCGATCGAGCACAAGGCGGAGCTCGCCCGGACCGCCTGGGAGGCGGCGCTCGCCGCCGACGCGCTCCGCGAGCGGGTGTTCGAGCTCCGCTATCCCGCACGCTTCCTCGACGAGCAGGCCGAGGAGCTCTCCGTCGAGACCGCGGACGGCCTGAGGACGCTCGTCGGCGCGCTCCGCGCCGACTACGCCGCCTACCTGGAGGCGACCGACGAGCTCTCCGACGGACCGTCGGTCCGCGTCGTCGCCGCCGCGCTCCGGGACAAGGAGCGCCAGTCGGCAGCGCTCGCCGGGATCGAGCTCGCGGACGAGGACCCCGCCCGAGACCCGCGCTACTTCGCGTCGAGCTTCTACTGGCCCGACGTCCTCGATCCGGCCTACCCGTACGGCGAGGGGGTCGCCCTGCAGCTCCGCTCGGCGGTCAGCCACCTGAACGAGGTCTGGGCCGTCGACACGGCGGGGCGGATCCTGCAGGAGCTCTCGCCCGAGCTCGGCTGGGAGTTCACGCGCGAGGCCGCGCGCTGGCTCTACGACGAGAGCCGCCACATGCTGATGGGCAAGGAGCGCCTCGCCCGCTGGGGCTTCGACCCGGCGCAGATCCCGCTCGGCGGCTACATCTACGAGGCCTGCGCCGGCCAGGATGCGCTCTACCGGCTCGGCATGCTCGGCTACTTCGAGACGAAGAACATCGGCCGCAAGCGCGAGCGCGCGCAGGCGTTCCACCAGATGGGGGACGCCACCAGCGAGACGGACATGGAGTTCGACTGGGCCGACGAGACGCTGCACGCCGAGTACGGCAGGCGCTGGCTGCGGCGCCTGCTGGAGACGCGCGGCGAGGATCCGGAGGCATGGCCCGGAGTGCTCGAGCGCTGCGAAGAGCTCGTCCGCGAGCGCGTCGCGCGGGCGACCCCTGCGGAGCTCGAGCGCATCCGCACGTGCGCCGATTCGCTCGTCGCCGCCGCCGAGCAGGCGGCCCGCTATCCAAGTCGCCCGGACGACGTCTTACTGGTTGACCCTGGGGTCTGAGGGAGTAGGATCAGGCGTCCCCCTGCCCGGGGGTCTCCGTGGAAGTTCAGCATTCGAGGGAGGATTTGGGTGACCAAGAGACGTTTCTTGCCGGTTGCGCTTGCCGTGCCGGCGATCATCCTCGCGGTCGCGCTGCTCGCCGGAACCGGCGGCGCGGCGCGGCAGGCGACGATCAAGGCAGGGCTCGTGAGCGACGTCGGCCGCTTCAACGACAAGGGCTTCAACCAGTCCCAGCTCGTGGGTCTGAAGCGCTCGCGCGCGCTCGGCGGCGTGCAGATCCAGGCGATCGAGTCGCGCTCGGCCGGCGACTACATCCCGAACTTCGCCGCGCTCGCCCGGCAGCACTACGACGTGATCATCGGCGCGGGCTTCCTGCTCGCCGAGGCGGAGAACACCGTGGCCAAGAAGTTCCCGTCGATCCACTTCGCGATCACGGACTACTCGGTCCACGGGGCGCCGTTCGCGGACAAGAAGGGCAACGTCACGACCAAGAACGTGACCGGCCTGACGTACGCGACCCAGGAGAACAGCTACCTGGTCGGGTGCCTCTCGGCCCTGATGACGAAGAAGGACGGCGCGAAGCACATCATCAGCGCGACCGCGGGCGTCAAGATCCCGCCGGTCGACTCGTTCATCGCCGGTTATCGGGCAGGGGCGCGGAAGTGCGTGCCCGGAACGAGGGTGCTCGTCGGCTACTCGCAGACCTTCACCGAGCAGGACAAGTGCAAGGCGATCGCGCAGAACCAGATCGCGGCCGGCTCGCACGTCGTCTTCGCGGTCGCCGGCCCCTGCGGCCTCGGCGCGCTCGAGGCGGCGAAGGAGCAGGGCGTCTGGGGCGACGGCGTCGACGTCGACCAGGCCTACCTCGGCCCGCACATCCTGACCAGCGCGGTGAAGCGGGTCGACCAGGGCGTCTACCTGACCGTGAAGGCCGCCAAGGACGGAACGCTCGTCGGCGGCGGAGACATCACGTTCAACCTGAAGAACGGCGGTGTCGCCCTGGGCAAGATCAGCTCGAAGGTGCCTGCGGCCTACAAGGCGAAGCTGAACGCCCTGAAGGCGCAGATCATCTCCGGCAAGATCGTTCCTCCGGCGGCCCTGTAGCGGCACCGGATCGCTTCGCGGGAGAGGGCGGGCCGCGTGCCCGTCCTCTCCCGTTTTCGGTCAGCTTAGAATCGGCCGCGCATGGGTGAAGCCGTCCTCGAGCTTCGGGGGATCACCAAGCAGTTCCCGGGCGTGCTCGCCAATGACCACGTCGACGTCGACGTCCTCCGCGGCGAGGTGCACGCGCTCCTCGGCGAGAACGGCGCCGGGAAGTCGACGCTGATGAACATCCTCTACGGCCTCTATCACCCCGACTCGGGCGAGATCTACCTGAACGGGAAGAAGACGTCGTTCGGATCAGCGAAGGACGCGATCTCGAGCGGCATCGGCATGGTGCACCAGCACTTCATGCTGATCCCGGTGATGACCGTGGCCGAGAACATCGTGCTGGCCGAGGAGCCCACCCACGGCCGGGTGATGCTCGACTTCGGCGAGGCCAGGCACCGCGTCCGCGAGCTCTCGGAGCGCTTCAACCTCGCCGTCGACCCGGACGCGCGCATCCAGGACATCACGGTCGCCCAGCAGCAGCGCGTGGAGATCCTGAAGGCCCTGTACCGCGGCGCCGAGATCCTCGTCCTGGACGAGCCCACGGCCGTGCTGACGCCCCAGGAGGCGGGCGAGCTCTTCTCGATCATCGCCGGGCTGAAGGCCGAGGGGAAGTCGATCATCTTCATCTCCCACAAGCTCCACGAGGTGCTTGAGGTCGCCGACCGCATCACCGTCCTTCGCCGCGGCAAGAAGATCGACACCGTGTCGGCTGCGGGCGCGACGGAGGAGAGCCTCGCCCGGATGATGGTCGGCCGCGAGGTGCTCCTGCGTGTCGACAAGCCGCCGGCCGCTCCCGGCGAGACGCTCCTCGAGGTCGAGGGGCTCCAGGTCTTCGACGACCGTGGGCTGGAGAAGGTGCAGGGGATCTCGTTCCAGGTGCGCGCCGGCGAGATCGTGGGCATCGCGGGCGTCGACGGCAACGGGCAGACCGAGCTGATCGACGCGCTGACCGGCCTGCGGCGGTTCGCGGCCGGCACCGTCAAGGTCGCCGGCCGGGAGCACGGCGAGCGCAGCTCGCCGCGGGACATGCTCGACGCCGGGGTGGGGCACATCCCGGAGGACCGGCAGCGTCGAGGGCTCGTGCTCGAGTTCTCGATCGCGGAGAACATCGCCCTGCACGACTACTGCTTCGAGCCGGACTCCCGGCTCGGCTGGCTCTACCCCGGCAGGCTCGTCGCCCGTGCGGCCGGGCTGATCGGCGACTTCGACGTGCGGGGCGGCGGCCCCCAGACGCGTGCGGGCGCCCTCTCCGGCGGGAACCAGCAGAAGGTGGTGGTCGCGCGCGAGGTCGCCCGGAACCCGAAGGTGCTGATCGCCGCCCAGCCGACGCGCGGCCTCGACGTCGGCGCGATCGAGTACGTGCACCGCCGCCTGGTCGCCGAGCGCGACGCCGGGCGCGCCGTGCTGCTGGTCTCGCTGGAGCTCGACGAGATCCTCTCCCTCTCCGACCGGATCCTCGTCGTGTTCGAGGGCAAGATCGTCGGCGAGTACGGCCCCGAGGTGTCGGAGGAGGAGCTCGGCATCGCGATGACCGGCGGCCGCAGACAGGCTGCGAGCGCCGCATGAGGCCGGGGCCGGCGTGAGCGACGAGGAGCGCTTTGGCGAGGAGGAGCGGATCGAGGCCGAGGAGGAGGTCCTCGAGCAGGAGACGCCCGCGCAGGTCACGGGCGGCGACTACGCCCCCAGCGTCGCGGCCCGGGTCTCCGCCTTCCAGCGGGCGGGAGGGGTCGTCATGCCGATCGTGACGACGATCTTCGCGCTGCTCATGGGCATGCTGGTCGTCGCCGCGACCGGCCACAACCCGTTCACGGCGTTCAAGGGGATCTTCGACGGCACCGGCCTGAACTGGCTGTTCCCCTGGGTGCAGGGCCAGGCGCGAACGGACGCGGCGTTCAACCTCCAGCAGACGCTGATCGTCACCTCGACGCTGATCCTCGCCGGCTTCGCCGTGTCCTTCGCCTTCAAGTGCGGCATGTTCAACATCGGCGGCAACGGCCAGTACATCATGGGCGCCCTCGTCGCCACCTGGGTCGGCACGTCCTGGGTGAACATGGCCGGGAGCCTGCACATCTTCCTCGCGATCACGCTGGCGACGCTCGCCGGCGCGGTCTGGGCGGGCATCGCCGGCTTCCTGAAGGCGACCGTCGGCGCCCATGAGGTGATCTCCACGATCATGCTCAACTTCATCGCCAGCTACCTGGCGCAGGGGCTCGTCGGACGCGGCGGCCAGCTCCAGAACACCACCGACACGTCCAACCCGGTCTCGGCCGACATCGCCGACAAGGCGCATCTGCCCGTCTTCTGGGGCGATCCGATCCTCCAGGGCCTCCACGTCGGCTTCTTCATCGCCCTGGGGGCGCCGGTGGTCTTCTGGCTCCTGCTCTACCGGACGACGCTCGGCTTCGAGGTCCGCGCGACCGGCTTCAACCCCGAGGCGGCGCGCTACGGCGGCGTGAACGTGCGCAAGAGCTACGTGCTGGCGATGGCGATCTCGGGCGCGTTCGCCGGGATCGCGGGGGCGATCGACATCCTCGGGTGGCAGTTCCGCCTCGGGGTGCTCGACATCCAGATCGCGAACATCGGCTTCATCGGCATCGCCGTCGCCCTGCTCGGGCGGAACTCGGCGATCGGCGTGCCGCTCGCCGCGCTCTTCTTCGGCGCGCTCGTGCAGGGCACCTCGACGCGCAACCCGGCCATCCAGGACGTCTTCGATCCGCGCCTCGCCGGCAACCTGTCGACGATCATCCAGGGCCTCGTCCTGCTCTTCGTCGGCGCCGACCTCCTCTTCCTCTGGCTGTGGAACCTGCGGAAGAAGGCTCGCCGGACGGCGCCCGCAGCCGCCGCGCCGAGCGGAGGCGCCGGCCCGTGAACGCGATCTCGGTGCCCGCCTCGCGGGTGATGAGCGGTTCCGCCGTCCGCTGGATCGGCTGGAGCGGGATCGCGGCGGCCGCGCTCGGCCTCTGGCTGATGCTGCCTCCGGTCGAGATCCGCTCGCCGCAGTGGGTCTTCCTGATCGAAGGGCTGGCCGCGCTCGCCTGCGCGGTCGCCGCGGGCATGGGCGAGCGCCGGCTCGGGTGGACCGGGGTGGTCGTGGCCGGCATCTGCGCCCTGCTCGGCTGGGGCGCGACGCAGTCGAGCGTCGCCCACCTCGACGGCGCCTTCATCACGTCGTCGGGCTCGGGCGTCATCGACTGGGGCACGCTGATCGGGACGATGTTCATCTTCGCCACGCCGATCGCGTTCGCGGCGCTGGGCGGCCTCTACGCCGAGCGGAGCGGCGTGATCAACATCGGGCTGGAGGGGATGATGCTCGGCGGCGCGTTCTTCGGGATCCTGGCCGCCGACAAGCTGAACTCGTGGCCGCTCGGAGTGCTGGCGGCGATGGTCTCGGGCGCCCTCTTCGGACTGGTCTACGCCTTTCTCGCCATCCACATGCGGGCCGACCAGATCGTCGGCGGCACGGCGATCAACTTCCTCGCGCTCGGCATCACCGGCTACTTCTTCATCCAGATCTACGGCGCCGACGGGACGCCCGGCACCGGGATCCCCTCCATCCCGAACGTCAGCCTGACCTTCCTCGACCACATCCCGCCGCACTCCTACGGCGATCACGGCTTCTGGTACAACGCGTTCGGCGACCTGAACCTGATGACGTGGGTGCTCTTCGGCCTCGTGGTCGCCTCCGGGATCTTCATGTTCCGGACCCCGTACGGGCTCCGGCTGCGCTCGGTCGGCGAGCATCCGCGCGCGGCCGACACGGTCGGGATCGACGTCTACAAGGTGCGGTACCTGTCCGTGGTCACCTCGTCCACGATCGCCGCCCTGGGTGGGGCGTACCTGTCGATCGGGTACACGCACTCGTTCACCGAGAACATGACGAACGGGCGCGGCTTCATCGGCCTCGCGGCGCTGATCTTCGGGAACTGGCGGCCCGGAGGCGCCTTCGCGGCCGCGCTCCTGTTCGGCTTCTTCGGCGGGCTCGCCACCCGCATCCAGGGGTACGGCTACGAGCCGCAGGTGTTCGTCCAGGCGCTGCCGTACCTCGTCACGCTGATCGCCGTGGTCGGAGTGGTCGGCAGGTCCATCCCGCCCGCATCGGTTGGACGGCCTTACGTCAAGCAGTAGCGCCACCCGCCGCGGGAACCCGCGCGCGTGGTGGTCGCTCGCCTGCGGGCTCCTGTCGCTCGCGGCGATCCCGATCGGGATCGTGCTGGCCCGCGAGCTCGAGCAGGTCACGCTCGTGGACTCGTCCGGCTCGGTCCTCGCCGGTGCGCTGCTGGGGTGGATCGCGATCGTGCTCGCCCGGCGGGCGCGGGAGCGGATCCAGATCACGCTCGGCCGGGCGGGGGGCGGCGGCGCCGCGCGTGTGGGACGCCTGCTCGGGATCCTCGGGCTGCTCGTCGCGGGCACGGCCGCGCTCGCCCTCGGGTTCTGGGGGCTCCTGTCGATGTTCGCGGAGCAGTAGCCCGGCCGCGACCCGCCGCGTCACCGCCTACAATCGGGCGGCAGATGTTCGAGATCGGCAACAGCCTGCGCGAGGCGCGGACACGCAAGGGTCTCGACTTCCCCGAGCTGGAGCAGGGCACGAAGATCCGCGCCAAGTACCTGCGGGCGCTCGAGGACGAGGCCTTCGAGACGCTGCCGTCGGCGACCTACGTCAAGGGCTTCCTGCGCACGTACGCCGACTACCTCGGCCTGGACGGACAGCTCTACGTGGACGAGTACAACGTCCGCTACGGCTCCGGCGACGAGGTGCTGGAGCGGCGGGTGCGCAGCAGCACGACGGCTCGCCGGCCGCACGTGCGCAAGCGACGCCGTCTGGAGTCGCGGCTGGTGTGGCTGACGCTGCTCGGCATCGCCGTCCTGACGGGGCTCGTGATCGCGGCCTGGCGCTACGGCGGCAGCGGCCACCAGACGCTGCCGCTGAGCAACCAGGCGACGACGTCGGCCGCGAAGCCGCGCCCCGGGCTGCTGATCCGCGCCGTCGGCGGGAACACCCTCCTGATCGTCCGCTCCGGCTCGGAGGGCGGCCGGCAGGTGTGGAACGGGACGCTCACGAACGGGAACGCCCAGCGCTTCGGCACGGGCAAGCGCCTCTGGGTCTACATCGGCTCGCCCGAGAACGTGCGCATGCGCCTCGACGGACGGGGCGTGCTGGTGGGCGGCTCGAAGCCGCGCAGCCTGATCGTCACCGCGGGCGACATCGTGCCCGCCGGCCCTGGCACCTAGCGGTTCACCCAGGCCGAGGCCGAAGGCGGCGATCGTCGTCACCGGCAGCGAGCTCGTCCGGGGCGAGCGGACCGACCTGAACGGCCCGTTCCTCGCCGCGCAGGTGCTCGAGCTCGGCCTCGAGCCCGCGCGGATCACGATCGTCGGCGACGGGCCGGACGAGCTCGAGCGGGCGCTGGCGGAGGGCCTGGCCGCCGAGCTCTGCCTCGTCTCCGGGGGGCTGGGCCCGACGCACGACGACCGGACGGTCGAGCTCGTCGCGAAGGCGGCGGGCCGCGAGCTCGTGCTCGACGACGCGCTCCACGCGGAGATCGGGGGCGTGTCGCGGGCCGTCGCCGAGCGGCTCCACCGGCCCTACGCCGACTTCGAGCCGGGCGTCCGCAAGCAGGCGACGCTGCCGGCGGGGGCGATCTCGCTCGGCCTGGCCGGGACGGCGCCGGGGATGGTGCTCGACACCGCTCGCGGCGCGGCCGTCGTCCTGCCGGGCCCTCCGTCCGAGCTCCAGCGGCTCTGGCCGCGTGCGCTCGAGACCGACGCGGTGCGCCGCATCCTCTCCCGTGCCCGGCCGCCGGGGAGGCGCGTGCTGCGCTTCTACGGTGCGAGCGAGTCCGCGGTGGCGAAGGCGCTGGCCGACGCAGGCGGCGACGGCGGCGGCGTGGAGGCGACCATCTGCGCCCGCGAGTTCGAGATCCACGTCGACCTGCTGGTCGAGCCGGGCGCGGAGACGCGTGGGGAGGAGCTCGAGCGCGCGCTGGTCGAGCCGCTCGCGCAGTACCTGTTCGCGCGCGATGAGCGCACCGTCGAGGCGCTCGTCCTCGACCTCTGCCGCGCGCGCGGGTGGTCGCTCGGAACCGCCGAGTCCTGCACCGGCGGGCTCGTCGCCGCACGGCTGACGTCCGTCCCCGGGTCGAGCGACGTCTTCGCCGGGAGCGTCGTCGCCTACGCGAACGCCGTGAAGGAGGCCGAGCTCGGAGTGGCCCGGGCGACGCTGGCGCAGCACGGCGCGGTCTCGGCGGAGACGGCGGCGGAGATGACCGCCGGCGTCCGGGCGCGACTCGGGGTCGACGTCGCCGTCTCGGTCACGGGCGTGGCGGGTCCCGACGGAGGGACGCCGGAGAAGCCGGTGGGCCTCGTCCACCTCTACGCCGAGACGCCCGAGGCAGGCCACGGCATCGAGTTCAGCTTCCCCGCCGACCGGGCGACGGTCCGGTCGCGTGCCACCGTCGCGGCCCTCCACCTCACGCGGCGCCTTCTGTCACAGGATCGCGACATTCGCGTGTGACACCGGCTGCTACCGTCGGCGGGGATGGGTCGCTTCGGCTCTTCTGCGCGCTCACGCTCCCCACGGAGGCGCTCGATCGGCTGGTCGCCTGGCAGGCCGGCCTTCCTCCGGGGCCGTATCGCCCGGTGCCGCGGGAGAACCTCCACGTCACCCTGGCCTTCCTCGGCTCCCGGCCGGCTGCGGAGGTGGACTCGGTCGGCGCCGAGCTCGCCGGGGCTGCCGGCGCAGCCGGTCCGATCGTCCTGCGCGAGCTCCGCTACCGCGAGACCCGCAGCGTCGGCATGCTCGTCTTCCTCGACGACGGGGACGCGGCGGGAGCGCTTGCGCGCGACCTCCACGAGCGGCTGCACCGGCTCGGCGTCTACGAGCCGGAGCGGCGTCCGTGGCTGCCGCACCTCACCGTCGTGCGCTTTCGCGAGCGACCGAGGCTCTCACCGCCGCTGCCGGAGCTCGGCAGGCTCGTGCCGTCCGGGGCGGCTGTTTACATGTCACGGCTGCGGTCGGCCGGGGCCGAGTACGTCGCCGTCCGGGAAGGTCCGTTAGGAGAAGGAGGAGGCTGAGCGTGGATCGCGAGCAAGCACTAGACACCGCACTCGGACAGATCGAGCGGACGTTCGGCAAGGGCTCGGTGATGCGGATGAGCGACCGGCCGCAGGTGTCCGTCGGCGCCGTCTCCACCGGCTCGCTCGCCCTCGACCTCGCGCTCGGCATCGGCGGCCTGCCGAGGGGGCGCGTCGTCGAGATCTTCGGCCCGGAGTCGTCGGGGAAGACCACCCTCGTGTACCACGTGATCGCCGAGGCGCAGCGGCGCGGCGGGATCTGCGCGTTCATCGACGCCGAGCACGCCATGGACCCGACCTACGCGAAGCGGATCGGGGTGAACATCGACGAGCTGCTCGTCTCCCAGCCCGACACGGGCGAGCAGGCGCTCGAGATCACCGAGCTCCTGATCCGGAGCGGCGCCCTCGACGTGGTCGCGATCGACTCGGTGGCCGCGCTCACCCCGAAGGCCGAGCTCGAAGGCGAGATGGGCGACACCCACGTCGGCCTCCAGGCTCGCATGATGAGCCAGGCGATGCGCAAGCTCGCCGGCACCCTCAACCGCACCGACACGATCTGCATCTTCACGAACCAGCTGCGCGAGAAGATCGGAGTCATGTTCGGCAACCCGGAGACGACGCCGGGCGGCCGGGCGCTGAAGTTCTACTCCTCGGTTCGCCTCGACATCCGCCGGATCGAGACGCTGAAGGAAGGCGTCGAGGCGATCGGCAACCGGGTGCGCGTGAAGGTGGCGAAGAACAAGGTGGCGCCGCCGTTCAAGCAGGCCGAGTTCGACATCCTCTACGGCCAGGGGATCTCCTGGGAGGGCACCGTGCTCGACGCAGGGCTCGAGCGGAAGATCGTCCAGAAGTCGGGCTCGTACTTCAGCTTCGAGGACGAGCGGCTCGGCCAGGGACGCCAGAACGCGACCGCGTTCCTCCGCGAGCACCCCGACGTCACCCAGGCGATCCTGCAGCGGATCCAGGCGCAGCTCGGGGAGGACCAGGTGGCATCGGCCAGGCTCCTGCCGCTGGCGGATCCCGGCGACCAGGAGACCGCTGCGAAGAAGAAGGCCGCAGCGGTTGCGGCCGCAGGTGAGGTCGTCCCTGTCGAGCAGGCCGAGGAGCCCGTCGAGGCGTAGGGTGCCGGCCGAGGGCGCGCGGGAAGTCGAGGTCGCCGTCGACCACGCAGTTCGCGCGCTCGCCCGCCGCGACCATTCGGCGGCAGCCCTGCGGGCGAAGCTGGAGCACGCCGGAATCTCGCCGGCGGCACAGGCCGAGGCGATCGCAGTGCTCGAGCGTTGCGGCTACCTCGACGACGCCCGCTATGCCCGCTCCCGGGCCGCCCGGCTCGCCGAGCGGGGGTACGGCGACGATCGGATCCGTGCCGACCTGAGCACGCAGGGGATCGGCCGGGAGGCGATCGAACCCGCCCTGTCGGCGCTCGAACCCGAGGCGGAGCGGGCCGCTCTCGCCCTGGCAAAGGCCGGCGGCGGGCGACGGGCGCTCCGTGCGCTCGCGCGGCGCGGGTACTCGGAGGGCTCGCTCGAGTCGGCCGCGGCCCTCGTTGCGGACGACCTACCCGAAGGAGTAGGATACGAGAGTTCCATTTGACGTTTTGCCTGCATACGACGCATTTCCGAATCGAACCTGAACCCGGCAGCACCGAAACCGAGCGTTAGTCGACACCAAATGCACGCGACGGCTTTCCGGAGGATCTCGACCTAAGCTCGTAGAGCGACCCTACGGTCGCCGTTCGCTTGCTTCGATTCGCGGGATGCGTCCGCGCCGGCTCGGCGGCGGATGGGGCCCTGCGGCGGCCGCCGCAGGACCGTCGACCCAGGAGCGGCATGGCGATTGCGATCGGCATCCTCATCGGTCTCGTCGTCGGCGGCGCGCTCGCCATCGGGCTCCTGGCGGCGAACGGCGGCTCGAGGCTGGCCGCAGCCAGGCGCACCCGCCAGCTCCTGCTCGAGGAGGCCCGCCGCGAGGCCGACGCTCTCCGCCGCGAGGCCCAGCTGGAGGCGAAGGAGGAGTCCGTCCGGCTCCGGGAGGAGCTCGAGCAGGAGGTGAAGGCCCGCCAGTCGGAGTCGCTGCGGATCCAGGAACGACTCTCTGCTCGGGAGGGCGAACTCGACCGGCGCACCACGGAGCTCGACCGGCGCGAGCAGGGGATCGCCGACCGCGAGGTGCACGCACGGCAGCTCCAGGACGAGCTGAAGGCGGCGAAGGAGCAGGAGCTCGTGCAGCTCGAGCGGGTCTCGGGGATGACGGTCAACGAGGCGCGCGCGGAGGTGCTGGGGCGCTCCGAGGAGCTCGTCCGCCACGAGCTGGCACGACGCGTGCGGCAGATGGAGGAGGAGGCGCAGTCGGAGGCCCGGCGGCGCGCGCGCAACCTGGTCGCCGACGCCTTGCAGCGCGTGGCGGCGAGCCACGCCGCCGAGACGACGGTGTCGCTGGTCGAGTTGCCCTCGGACGACATGAAGGGCCGGATCATCGGCCGCGAGGGCCGGAACATCCGGGCCCTCGAGCACCTGACCGGCGTCGACATCATCATCGACGACACGCCGGGCGCGGTCGTGCTCTCCTCCTTCGACGGCATCCGCCGCGAGGTCGCGAAGATCACCCTGACCAAGCTGATCGAGGACGGGCGGATCCACCCGGCCCGGATCGAGGAGATGTACTACCAGTCGAAGGCGGAGCTGGACGACCACATCCGCCAGGCCGGTGAGCAGGCGGTCTTCGAGGCGAACTGCGGCGAGTTCCCGGAGGAGATCGTGAAGATCCTCGGCCGCCTGCGGTATCGGACGAGCTACGGCCAGAACGTCCTCAAGCACACGCTCGAGGTCGTGCAGCTGGCGGGGATCATGGCGAGCGAGCTCGACGCCAGCGTCAAGACGGCGAAGCGCGCAGCCCTGCTGCACGATCTCGGCAAGGCGCTCACGCACGAGGTCGAGGGCTCGCATGCGCTGATCTCGGCGCAGTACGCGCGGCGGTACGGCGAGACCCAGGGCGTCGTCCATGCGATCGAGGCACATCACTACGAGGTGCAGCCGCAGACGGTCGAAGCCGTGCTGCTGATCGCCGCCGACGCGATCTCGGCGTCGAGGCCCGGCGCCCGCGGCGAGAGCCTGGAGGGCTACATCAAGCGCCTCGAGTCGCTCGAGGAGCTCGCCGGGCAGATGAAGGGCGTCGACAAGGTGTACGCGCTCCACGCCGGCCGCGAGGTGCGGGTGATCGTCAAGCCGGAGGAGATCGACGACGACCAGGCCGTGCTGCTGTCACACGAGATCGCCCGTGAGATCGAGGAGCACCTCGAGTACCCGGGTCAGATCAAGGTGACCGTCATCCGCGAGTCCCGGGCGGTCGAGTACGCGAAGTAGCTTCGAACCGAACGCCCGGCCGGGGGCACCCCATCCCACCACCCACTGCGATCGTATCGAGGAAAGCGTCACGTGTCTGTGCGGATTCCGTGCCGAGATCGACCTGTCCCCGCTACTCGTGTCCGCGTGAGCCGCTACTTCGTCACGACGCGGTGAGTCTCCACGGACGAACCCCAGAGGGGGCCGGGAGGTTCAACCGGTGGGCGCGTTCAGCTGTCCGACGAGCAGGACATAGCCGTCGGGGTCGACTACCCGGAACTCGCCGGCAGGCATGTAGAAGGGGTGCTCGATCTCGCCGACGGCGATGCCGGCATCGTGCAATTCGCCGCGCAGGGCCCGAACGTCCGCAGACCAGCAGTAGAAGAGCACCGCCTGCTGCGCAGCGTCGACGGGCCCGTCCGCCACGGCCAGCATGAGCCGTGCTCCGGCGTCGTTGGGGTTCGCCGCCGGACTCGTGACGAAGGCCCAGACGAGCCTCCCCGCTTCCTCGTGGCTGTTCCGCACCTCCAGGCCGAGGCGACGGTAGAAGTCGACCGAGCGCTGGACGTCGGCGACGTGGGCGTAGGCGGTCAGCCCGTGGATCGGCATGCTCCGATGCTCCCACAATCGCGGAGTCTGGCGCCGGAGACGCCCGGCTACCCTATGGCGGTGCGCAGGTATCACGTCACCACCTTCGGGTGTCAGATGAACGCCCACGACTCCGAGCGGATCAAGGGCATGCTCGAGTCGATCGGGCTCGGCGAGGCGCCTACCCAGGAGGCCGCCGACGTGGTCGTCTTCAACACGTGCACGATCCGCGAGAAGCCGGACCAGCGGCTGGCGGCCCACCTCGCACAGGCGAAGGCCCTGAAGGACGCCGACCCGCAACGCGTCATCGCCGTCGGCGGCTGCTATGCGGAGGCGCAGCGCGAGCGGATCTTCGACCGCTATCCGTTCGTCGACGTCGCGTTCGGGCCGGGCTCGATCCCGCACCTGGCCGACTGGCTGGGGGCCGGGGGAGAGGGCCCGCGCGGCCGCTTCGCCGAGTGGGCGCACTTCGCCGGCGACCTGCCCGCCCGGCGCGAGCGACCGTTCCAGGCCTGGGTGCAGGTCTCGATGGGCTGCAACTCGAAGTGCGCCTACTGCATCGTTCCGGCGGTGCGCGGCCGGGAGCAGTCACGGCGTCCGGGCGACATCGTCGCCGAGGTGGCGGCGCTCGCCGCCGACGGCGTCCGCGAGATCACCCTGCTCGGGCAGAACGTGAACTCGTACGGTCGCGACCTGCTGCCCGGGATCCGAACCGGGTTTGCCGAGCTCCTCCAGGCATGCGACGCCGTCGACGGGATCGAGCGGATCCGATTCACCAGCCCGCACCCGAAGGACTTCCGCCCCGACGTGATCGAGGCGATGGCGGGCTGCACCGCGGTCTGCGAGCACGCGCATCTACCGCTCCAGTCCGGGTCGACGTCTGTCCTCAAGCGCATGCGCCGAACGTACTCGCGCGAGCGGTTCACGCGGCTCGTCGCCGACCTGCGCTCGGCCATCCCGGACCTGGCGCTGACCACGGACCTGATCGTCGGCTTCCCCGGCGAGACCGAGGCCGACTTCCGTCGGACGGCCGAGGCGGTCGAGGAGATCGGCTTCGACGGAGCCTTCACGTTCGTGTTCTCCCCGCGCAGCGGCACCGAGGCGGCGGCCATGCCCGACCAGGTGCCCGACGAGGTCAAGCGGGACCGGATCGAGCGGCTGATCGACGTGGTGCAACGAACTGCGAGCGCGCGCAACGCGGAACGAATCGGTCGCGTCGAGGAAGTCCTCGTCGAGGGGCCGAGCCGCACGGATCCCGAGCTGCGCCGCGGTCGCACCCGGCGCAACACCACCGTCAACTTCACGGGCGACGCGGCTGCCGGGGAGCTCGTGCCCGTCCGGATCGACGGCGCAACCTCGACGACGCTCCGCGGCGACCAGGCCCTGCTCGCCGTGGCGTAGTGCAGGCGCGCGACCTCGCCTGGGACGGGTGCCTGAACGTCCGCGACCTGGGCGGGCTACCCACCGAGGACGGGCAGGAGACGCGCTACGGCACGCTGTTCCGTGCGGACAGCGTCGGCCACCTGACCCGCGAGGGCTGGCAGTCGCTCCTCGACGCGGGTATCGCCCGGATCGTCGACCTCCGCGGCCAGGTGGAGATCGACGAGGATCCGCCGCGCGACTTCGCGGTGGAGGTCGTCCACGTGCCCGTGCTGGATCACTTCGACGAGGAAGCCTGGGAGGACATCCGTACCCTTTCCGCCGCTGCCCGCTCGCATGCAGCTGCGACCGAGCAGGTCTACCTCCGCTTCCTGGAGCATTGCCGGCCGAGCTTCGCGCGAGCGGTCGCCGCCGTGGCCGACGCGCCCGGGCCGGTCGTCTTCCACTGCTACAGCGGCAAGGACCGGACCGGGCTCGTCGCCGCCATCCTGCTGCGGCTGGCCGGAGTGCCGGTCGAGGTGATCGCCGAGGACTACGCGCTCAGCGGTCTCCGCCTTGCGCCGCGCCACCGCCAGTGGCTCGCCTCCGCCGAGGACGAGATCGAGCGGGCACGGATCGAGCGGATCACGGCCACGCCACGCGACGCGATGTCGGCGGTGCTCGAGGCCGTCGACCGGCGGTACGGGGGGGTCGAGCGCTACCTGCTCGACGGCGGACTCGCACCGCAGACGCTCCGAGCAGCCCGCTCGCGCCTGCGATGAGCGTTCTCGCCGTCTTCGGCCCGACGGCCTCGGGCAAGAGCGCCGTGGCCGAGGCGATCGCAGGCCGGATTGCGGCCGAGGTGATCTCGGCGGACTCGGCGCAGCTCTACCGAGGGCTGCCGATCCTGACCAACCAGTCGCCTGCCGCGCTCGTGGGCATCTGGGACCTCGACCACGAGGCGTCGGTGGCGGAGTTCCAGACGCTGGCCCACGCCGCGATCGACCTGGCACTCACGGCCGGGAGCACTCCGGTGGTCGTCGGTGGGACGGGTCTCTACTTCCGCGCCGCGCTGGCAGACCTCCAGGTCCCCCCGGCGCCGGCCCCGGGGGCGCGAGAGCGCTGGGGAGCCGTCTACGATCGCGACGGCGCCGACCGGGCGCACGCGATCCTGGCGGGCCTCGACCCCGAGGCCGCGTCGGCCGTCCATCCCAACGACCGGCGGCGGGTGGTGCGCGCGCTGGAGCTCGCCGACGCGGGCCACTCCCTGCGCGGGAACCGGCTCTGGGCCGACGAGTGGCGGCATGCGACGACGATCGTCGGCCTCGACGTCCCGCCGGAGGAGCTCGATCGTCGGATCGAGCGACGAACACGCGCGATGTTCGAAGCGGGCGTCGAGCAGGAGGTTCGCGCCGCGCTCCAGCAGCCGCTCTCGTCGACCGCGCGGAAGATCATGGGGCTGCGCGAGGTCGCGGAGCTCCCGCCTGCGGAGGCCGAGACGGAGCTGGTCGCCCGTACCAGGCGGCTTGCCGCCTATCAGCGGAAGTGGATGCGGCGAATCCCCGGCCTCGTTAGCGTGCGGGCCGACCGTTCTCCCGACGAGGTGGCCGATGACGTTCTCGCGCTGGCGCGCGGCGGGCAACGAGTACCTGCTGGCCGAGAGAGCTGAGCTCGGCGGGCCGCTCACGCCCGACCGAGTGCGCGCCGAGGTCGGCGGTTCCGACGGCCTCCTCGAGGTCGTGTCGGCCGGGGACGCCGAGGCAGAGGTCCTGATCTGGAATCCGGACGGGTCGCTCGCCGAGATGTCCGGCAACGGGACGCGGATCGCGGCGCGCTGGCTCGCGGACCGGATCGGGGCCGACGCCGTGACGATTCGCGTGGGCGAGCGTGCCGTTCCCGCGACCGTGCTCTCGGCACAGGAGATCGAGCAGGAGCTGGGCCCCTACGAGGTCTATCCGCAGGAGCGGGTGGCGGGGCTGGCGGTGACGGCCGTCTCCGTCGGCAATCCGCACGCGGTCGTGGTCGGCGACCCCGACGACCTGCCGCTGATCGGCCCGCTGCTGGAGACGCATCCCCGGTTCCCGGAGCGGACGAACGTCCAGGTCGCGCGCGTCGACGCCCCCGGCGCCGTGACCGCGCGGGTCTGGGAACGCGGCGTCGGGGAGACACGCTCCTCGGGGACGAGCGCCGTCGCGGTGGCGGCTGCGACACACGGCGACGGGGTTGTCGTCGTCACCTTCCCCGGTGGTCCGTTGACCGTTTGCCTCGAGGCCGGGTCGGCCCGCCTGCGGGGCCCCGTCGAGCGAATCGACTGACGCGCCGCTGCTGCTCCTGCTGCCGGCGCGCGATGCCGGCACCGAGAAACCGGCGCCGAACCGGCACAGTGGTGTCACACGAGCGTGGCTACGCTGGCAATCCCGCCTCGTAACCAGCCCCGGGTGGGTGGGGGTTAGAGACGGGACCTCGCCCCGGCACGACGCTGTCCTCGCGAGGCCCGGCCGGAAGGGGAGGTGCTCAGCTGCCGATGCCGTACTCGCGCAGCGCGTCGTTCAGGGCGACCTTCAGGTCGGTCGACGCGTCGCGGCGCCCGATGATCAGCGCGCAGGCGAGCTGGTACGTGCCCGCGGGAAACTCCTTCGGCCGGGTTCCGGGGACGACGATCGAGCGCGGCGGGACGTAGCCGCGATGCTCGACCGGCTCGATGCCGGTAACGTCGATGATCGGCACGGACGCCGTCAGGGACACGTTCGGCGCGAGCACCGCGCCCTCGCCGATCCGGACGCCCTCGGTGAGGATGCAGCGTGAGCCAATGAAGGCACCGTCCTCGACGATCACCGGGCGGGCGTTCACCGGCTCGAGCACGCCGCCGATCCCGACGCCGCCGGCGAGGTGCACGTCCGCCCCGATCTGGGCGCACGAGCCGACGGTAGCCCAGGTGTCGATCATCGTGCGCGGGCCGACCCAGGCGCCGATGTTCACGTAGCTCGGCATCATCACGACCCCCTCCGAGAGGAACGAGCCGTAGCGGGCGACCGCCGGCGGGACGACCCGGACCCCGAGGCCGGCGTACTCGCGCTTGAGCGGGATCTTGTCGTGGTACTCGAACGGGCCGAGCTCGATCGGCTCCATCTGCCGCTCGCGGAAGTAGTCGAGGATCGCGGCCTTCGCCTCCTCGTTGACGACCCAGTCGTCCCCCGAGCGCTCGGCGACCCGGATCTGGCCGCGGTCGAGAGCGGCAATCGTCTCCGCGGTCGAGCCCGTCAGAGCACGCCCTCCAGGATCGTCGCCGCGCGCTTGCACTCCTCGAGCGTCGGAACGAGCGCGATCCTGATGTATCCCTCGCCGGATGCACCCAGGTACGAGCCGGGCGCCACCACGACGCCGTGGCGCAGCAGCCGCTCGGCGCACGCTTCCGAGGTCTCGTCGCCCGGCACCTCCACCCAGAGATACATGGTTGTCCGGCTGGCGGCGACGCGCCATCCCCTTCGCCCCAGGACGGGCAGGATGACGTCGCGCTTGCGGCGATACGCGGCCCGCGTCCGCTCGACGTGCGCCTCGTCGCTCCACGC
The DNA here is from genome assembly GCA_036555585.1 of Gaiellaceae bacterium. GTDB lineage: Bacteria > Actinomycetota > Thermoleophilia > Gaiellales > Gaiellaceae > DATBLE01. The sequence goes on from DATBLE010000050.1 coordinate 26,544, forward strand.
GACGACGGATGCGCGCTGGACGAACTCCTGCGGCGCCGCCCCGGTCGACGGCCGGTACGCCTTCAGGGCCGCGACCACCTCCGACGAGCCGGCGACGAAGCCGGACCGGTAGCCGGTCATCGACGAGCGCTTCGAGAGCGTCTGGAAGACGGCGACGTTCGAGCGGCCCTCGAGCTCGAGCGCGGAGCGCGGCGGCTCGTCGAACCAGAGCTCGCTGTACGCCTCGTCCGAGCAGAGCACGAAGTCGTGTTCACGGGCGAGCTCGGCCAGGCGCTCGTAGAACGTCAGGGGCGCGGTCGCGCCGGTCGGGTTGTTCGGGTAGTTGACCCAGAACAGCGCGACCCGGTCCCAATCGGCGGCGTCCTCCAGGTCGGGCAGGAAGCCGTTCGACTCCAGCAGCGGCAGCGCCTGCACGCGCGCGCCCGCGAAGGCCGCACCGCGGGCGGGCACCGGGTACCCCGGCTCGGTGACGACGACCGTGTCCTTCCGCCCGTTCGGGTCGACGATCAGCTGCGCGAAGCTGAAGATCGCCTCCTTGCTCCCGTAAGTCGGGATCACCTCGGCGTCGGGATCGAGCCGCGCCCCGAACCGCCGCTCGCACCAGCCCGCGATCGCCTGCCGCAGCTCGGCCAGGCCCTCCGCCTTCGGGTAGCCCATCCGCTCGCGGAGGCCGTCGGCCAGCGCCCGGAGGATCAGCGGGTCGGTCGGCTCGCGCGGGTCGCCCTGGCCGAAGTCGACGATCTCGATCCCGGCTTCGGCCGCCTCGCGCTTCGCCTGCTCGATCCGGACGAACGGGTACGTGCCCTGGGCGGCGAGGACGGGGGAGACCTGCATGGCGAAACGCTAGACCATCGACCCTGACGCGAAGCGGCGGAGCACCTCGAACGTCCGCTCGAGCTCGGCGATCTCGACGCGCTCGTCGCGACGGTGCGCGTAGCGCGTCGCGCCGGGGCCGAAGTTGACCGCGTCGAGGCCCTGGCCCGCGAACTCGGCGACCGGCGTCCAGGCCTGCTTCGGCTCGAGCGCCAGCCCGCCGGCCTCCCGCAACCGCTCGACGAGGGGAGAGTCGGTCGCCACCCTGGCAGGAGGCGAGTTGGAGGTGATCTCGACGTCGCCGCCGACCAGCTCGCGCAGCCGCGTCTCGGCGTCCGCCGGCGTCCGGTTCGGCGCGTACCGGTAGTTGAGCCGGACCTCGACGCGATCGGGGACGACGTTGTCGGCGATCCCGCCCTCGATCCGGGTCGCGCTCAGCACCTCGACGAACGTCAGGCCGCCGACGTCGACCTCCACCGGCCGGCAGGCGACCACCGGCGCCAGGCCGCGGACGGCGACGTCGATCGCGTTCACGCCCTGCCACGGGCGGGCCGAGTGGGCGCTCTCGCCGTGGAAGACGGCGGTCGCGCTCAGGTTGCCCAGACAGCCCGCGTGAATGGCGTTGTCGGTCGGCTCCAGCACGACGACCAGGTCGGAGTCGAGCACGAGTGGCGCCTCTGCGAAGACCCGGGGCAGCGCGCTCTCCTCGGCCGGCAGCTCCTCGCGGACGAAGAACAGGAAGCCGAGGTCGCAGCCGAGCCCGGACGGCTCCGTCGTCGCCCAGCGGGCCAGCTCGACCATCACCGCGAGGCCGCCCTTCATGTCGCTCGCGCCGAGGCCGACCACGCAGCCGTCCTCGAGGCGGCCGGGGATGTTCTCCTGGGCCGGAACCGTGTCGAGATGGCCCGCGAGCAGCACCAGCGGCCGGCCCGTTCGGGGAGTCCCGAACAGCAGCGCCTCCTCGGTCGCGTAGGTGAGCGGGAGGGACACCGCGTGGCGGACGTGCTCCAGGATGCGGCCCTCGTTCCGGCTCTGGGACGGGATGTTCACGAGCTCCAGCGTGCGGCGGGCGAGGTCGGCAGTCATCCCGGGAGAGGTTAACCGCGTGCGAGCGAGGTGTAAGCGTCTCGCAAAGAGCCCGTTTTGCGGCCGCCGGTCGGGGAATCGACGTCTCGCAAGGCAACGCGAGCGACACGAAAGGGGTTGGGAATGCGCACGAGAGAGAGAAGACGCTGGGCTGCCCTGGGGGCCGCCTTCGGCGCGGGGGTGGCCACGGTCGTCGTTGCCGCCCTGACGGCGTTCGTCACCTCGGGCGGCGCCGCCGGCACGGTGGCTCCGGACAACACGAACCCGCCGACGATCAGCGGGACGCCCGAGGAGGGCAGCACGCTCCACGCTACCCGCGGAACGTGGACGAACAGCCCGACCGACTACAACTACTACTGGCTCCGCTGCGACAAGAACGGCGGCAGCTGCGCGAACATCAACGGAGCCGGCGGCCAGCGTTCCTACAAGCTGACCTCGGCCGACGTCGGCAACACGGTCCGGTTCCGCGTCCGGGCGCAGAACGCCAGCGGAGCGACGAACGCAACGTCCGTCCCGACGGCGGTGATCACCAAGGCGACGCCGCCGACGCCGTCTCGGCCGACCGGCTGCCCGGCGAACGGCAATCCGGACCAGGTCAGCCAGATGTCGCTGCCGGCCAGGCTGATCATCGACCAGTTCCAGGCGCAGCCGTCGCCGGTCACCGGCGGAACGCAGTCGTTCGTGTTCCGCGTCCACGTGACGTCGACGTGCACCGGTCCGGTGCAGGGGGCGATCGTGTACGCGACGCCGACACCGTTCAACCAGTTCGGAGCGACCCAGAGCAACTCCGGCTCCGACGGCTGGGCGACGCTCACCTTCGACCGGCAGGCGAACTTCCCCGTGAACGGGAAGCAGCAGATCCTCGCGATGTTCGTCCGCGCGAGCAAGCCGGGCGAGAGCACCCTCGCGGGCATCACGGGCTTCCGGCTCGTCAACGTGCCGGTGAGCCTGCACGGGTAGCACAACGGAACCGGGGACAGGCCCAAGAAAAGGGCCTGTCCCTCTCTGTGCTCATCATCTGCCTGTCCCCGGTTCCTTTCCTCCCGAACGACGTGGGATACTTCGGGCCGTGACCCACCGCCAGCCCGATCCCGCCCCCGGGGCGGATCCGGAGCGTGGGCTCGTCGTCGCCGTCCTGCCCAAGGGAGCCGATTCCGGTGAGGAGCTCGCCGAGATCCGCGAGCTCGCGCGGACGGCAGGCGTCGATCCCGTCGCCACGCTCGTCCAGCCCCGGCAGCGTCCCGACCCGGCCACCTACGTCGGTAAGGGGAAGCTCGAGGAGCTCAAGCACGCCTTCGCCGAGTCCGGAGCCGAGTCGCTGCTAGTCGACGACGAGCTCGCCCCCGGCCAGCAGCGCCGTCTCGAGAACCTGCTCCAGGCGCGCGTGGTCGACCGCACGCAGCTGATCCTCGACATCTTCGCCCAGCACGCCCGCAGCGCCGAGGGCAAGCTCCAGGTCGAGCTCGCGCAGCTCGAGTACAACCTGCCGCGCATGCGCGGGCTCTGGCAGCACCTCGAGCGGCTCGGGGGCGGGGTGGGCACGCGGGGCCCCGGCGAATCCCAGCTGGAGACCGACCGCCGGCTGGCGCGGCGGCGCATCTCGCTGTTGAAAGACCGTCTGCAGGAGCTCGGCAAGCAGCGTGACACGCGCCGGAAGGCGCGCCGCCGGTCCGAGACGCCGACCATCGCGCTCGCCGGGTACACGAACGTCGGCAAGTCGACGCTCCTGAACGCGCTCACGGGTGCCGATGCGACGGTCGACGACCGGCTGTTCGAGACCCTCGACCCGACGACGCGCTCCTTCGAGCAGGACGGGCGCCGCTACCTCGTGACCGACACCGTCGGCTTCATCCGCCGACTGCCGCACCAGCTGGTCGAAGGCTTCGCCGCCACCCTGGAGGAGACGCTCGTCGCCGACCTCGTCCTGCACGTCGCCGATGCGTCCGCGCCGGACGAGCGGCTGGACGAGCAGCTCCGCGCGGTCAACGCCGTCCTCGAGGAGATCGGCGCCGCCGAGCTGCCGGTCGAGCTCGTCCTGAACAAGGTCGACGCGGTGGATGCGCTCCGCCGACGACGGCTCGCGAATCGCTTCCCGGGCGCAGTCCAGGTGTCGGCGCAAAGCGGGGAGGGGCTGGACGTCCTGCGTGCCCGGATCGCCGAGCTCTTCGCCCACCGCTTCGCGCTCGTCGAGCTGCTCGTGCCGTACTCGGAGGGGCGCATGCTCGCCGAGCTCTACGCGCTCGGACCGCCGATCGAGTCGCGGACCGACCGCGAGGACGGGGTCCTGATCCGCGCGCGACTGCCCGAGCGGGACGTCCGGCGCTTCGCGCGTTTTGTCGTGTCGGCGGCGTGATCGAGATCCCGGTCACGCGCCTCCGCGAGGACGCCGCCTTGCCTTCGCGGGCCTATCCGGGCGACGCCGGTCTCGACCTCGTCGCCTGCGAGCGTCACGAGCTCGGCCCGGGGGAGCGCGCCCTCGTCGGAACCGGCATCGCGGTCGCCATCCCCGAGGGCCACGCCGGGCTCGTCACCCCGCGCTCCGGCCTGGCTGCGGATCACGGAGTCACGATCGTGAACACGCCCGGTCTGGTCGACTCCGGCTACCGGGGGGAGCTGCGGGTGATCCTGCACAACACCGACCCGAGCCGGCCGTTCGTGGTCGAGCCGGGGATGCGGATCGCCCAGCTCGTCGTCGTCGCCGTGGCGCACGCGACGCCGAGCGAGGTGGAGGCGCTTCCGGCGAGCGAGCGCGGCGAGAGCGGCTTCGGCTCGTCGGGACACCGCTGAGATGGGCATCGAGCCGCGCATCCGCGTCTCGGCGCTCCTCCGCTGGCGGGAGAGCGTCCTGCTCTGCCGGCACGAGAAGCCCGACAAGGAGTACTGGCTGCTTCCGGGCGGCGGCGTGAACTCCGGCGAGTCGCTCGTCGACGCCCTGCGCCGCGAGCTGCTCGAGGAGGCCGGGATCGACGATCCCGTGCCGTTCGAGGGGCCGATCGCGATCGTGGACTCGATCTCGCCGCAGCGGGCGATGCGGGCGAAGCACGTCGTGCACATCATCTTCTCGGCCGATCTCGGCGGCCGTTCGCTCGAGGCTGTCACGTCGGCGGACGCCGCCGTGCGCGGGCATCGGCTGTTCACCCTGAGCGAGCTGGACGAGATCGTCCTCCACCCGCCGATCCAGCGGTTCCTCGCCCGCTGGCAGCCGGGAGATCCGACCGTGTACCTCGGCCCGCTCTGGGCGCCCTAGATGGCTGACCGGTAATTCGCGTGGCCGCGGGGAGGGTCTGCACCAAGCAGTGTGGTCGACTCGACCGGTGGCAAGGCTGGTGAGCCTTGGTGCCGGGCGAGGCGGCCGCAATGCGCCGTGTGCAGGCCCCCATCCGCGGCTGGGTGGAATTGCCGGTCAGTCATCCAGCAGCGGCTAGGAGCCGAGCTGCCGCGCGGCGAGCTCGGTCCCGAGCACCCGCGCGCGAATCTTCTCGAAGGCGGTCTCGCGCGCCGTGGAGGTGTCGTCGCCGAAGGGGGAGAAGCCGCAGTCGTCGGTCGTGCCGAGCTGCGCGAGCGGGACGTACTCGGCCGCTTCGAGGACGCGGTCACGCACCTCCTCCGGTGTCTCGACCGCCGGGTCGATGGGATCCGTCACGCCCACGTAGATCCGCCGGTCCGGCGTCAGGTGTGCCCTGACCGTCTCGAGCACGCCGGGCCGGTTCCGCTCGCCCGCCAGCTCGATGTAGAAGCTTCCCGCCTCGAGCTGGAACAGCGTCGGCAGGAGGTCGTCGTAGTCGACGTCGGCGCTGTGCGTCGAGTCGATGTCGCCGCAGGGGCAGGTGTGGACGCCGATCCGTTGTCGCTCCGCGGCCGAGAAACGGCTCAGAACGGCGTTGTTCAGCTCGACGAAGTCGCGAAGGAGCTGTCCCGACGGATCGAGCTTGAGGGAGAGCCGTGCTTCGGTGAAGTCGATCTGGACGGTGTGCGCGCCGCGTTCGAGCGAGCGTCTGATGTCCGCCTCCGACTCGCGCAGGAGGTCGGCGATGAACGCCTCGCGCGGGTAGTCCGCGATCCCGTCCGGCGGATACAGAAGGCTCAGCGCCGAGGCCGAGATCACCGCCTGCTTGACGGGGCGCGTCGCGTACCGCTGCGCCTCCTCGAGGAACGCGTCCGCGTACCTCCCGTAGTGGAAGGGGCCGCTCGTCAACCGCGGCAGCTGGCGCGTATGCCCGTCCGCGAAGGGGATCACGACGCCGTCGGCCGCCAGCTCCTCGAGCCCGTCCAGCGAGTAGGTGGCGAAGCTCGACTTCCGCTGCTCGCCGTCGGTGATCACGGGCGAGCCTGTCGCCTCGAAGCTCGCGATCGTGTCCTGAACGGCGTGGGCGTACAGGCGGTCGAGCTCCTCGGGCGAGAGCTCGCCGGCCGCGGCCGCCTGCATTCCCTCGATCAGCTCGAGGGGCCTGGGGATGCTCCCGATCGGCTCGGTCGGGATCGGCATGACGCCACCCTAAACCGTCCGGGAGCAGGCCGGACCGCAGCCGCGAGATCGGACGCTCTCAAGAGCGCCCGCCGCGCGTCCGCGCGCGGGCGGCCGAGACGGCATGGGCCCGCGCTTCGAGGCTGTCGTCCAGCGGCACGAGCGCGGGCGGCTCGCCGCCCGTCGCGTGCGCTGCCGCCTGGGCCAGGATCCAGTCGGCCAGCCACGGGTTGCGCGGCAGCAGCGGGCCGTGGAGGTACGTGCCGACGACGCGGCCGACCCGGCAGCCCTCGTATCCGCTCCGGCCGTCGTTGCCGAAGCCCGCGACCACGCGGCCCAGCGGCTCGGCGCCGTCGTCGAGGATCGTCCTGCCGGCGTGGTTCTCGAACCCGGCGAGCGTCTCGCGCCGCCCGGGGTGGAGCTCGCACTCGAGCAGGACGTCGCCGATCATGCGGCGCTCGCCGGCGACCGTGTACAGCGGCAGGACGCCCGCGCCCGGGAGCTCCGAGCCGTACCGGTCGCGGTAGAAGCGCCCGAGCAGCTGGTACCCGCCGCAGACGGCGAGGACGGCGGCGCCGCCGTCCACCGCGGCACGCAGAGCGTCGCCCTTCGCGGCGATGTCGGGAGCGATCAGCGCCTGCTCGCGGTCCTGGCCGCCGCCGACGTAGAGGAGGTCGTGCGCGTCGGGCACGAGCGCCTCGGAGAGGCCGAGCGGGGCGACCTCGAGCTCCAGCCCGCGCGCGGCGGCGCGCCGTGCCAGCACCGCGATGTTGCCGCGGTCGGCATAGATGTTCAGGTAGTCGGGATAGAGGTGGCCGACGCGGATCTTCATGCAGCACGGTTCCAGTACTGGCTCACGTGTCCACGCGCGGCGACGATCCCGCGCAGCTCGAGCATCGCCGTGTAGGTGGGGAGGACCGTGAGCTCGCCGCCGGCCGGAGTCAGGGCGAGCCCGCGGTTGAGCGCGGGCCCGAGCTCCGGGACGATCTCGACGGCGTCGTCCGGAAAGCCCGCGTAGGTGAAGCGGAGCGCGAGCTCGGCTGCCCGCTCGCCCGAGACCACGACCCGGTCGAGGCACTCCAGCAGCGGCTCGAAGTCGACGTCCCAGATCCAGGAGACGTCGCGTCCGTCCGCGACCGCGTCGTTGAGCGCGATCACGGCGTGCGAGGGGGCACCGGCGGCGACCAGCGTGCGCACGACCTCGTTCGCGCCGGCGGGGTTCTTGATCAGCAGGAGCAGGAGCCGCCGGCCGTCGACGTCGATGCGCTCTGCCCGCCCGAAGGCCGGGCGCGCAGCGGCGAGCCCTTCGGCGATCTCGTCGATAGAGGCGCCGAGCGCGCGCGCGAGGGCGGCAGCCGCGAGCGCGTTGTAGACGTTGTAGAGGCCCGGCAGGCCGATGCGCACGCGGCGGCCTCCCTCGGGGGCGACGAGGTCGAAGGAGACCGACTCGAGCCCCTCGACCCGGATCGCCCGGGCGGCGAGGTCGAGCGCCGGGCGGCCGTGCCCGCACGCGGGGCACCGGTAGTCGCCGAGGTGGCCGACGTACACGGCCGCGTAGACGTAGGCCGTCCCGCAGCGCAGGCAGTACTTCGAATCGGAGGCGTGCTGCAGCGACGGCCGGGCCTGTGACGGATCGTCGATGCCGAAGCAGACGCTCCCGTGGCGGGAGGCACCCAGGTCGCCGACCTGGGGATCGTCCGCGTTGACGAGGAGGGTCGTGCTCTCGGGAAGCTCCCGGACGGTTGCCCGCCACCGCTCGGCGATCTGCTCGAGCTCGCCGTACCGGTCGAGCTGGTCCCGGAAGAGGTTGCCGAGACACAGCGCCCGCGGCCGGATCCTGGTCGCGACCTCGGGCAGGGCCCCCTCGTCGACCTCGAACAGGCCGAGCTCGGCGCCGCGGGACTCGACCAGGGTGGAGGCGACGCCCGAGACGAGGTTCGCCCCGGATCCGTTGTGGGCGAGCCGGGCGCGCGGGCCGAGGATCGCGGCCGCGAGGGCCGCGGTCGTCGTCTTGCCGTTCGTGGCCGAAATCACCGCGGTCCCCTGGGGCAGCCTTCCAGCCAGGGTGGCGAGCGAGGAGGGGTCGATGGCGGCGAGGATCTTGCCCGGGAGGGTGGTGCCGCCGCCGCGGCCGGCCAGGCGTGACAGGCGGCCGGCGGACCGGGCCAGGGCGAGCTCCAGGGCGAGGCGCATTCGCGTGGCCAGTCTAGTTGCGCCAGCCGCATTTGCATATCGTTCAACGTGCTCTGGGCAACTTTTACACCGAACTTTGCAAATCTGTCAAGACGCTCTATTCTTTTTGCCCCGATGCCGCCCAGGCGCCCCTATCGAGCGATCACCAGCATCGACCCGGCCGAGCTCGCCGCGTTCCAGGCGGAGATGCGCCGCCGTTACTCCGACGAGGAGATCCTCGACCAGCTGCGGGCGTGCGCGAAGCGGTTGGGCCGCTCGCCGACGATGAAGGAGTTCGCCGACGACGCGGCGACGTCGGTGCACCCGCAGACGGTGATCGAGCACTTCGGCAGCTGGAACAAGGCCAAGCGGCTCGCCGGCCTCGTCCCTCGCCGCTTCGCGACCAGGGAGGAGCTCCTGGGGCTGCTTCGCGAGCTGGGCACGCGGCTCGGCCGCGTCCCGACGGCGAAGGACGTGGACGCCAACCGGGGCTGGATGCCGTCCAAGTCGCTCTACTGGCACACGTTCGGCTCGCTGACCAACGCCCTGCGGGAGGCCGGGTTCGACGTTCCGGTGGGCGAGGAGCGGCTCGAGCGGGCGATCGAGCAGGGCGCAGCGCTGGCCCGGCGGCTCGGACGCCTGCCGAAGTTCAACGACTGGGCCGAGGCTCGCCGGGAGGAAGCCGACCTCCTGACCGAGTGGCAGGTGTACCGGATGTTCGACGCCCGGCGCGGAGCGTGGTCGACGTTCCAGTACCTCGTGCGGCAGCGTCTGCGCGAGGAGGGCGCGACCGTCGAGCGGGACGGTTCGCTGAAGAGCTAAGCCGCGGCCAGGGCGGCGAGGCGCTCGAGGCAGAACGCGCCCTCGTGCGGCGCGCGCACGGCCGGGAGCGGGTCGGCCTCGTAGGTCGGGTCGGGCCGGAAGCGGTCGTGACGGACGGCGCGCGGCCCCTTCAGCGCGAGCAGCGTCCCCTCGGCGAGCTCGCGCTTGCGCAGGCGGACGCCCGTGTAACGCTCGGCGATCTCGAGCGCTTCCCCGGTCGAGGCGAAGAACAGCTCGTGGCGGCTCGTCCCGACCCAGAGCGGTCGCCCGACGCCGCGCGCGAGGTACAGGAGCTCCGGGTGGCGCTCGTCGAGCCACGCGGCGGCCATCGAGCCCCGGAACTCCTCGAACGGGCGCGCGTCGCTGCCGGTCGCCTCGGCGGTGGCGAAGATCACCTCGGAGTCGACCGTCATCCCGGGCTGGGCGCGCTGGAAGCCGTGCCTGGCCATCAGCTCGTCGTCGTTCTGGATCGTCCCGTTGTGGACGCCCGCGACCGTGCCGTGGCAGACGGGGTGGTTGTTCGCGGCGATCTGCGGATGGCCCTTCGTGTAGTCGCGGACGTGCAGGAGGACCTGGTGGGCGTCCGCCGGGATCACGATCCGGTCGAGGACGGCGCTGGCGCCGGTGCGCTGCTTGTGCACGGATATCGGGCTCCCCGGGGAGCGGAAGGCGTACCCGACCGCATCGGCGCCGCGCTCGGCGATGGCGGCCAGCAGTGCCTGGGCGGCCCGCGTCCTGTCGACGCCGCTTCTCGGACTCAGGCTGTATCCGGCAATGCCGCACATGGGCCGCTCTCTCGATCGTAGTTCGCCCGTCGGAGGAACCCGGTGACGGGCACGGACACTCAGACGATCGGCAGGCAGGTCGGTTTGGAAAAGGTTCTGTAAGGACGTCGCCCGCCGAGCCTGGACGTTAGAGGGGTTCAGCCGCCGCCGCCGGATGCCGATATCGCTCGTGTGATGGACGACCATCGTGCCTCCGAGCCTGCCGAAGACCAGCCGAAGCTCGAGCTCGTCCCGGCGCTCGACGAGCCCGAGGTCGAGGCGCCGCCGAAGGACGAGTTCGACGCCGCGGGGCCGACCCAGGACCCGCTGAAGCTCTACCTGCGGCAGATCGGCGACGGCAGGCTGCTGACGGCCGCCGAGGAGCGCGAGCTCGCCCAGCGAAAGGACGCCGGCGACCAGGAGGCGAAGCGACGGCTGATCGAGGCCAACCTCCGGCTGGTCATGTCGATCACGCGCAACTACACGAAGGCGGGCGTGCCGCTGCTCGACCTGATCCAGGAGGGCAACCTCGGCCTCATGCGCGCGGTCGAGAAGTTCGACTGGCGGATGGGCTACAAGCTCTCGACCTACGCGACCTGGTGGATCCGCCAGTCCGTCACCCGGGCGCTCGCCGACCAGGGGCGGACGATCCGCCTCCCGGTGCACGTCGCCGAGCAGGAGCGCCGCGTGATGCGCGCCCGGCGCGTCCTGACGCAGAAGCTCAACCGGGAGCCCCTGCTGCGCGAGATCGCGAAGGAGAGCGGCTTCACCGAGAAGAAGGTGCGCGACCTGCTCGAGCTGATCGAGGATCCGATCTCGCTCGAGGCGCCCGTCGGGGACGGCGAGAGCGACTACAGCGACCTGATCGAGGACGTGAACGCGGAGCAGCCGGAGGAGACGACCGCCGAAGGGATGCGCTCGCAGGAGCTGGCCCAGGCGATGGCCCGGCTCAACCCGCGCATGCAGCTCGTCATCACCAGGCGGTTCGGGCTCGACGGCCAGGCGCCGCGGACGCTCGAGCAGGTCGGCGCCGAGCTCGGCATCACCCGCGAGCGGGTCCGCCAGCTGGAAGCGAGGGCGCTCCGCGAGCTCCGCTCCCAGGCGCCCCAGCTCTACCTGTACCTCCGCACTGCCTGACCCGATTTCGGGCTCGTCGCCGCCGCGGCCGGCATGGCGGCCGCGGCACACGGCGATCGCTGAGGTGCGGGTGGGGTTGGGGAAGGGAGCCCACGGGGGAAACCGGCCGTTTCCCCCGTGCGAGCGAGCTCGCGCGCGAAGCGCGCGGCGAGCGGCTAGTGGGCGACCGCTTGGATTTCGCGGAGGGTGGCCAGCCGGCGTAAGGCTTCGACCTCGATCTGCCGCACGCGCTCGCGGGTGAGGCCGAGGCGGCGGCCGATCTCCTCGAGAGTCTTCGGCTCGTAGTCGGAGAGCCCGTAGCGGAGGACGAGCACCTCGCGCTCGCGGTCGGCGAGCGCGCGGAGTGCGGAGGCGAGCGCCTGGCTTCGCAGCGACAGCTCGACCTGCTCCTCGGGAAGCGGGCCCTCGCCGGCGACGAAGTCGCCGAGCACCGCGTCCTCCTGGTCGCCGACGGGCTGGTCGAGGCTGGTCGCCGCCCGGGCGGCCGCGCGCACCTCGCGGGCCTGCTGGAGCGGGAGGCTCGCCTCGGTCGCGATCTCCTCGAGCGTCGGCTCGCGACCAAGCTGCGTCCAGAGATGGCGCTCGGCCCGGTTCATCTTCTGGAGCCGCTCGACGATGTGCACGGGCATGCGGATCGTCCGCGCCTTGTCCGCGAGCGCCCGCGCGACCGCCTGCCGGATCCACCAGGTCGCGTAGGTCGAGAACTTGTAGCCGCGTCGCCAGTCGAACTTCTCGACCGCCCGGATCAGCCCGAGCGTGCCCTCCTGGATCAGGTCCAGGAACGGAAGTCCCTGGTTGCGGTAGTTCTTGGCGATCGAGACGACGAGGCGCAGGTTCGACTGGATCATGCGTTGCTTCGCCTGCATGTCGCCCCGCTCGATCTTCTTCGCCAGCTCCACCTCCTGCGCCGCGGTCAGCAGCGGGTGCCGGCCGGTCTCGCGCAGGAAGAGCTGCAGGGCGTCGGTCGTCGACTCGAGCGTCGGGGCCGGAGGTGGGGGGGCCTGCAGCCGCCCCGGGCCGGTCTCCTCCACCACGTCGATTCCGCGCTCCTCGAACATCCGGTAGACGGCGTCGATCTCGATCGGATCGAGCCCGTGCGGCTCGAGCACCTCCAGCAGCTGGGTCGTCCCGACCGAGCCCGCCATCTCGGCGGCCTCGAGCAGCTGGACGACCTCCTCGGTCTGGACGATGCTGTCGATCGCGGCTATCGGCGCTTCCAACACGTGTCGGGCCCGTGGGTACCCGCCCCCGCGAGCGATTCAAACAGGTTCCTCCCAGAAAGTCGAGGCCCGAGCGGGAATCTGCACGTGAATCGCCGTGCACGAGAAGCGACGTTATGTCAAGTCGGAAATGAGGAGCATCCAGGGACAGGTCCCTATGGACCTGTCCTGATTCCGTATTCTTGCCTCGCGCAATTTGCGGCCTTTTCCTTTACCCCCCTCTTGAAGGGAGCCCAGCGAGGCTCTAGGTTGCTGCTTGCGCCGAGCACGGAGCGCAAGTAGGTCGAAGCCGAGTCGGGCGGCACAACCCGCAAGGGAAAAGTCGGTGGATTCGGTGGACGAAAGCGCTACCGGCTCGGCGAATTCTTGGTCCCGAACGGGTTGTTGGTAACCGGGACCAGCCATTCGCCCTCGTGGGTGCCCCTGGCGTCGCTCACCCAGCTGCGCAGGCCGAACTGGATCCCGCGCAGGCCGCCCCGCCGGACGCGCACGATCGCGTGATACCGGCCGTCGAGCCCCTGGGCGTAGACCTTCGTCGACGCTCCCCGGGCTGGGCCGAGCAGCCGCACGAACATGCCGCCAGCGCCGAACGGACGGCGCCTGCCGTTGTCGAGGATGGTCACGACCCACGCGACGCGGAACCGCGTGCCGGCCGCCGCGGCAACGGGCACGTGGCTGGTCAGCGTCGCCCGTGCGCCCTCCTTGCCGGAGGCGGGCACGGCCGCAACCAGCGCAACCGCCGCCGCCACGAGCGAACTACGTGCGAAAAGACGCAAGCGCATACTCACCCTACACCGGCCGCGTCGCGACGGTTCCGGCGCGTCCACTAGGATCGAGCCCGTGCATCTTCCCCGCCCGCCGAGCATCGACCACGGGGTCATCTCGTTCCTCTGGGCGTTCGGCCTCGGCGTCCTGCTCTGGGGATTCCTGCTGGCGATCGGGGTGTCGAAGCCGAGCGCCTTCATCCTCGCCGTCGTCGCCGCGTGCGTGATCTTCGTGTACGTGCGCCGCTACGGCGAGGACGAGCCGCGCCGGCGCACGCCGCGCTAGAGAGCACCGCTACCGTCGGACGACGCGCTCGGTCTCGGGCGTGGTCTCGGCCGGCGGCGCATCGTGGATCACCGTGGTCGGGGCCGAGTCCGCAGTCTCCCGGGGCAGCGTCGTCGTCTCGGGGACGACCGCGGGCTCCCGGGCAGAGCTCTCCCAGACCGGCTCTCCGGGCCGGCGAGGTCCCGACGTGTCGAACGTGAACCCGAAGACGAGCCCGAGCCCGAACGCGAGGACCGCGATCACCGAGCCCAGGTCGTCGACGGGACCGTCGATGGCGATGCTCGACGACCAGGAGTTGATGTGCCGCTGGAACCAGTTCGGGTCGGGCTGCGCCGCGAGCAAGACCCACCCCGCGACGACCAGAACCGGCAAGAAGCCGACCAGGAACACTCCGGCCGAGATCCGCGGCGTCCCCCACTTCGTCCAGCCGCCGAAGAGCTGGGACAGGGCCATCGTCAGCCCTGCCCCGGCCAGGATGCCCATCGCCGCCCAGTAGCCGCCGGTGGAGTCTCGATCGATCTGCGTCGACACCCAGACGAGCGCACCGGCGCCTGCAGCCCCGGCGAGCGTCGCCACACCGCGTGTCGTTCCGTACATGTCCATCACCTCCACCGCGGTGGTACCCGCTCGGAAGCGAGGGTATTCGCTAGAGGAGCATCCTCCGGCCGTCGAAGCTCGCCGAGTGGAGCTCGGCCCGGAACTCCTCGATCGTCCGGAGAGCATCCTCAGCGAACAGGTGCTCGACCACGCCGATCGCCCCGTCGTTGTGGAAGGGCAGATCGACGTGCTCCCGCGAGACGAGGTTCACCGACACCCCGCCGCACGCGGGGCAGCGCACGGCGACGCCGACGGCATGGTTGCGCTCCCCCGGAGCGAGCAGGACGAACGACGACGGGAACATCGGCCGTGGCCGGCGCTCGGGCCAGCAGAAGAAGCTCCACGGCCATTCTCCTGCTCCGATCCGGCGGGCCGCGACGTCGCCGAGCTCGGCGTCGACCGTCTCCACCCGAGCGGTCATCAAGTTCAGGAACGTCCCCGCGGCGAGCCCGAGCGGCGCCCAGTCGAGCTCGTCGTGCGCCACCAGCCCGGGGTGCTCCTCGCCGCACGAGCAGGCAAAGGCGATCCCGTACACGACGGGGTGCGACGCGCCCGGCAACCGCTCCAGCCGGCGGAACGACGACAGCGGCACCGACGCCTCGCCGCGAGCCGGACATCCGAACGTGTACCGCGCCGTCAGCGCGTCGTACATCCGCTAATACTGCAGCAGCGAGAAGACGTCGTAGCCCTGGAGCCGGTCGCGGCCGCTCAGGAACTCGAGCTCGATGATGAAGGGCAGGCCGACGACCTTCCCGCCGAGCTGCTCGACGAGCTCGACCGTCGCCTTGGCCGTCCCGCCCGTCGCCAGCACGTCGTCGTGGATCACCACCCGCTGGCCCTTCACGATCGCGTCGGCGTGCACCTCCAGCGAGTCGAAGCCGTACTCGAGCGCGTACTTCGCGGCCACCGTCCGCCACGGCAGCTTCCCGGGCTTGCGGGCGGCGACGAAGCCGCAGCCGAGCCGGCAGGCAAGCGCGCCGCCGGTGATGTACCCGCGCGCCTCGGCGCCCAGCACGAGATCGGGCTTGCGCGGCTCCGCCCACTCGGCGATGCGGTCGACCGCAGCGCGGAGCGCCACAGGGTCGGCGAGCAGCGGCATGATGTCCTTGAAGACGATCCCGGGCTTGGGGAAGTCCGGGACGTCGCGGATCTTGCTCGCCAGGTCGACGCTCATGGCGTGACTCGACTGCGCAGCGCCCGCCAGAAGAGGAGCTGGCTGAGCTCCTGGGCGAGCTCGGCGAGGCCGTGCAGGTCTTCGACGGCGCCCTGCCGGGCCTCCGGGTTCCGCGACCGGAGCTTCGGCACGAGCGCCTCGAGCAGGTCGGCCTGGTTCCCGGCTGCAGTCGCGAACTTGCGCAGGTGCCGTACGTCCGCGCCGGTCGAGACCAGCCGGGTGCAGACTGCAGCCACGTCGACGTCGGCCTCCGTCAGCGGCGGCTCGAGCAGTCCGTACTCGGTCAGCTCACGGGCCTGCTGCAGGGAGATCCCCGCCTTCTCGCAGAGCTCCTCGACGCCGATCGCCGGCTCGGCGCTCGTCAGCCGGGCCCTGCGCCGGCGCCGGTCCTTGGCCGCGGGCGCGGCCAGCTCCTGGCGGATCACCCGAAGCGGCAGGAACTCGTCCCGCTGGAGCCGGAGGATCGTCTCCAGCCGCTCGACGTCGTCCTCGCTGAAGAGCCGATAGCCGCCGCGCGTGCGCTTCGGCGACAGCAGCCCCTGGTCCTCGAGGTAGCGGATCTTCGAGATCGAGATGTCCGGGAAGTCGCTCTGGAGCCGGCGGCAGACCGAGCCGATCGTGTGCAGCCGGGGTGCGTGTGCGGTGGTGGTCATCGGGCCAGGAAGATGAGGCGGTACTTGCCGATCTGGACCTCGTCGCCGTTGTCGAGGTCGCCCCGCTCGATCCGGGAGCGGTTCAGGAATGTTCCATTCAGGCTGCCCAGATCCTCGATCGTGAAGGTCGCGTCGCCGCGCGTGACGAGCGCATGGCGCCGGGAGACGGTCACGTCGTCGAGGAAGATGTCGCAGTCGGGCGAGCGTCCGATCGTGGTCTGCTCCCGCCCGAGCGCGAAGGTCTCCCCCGTGCGCCCGCCGCCGGAGCGGATCACGAGCGCGGGGCCCTCGATGCCCAGCTCGTCGAGCAGGTCGGCCCGCTCGTCGTGCACCTCCTCGGCCGAGAGCGCCATCGTCGTCTCGTCGGACTCGCCCTCGGTGACGAGGAGCGCCCCGCAGCGCGAGCAGTAGTGCGCGGACTCCAGGTTCTGGAAGCCGCACTCCGGACAGTAGATGTGGCTCACTCGCTGGGCGGCGCGGCCTTGCCGGCGAGGATGTCGGTCAACCGGTCGAGGTCGACCTGGCCGAGCTCCCCCTCCCCTCTCGCCTGGAGCCGCGCGACGAGCTCCGCGCGGAGGATGTCGAGCTTGCCGTGCAGCATGCGCCGCTGGTACGAGATCTCGTTCTCCTCGGCCTCGAGCCGGGTGATCAGCTCCTTCAGCTCGGAGTCGGACAGGGTCGCGAGGTCCGGAAACGCTTCCATCAGGTCCCTTCTGTTCGACGGACGACCGGCTTCGGCCCATTCAAGCAGGCACCGGCCCAAGGTTCAACCTCAGCTTGAGATTTGCGCTCCGACCGCCGATTCCTGCCCGGACATCGCGTCGTCGACCAGGGCGTGCAGCTCGGCCTCGAGTGCGTTCGAGGCCTCGTCGCTGTCGCCCTCCGCGTAGACGTGGACGAGCGGCTCGTCGGGGTCGGGCAGCACCTCCACCCAGCCGCGCTCGTCCAGCACCTTGATCCCGTCGGTGAGGTCGAGCTCGCGGTCCTTCAGCTGCTCGGCCAGGACGCGCATCACCGTCCCCTTCAGGGCCCAGGAGCAGGCGATCTGGCGGTGGACGACGTGCGCCTCGGGCAGCGCGGCCACGAGCTCGGACAGCGGTTGCCGGACCCGGGCCAGCAGCTCCATCAGCGTGCAGAGGCTGGCCACCGCGTCGTGGCCGGGGAGGAACTTCGGGAAGACGTAGACCCCGCCGCCCGCGCCCGCGAAGACCACGTCTTCGGTGATGGCGGCCTTGGTGAGCTCCGCAGGGGCGGCGGGCGTCCGCACGACGTCGAGCCCGAAGGGCTCGGCGATCCTCTCCACGGATCCGGTGACCGTCACCGGCACCGCGATCTTGCCGGTCCAGCCGGCCTCGCCGATCAGCCGCAGGAAGAGGAGCAGGGTCTGCTCCGGCGGGATCTCGCGGCCGTGCTCGTCGACCATGAACAGGCGCTCGCCGGCGCGGTCGAACACCGCCCCCAGCTCCGCGCCGATCGCCGCCACCAGCCGTCTGGCCTGGCCGATCGACTCGCGCAGCGAGGAGGCCGTGGCCGCAGACTCGGTCGTGAAGGCGTGCGCGGAGACGGCCTCGAGCCGCAGCGGCCCGAGCACGAGCGGGAGGACGAACGACGACGCCGAGTACCCGTAGTCGACGACGATGCGGAAGTTCCGCCCCCGGATCAGCTTGACGTCCACGGTCGAGAGCAGGTCCTGCGCGTACTCCTCGCGCACGCGCGAGGGATAGGTGATGTTGCCGATGTCGCCGAACGGCGCCCTCCGGAGCTCGCGCCGGTTGAAGTGCTTCGCCACCTCCTTCTCCAGCTCGGGCGTCATCTGGATGCCCGGCTGCTCGAAGAAGCGGATCTGGATGCGCTCGGGGTCGCTCTGGCTGACTCCGACGTGGATGCCGGCGTCGTAGCCCTGGGTCTTCATCATGTGGCGGCTCACCGACGGCGGCAGGATGCGGAGGTCGGCGACGTCGACGCCCGACGAGTTGAGGCCCGTGATCATCGCGCGCTTGATCGTCCGGCAGGCACGCGGCGCCTCCCGGCTGGCGACCACGCGCGCTCCCCGCTTCAGGGCCGTGCCCAGCGCAGCAGCCAGCCGCACGGCCACGTCTGGGGTCAGGTCGACGTCGATCAGGCCGCTGACGCCGTCCTTGCCGAACAGCGCGGAGGTCGCGCGCGATTCCCAGATCAGGCTCTCGTGGATGTGAGCGCCGGACTCGACCTCCTTGTACGGGTAGATGCGCACGCCGGGAAGCACCTGGCTCTGCGCGCCCAGAACGACCTCGTCGCCGATCGCAGCGCCCTCCTGGATCCGCACGTGAGAGCGGATGTCGCAGCTGCGCCCGACCACCGCGCCCTCGACCAGCGCGCTCCGGCCCACGTGCGTGCTGGCGTCGATCACCGAGCGCACCGTGCGAGCCCGCTCGCGGAGGGTGACGCTGGCGGAGAGCACCGAGTAGGCGCCGATCGCGGCCTGGGGCGAGATGCGGCAGTAGTTGCCGACGAACGCAGGGCCCTCGACGTCCTCGAGGTCGTCCAGCTCGACGCCCTCGCCGAGCCAGATGTTGCCGCGCAGGCGCAGGCCGGGGATGTTCAGCTCGACCTGGCCGTCGAGCGCGTCGAAGTTCGCCTGCCGGTACTGGTCGAGGTTGCCGATGTCCTGCCAGTAGCCGTCGCAGGTCATTCCGTACAGCGGCCGCCCCATCTCCAGGAGCAGCGGGAACAGCTCCTTGGAGAAGTCGTACGGACGGTCGGTGGGGACGTGCCTGAGCACCTCGGGCTCGAGCACGTAGATGCCCGTGTTGATCGTGTCCGAGAAGACCTGGCCCCACGAGGGCTTCTCGAGGAAGCGCTCGATCCGCCCGTCCTCGTCGGTGACCACGATCCCGAACTCGAGCGGGTTCTCGACCGCCTTCAGCCCGATCGTCACGGCCGCACCGCGTTCCTGGTGGAAGGCGAGCAGCCGGCCGAGGTCGATGTCGCAGAGGGCGTCGCCGGAGATGACGAGGACGGTGTCATCGAGCTTGCCGGACGCGAGTCGCACCGATCCGGCCGTCCCCAGCGGCGACTCCTCCACGGAGTACTCGATCGACAGGCCGAGCGACTCGCCGTCCCCGAAGTAGCTGCGGATCGCCTGCGGCATGAACGCGAGCGTGACGATCACGTCGTCGAAGCCGTGACGTCCGAGCAGCTCGAGGATGTGCTCCATGCACGGCTTGCCGACGATCGGCACCATCGGCTTCGGCTGGTTCGAGGTGAGCGGACGCAGCCTCGTCCCCTCCCCCCCGGCCATCACGACCGCCTTCACGCCGCTTGCCTCCGGGTGATCGCGCCGCGGGCGGTCCAGGCGTACAGCACGCCCGCCGCCACGGCCATGGCCAGGCCGGTCCAGAAGAGCCACAGGGGCCAGTCCGTCCCCGGCACGGTCACGATCAGGAATGCGACGCCCGCGTACAGGAGCCAGGTCGCGGCCTTGCCGAGCAGGCTGACCGAGAACTCGTAGCCGCGCGGCATCGCCACCTTCGCGCCGACGATCAGGAAGGCGTCGCGAGCGACGATCACCGCCAGGGCCGGCCAGGGCAGCCGGTCGGCGAGCACGAGCATCACCACCGCGGTGTCGATCATCAGCCGGTCGGCGAGGGGGTCGGCGTACTTGCCGAACTCCGACTCCACGTGCCAGCGCCGTGCGAGCCAGCCGTCCACCTGGTCGGTGATTCCCGCGACGGCGAAGATGATCCCGGCCGTCCAGCTGTGGCCGTTCTCGGCGGAGGCGTAGACGACGATGAAGGCCGGGATCAGCAGGAACCTGACGATCGTCAGGCCGTTGGGCAGCCAGGCGAGCGCAGGAACGGGTGCGGACGTCGAGGCCACGTCCCTGCAAGGATAGTGCGCGGATCTCGATCTCCCCTGTCGCCCGTGGGCAGACGCCGGTTGAGCGAGAATCGACCGAGGCGTGCCCGAGCGCTTCACCCTCCCCGGCTTCGTCGACGCACATTCGCACACGTTCCAGCGTGCGCTGCGCGGGCGGACCGAGGGCGGCGACTTCTGGGCGTGGCGGGAGACGATGCTGCTCGAGGCCGACAGGCAGACGCCGGACAGCGTGCGCCGGGCCTACGCTGCGATCTATCGGGAGCTCCGGCGCGCCGGCTACACCGCAGTCGGCGAGTTCCACTACCTGGGCCTCCCCGAGGCGCCCGCGGCCGTCGAGGCGGCCGCCGAGGCCGGGGTCGAGCTCGTCCTCCTCCTCGTCGCCTACGCCCGCGGGGGGCTGCCGCGCTTCCGGCAGGGGAGTGCGACGCAGTACCTCGACGAGGTCGAGACGCTTCGGAGCCGGGGGGTGCGGGCCGGGCTCGCCCCCCACTCCGTCCGCGCGTGCCCCGCCGGCTGGCTCGAGCAGATCGGCGCGTACGCGGCTGCCGAGTCGCTGCCCCTCCACATCCACGCGGACGAGCAGCCGCGCGAGATCGAGGAGTGCCTCGCCGAGCACGGTGCCCGCCCGATCGAGGTGCTCCAGCGCACCGGCTGCCTCGGGCCGCAGACGACGGTCGTCCATGCCACGCACGCCGACGAGCACGAGCTCGACCTCCTGGCCAACGCCGGAGCGAGGGTGTGCCTCTGTCCGACCACGGAGGCGAACCTGGGCGACGGCTACGCGCCGGTGGAAGCGCTCCTCGAGCGCGGGATCGGGATCTGCATCGGCTCCGACTCGAACGTGCGGGTCGACCCGCTCGAGGAGCTGCGCGAGCTCGAGGGGATCGCGCGCCGCTCGGCCGGCAGGCGGAACGTCGTGCCGGTGGACCGGCTGCTCGCGTTCGGCTCGACGGAAGGGGCCGCCTCGCTCGGGCTCGACCGCTGGCCGGACGTCTCGGTCGATCTCGGGCACCCCTCGCTCGCGGAGGTCGAGCCTGAGGACGTTCCCGCGGCGCTCGTCTTCGGCTGCTCGGCCGACGTCTTCGCAGAGGCGTAGCTACAACTGCCAGGGCCGGGGACGCCGCGACCGCGTGAACAGGTTCGACCAGTAGGTCGTGCGGTCGAGGTACGCGTCCTCCGATGCCCGTCCGGTGCGGCCGTAGGCGCCGTCGTAGCTCTCCACCCCCGCGGCTGCTGCCGCCCCGCTGAGCCGCACGCGCGCCGGCTCGATCTGCGTGCCTTCGTGCCACTCGTTGTAGCTCGTGATCGTGACGTCGTCCGCGCTCGACCGAATCGCCGAGCGCCACATGGCGTCGTAGGTGGCGCCGTCGCGCCGCGGCTTGACCCGCAGGTCGGCGGTCGCATGGGTCGCGTCGTAGCCGGGGCCGACGGACGGCAGGCACAGGAGGCCGACCCGGTGCGCCTGCGAGCAGAGGCGGGAGAACATGTTGCCTCCCCAGAGCAGGATGTCGTACGTGTAGATCCCGTCGAACTTCGCCGCCGCCGCCTTGCCGGCGAGCGTGGTCTGGGCGAAGAGCTGGATGCCGGGCTCGCGGTCACGCAGGGCCGCCCAGTCGTCCACGGAGATCTCGAACGGGCGGTAGACGAAGATGCGGGTGATCCCCAGCGTCCGCAGGTGATCGATGTCCGCCTCCACGGTCTCGATCGTTCGTCCGGGGTACGGCTCGAGGTGCACGGCCACTGCCAGCCCCGCCGCGTGCGCCTCCTTGACGACGAGCGGCAGCCGGACGTCCTCCGCCGATCCCCAGCCCCACCACGAGGACACCACTTCCTGGACGCGGGCGGCGGCGATCTCGCGCATCTGCGCGCGGACGACCGGCTCGCTCGAGCTCGAGTAGAGGCCTCGCGCCGGGTAGTAGCTGGAGGCGACGTCGCCGGTCGCGCCTCCCGGCATCAGCCAGTGCTCCCAGCCGCCGTCGTGTGCGGGGTTGCCGTACCAGGGGTAGTAGAAGATCGAGACGCGGGGCGACGCCTGAGCGACAGCCGGGAACAGGAGCAGCGCGACGACGGCCGCAATCAGACGAGAGGCTCTCAAGACGGGGGGTCTCCGGCCAGGGATGATCTCACGCCGACCGGCTCGAGCGAGCCTAGAAGCGCCGGCAGCGAGGTCGGCGCACCGTGCGGCACCTCGGCAGGCAGCGGCGCCGCTCGGGAACCGCCACGACCTCGATCATCCCCTCCCACGCAGGCTCGTCGGCGAGCATCGCCCTGAGCGCGCGAACCGCCTGCTCGCGCGTGTCGTACACGGCGATCACCTGATCGACGAAGTGGTCAGTCAGGCCCCACGGCATCTCCACCCTCCTCGAACACCCCATACTCACGGTATGGGTCCCGGCGGCACGCGCAAGTCCTGTTCGAGGGAAAGCTCGACCATCGTCGTAGTAGGAGCACGATGCCCAGGATCCTGATCGCAGACGACGACCGCCAGCTGGTGGAGCTGGTGCGCGCGATGCTCGACGAGGCCGGTCACGAAGCGGTCGTCGCCCACTCCGGCCTGGCCGCCGCCGACCTGCTCGAGCGGGAGGACTTCGACCTGGTGATCCTCGACGTGCTCATGCCGGGCATGAGCGGCGACGCCCTGGCCGACCTGCTCCGCCAGCTCAAGCCCCAGATTCCCGTCCTGCTGATGACCGGCGACTCGGGCGACCAGTTCGTCCGGACCACGGACGCGCCCCGACTGCGCAAGCCGTTCAGCGAGCAGGAGCTCGTCCAGGCGGTGACCGACCTGCTCGGCGCCGAGGGCTAGAGAGCAGGTTACGAGCGGCGCGCGGCCCGCTCGAGCTCGGGCAGGCCGTGCCGTCGCCCGAGGCGGATGAAGTCGCGGCGGTACATGATCTCGGCGACGACGCCGAACCGGTTCCGCAGCTTGCGGTACTTGCGGTTCTTCCTCGTCGCCAGCCGTTGCTTCATCACCGTGCACTCGACGTACAGGTCGAGCTCGGGGAGGTAGAAGTCGGGCGTGCACGCCTCCACGACGACGCCGTCCCGCCACTCCAGCGGGAACGTGCGCGGCTCGTAGCGCCAGACGATCCCGAGCTCGTCGAACGCACGGGCGAGCGCCTCCTCGACCGGGTGCGCGAAGCGAGGGCCGCGGTCGGTTTCTTCCATGCCGTAGCTTCCCGCCGTTGCCCGGCTCCGAAACAGGTCGCGCGTTTCGTCCGTCGTCGTGCGAGGTACGTGACCTACTCGTGCGCGACGCCGTCGCCGACGTCTGGGGTGCGCGGACGCCCTTCGCCGCCGAAGGGGCCTGGCCGGAGCGGCACGACGTCCAGCTCGACGTGGACGAGGCCGAGGTCGAGCAGTGGGTGCCGTCGGCGTGCGTGCTCTGCTCGAACGGCTGCGGTCTCGACATCGCCGTCGCAGACGGCCGGATCGTCGGCGTCCGCGGGCGGCCGAACGACCGCATCAACCACGGCAGGCTCGGGCCGAAGGGACTGAACGGCTGGCGGGCGAACAACTCGGCGGACCGGCTGACGCGGCCGCTCGTCCGTCGCGACGGCGAGCTCGCGCCGGCCACGTGGGACGAGGCGATGGAGCTCCTCGTCGATCGGTCCAGGCAAGTGCTCGCGGAGTCGGGCCCGCTCGCCTTCGGCTTCTACACCTCCGGCCAGCTGTTCGCCGAGGAGTACCACGCGCAGACGCTGATCGCCCGGGCCGGCATCGGCACGCCCCACCTCGACGGCAACACGCGGCTCTGCACCGCCACGTCGGAGTGGGCGCTGATCGAGAGCTTCGGCTCGGACGGGGACCCCGGCTCGTACACGGACATCGACGTCTGCGACACACTCTTCCTCGTCGGCCACAACGTCGCCGAAACGCAGACGGTGCTGTGGATGCGCATGCTCGACCGCCTGCACGGACCCGACCGGCCGAAGCTCGTCGTCGTCGACCCCCGCCCCACGCCGGCGGCTCGAGAGGCAGACGTGCATCTGGCGATTCGCAACGGCACCAACGTGGCGCTCCTCAACGCGATCCAGCACGAGCTGATCGTCGACGACCGCGTCGACCACGCCTTCGTCGACGCGAGCACGGTCGGCTTCGACGCCCTGCGCGAGACGGTGCTGGCGTATCCACCGGAGCGCGCGGCCCAGATCTGCGGCGTCGAGGCGTCTGCGATCCGGGAAGCGGCCGCGCTCGTCGGACGGTCCGAGCGCCTGGTCTCGACCGTCCTCCAGGGTGTCTACCAGTCGAACCAGGCCACCGCCGCGGCCGTCCAGGTGAACAACGTGAACCTCCTGCGCGGGATGATCGGCAAGCCCGGGGCCGCCGTCTTCCAGATGAACGGCCAGCCGACCGCGCAGAACACGCGCGAGACCGGCGCCGACGGCGCGCTGCCGGCCTTCCGCAACTACGCGAACGACCGGCACGTCGACGAGCTCGCAGCGCTCTGGAACGTCGACCCGCTGACCATCCCGCACTGGGCGCCGCCCACCCACGCCATGCAGATCTTCCGCTACGCGGAGGAGGGGTCGATCTCGTTCCTCTGGATCACCGCCACGAACCCGGCCGTGTCGCTGCCCGAGCTTGCCCGGATCCGCTCGATCCTGGAGCAGGAGCGGCTGTTCGTGGTGGTCAGCGACGCCTTCCTGACGGAGACGGCCGTGCTCGCCGACGTCGTGCTGCCGACGGCGCTCTGGGGCGAGAAGGCCGGCACGTTCACCAGCGCCGACCGCACCGTGCATCTCTCCGACCAGGCGGTCGAGCCGCCGGGAGAGGCCCGCTCCGACCTCGACGTGTTCCTCGACTACGCGCGGCGGATGGGCTTCGCAGACCGCGACGGGCAGCCGCTGCTGAAGTTCTCGACCCCGGAGGAGGCGTTCGCGGACTTCGCGCGCACGACCGCCGGCCGGCCGTGCGACTACACCGGCCTGACCCACGCGAGGCTCCGCGGCGCGAACGGAATCCAGTGGCCCTGCAACGAGGAGTTCCCCGACGGCTGCGAGCGTCTCTACGCCGACCATCGGTTCGCGACCGCGGCGGACTACTGCGAGTCGTACGGACACGACCTGAGCTCCGGAGCCGCGAACGAGCAGGACGAGTACCGGGCACACGACCCGGGCGGCCGGGCGTTCCTGAAGGCGGCCGACTACCTCCCCGGCGACGAAGAGCCGAGCGACGACTTCCCGCTGCTCTTCACGACCGGTCGGACGGTGTACCACTGGCACACCCGGACGAAGACGGGCCGGGTGGAGCAGCTGAACGCCGCCGCCCCGGACGTCTGGGTCGAGCTGTCGCCGGCGGACGCGAGCAGGCTCGGCGTCGAGGAAGGAGACCTCGTCCGCGTCGCGTCGGCCCGCGGGCAGCTGGAAGCGCGAGCACGGGTCAGCGGTATCCGCGAGGGCGTCGTCTTCGTCCCGTTCCACTACGGCTACTGGGACGAGCCGAACGGCGACCGGTCGCGCGCGGCCAACGAGCTGACGGCGACGCGCTGGGACCCGATCTCGAAGCAGCCGCTCTTCAAGCTCGCGGCCGTGAGCGTCGAGAAGCTCGCGGACGCGAACGGCGAGCGGGCGGCGGCTCCCTCGCTCGCGGCTGCGGAGGCGCAGCGGTGAACAAGCTGGTCGCTGCCCTGGACGAGCTCCGGGAGGCGGAGGAGGAGCTCGCCGACGCGTACGCGAAGACAGGAGACCGCCTGGCGGTCGAGCCCGACGTCTGGCACGCCTGCAAGCGGTTCGCCGAGCAGTGCCACGCGCACGCCGAGGTCGTCCGCGCGCACGCGGCGCGCCTCGGCGAGGTGCTGCGGCCCGGCGGGGACAGCGCCCCCGGCGAGACACCCGCGGCCTCGCTGCGCCAGAAGGTCTCGGAGCTGGCCGGCCGCCGGCCCGAGTCCGGC
This sequence comes from Gaiellaceae bacterium, assembly GCA_036555585.1. Lineage (GTDB taxonomy): Bacteria > Actinomycetota > Thermoleophilia > Gaiellales > Gaiellaceae > DATBLE01. The sequence continues at coordinate 52,248 of DATBLE010000050.1, forward strand.
CTCCTGCTTCTCGGCTCCCTGCGGCAGCTCTACGTCCAGGCCCAGGGCGTCTCCTTCCACTGGCTGGTCGCCGGGCAGATCGCCCAGGCGACGCGCAACCCGGAGCTGCTCGCCGACGTCGACACGCTCCACCGCGAGACGCTCACGCAGATCAAGTGGCTGAAGACGATGGCGAAGGAGGCTTCGCCCCAGGCGCTGGTCGCGGGAATCCCGCTCGGCTCGTAGAGCAGAGGTTCACGACAGCACTGCGGCGGCGTTTGCCTCGGCACGTGCCTGCTCTGCTCGGCGGCGCGCCTCGACGGCAACGGCCTCCGCCTTCTCCGCCTCGCGCTCGGCGGCCCTGGCCGCCCGCTCCAGCTCCCGCGCCCTCTGCCGGAGCTCCTGGCGCCGCTGCTGCTCCTCTTCCCGCTCGCGCCGCCGCTCGGCGGCCGAGGGCGCCGGGCTCCGGGCCCTGCGCGGCGTGGGCCCGGCCGGGACCCCGGTCAGCCCGCCGAATCCGGAGGGGTCGAGCTCGGCCGTCAGCCTGCCGGTCTCGAGCAGCGGCCGGCCGTCGTCGCTGACGGCGGCCGCCCGCAGCGTCGCCGCCACGCGCTCGAGCGTGGCCGCCGACACCGGGCGGCCCGCATCTGCGAGGACCCGTTCGGCCCGCGCCGTGAGCTCGCGGACCGCCTCGCGCTCCTGCGCCGTCGCCTCGCGCAGCGCGTCGCCCGCCTCCTCGCCGCGCAGCAGCCTGCTCTGGGCTGCTCGCAATGCCTCACCCGCGTCGAGCAGCGCGCCGACGCGGTCGCGCTCGGTCCGGGCCAGCCGGTCGATCGCCCAGACGGCGACGGTCGGCTTCGGCAGCGCCTGGATCGCCTCCGCCGCCTCGGTGTCGCCCGCCCGCTTCAGCTCGCGAGCGAGCTCGTTGCGCGCGGCCGTGAACTCGTCGAGCGGCAGCGCGAGCAGGCGGTCGATCTGCTCCTCGACGGCGGCCACGGAAACAAGGTCTAGCTGGACCCGCCGACGCGCGTGACCAGCTCCCGCACGCGCAGCGGGCCGGTCGTCGCCGGGTCGAGCGGCGGGGTGTCGGCGCCGCTGCCCTCGCTCATCCCCTGGAGCAGCTCCCGCAGGGCCTCGTCGGCGCCGAAGCGCGGCTCCCAGCCGAGCTCCGTCCGCGCCCGCCTCACGTCCATCAACGGCACCGACAGCCCGAGGTCCAGCCAGCCGGGCGGGGTCGGCTGGAGGCGGAGGCGCCAGGTGGCGGCCGCCAACGCCCGGGCAACGCCCGCGCCGAGCGGCACGACCCGCGCTCCCAGGATCCGCGCCAGCGTCGGCGGGTCGAGCACGGGCTCGGCGGCGACGTTGAAGGCGCCGCGGGCCTCGCCGACGGTCGCCAGGCGGTACGCGAGGCCGACGTCGCGCGAATGGACCGCCTGGAAGCGCAGGCCGGGGATGCCCGGCACGACCGGGATTCTCCCCGGCTTGACCAGCGGGCTGGGCAGGAACGGCCCGGCGAAGAGGCGGCGGATGCCGGTCGCCGCCTCCCGCTTGAAGATCAGCCCCGGCCGCAGACGGACGACCCGCCGGTCCGGCAGCTCGCGCTCGAAACGGTCGAGCCGCCGCTCGACCTCGGCCTTGTGCCGGCCGTAGAAGCTGGTCGGCGTGCCCTCGGCCGGCCAGCTCTCGTCGACCAGCCGGTCCTTGGGCCCCGGCGAGTAGGCCCCGACCGACGAGCCGTACACGAGCGCGGGCACGCCCGCCTCGGCCACGGCCCGGAAGACCCGCTCGCTGCCGAGGACGTTGATCCGCTCCAGCTCGGCGAGGTTCCGAGACGGCTGGATCGCCCAGGCGAGGTGGACGACGGCGTCCGCACCGCGGAAGAGCGGCACGAGGTCGCTCTTCGTGATGTCGGCGGCCGCCCACTCGGTCTTCGCGACCTCGAGCGCCGGCAGGCGGCGCGCGACGCCGAGCACAGAGTCGACCGCAGGCTCCGCCGCCAGCTCGTCGAGCACGCTGGTGCCGACGTTGCCGGTCGCTCCGACGACGACGACGCGCACCGTCCGACCTCTACGGCCGGAGGACGACCTTGATCGCGCCGTCCTCCTTGTTCTTGAAGATCTCGTAGCCGTGCGGCGCTTCCTCGAGCGGCAGGCGGTGCGTGCAGAGGTCTTCGACGCCGAGCGGGTCGCGATCGTCGAGCACGAGCGGCAGCAGGTCGTCCGTCCAGCGCTTGACGTGCGCCTGCCCCATCGCCAGCTTCACGCCCTTGTCGAAGAGCTGGAGCATGTTCAGGGGATCGGCGGTGCCGCCGTAGACGCCGATGATCGAGATCGTCCCGCCGCGGCAGACGGTCTCGATGCTCAGCCGGAGGGCCTGGAGCCGGTCGACCCCGGCCCGCTCCATCACCGCCTGCGCCGCCCGGTCGGGCAGCATGCCCACGAGGCGCTGCGTCAGCTCGATGCCCCTGTTGCCGTGGGCCTCCATGCCGACGGCGTCGATCACCGAGTCGGTGCCGCGGCCGTCCGTCAGCTCGCGCACGGTCTCCGCGACGTCGTCGTGCTCCTCGAGGTCCAGCACCTCGACGCCGTGGCGGCGCGCCATCTCCAGCCGCTCGGGAACGAGGTCGACGACGATCACGCGGGCGCCGCGCTGGGCGGCGATCCGGGCGGACATCTGGCCGATCGGGCCGAGCCCGAACACGGTCACGCTACCCCCGGCAGGAATGTCCGCGTACTCGACCGCCTGCCAGGCGGTGGGCAGCACGTCGGACAGGTAGAGGAAGCGCTCGTCGGGCGGCCCCTCCGGCACCTTGATCGGCCCGAAGTGGGCCATCGGGACGCGCAGGTACTCGGCCTGGCCGCCGGGCACCTGCCCGTACAGCTTGGTGTAGCCGAACAGCGACGCCCCGGTCCCGTGCTCGCAGTTCTGCGTCGTCTCGCACTGGGCGAAGCGCCGGTGCGCGCACATCCAGCACTCGCCGCAGGAGATGTTGAAGGGGATCACGACCCGGTCGCCCGGGCCCAGATGGGCGGCCGCCTCGGAGCCCACCTCCTCGACGATCCCCATCGGCTCGTGGCCGAGGATGTCGCCCTCGTCGAGGTAGGGCCCCATGACGTTCAGCAGGTGCAGGTCCGAGCCGCAGATCGCCGTCGAGGTGATGCGGACGATCGCATCCGTCGGCTGCTCGATCGTCGGATCCGGGACGTCGTCGACGCGGACGTCGCCGGTGCCGTGCCACGTGACGGCCTTCACGACGCCGCCTTCGCCTTCTTTCGGCTCCCGCCGCCGTTCGCGACCTCGCCGGTGGGCTCGTCGGGCAGGCCGGCCTGCTTGCGGAGCTTCCTGGCGATCTCCTCGATCTCCTCGGGGGCGTAGTCCGGCGCGAACACGGCCGGCTGCGGCGGCAGGTCGTTGGCGGGCACGCCCTCCGGCGGCTCGTCGACCACGACCAGCTCCTCCCCGGTCTCCGGGCTCGGGCCGTTGAACACGGCGGCGAGCTCGAGGTAGTCCTTCGGCGAGTAGCGGTAGAGCCGGAGGTGGTCGCCGCGCTCGATGTGCGGCTTGCACTCCGGGATCTTGTCCGTCGGGATCCGCGGCGACGGGAAGAGCTTCGCGAGGTCGGCCCCGGTCAGGTGCTCGACGGCCCGCGCGTAGGCGATCTGGTGCACGCCTCCCCGCACGAGCAGGTAGCCGGTCAGCGCACGCGCGGCCGGATGGTCGACCATCTCGTACACCTTCAGCTTGTTGTTGCGGGCGCCCGTCTCCAGGAAGAAGTTGTGCGTCAGGTCCTCGACGAGGTCGCCCGATGAGAAGACGTAGTCGCCGTTCCACGGCCGGCCCTGCGAGTTCTGCGGAAGGGCGCCCTGTCCGCCGGCGACGAAGTGGTGCGGGTTCCCGATGCCCTTGACGTCCCCGAGCGGCGTCCCCGGGCCGCGGCCGTTGCCCCCGTTCGTCGCCGGCGTCGCGCCCGTGAGCGGCGTCGCGCCCGTGAGCATGGTGTTGATCGTCGCCGCCACGAGCTCGATGTGCCCGAACTCCTCGGCCGCGATGTTGGCGATCAGGTCGTAGAAGGGCCGCGCCCCCTGCCGGTCGCGGAAGTTGAACGACTGGTAGGTGTAGTTCATCAGCGTGGACATCTCGCCGAACCGTCCTCCCATCAGCTCCTGCACGGCGGCGGCGCCTGCGGGGTCGGGGTCGGACGGCGGCGGCAGCTCGGTCAGCAGACGGTCGACGCGCAGGAACACCGGAAACCTCCTCGGGCGGGTTGCAGTCGCAACCCGGTTCCCGGGCCGGCAGCGTCGAAACCGGTCGGAGCGAGTAGGCGGTTCCCTCAGCCGGCGGCAGGGGCGGGCGATCCGCCGAGCTCCGGCGCCTCGCCGGCGACCTCCGGCCCGGAGCCTCCCGCCTCGTAGGCCGTCCGGGCCTCCGCCTCGGCCAGGTAGGCGTCGGCACGCCAGAGCAACCCGTCCCGGAACCGGTCCACCCACCACACCGCCGAATGCGCCACGCCGCCCTGCTCCACCGCGTACCGCGCCTGGCCGAAGACGAGGACCGTGTTTTCGTCGAGCAGCTCCGTGCGCTCGACCGTCGCGCTGTAGAGCTCCGCCGCGCGACCTTCCTCCAGCGCCTCCATGATCGTCCGCTTCCCGCGGAGCGGGCGGCGATGGGCGACCAGCAGCCGCATCTCGGCGTCCTCGTGGATCAGCTGCGCGACCTGCTCGGGCGGGTCGTCGAGCTGGTGCTCGTGGAAGCGGCGCGCGGCCACCTCGATCCGGGACGGGTCCAGCGCTTCACGGAAGGTCACCATCTGTTCGCGCTCACGACGCCGGGAGCGTAGACGAGACGACTACGGACATGACGTGCGGTCCGTTCTCCCGTTGCCTCCCCCGACACCCGGCGGCAGCTGCCGTGCCGGTTCGGGATACTCGGAGCAGGCGGGTACTCCCCCGGCCGTCTGGTTGGCTCTACCTCTCCACGCCAGGCGGCTCGTTCCGACGGGCGTACCCGCCTGCTTTGTTCTTCTCTTCGTGTCAGATTCGAAAACGGTTTGCGCGCTCGGCCGCGCACTCGCCGCCGCCGCCGGCCAGGATCTCGAGCGGCCCGGTTGAATGCTTTTCGCGTCTCAGGGGGATGCCGAGCCCGAGCGGGCGACGGCACGGCCGGAGGATGTCGTGGAGCACTACAGCAGTAGCCCCGCCCGTCCGGGTCGGCACGAGGTGAGGGCGGGTTTCTCGTCTCGCGTGCGGCCGGGTAGCGGGGGAGGTCAACTACCCGGAGACGGGGGAGGTACCCGCCCCCGCGGGAGTATCTCGCACTGCGACGCTTCCCGTACTCCGAGGTGCCGCCGGGGAGCTATTCGGATCGCTGCAGCTCGAACCGGCCGAACTCGTGACCGCGAAACGTGGCGCGCCCGAGAAAGATCTCGCCGGCCGGCTCGACGAGGTCGACGAACCCGGTCAGCGGCCTCCGGTAGCGCAGGGCGTTGCCGTCGACGTCGAACGGGAAGCCGGGTAGCGGCCCGAGCCGGGTCTCGCCCCGCCCGCCCGCGATCCGCTTGCGGACGCCGACCATCGGCGGAAGCCACCCCGCCGTCCGCCGCACCTTCCAGGTCCCGTCGAGAGCCGTCACGGTGTCCGATCGGGGCGCCCGGATTTGAACCGGGGACCTCTTGTCCCCCAGACAAGCGCGCTAACCAGGCTGCGCCACGCCCCGCTGCGGCAAACCGTATCGGAGATCCGGTCGTACTGGACGCAACCGCAGGCCCGTTCCTAGACTCTGCAAACCGAGAAACGGAGGTGGACATGGCGACTGTGATCATCGAAGAAGAACGGCTCGTCGAGCTGAGGGGAGGCTTCTCGGGCGCGGTTCTGCTCGCGGAGGACGACGGATACGAGGACGCGCGGCGCGTCCACAACGGCTTGATCGACCGCCGGCCCCTGTTGATCGCCCGTTGCGGCGGCACGGCCGACGTGGCCGCGGCCGTCCGGTTCGCGCGCTCGGCGGGGCTCGAACTCAGCGTCCGGGGCGGCGGTCACAACGTCGCAGGCCGCGCAGTCGCCGACGACGCGCTGATGGTCGACCTGTCGCCGATGAAGGGCGTCTACGTCGATGCCGAGGCGAAGACCGTGCGGGCGCAGGGCGGCGTGCTCTGGAGGGAGCTGAACCGGGAGACGGCGGCTCACGGCCTGGCGACGACCGGCGGGGCGATCTCGACCACCGGCATCGCCGGCCTCACGCTCGGGGGCGGGCTGGGCTGGCTGATGGCCAAGCACGGGCTTGCGGCCGACAACGTGCTCTCGGTCGAGCTCGTGACCGCCGACGGCGAGATCGTCGAGGTGACGGAGGAATCCGACGCCGACCTGTTCTGGGCGCTACGCGGCGGCGGCGGCAACTTCGGTATCGCCGCCTCGTTCCAGTACCGCCTGCATCCGCTGGAGACGATCACCGGCGGCCTGATCGCCCATCCGATCGATGCCGCGGGCGACATGCTCCGCTTCTACCGCGACGCAGCGCCGTCGTCCTCGGACGACCTGACCGTGTTCGCGGCGCTCGTGCACGCGCCCGACGGCTCGGGCGTGAAGCTCGCGGCGATGCTCGCCTTCCACACCGGAACGCCCGAGGAGGCCGAGCGCGATCTCGCGCCGTACAAGGAGTGGGGCTCGCCGCTGATGGTCGAGGTCGGGCCGATGCCGTACCAGGTCTTCAACACGATCCTCGACGCCGGCTATCCGACCGGCTCGCTGAACTACTGGCTCTCCAGCTTCACGACCGGAATACCCGACGGGCTGATCGACACGGCGTTCGAGCGTTTCGCGACCGTCCCCTCCCCCATGAGCGCCGTGCTGCTCGAGCACTTCCACGGCGCGGTCTGCCGGGTCGGCGAGCAGGACACCGCGGTGCCGCACCGGCACGAAGGCTGGAACCTCGTCCTCCCGTCGGTCTGGATGGATCCCGCCGACACCGACGCCAACGTCGCCTGGACGCGGGAGACCCTGGAGGCGCTCGGGCCGCACCTCACCGGCGCCCGCTGGCTCAACTACCTGGCCGACGACCAGGGCGACGACGCGATTCGCAAGGCCTATGGGCCGAACTACGACCGGCTGGTGGAGCTGAAGCGCCGCTACGACCCGGACAACGTCTTCCGGAACAACCACAACATCCAGCCATGATGATGAGCACAGAGAGGGACAGGTCTGACAGACCTGTCCCCGGTGCCGTTACCTAGGCCTTCAGCTGCTTGTACAGCCGGTCGATCATCGCCGGCAGCTGCTCGAGCCGTTCCGTGATCACGCGCAGGCGGTACTCGCGGAAGTGCTCCGGCTCCACGCCGAGCGCTTCCGCGAGACGGTCGATCACGCCGTTCGAGGGCACCGGCCGGTTGCCGTGCACGAGGTGGTTGAGGTAGCCGGCCGACAGGCCCGTCTTCGCCGCCAGGCTCCGGTAGGTCACCCCCGCCTCGTCCATCAGCCGCTCGATCGTGGGGCCGAACGGCTCCTCGCTGAAGCGTCGCTTGCGTGGCATCAGACGGTCACCTCCTGCGCGGAGACACGGCGTTCCTCGCCGGTTGCGCGGTCTCGGACGTCAACCATCCCGTCCTCGAGGGTCTTCTTGCCGACCGTGACCCGGGTCGGGATGCCGATCAGGTCGGCGTCGGCGAACTTCTCGCCGGCCCTGAGGTCGCGGTCGTCGAGGAGGACGGACGCGCCGCCGGCCTCGAGTGCGGCCGCCACCTCCTCGGCCTGCCCCTCCAGGCCGGGCAGCGCGACGACGTGGGCGTCGTACGGCGCGATCTCCGTCGGCCAGCCGGCGATGCCGTTCTCGTCGTGGCGTTGTTCGATCACTGCAGCGATTATGCGCCCTGGGCCGATTCCGTAACTTCCGCCCAGGAGTGGTTTCTCGCGACCGTCCTTGTCGAGGAAGGTCGCCTCGAGGCCATGGCTGTACTTGTCGCCGAAGTTGAAGATGTGTCCCACCTCGATCGCGGTCTGAAACCGCAGCGCGCCGCCGCACTCGGGGCAGCGGTCGCCCTCGACCGGCTCGCGGATGTCGGCGAGCTCGGGCCGGTAGTCGCGGCCGACCTGGACACCGCGCAGGTGGAAGCCGTCGCGGTTGGCGCCGGCGACGAACTGCCCTGCGCGCAGCGTCTCGTCGGCGATCACGCGGCCCGAGAACCCGACCGGACCGAGCGAGCCGCCCGACGCCCCGAACGCCGTGCGGACCTCCTCGTCGGTCGCGGGCCGCGAGCCCTGCTTCAGCGCAGAGAGCAGCTTCGACTCGCTGAGGCGATCGTCGCCACGCACCAGGGCGAGCACGACGTCGCCGTCGTCGGTGGTCACGGGCATCGCCTTCGACGTCGCGGCGATGTCGACGCCGAGGAAGGCGGCGAGGCCCTCGCAGGACGTCACCCCGGGCGTCTCGACCTCCTCGGGCCGGTCGAGCGGCGGCGGGAACTCGGGGGCTCGCGGAACGCCGCGCGCGATCTCGGCGTCGGCGGCGTAGTCGCCGCGCTCGCAGCGGACCAGCGTGTTCTCGCCCGAGCCGGACGGCGCGAGGAAGTCGATCGTCAGGTCGCCACCCATGACACCGCTCTCCGCCCGGACTGCATGCGCCTCGATGCCGCACCGCTCGAAGATGCGTCCGTACGCCTCGTGGTTTCTCCAGAAGCTCGCCTCGGAGCTCTCCTGGTCGCGGTCGAACGAGTACGCGTCCTTCATGATGAACTCGCGCACGCGGAGGAGGCCCCCTCGCGGGCGAGGCTCGTCCCGGTCCTTCACCGAGAAGTGGTACCAGAGCTGGGGCAGCTCCCTGTACGAGCGGATCTCGCGGGCGTGGAACGTGAATGTCTCCTCGTGGGTGAACGGCAGGAGGAACCGTCGACCGGTCCGGTCGGTGACGTGGAAGAGCTCGGGGATCCGGTCGCGCCCGGTCGCCTGCCACAGCTCGAGCGGGGTCAAGAGCGGGCAGAGGAACTCCTGGGCGCCGATCGCATCCATCTCCTCGCGGATCACCTGCTCCACCTTCCGGTGGATTCGCCACCCCAGCGGCAGGTAGGTCCAGAGCCCGGCGCCGACCTGACGGACGAAGGCGCCGCGGACGAGCAGCTTGTGGCTGGCCGCTTCGGCATCGGCCGGATCCTCGCGCAGGGTCGGAAGGAAGAGCTGCGATGCCCGGGCTGCCATAAGAAACCGAGTCGAAGCCAGAGCAAGCTCTGGCACCGACGCTGTTGCCAGCTTAGTCGCTGAGCGGGATCAGGGAGGCTTCGGCCATCGCCAGCGCGGCCGGCTTGGCCATCTTCAGACGCTTGGGGCGACGCATGCCGTCCGCGATCCACCTGTCGATCTCGAAGAACAGCTCGTCGATCAGGATGTCGGACGAGACCTTCTTCAGCACCCGGCCGTGCGCGTAGACGAAGCCGACGTCGCGACCGCCGGCGATGCCGAAGTCGGCGTCGCCGGCCTCCCCCGGCCCGTTCACCGCGCAGCCGAGCACGGCGACCTCGAAGTGCTCCGAGTAGCCGGCGAGGCGCGCCTCGACCTTCTCGGCCAGCGTCTGGACGCCGACGTTGTCCCGGCCGCAGGACGGGCAGGCGATCATGATCGGCCCCCGCTCGCGCAGGCCGAGCGACTTGAGGATCTCGTACGCGGTCCTGACCTCCTCGACCGGGTCAGCAGTCAGCGAGACGCGGATGGTGTCGCCGATCCCGTCGACGAGCAGGGCGCCCATGCCGACGGCGCTCTTGATCGAGCCCGAGAACGGCGTGCCGGCCTCGGTGACGCCCAGGTGGAGGGGATACGGGACCTTCTCGGAGAGCATCCGGTAGGCGCGGATCATGGTCGGCACGTGGCTCGACTTGACGGAGATCTTGAAGTCGCGGTAGTCGAGCCTCTCGAGCAGCTCGACCTCCTCGAGCGCCGCGGCGACGAGAGCCTCGGCCTGGTCGCGTTGCGCGACGTCCTCGAGATGCTTCGGCAGCGAGCCGGAGTTGGCGCCGATCCGCATGGGGATTCCCGCCCTCTTGGCGGCCTGCACGACCAGCTCGACCTTGTCGGGGCCGCCGATGTTGCCCGGGTTGATCCGGACGGCCGCCACGCCGCCCTCGATCGCCTTCAGGGCCAGCGACGCGTTGAAGTGGATGTCCGCGATCACCGGGATCGGTGAGAGGCGCACGATCCGGGGCAGCGCCTCGGCATCCTCGGTCTTCGGGACGGCGACGCGCACCACCTCGCAACCGGCCGAGGCGAGCGCAGCGATCTGCGCCGTCGTCGCTTCGACGTCGTGCGTCTTGGTCAGGGTCATCGACTGCACGACGACGGGCGCGCCACCGCCGATCGCGACCCCACCGACGTGGATTTGCCGCCCGCTGGCCACGAAGCGATTGTAGTTGGGCACTTCGCCGCCGCGCCCGACCTGAGCGGGCGCGGCTCACAACGGCCCGACACCCGCCCGAAGTCGTCATGGCTCCGGCGAAGCCGGAGCCGGACTTCGGGCGGCTGGTTAGCCGCCGCCCAATCTGCCGACGTCGTTCGAGATCCCGATCACGAACAGGAAGAGCACCAGCGCGATCCCGACCACGGAGACGCGCTCGTAGACCTCGCGGGCGACCGCTCGCCCGCGGATGCCCTCGACGATCGAGAAGGCGATGTGGCCGCCGTCGAGCGGCAGCAGCGGCAACATGTTCATCAGCGCCAGCGACAGGCTGATCAGGCCGAGCACCCAGAGATACTCCTCGAGCCCCTGCCCGGCGCTGCGGTCGAGCGTCTGCGTGATGCCGACCGGGCTCGAGATGTCCTTGCGGCCCTCGCCGTGCGCGAGCCGGCCGAGCGACTTGCCGATCTCCTTCGTGACGACTCCGGTCAGCTTCAGCGACTGCCAGGCCGACTGTCCCAGGCCGAGGTCCTGTCCGCGGAGAACGAACCCGAGCCGGTAGGCGCCGTCGATCACCCGGGGCTGCACGGGCGGCAGGGAGACGAGCTGCGAGCCGCGCTGGACCGTCACCGCGACGGGCTTGCCCTTCGACCCCGAGATCGCGGAGGCGATCCCGGACGGCCCGACCTGGACGCCGTTGATCGTGACGATCTGGTCGCCCGGCTTCAGACCGATCGCGGCCGCGGGCTTGCCCGCCAGCACGCTGTCGACCGTGCTCGTCGCCTTCCCGCCCCCGACGAGGAAGAGCAGCGTGAACAGCGCGACCGCGAGGGCGAAGTTCGTGGCCGGGCCTGCGATGATGGCGGCGATCCGGCGCCAGGTGTCCTGGCGCCAGTAGGCCTGCGGCGAGAGCCCGTCGAGCATCTCCTGGATCCCGCGGGAGAACCCGTCGGGCGGATGCTCTCCGCCGAGGCGCGTAAGCTCCTCGAGGGCGGCGCCGGCGGCCGCGTCGTCACCCGAGGCGAGCGCGCGCTTCAGCCGCTGGAGCGGAGCCGTGAGCTCGGGACGTTGCTGGAGTGCACGCCCGAAGTGCGCGTCGACATCGGACGGCGCCGGTCTCTGCATCCCGGGGATCTTCACGTAGCCCCCGAGCGGGACCGCCCCGAGCCCGTACTCGATTCCGTTCCGGTTGACCTTGGCGATCGCGGGCGGGAACCCCACGTAGAAGCGGCGCGGCCGCATGCCGACGGCGATCGCGGCGAAGAAGTGTCCCGCCTCGTGGATCAGGATCAGGAACCCCAGCCCGACGATCGCGACGAAGACATTCATGCGCTTTCCGTCCCTTCGGGCCGGAAGGCGCCAGCTGCCCTGCCGCTCAGGATGGTCACGCGAGCACCTTCAGCCGTTGCGTTGCGTGCCGTCTCGCCTGCGTGTCGGCTTCGACCAGTTCGTCGAGATCGCTCGCCGTGCTGCCGTCGACGGATGCGAGCGTCTCTTCCACCACGTCGGCGATGGCCAGGAACGGCAGCCGCCCGTCGAGGAAGGCGGCGACGGCTACCTCGTTCGCGGCGTTGTAGGCGCAGGGGTAGGTTCCGCCGCGCTCGCCTGCCTCGCGGGCGAGCCCGAGCAGCGGGAACGTCTCGTGGTCGGGCGCCTCGAACTCGAGCGTCAGGCCGGAGGCGAGATCGAGCTGCGGTACCGGCGTGGCCGAGCGCTCGGGGTAGGTGAGCGCGTACGAGATCGGAACGCGCATGTCCGGGTAGCCCAGGTGCGCGAGCGACGCCCCGTCGCGGAGGCGCACGAGCGCGTGCACGACGGAGGTCGGGTGGACGACGACCTCGATCCGCTCGTAGGGCAGGTGGAACAGGAAATGCGCCTCGATCAGCTCCAGTCCCTTGTTCGCGAGGGTGGCAGAGTCGATGGTGATCTTCCGCCCCATGCTCCAGGTGGGATGGGCAAGCGCCTCCTCCGCGCTCACCGCCGCGAGCTCGTCTCTCGTCCGGCCCCGGAACGGGCCGCCGGAGGCAGTCAGGACGAGGGAGTCGACCTGCTCCGGCGTTCGCCCCTCCATGCACTGGAGCGCCGCCGAGTGCTCGCTGTCGACAGGGAGCAGCCTCCCCCCTCCCTGCGCCTGCGCCGCGCACGCGAGCTCGCCGGCGGCGACCAGGCTCTCCTTGTTGGCGAGCGCCAGGTCGACGCCTCGCTCGAGCGCCCAGAGGGTCACCGGCAGCCCGGCGAAGCCGACGACGGCGTTGAGCACGACGTCGGGCGCGGCCCGCTCGAGCAGCTCGGTCGGATCACCCCCGACCTGGGTCAGGGGCGCGAGGCCGTCGAGGGGGGTCGAGCCCGACGCGGCGGCGACGAGCTCGAGGCCGGGATGCGCATCGACGATCTCGATCGCCTGCCGACCGATCGACCCGGTCGCGCCGACGAGGGCGACTCTTCTGCTCACCGGGACAGTATGACCGCGCCCACCAAAGTCACTCTTCCGTCATCTTCGCGTTTCACCTGCGCGCGGATTTCCTCGATACGATCGCCGCGGGGAGGAGGCAGGGTACGCCTTTCGGAGCGCGCCCGGCGGACATGTCCCGAACCGGCTGGTGCGGCCCGCTAGACCTTGTCGAACGCGAGGATCACGTACAGGGCCGCGACCGAGGCGAAGAGCTGGGCGTCGATCCGGTCGAGCACCCCGCCGTGGCCGGCGAGCAGGCGGCCGCTGTCCTTCACGCCCATGTCGCGCTTGAGCAGCGACTCGAACAGGTCGCCGAGGGGCGCCGCGGCCGCGAGCGCCAACCCGAGTAGAAGCGCCTGTCCGATGGACAGGAACTCGTCGCGATCCTTGTAGAGGGCGACGAACGTGACGAAGACGGTCGCTGCGGCGCCGCCGACGAACCCCTCCCACGTCTTCCCGGGCGAGATCTTCGGAGCGAGCTTGTGCCGCCCGATCAGATGGCCGACGAGGTAGGCGAAGGTGTCGCCGACCCAGACTGCGATCAGCACGGCGAATGCGGCGAGCCGCCCGTGGTCGGGCAGGTCGCGCAGCGCCAGCAGGGCGACGAGGCCGAGACCGATCCACGTCACGCCGAGCAGCGTCCCGCCCACGGCGACGGTCGCCGACTGCCTGGTCTCCGCGAAACCCTTGAGCAGGAACGCGAGCCCGAGGGTCGCGAACAGGCTGCCGGCAACCCACACGAAGCCTCCGGCCTGCGCGCTCACGAGCGTGAGCACGAGCCCGAGGTAGCCGGCGATCACGATCGGCCGCAACGGGCGGGTCATCACGTAGAACTCGTGCAGGGCGAGCAGCCCCACGAGGCCGGCGAGGGCGCACAGCCACCACCCTCCGACCCAGACGAGACCCAGCACGGCCGGCAGGCCGACGAGCACGACCAGAACCCGGGAGCCGAGATTGCTCATGCGCACGCCATCTTGCGCAGCAAGACGGCGTCAGCGCCCGCCGAACCGGCGCCGGCGACGGGCGTATGCCCGGAGCGCGTCGCGCAGCTGGCGTGGGCCGAAATCGGGCCACAGCGTGTCGACGAAGACGAGCTCGGAGTAGGCGAGCTGCCACAGCAGGAAGTTCGAGATGCGCAGCTCTCCGGAGGTGCGGATCAGCAGGTCCGGGTCGGGCATCGCCGGCGCGTACAGCTGCGCGGCGAACGTGTTCTCGTCGACATCCTCCGGGGCGACGCCCGAGGCCACGAGCCTGCGCGCCGCCTCCACCAGCTCGGCCCGGCCACCGTAGTCGAAGGCGATCCAGAGACTGAGGCGGTCGTTCCGCTTCGTCTCGCGCTCGAGCCGGGCCATGCGCTCCTGGAGGTCGTCGGGAGCGCGATCTCGGCGTCCGATGAACCGCACGCGCACGCCCTGGGCGACCAGGTCGGGGAGCTCGCGCTCGATCGTCTCGGCGAACGTCTCCATCAGCGCTTCGACCTCCTCCTCCGAGCGCGTCCAGTTCTCGGTCGAGAACGCATAGACGGCGAGCGACTCGACGCCGAGGTCGATCGCCGTCTCGACGATCGGGCGCAGCGCCCGCGATCCCGCGCGGTGGCCCTCTGCGACGCTGACCCCGCGCCGGCTCGCCCAGCGCCCGTTGCCGTCCATGATGATCGCAACCGCCCGGGCGACGTCAGGGCTCTCGGAGTCGTCCTGTCGCTGTGCCCGCCGAGTGATGAACCTGGTCAGCGCCTTCACGTCGGGCGGTCGCTTTCCATGCCGGAAATGCGCTGCATTTCCGGCATTTCTAGACTTCGAGGATCTCGGCTTCCTTGCGCTTCAGGAGCTCGTCGATCTTGTGGACGTGGTCGTCGGTCAGCTTCTGGACGCGCTCCTCCGCCCGCCGCTCGTCGTCGTCGCCCACCTCGCCGTTCCGCACCAGCTCCTCCAGGTGCTTCATCACGTCGCGCCGGACGTTCCGCACCGCAACACGCCCGTCCTCCGCCCGCTGGCGGACGACCTTGACCAGGTCCTTCCGCCGCTCCTCGGTCAGCTGGGGAATCGGCAGGCGGATGATCTTGCCGTCGTTCGAGGGGGTCAGGCCGAGGTCCGACTCCATCACGGCCTTCTCGATCGTCTTCAGCGAGCTCGGGTCGAACGGCTGGACGGTGAGCATGCGCGGCTCGGGCACGTTGATCGTCGCGAGCTGGTTCAGCGGCGTGGCCGTCCCGTAGTAGTCGACCTGGACATGGTCGAGCAGGGCGGCCGACGCGCGGCCGGTGCGGATGCTGTTGAACTCGTGCTGCGTCGTCTCGACCGACTTGTCCATACGGCGAACGGCATCCTGGATCAGGTCGTCCATCATCGGGCGGCTCCCTTGGCACTCGAGATCAGCGTCCCCACGCGCTCCCCGGCGACGACTCGTTCGATGTTGCCGTCGGCGAGCTCGAACACGTGGATCGGCAGGTTGTTGTCCATGCAGAGCGAGAGCGCGGTCGTGTCCATCACCTTCAGGCCGCGCTCGATCGCCTCGAGGTGGGTGAGCCGCGGCAGGAACTCCGCGTCGGGATCCTCCTGCGGGTCTCCGTCGTACACGCCCTTGACGCCGTTCTTCGCCATCAGGATCGCCTCGGCGGAGATCTCCAGCGACCGCAGCGCGGCGGCCGTGTCGGTGGTGAAGAACGGGTTGCCGGTGCCGGCGGCGAAGATCACGATTCGGCCCTTCTCGAGGTGGCGGATCGCCCGTCTGCGGATGTACGGCTCGGCGACCTCGGCCACAGCGATGGCCGAGAGGACGCGCGTCTGGGCGCCGTGGCGCTCGAGCGCGTCCTGGACGGTGAGCGAGTTCAGCACGGTCGCGAGCATCCCGGCGTAGTCGGCGGTGGCCCGGTCCATCCCCGCGGCCGCCGCTTCCATCCCGCGGACGATGTTCCCTGCGCCGATCACGAGCGCGATCTCGAGCCCCTGGCCCTGCACCGAGACGATCTCCTGGGCCAGCGACTCGATCCGCTGCTGGTCGACGCCGTACGGCCGGTCGCCCATCAGCGCCTCGCCCGAGAGCTTCAGCAGGATGCGCTTGAAGCGGGGCTCGGCGGCCACGCGGCCTACTCCTCCCCCACCTCGAAGCGCGCGAAGCGGGCGATCCGGACGTTCTCCCCGGTCTTGGCGGCGATCTCGGCCCGGAGGTCCTCGATCGTCTTGCCCTCGTAGCGCTCCTCGTTGAAGTGCTTCTGGTCCAGCAGGACGACCTCCGAGGCCCACTTCTTGATCTGGCCGTCGACGATCTTCTCGACGACGTCGTCGGGCTTGCCGTCCGCCTTCGCCTTCTCGGTGAGGATCTCGCGCTCCCGCGCGACATCCTCCTCCGGGATGTCCTCGAGCGAGACGTGCTCGGGGCGCATCGCGGCGATGTGGACCGCGACGTCATGGGCAAACTGCTTGA
>DATBLE010000051.1:0-9916 GCA_036555585.1 Gaiellaceae bacterium
GGCAGATGTCCTCGCGTACTTCACGACCCGTAACGAGGCCGAAGTCATCGTCGATCCCACAACCCTTCTGAACGTTCGGCGCATGGGAAGCTGACCGCTTACGCTCGCCCGGTGCCTACCCAGGTGCCTACCTCACAGCTCGGAAACCGCGAATAGCAGGCGCTTTCGAATCCAGGCGGGCCCACTCCGCTCGCCGTGCGCTTCGCGCACGAACTCGCTCGCACGGGGGAAACGGCCGGTTTCCCCCGTGAGCCCCCTTCCCCGAAACCGTCGCGCTCACGGCCGACGGTTGTGCGCCGCGCCCGCCAGGTCGGTCGCGGCGGCGAACGGTCAGAGCCCGCTAAGTCTCCGTCCAGCCAGGGCCGATGGATGGATCATGTTCGGATTGTGTCGGTACTGCGGCGACGAGCTCGAGCGAGCCCGGCAGCCGTTGGAGGTGTGCGCGAAGTGCGAGGGGTCGCCTCTGTGTGACCGATGCGGTCATCCGCGCTCCGATCACACGCGTGTGTTCGCGCGAGCCGTTCCGCGAGGTTGCTGTCGCGTAGTCGGCGACTTCCAGTCGCTGCGGAAGTGGCGCTGCGACTGCGACGGCTTCCGGCCGGTGTCGGGACGGCTCTCGGACGCGGCCTTCGCGGAGCCGGGTCCTGATCCGCTTGTGACGCCGTTGCGTGGCGCCCGTCCGGCCTCCCGGTCGTGAACCTCTTCCCTCCGCGCGGTGTGGTCCGGTCATGAGGATGGTCCCCACCCGACGCTGCCGTGAACCGGCGTCGCCAGACACGCTGCCGAAGCGAGCATCGACACGGCCGGGACGAGCATCCGGACGTCCGGTAGCCGGTCACTGCTCGCCATAGACTTGCCGCATGCGCCTGCGCAAGGACGCGAAGGTGTCGCTGCTCGCCGGGATCCCCCTCTTCGAGAAGTGCTCGCGGCGGCAGCTGGCCAAGATCGCGGCGATCGCCCGCGAGGTCGAGTATCCCGCCGCGACTCCCGTCGTGCGCAAGGGCGAGCCGGGCAGCGAGTTCTTCGTGGTCGTCGAAGGCGAGGCCGACGTTCGGACCGGCGCACGCAAGCTCGCCACGCTGCGACCGGGAAGCTTCTTCGGCGAGATCGCCCTCATCACCGGCTCTCCGCGAACGGCGACCGTGACCACCGGGACGCCGATCCGCGCGCTCGTCATCTCGAGCCACGACTTCCGCACCCTGCTGCAGACCTCGCCGGATCTCGAGTTCAAGGTTCTGCAGGAGATCGCCAGGCGCCTGGAGCGGCTGTCGTCCGAGCAGGCGCCGCAGCGGGTGCGACTGCGCTACTGAGCCGTCGGCGAGAGCCGGTACTCGGCCGGCAGCTCGGCCGGCTCGACTTCGTCCGCCACCTCGTCGCGGGCCCTCGCGTCGAAGTAGAGGTAGGCCGTCGTCAGGGCGACGAAGGGCATGGCCACCGCGTAGACGATCCCGGCGACCACGTTCACCAGCCAGAACGGCGCGTCGGTTCCCAGGATCAGCGCGACGCCGACCAGCGGGCCCGCGACCAGCACCAGCCCCGCTCCAGCGACGATCAGGGATGCCACCTTGAGCCACCTGCGCCGGACGAGGCGGCCGCTGCGCCGCAGCGCCCGCAGGGCCGAGACGTGCTCGAGCTCGATCGCCGGGGCGATCAGGGCCCAGCGGCCGGCCAGCCAGACCGCGATCGGAAGCAGGAAGACCGAGCCCGCGAGCAGCGAGACGGCCACCGTCGCCACGAGCAGCGCCCCAGAGAGCGGCACCACGGCGTCGGCGGCCAGACGGTAGGCGCGGAGCGGGCCGATCGGACGTCCTTCGTCGATCTCGACCAGGGCGCGCGCGGTCGCCGCCTGGGCAACGCCCAGGGCGAGCAGCGTCAGCGTCGTGCCGACGGCGAGGACGACGAACGCGACCACCCCGTTGCTCTCCCCTCCCCCGGTCTGGACGCCGAGGACGCTGGTCGCGTGCAGGACGAGCGACTGGAGCAGCGAGACGAGCAGCGAGATGGGCACGAACACCAGCCCGATCCCGACGAAGAGGGCGATCCGGCCCACGTACATCCGGGCGGCGGCGGCCAGGATCTGGCCCCACGACCGCCTGCGGGCAACCCGAAGCGGCGCGGACGGGCGCCAGGTCGCCCGCGAGAGGAGGTAGACGGCGACCAGGGCGAGCACCCCGAGCAGCAGGCCGAACACGAGCGGGCGGTCGAGGAGCAGCACCAGCGCTCTCGAGCCCCTGCCGACGGCGCCGCAGAAGAAGCCGGTCGCCGCAGGCCCGAACGCGCTGCCGCCGGGCACGGTGTAGGCGCGCGTCCGCCAGTGGCTCGTCCACTCGATCGGCGCCGTCCACTGGGTCTTGAGGTTCGGCCCGGTCGGCCCGTTGAAGAACCCAGGGCGGAGCTCGCCCCAGCGACCCTGGAAGGCGATCCACGGGAACGCCTGCCGCGCCCGATCCGGGTCGCTCGGAATCGTCCGCACGACCGGGCGCACGTCGAAGGTGGGGCCGCGGGTGTCGTCGCAGCCGACGCCCTGCTCGGCCGAGCTGCCCAGGTAGAGGGCCTCGCCGAAGAAGTTCGCGTGCGAGCCGGCGGCGGGATGGACGACCGGGTGCGTGCCGCCCGCGAGCTCGAGCTTGTCGGCATCCCACGCCGCCCGCTCCGCACCCTCGTGCTGGCTGTAGCCGACCTCGACCGGCGCCTGTCGCAGCGCCTGCGCCGGGGTCGACGCGTCGAAGACGAGCTGGATCATCTCCCAGTCGCCCTCGTGCAGGTTGTTCCAGTCGTTGAAGACGTAGTAGAGCCAGTACTGGAGCGCGAGCTCGTCCGGGTGCGCGGGGTCGGTCGCGACGTGCGCGTAGACCGTCGGCGGGTGGCCGAGCGTGAGCCGCCGCTGCCAGTGGAGGTAGTCGCAGCCCGGATCGAGCGCGTTCCCCGGGAAGTCGAGGTGGTACTGGTAGAGGCCGCGCGAGAGATCCTCGGCAGTCGGCCCGATCTCGACGACGCCGGCGTTCGACCACGGCCCTCGCAGCGCCACGGTCGGCTCGTCGAAGAGCAGGTCGACCGCGATGGGCACGTACGGCTCTCCGGGCTCGCAGTCGGTGTCGGCGACGAGCCTCACCACCGGGGCATACCGCTGGGCCAGCGTCCTCTCCTGGCCCGGGTCGGCGAGAGCGGTCGCCGGGAGCGCGAGCGCCAGGAGCGCGGCGACGAGCGCCAGCCTCACGCGTGCTCCGAGGCGAAGACGTCCAGTCCCAGCCGCCGCGACAGGAACGCCGCCGCGAGCTGTCCCTTGACGCTGTTCCCGGCCTCGTCGAGGAGCGGCGCGTAGGTGCCCAGGCCGCCCTTGCCGGGGGCGACGGTGACGATGCCGCCGCCGATTCCGCTCTTGCCGGGCAGGCCGATGTCGTAGAGCCAGTCGCCGGAGGTCTCGTACAGGCCGGCGGTCGTCATCACCGCCAGCGTGCAGTGGCAGCTCTCGGCGTCGACGACCCGCTCGTGCGTGAGCGGGTTCACGCCGCCGCCGGCGAGCGTCGCGCCCATCACGGCCAGGTCGCGCGCGGTCACCCGCAGGCAGGACTGGCGCGTGTACAGGTCGACCGCCTCGGCCGGCTCCGAGTAGATCCGATCGTAGCTCTGGAGCAGGCGGGCGAGGCTCTGGTTTCTGTGATTCGTCTCGCTCGCCGAGCGGTAGACCTCCTCGTCGAGCTCGAGCTCCCGTCCGGCGAAGCCCGACAGGCCCTCGTGGACGTACCGCCACTTCTCCTCCACCGACCCGCCCGGGACGAGGCTCGTGACCGCGATCGCACCGGGATTCACCATCGGGTTCGTCCGCCCGTCGCCGCTCCGCTCCACGGCCTCGAGCGAGTTGAACGGGAGGCCCGTGGCGTTCACGCCGACCAGCCGGCGCACCTCGTCGCGACCGAGCTGCTCGCAGACGAGCGCGTACAGGAACGGCTTGGCGACGCTCATGATCGTCAGCTCCGTCTCGGCGTCGCCCGCCGCGTAGACGGCGCCGCCGGTCCCGGCCACGCAGATCCCGAAACGGTCCGCCGGCACCCACGCGAGCGCCGGGTAGACCTCCGAGAGCTCCCCCTCCGCGTTCGTCCTGTAGCGCTCGTGCGCCTCCAGGACGAGCTGCTGCACCAGCCGGTCCGCCGGGAGCCGGCCGGTCGAGACGAACGGCGACTCGGCTCCTGCTGCGATCCCGGCTCCGACGTCCATCCTCGCTCCTAGAGGTAGCGGTTGCGCTGCAGCCAGAGCATGGCGGGAAACCCCCAGGCGGGCGGCAGGTAGTAGGTGGCGATCCGATAGAGCAGGACGGCGGCGATCGCCGCCTCGGGCTCCATGCCGGCCGAGGTGAGCCCGATCGACAGGCCGAACTCGGCGACGCCGATCCCTCCGGGGACGGGGATGAAGCTGGCGAGCAGCGAGACGCCGATGTTGATCACCAGCAGCTCCGTGAGGTCGACGTGGGCGCCGAACGCGCGGGCGAAGAGGCCGAGCGCGATCGCGAAGAGCAGCTCGGTCGCGAGGCTGCCGAGCAGGAGCAGCGCCAGCTTGTGCGACGCGCGCAGCGCCGCGAGCGCGGCGCGCACGTCCGGCCACCAGCGCCGGACCCGGTCGAGGATCGCGTCACGAAGACGGCGGACGAGCACGACGACCAGGATGCAGGCGACGAGGGCGCCGACGAGCACGAAGAGCAGGGCCAGGAGCCCGCTCGAGGGGGCGGGCAGCTCGAGGGGCAGCGACGACTCGGAGAAGATCAGCAGGACCGCGAGCAGCACCCCCTGGACGAACGTGCCGGCTACCGAGTCGATCACGCCCGACGAGACCGCGGTCGGTGCCGTCAGCCCCTGGCGCTGGAAGAAGCGGACGGTGACGGCCATCCGTGCGAGGCTCGAAGGCAGAGCCACGTTCATGTAGCCGGTCGCCAGCTGCATCACGTACACCGGCGCGAACGGCATCGGGGCCGGCACGGAGCCGAGCGTGCTCACCGCCTGGCTCAGGCGGGGCAGCTGCGCGGCGACGAATGCGAACACGATCCAGGGCCACGACGCCTCGCCGACCGTCGAGAGGACGTCGCCCCAGTTCACTCCGGCCGCGGCGTCCACGATCGTGTAGGCGGCGAAGCCAAACAGCGCGATCTGCACGAGCGCCCGCACGCTGACGCGGCGCAGCTTGGCCAGCTCGGGCGGCTCGACGCCCACTGCCTCCGCCGCCTGCAAGCGGAGCTCGTCGACGTCGACGTCTGCCCGGTCCAGCGCCTTCCGCAGGGACGCGGGCAGCGCGGCCGACTGCAGGTAGGGCAGGAGCTCGGCCACGCCGTCGCGACCGAGCGCCTCGACCGCCGCCCCGAGCGCACGGTCGATCCCGACCAGGACGGCCGTGGTCGTGAGCAGCTGGGCGCGGTCGCCCGCCAGCTGCGGCTCGGTCGGGGCGACGGTGGCGGTGCCGAAGTCGAGGAAGCCGACCTCGGCGCCGACCAGCGCCAGCGTCTCGGGGTCGAGCTGCTGGTGCGCGATCCTCAGCCCGTCGAGGCGGCGGAGCGCGTCCCACGCGCTCCGCAGGAGAGGGTCGTCGAGCTCGGCCTCCTCGAGCGACCCGAGCGGCCGCGCCTCGCCGCGGAGCACGAGCAGTGCGTCGTCGTCGACCGTCGACGCAGCCGTCACGACGTCGCGGCCGGCGATGCCGTTGCTGCGGGCGAGCAGGGTGAGGAACGCCTCGTGCTCGACCGACTCGATCCGGCCGAGCCTGATCGGCAGGGCGGCACCGCGGTACCACACCCGGCGCCAGAGCCTGGCGACGAGCTGGGTGTCGTAGGCGTCGCGGCCGTACACCTTCACGATCAACGGCCGGCCCTCGTCGTCCAGGCCGCGCACGTGGAACACGCCCGCCACCTGTCGCTCGGCTTCGTGGAGCTCGCGCGGGAAGATGCCGAGCTGTGCGAGCCCGGCTGCGACCTCGTCGAGGCCCGGCCTGCCGATCGACGTGCCCCACGCCAGCCTGATCGCGGCTGCCGCGACGATCGCGACGGCCGCTGCCGCGAGGAGTCCGAGCGGCATCACCGTGATCGCCACGCCGACCAGGCCGAGGAGAAGCAGCCAGCGGCCGAAGGCGCGCACGGGCCGCGCCAGGTGCGGCGAGACCGTCACGATCACCGCGGTCGCCTCGGCCGCCCGCGTTGCGGGGAAGGGCCGCGCGTCGCCCGTCCCGAACAGGGCGTCGAAGACGTCGGGCCAGCTCCCGACCGCGAGGCGGCTCGACCAGAGCGCCAGCAGCGCGGCGAGCACGACGGCCGCCACGGCCTGGCCGACGACGACCAGCCGGAGACGCAGCAGCGCGACCGCGACCAGCACGAGCGCCCAGAGCCAGAGCAGGTCGGAGAGGAACCCCCACACCGGGTCGAGCCACCCGGGCAGCGACACGAGGAATGACTCCAGCGACCGCTCGAGCGACGACGGCGGGTAGGCGGCGATCGCCAGCACGAGGACGAGCACCGCGGGCACGAGCAGGACGACGTCGGTCCCGCGCCGCGCCCGCGGCTGGCCGGGCGGCGCCGCGAAGAAGCGGAACCCGAGGCGGGGCGCGGGCGCCGGCGCGCCGACGCCCGTGTGACGATCTCGCCGCCCATGCTCAGAACGACCAGATGACGGGAACGAGGAACACCGCAACCACTCCGAACAGCGCGAGCAGCGGCAGGCCGAGCTTCCAGTAGTCGCCGAACCGGTACCCGCCGGGCTCCATCACCATCAGGTTGGCAGGCGTGGCGACGGGCGTCAGGAACGCTGCCGCCGCCGCGACGCAGACGGCCATCAGCATCGGCTTGGGCGAGACGTCGAGCTCGGCGGCCGCCGAGACCGAGATCGGGATGACGATCAGCGCCGTCGCCATGTTGGAGATCAGCTGACCGAGGACGAAGGTGAGCAGGACGATCCCGAGCAGCAGCCAGTGCGGCCCGAGATCGCCGATCGTGTCGACGAGGGCGTCGGCGAGGTCGTGGGCGGCACCGGTCTCGGTCATGGCGGTCGACAGCGGGATCATCCCGGCGACGAGGATGACCGTCGTCCAGGCGATCCCGCGGTAGGCCTGGTCGATCGTCAGCACCCGTGTCACCACGATCGCGCCGGCGGCCAGCAGGCCCGCGACCGCGGGCGGAACCGCGCCGGTGGCGAGGAGGACGACCATCGCCACCAGGACGACCAGCGTCCGTCTCGCGCCGGGCCCGAACGGAACCGCCTGGCGCCGTACCAGGCCCGGCTGGTCGACGACCAGGAGCTCGGGGTCGTCCAGGTGGTACTCGAGCGCGCCCCATGTCCCCTGCAGCACCATCGTGTCCCCGACCGCGAGCTTCGTCTCGCCGGCGACGTCCTCGCCCTTGCGCTGGACGGCCAGGACGGCCAGGTCGCCGCTGTCCGTGACCATCCCGGGGAACACGCTCTCCCCGATCAGCGCGGACCGGGGCGGGACGACGACCTCTGCCAGCCCCGAGCGACGGCTGACCAGGGCGCCGGGATCCTCGTCGATCGCGTACTGGTCGACCAGGGTGCGCGCCAGGTCGCTGAAGTCCCGCGTCGCCGCCCGCACCTTCCGGGTGGGCAGCAGGCGCTCGCCGAAGACGACGACGATCGCGATCGTGCCCGCGACGAGCGGCAGCCCGACGAGCGCGAACTCGAAGTAGCCGAACCGACCGACGCCGGCGTGGTCCGCCGACTGGGAGACGATCACGTTCACGGGCGAGCCGGTGAGCGTGAGCAGGGAGCCTGCGTGCGCGCCGAAGGCGAGCGGCATCATCAGCTGCGAGGACGGACGCCGCAGGCGCACCGCCATCACCGCCACCACCGGCAGCAGGGCGGCGACCGAGCCGTTCACGCTGATCAGCGCCGTCAGCGCGGCGACGAGGAGCAGCGTGAGCACGAGCACCCGCCCGCGGCTGTCCCCGGCGCGGTCGATCAGCAGCTGGCCCAGCCAGGCGGTGATCCCGGTCGCGTCCAGCGCCTCGCTGACGACGAAGAGCGAGGCGATGAAGATCACCGTCGGGTCGCCGAAGCCGGCAAGCGACTGGTCGAGGGTGAGCACGCCCGTCGCCCACAGCGTCAGCGCCGTCCCCAGGGCGACGGCGGCGACCGGCAGGTGGTCCCAGATGAACACGGCGACCACGACGCCCAGCACGAGGTAGGTGATGGTCGTGTCGCTCAACGAGCGTCAGGCCCCGCAGTAGGCTCCGGCGATGGGCCACGCGCTGGGGACCGTGCTGCCGCTGGCGGTCGCCGTGGCGATCTTCCCCGTGCCGATCATCGCCGTCGTGCTGCTGGTCGGGTCCGACCGTGGACGGACGAAGGGCGCGGCGTTCGTCCTCGCCTGGTGCGCCGGCCTCGCGGCGGTCGGCGCGGTCCTGCTGCTGGTCGCCGGCGGCCTGGACGCGAGCGACGACGGGGAGCCGGCCACGTGGGCAAACGCCCTGCTGCTGGGTCTGGGCCTCTTCCTCCTGGCGTACGCGGCCAAGCAATGGTGGGGACGCCAACGCGCCGGCGCCGAGCCTCCCACGCCGGGCTGGATGCGCACGCTCGAGGACTTCACCCCGCTGAAGGCGTGCTTCGCCGGCTTCGCGCTCACCGCGCTCAATCCGAAGAACGTGCTGCTCACGGCGGCCGCGGCCACGGAGATCGCGGAGGTGGGGCTGCCGCCGGCCCGGCAGGCCGGAGTCCTGGCCGTCTTCGTCCTCGTCGCCTCGCTCGGCGTGCTCACCCCGGTCGCCGTCTCGATCGCGCTCGGCGAGCGTTCCCGCGAGCCGCTGGCCGGGCTCAGGGAGTGGATGGCCCGGAACAACGCGGTGATCATGGCCGTGCTGTTCCTGCTCATCGGCGCGAAGCTGGTCGGCGACGCCATCTCCGGCTTCTCGAGCTGACGGCGCGGGAGGCCCGCCGCCTCAGATCTTCACTGGCGCGCCTGGACCGAGCGGGATCCCGATCAGGTACCAGACCACGAAGAACACGGTCCAGAGGATCGAGAGGACGACGGCGTACGGGAGCATGAGCGAGACGACGGTCCCGATGCCGGCGTCCTTCCGGTATCGCTTGGCGAAGATGACGATCAGCGGGAAGTACGCCATCAGCGGCGTGAGCACGTTGAACGGCGAGTCGCCGACGCGGTAGGCGGCGAGCACCGTCTGTGGCGCGACGTCGAGCCGCATGAAGAGAGGGATCAAGATCGGGGCGAGGATGGCCCATTTGGCGATCGCCGCCGGCATGATCAGGTCGACGATCATGGTCACGAGCACGAAGCCGAGCAGTAGCCACACGGCGCCGACATTGGCCTCCTCGAGCCAGTCGCCGAGCTTCACGGCGGACACCTGGGCGATGTTCGAGTAGCTGAAGTACGCGATGAACTGCGCGATCAGCAGGAACAGGAACAGCAGGCTCGCGAGGCCGGCCCACGACTTCGTGATGGACGCGAGCACCTCGTCACTCGTGCGCATCGTCCCGGCGCCACGTCCGTAGGCCAGCCCGGCCGCGAAGAACACGATCGTGATGATCACGATCAGGCTGTCCATGAACGGGGAGTCGCCGATGATGTCCCCGGTGATCGGATCGCGCAGAGGGGCGTCCGGGAAGACCGTGAGGAGCGTGATGCCGACGAGCACGGCCAGGGTCGCGAACACGGCATAGCGAAGGCCTCTCGCCTCGGCCTCCGGCGACACCTCGGGGCCCTTGTCCGCATCGAGCGACTCGTCGTCGCTCTCGAGCGACGGGTCGTGCTTGCCGAGCCCGGGCTCGACGATCCGCGACGAGACGAGCGCCAGGACGACCGTGACGAAGATCGTCGACGCGATCCCGAAGTACAGGTTCGCTGCGAGGTCGATCGAGCGGTCGGGGTCGACGAGCGCGCTCGCGTCGTTCGTGATCTCGGTCAGCACGCCGTCGAG
>DATBLE010000052.1:0-61349 GCA_036555585.1 Gaiellaceae bacterium
CGTCGCCGGGATGCTCGAGCTGCGGAAGAACATCGACCTCTGCACGAACGCCCTCAAGCTGACCGAGTACCTCGACGTTTTCAAGCCGGATCCTCGGCTCACGTTCGTCGTCCACCTCGACGGGATGCGCGAGATCCACGACTACGTCTGCGACTACCCCGGGCTCTGGGATGTCGCCGTCGACGCGATCAAGGAGGCGCGCCGGGCGGGTTTCCGGGTGACGACGAACACGACGATCTTCAAGGAGACGTCGGTCGAGGACGTGATCGAGATGATGGGCTACCTGACGAACGACGTCGGGATCGACGGGATGCTGATCGCGCCGGGCTACCAGTACTCGCAGATCGACCCGGAGCTGACGATGACGCGGGACGAGCACGAGGCGAAGTTCCGCGAGATCCGCAGCGCAGTCCGCAAGCACGGCTACCGCTGGCTGGCGAGCCCGATCTACCAGGACTTCCTCACCGGCGACCGCAAGCTGCCCTGCGCGCCGTGGGGGTCGATCACCCGCAACCCGTACGGCTGGAAGGGCCCGTGCTACCTGCTCACGGACGGGATCTTCCCGACCTACGACGCGCTGCTGGAGAACATCGACTGGGACTCCTACGGACCCGGGAACGACCCGCGCTGCGAGCACTGCGGCATCCATTCCGGGTTCGAGCCCTCGGCCGCGTACGCGGCAACCTCGAGCGTGAAGGAGACGGTCCGGAGCATGGCGTGGACGCTGACGGGCTGACCTTCGCCTGCGCGACGCGGCCCGAGCAGCGGGCCGCGCGGCGTGCCGGCTATCGCTCGGCCCGGGTCGGAGTCTGCGTGCGGCGCGGCGCACCGCCCGGCGAGCTCGTCTCGTTCGGCGTCGCCGGCGGCCTGAACGGGAGCCCGATCGGCACGGTGATCGACGCGACGCGGATCGTCGACGAGCACGGCGAGACGCTCTGGTCCGGCCCCGGCCTGGGGATCGGCCGTCCGGGGACGATCCTGGCGACGACCCGCCTGGTCGACGACCCCGGTGAGCTCGCCCGGCTGCACGACGTGACCGGAGCGGATGCCGTGGACATGGAGAGCGGCGTGCTCGCCGCCACCGGCCGTCTGCGCGGCTGTATCCGCGCGATCAGCGACTCGCCCAGCGCGCCGCTCGGTCCGGTGACGTTGCTCGTCACGCCCGATGGTCGCTTCCGTCCGGCTGGGCTCTTTGCGCTCGCGCGTCGACCTGCGGCCGCCGCCCGAGCGCTGGGCAACATTCGAACGGCGCTGCGAGCCCTGTCCAGCGCTTCCGCGACCGAAGGGAGCGGAAGCGCATGACGGGTCGTGTCCTGCTCGCCGCGCCGCGTTCCTTCTGCGCGGGGGTGGACCGGGCGATCGAGATCGTCGAGCGCCTGCTGGAGGAGCACGGGCCGCCGGTCTACGTCCGCCACGCGATCGTCCACAACGACCACGTGCTGCGCCGGCTCGAGGGTCTCGGCGCGGTGTTCGTCGAGTCGGAGGACGAGATTCCGGCGGGCGCGATCTGCGTCCTCTCGGCGCACGGCGTCGCCCCGGCGGTGAAGGAGAACTGCGAGCGCCGAGGCCTGCAGGTCGTCGACGCGGTCTGCCCCCTGGTGTCGAAGGTGCACGCCGAGGCCCGGCGCTACGCGGACAGCGGCCACCTCGTCGCGCTCGTCGGCCATCGGCACCACGTCGAGGTGGTGGGTACGATGGGCGAGCGACCCGAGTCCACGGTCGTCGTCGAGACGCCGGAGGAGGCGCGCGCGCTCAACGTGAACGGCACGCCGGTCGCGGTCATCACCCAGACGACGCTCTCCCTCGACGACGTCGCGCCGATCGTCGACGCGCTGGAGGAGCACGTCGGCTCGTCGCTGAAGCGGCCGGCGGCCGACGACATCTGCTACGCCACCCAGAACCGCCAGGACGCCGTCAAGCAGATCGTCTCGCAGGGCGCGACGCTGATCCTCGTGATCGGGTCGCCGACGAGCTCGAATGCGCAGCGCCTGGTCGAGGTGGCCGAAGCGCGCGGCGCGCAGGCAGCCCTGATCCCGGACGAGGACGCGATCGGCGCCGACCTGCTCCACGGCCACGAGACCGTCGGCCTGACCGCCGGGGCGTCCACCCCGGAGGAGCTCGTGCAGGCCGTGCTCGGACGCCTCGCGGAAGCCGGCTACGGCGACCACCAGGAGGTCACGGTCGCGCGCGAGGACGTGCACTTCCGGCTGCCGCGGCAGGTGGTGGCCGGGTGACCAGCGTCCAGATCCCGCACTCCGTCGCCGCCGCGCTCCCGACGCTCTCGGTGTTCGACATCACCAACGAGGTCTCGCGCGACGTCTCCGCCGGACCGGCCGGGAGCGGGATCGCCTACGTCACCGCTGCGGCCCCCACCTCGCTCGTCAGGGTCAGCGAGCGCGAGTCGGGGTTCTTCTGCGACATCGAGTCGCTGCTGGAGCGCCTCGTGCCCCGCGCACGCACCGATCGCGAGCGGATGCTGCTCGCCCTGCTCGGCCCCCGCACGGAGCAGATCCCGTTCGAGACCGGCCGCCTGTGCCTCGGCCAGTGGCAGCGCGTCCTCCTCTTCTGCCTCGACGGCGATACCCGCGCGGAGTACACGCTCACGATGCTCGGCTGAGTTAGCTCGATAGCTTCGCAGGCCGGGCAATGCTCCTGGTAGCGTCGACGGGCAAAGCCGCCGACGCGCCCTCAAACGTCGGCCCGGCCGCTCGCTCGCGCTCCGCGCGGGGAAGCGCCAAGGCCAGAAGAGATCTGCGCCAACTTCGCGTGGGGCTCTCTTGGTGCTTATCATTGGGCGATGGAACGGGCGCGCCGTCACCAGCGCCTCTTCTCGGTCTTCGCCTTCGGGCTGCTCGCGCTCGCGGCGGAGCTCGTCGGCCGCAGCCTGACCCATCGCGTCGACGTCGGCCGACACGTGGCGGCGCCGAGCTACGCGCACACGGACTACTACCCGGTGCTGCTCGTCGTCGTGAAGGTCGGAGTCGCGTTGCTCCTCGCCCGCCTGCTGTGGCGCGCGATGAAGGCCCGCTCGACCGAGGCCGCCGGCCTCCGCGTGCTCGGCGGCCGGGCGCATCTGCCGCGGATGCGCTTCCGGCTCTCGGCCAGGCTCTGGCTCGCGTTCTTCGTGCTGACGTCGGTGATCTTCCTCCTGCAGTCCGACGCCGAGGGCGCAGAGCTCGGCCGCTGGCCGGTGCTCTCGCCCTGGCTCCACTCCTCGGCGCTGCCGGCGTTCGCGGTGATCAGCGTCGTCTGCGCAGTCGCGTGGAGCGCCGTGCGCACCTGGCTGGCCGACTACGAGGAGCACGCGCAGGCGACCGCCGATCGTGCACGGCGGATGGCCGGTCGAGCCCCGCTGCGGGTGGAGAGACCGCGGCCCGCCGTCGTCGTCCCGCTCCGGCGGATCTTCGGCGTCTCGTTCGAGAGCCGCCCGCCTCCGCTCGCCGCGTAGGCGGAGGGACCGTCCCCGGCGGGGGACAGTCCCTGGTTCCGACGCGAGGAGGCATCCATGACGCAGTACGCAACCGACCTTGCACGCACCCGTACTCGCCGTTCGGCGCGCGCCGTGGCCGTGCTCGCGCTCGGCCCGGCGGCCGTCGCCGCCGGCATCGCCTGGGCGCTGTTCCAGCCCTGGCGCCTGACCATGCTGCACCCGTACGACCAGGGCTTCTGGTGGCTCCTGGTCGAGCCGCCGCTGCTCGTGGTCGCGGCGGGCGTTCTCTTCCACGCGTTCGTCGCCCGGCCGCTCGTCCACGACCTGGAGGACCACCGGTAGATGCAGCCGCCTGCGGAGCACGTTCACTGGCTGTTCGCGACCGGGGTGCTCTTCCTCGGGCTCGTCCTGCTCGCCGAGGCGATCGTCGGCCGGGACGTCTGGCGGCGGCGGGCCTGGCGCGCCTACCTCTGGCCGGCGCTCCTCTTCGGGCTCGGCGTCTTCATGTGGCCGGTGATGGTGTTCTTCACGAACTCGACCATGCACATGCTCGCCCACTCGGTGTGGGCGCAGTCGATGATGCTGGCCGGCGCCGCCGAGCTGGGCCTGGTCAGCGGCAGGTTGAAGAACGAGGCGTGGCGGCTCTGCGTGCCGCTGATGTTCGCGGTCTCGGGCGCGGCGTTCCTGATCCACGAGGCGAACCCGTGGCTGTACTCGCGCTCGGCCTTCGTGCACCACGCCTGCGGCTGGATCCTGCTGCTCGGCGCGCTCTTCCCGCTCGGCGCGGCGTTCAAGCCGCGCTCGTGGGTGTTCGCCGGCGGGTACGCGCTCGTGATCGTCGCCGTCTCGATCGCGCTCTTCACGTCACGCGACGTGGCGCCCGTCTTCGGCCACCTCGACCCCTCGGCGGGGGTGGCACACCGGTGAGGCGGCTCGCCCTCGCCGCGGTCGTCGTCGTCGCGCTCTCGGCGCCCGCCGCCGCCTCTGCGCACGCGACGCTGCTTTCGACGACGCCCGCGGTGGGGCAGCGGCTGGCCTCGTCGCCGCGCGTCGTGACGCTCGCCTTCGACGAGAGCGTGAAGACGCTGCCGAACGGGATCCGCGTCTACGACGCGGGCGGCAGGCTCGTCTCCGGTGCCGCCCGGGCCGTCCCCGGGAACCCGCGCGCCGTCGAGGTCGCGCTCCGGCAGCTTCCCAAAGGCCCGTACACCGTGCGCTGGAGCGCGATCTCCAACGACAGCCACGTGGGGCACGGGGTCTTCACCTTCGGCGTGCGCGTGAAGGCGCCGGCCCTGAGCGAGGCCTACGGCGCCTCCGGGCCGACGACCGCCGAGCACGTCGTCCGCTGGCTCTACTTCATCTGCCTGGCTCTGCTCACCGGCGGGCTCGGCTTCCGGCTCGTCGTCCTGCGCGGCGACACGACGGCAGAGGCGGAACGGCGGTTCTACCGGCTGGCCGGCGCCGGCGTGGTCGGCGCGCTCGAGGTCGGGATCGTCGCCTTCCTGCTCCGGGCGCAGGACGCGCTCCAGCTTCCGTTCACGTCGTTCCTGTACGGCGACCTCTCGCCGTTCGCGCACGACACGCGGTTCGGCGAGGCGTTCGTGGTGATGGAGCTGGGCTTCTCGTTCGTCGCCGCGTTGCTCTTCCTCGCGTGGCTCACCGGGCGGCGCTGGTTGCTCTGGCCGGCGTTCCTGCTCTCGCTCGGTCTCGGCTCGGGCCTGTCGCTCGCCAGCCACCAGGCCGACGACGGCGGCTGGCTGCCCTCGTTCGCCGACTGGGTGCACCTCTCGGCGGCGACGCTGTGGATCGGCGGGCTGCTCTCGCTCGGGCTGGTCGTGTGGCGCGACCGGGGACTGAGGCGGACGGCCTTCTGGCGGTTCTCCGAGATCGCCGGGCCGCTGGTCGCGCTCGTCGTCGCGGCCGGCGTCTACATGACGTTCGAGCGGTTCCCGGCGCTGCACGACCTCTGGGCCGTCGGCTACGGGCAGCTCCTGCTCGTCAAGCTGGGACTCGTGTCGCTCGCCCTGGCCTGGGGCGCGTTCCACCACTTCGTGATCCGCCCGCGGCTCGACCGGCCGGCGGTCGCCGCGCGCGTGTCCCGCTCCCTCGCCGGCGAGGCGGCCGTGGCGATCTCGATCCTGCTCCTCGCCGCGATCCTGGTGGACTCGAAGCCGCCGGCCAAGCCGGCGCCGGCGCGGAGCGCGGTCGCGCCCGCGGCAACGCCGCGCAGATAACGTCCGGCCGATGCGTTGGGCGATCTCGGGAGGGGCCGGGTTCCTCGGGCTGCACCTCGCGCGGCGGTTGCTCGCCGACGGGCACGCGGTGCGCACGCTCGACTTGGCGCCGCTCGACGACGCCGAGCTCGAGCGCTCGGTCGACGAGCTGCGCGGCGACGTCCGCTCGGCCCGGGACGTGCGCCGGCTGGTCGAGGGGGCCGACGTGCTCGTCCACGCGGCCGCCGCGCTGCCGATCCAGGCCTCGCGCGAGTCGATCCGCTCGGTGAACGTCGGCGGCACGGCGACGCTGCTGGCGGCCGCCGCCGAGGCGGGCGTCCGGCGCCACCTGCTCGTCTCCTCCACCGCCGTCTACGGCGTGCCGAAGGTGCATCCGATCTACGAGCACGCGCCGCTCGACGGAGTGGGCTGGTACGGGGAGTCGAAGATCGAGGCCGAGGAGGTGACCCGCGACTTCGGGCGGCGGGGGCTCGAGTTCACGATCGTCCGCCCCAAGACGTTCGTCGGCCCCGAGCGGCTCGGCGTCTTCGAGATCCTGTTCGACTGGATTCGCGACGGCCGCCGCATCTACATGCTCGGCACCGGGGAGAACCGCTACCAGCTGCTCGCGGTGGAGGACCTGGTCGACGCGATCGTGCTCGCCGCCGGGCGGCCGGAGGCCGCCGGCGAGACGGTGAACGTCGGCGCCCGCGAGTTCGGGACGGTCCGCTCCGACCTGCAGGCGCTGATCGACCACGCGGGCTCGTCGTCGCGCCTGGCCGCGGTGCCCGCCCGTCCCGCGGAGGTCGCCCTGCGGACGCTCGAGCTGCTGCACGTCTCCCCGCTCGCCGAGTGGCACTACAAGACGGCCCACCGCGACTCGTTCGTCGACGTCGGCAAGGCCGAGCGGCTGCTGGGCTGGGCGCCGCGCTTCTCGAACGCGGAGGCGCTCTGCCGGACGTACGACTGGTATCTCGCCCATCGCGAGACGCTGAAGGCCGCGGGCGTGACCCACCGCGTGCCGTGGAACCAGCAGGCGCTTGCCCTGCTGAAGAAGGTCAGCTAGACCGAGCCCGCGTCAGGCGGCGATCTCGAGGCGCTTCCTCGACCGCTTCGCCTGGTACATGGCCTCGTCCGCCCGGCGGAGCAGGTGCTCGACCGTCGACGGCGCGCCGACCGACAGCGCGATGCCGAAGCTCGCCTCGACCGAGCCGGCGGCCGGGTCGTCCCTTCGCTCCTCCGTCCACGCGTCGAGCGCGCGCTCGACCACCCGCCTCGCGTCGTCGACGCTGCACCCGCGGAGGACGAGCGCGAACTCGTCGCCGCCGATGCGGAACGCGGCGTCCTGCTCGCGGATGGAAGCTGCGAGCACGCGCGCGAAGTGCGCGAGGACCTCGTCGCCGACGGAGTGGCCGTGCGCGTCGTTCAGCTCCTTGAAGCCGTCCAGGTCGCAGTAGGCGAGCGCGACCTCTTCCTCGGTCACCTGGGAGCGCAGCAGGCAGGCCTCCAGCTCCGCCATGAACGAGTGCCGGTTGCGCAGCCTCGTCAGCGCGTCGTGCTCCGCCAGGTAGCGCTGCGACTCGTACTGCGCGACCGACTCGAGCGCGACCGTGGCCTGGTTCGCGAACAGGCGAAGCGCCTGCAGCGTCTCGGTCGTGGGCAGCAGGCGGTCGACGGGATCGTCGGCGAAGATCACGCCCAGGCACGTCCCCCGCCGGTCGACGAGCGGGACGACGAGCCAGTGCCGGCGCCACGCCCAGGGGCCGCGGCCGTTGCGCTGCGACCGGTAGACGCCGTCGAGCTCGGGCAGCTGCGCCTGGGCCTCCTCGCCCGGAACGAGGAAGCAGCCCTCTCGCTCGAAGCGCGGGTCGAAGAGCCGCTCCAGCTCCGCCAGCCCGAACGGCAGCCGCACCTGTCGATCGTCGAGCTCGAACCCCGCGGCGGCGGCCGGAACGAAGACCTCGGCCTCCGCATCGTGCAGCTGGACGACGACTCGCTCGAAGCCGAGCGCCTCGGCGATTCCCGCCGCGACCGCCTCCAGCACCGCCGTTCCGGAAGCGGTCTCGGTGACCCTCGACGAGATGTGCAGCAGCCGCTCCAGCGCGCGGCGGTGAGCGGCGGCGACGGCCATCTCCTGGGCGCGCTGGACCGCCCGCGCCGCGTGGCGCACGATCGTCGCGAGCAGGTGCAGCTCGTCGTCCGACGGGCGACGTCCGGATCTCGGCTGCGCGACGTTGAACACCCCGAGCAGATGGCCGTCCGTGTGGTGGAAGGGAACGAAGATCTCGTCCTCGGCCTGCCAGGCGTCGGGGTGGCCGTCGTGCTCGACCTCCGGCACGACGCGGCGGCCGCTCTGCTCGGCCCAGTCGTACTCGCCGGCGTAGACGGTGTAGGCCCCGCCGCGGAAGAACCGCGGCTGGAGGATCGGCTCCCAGATCTCCCAGTCGTAGGTCGCCCCCAGCAGGGTGGGCAGGCCGGGATCGTCCCCGAAGACCGTGCTGACGACGAAGTCGTCCCACTCCGGGCGGTAGAGGTTGATCAGCGCGGCGCCGTAGCTGAGGCTCTCGGCGACCACGCGCGCGACCGCCTCGAGCGCGCGCGGCAGGTCGTCGGCGTGCTCGACGACGGTCGCGCTCTCGAGCAGCGCGTGCAGCCGGGCGAGACGGTAGAGGTCGCCGTCCTCGGCGGCGGCTGCGGGGCGTGCATCGGCACCCCCGGTGGAACGCTCGCCCGCGACCTCGGCCAGGAGCGCGGCGACGACCGCGCCGTCCAGCTGCGTCCCGGTCGAGGCCTCCAGCTCGGCTCGGGCCTCGGCGGCCGAGCGTCGGCGCCCGTAGGCCCGCTCGGAGACCATCGCGTCGTACGCGTCGCAGGCGGCGACGATCCGGGCGACGAGCGGGATTTCGCCGCTTCTCAGCCCGTCGGGGTAGCCGCTCCCGTCGTAGCGCTCGTGCGTGGAGCGGACGAGCCCGGCGACCGGCGCGAGCGACGGGAAGGAGCCGAGCAGTTCCTCGCCGGCGAGCGTGTGGCGCCGGACCTCGTCGACCTCCGGCCCTTCGAGCGGCCCCGTCTTGGCAAGCAGGGCCTTGCTGATCGCGAGCTTGCCGATGTCGTGCAGCGCAGCCGTCCGGTTGACGAGCCCACGCTCGGCGACGCTGAGGCCCAGCCTGGCCGCCACTGCGTCGGCCAGACGTGCGACCTCCCGCGCGTGGCGGCCCAGCGTCTCGTCGTGTGCGTCGACGAGGGCGACCAGCACCTCGACCACCCGGTCGGGAAAGAGCAGACCTCGGCGCTTCTGGTCCTCGAGCCGCTCCTCGGCGAGCGCGAAGGCTGCGAAGCCGCTCGCCTCGGCGGGAACCACGGAGACGCCGAACGAGCAGTGCAGTGGCTCCGGATGCTCGACCGTCAGCCGGTCGAGCGCGCGGCCGACCTGGCGCACGAGAGCGGGCGGGTCGCCCGCGAACAGGAGCACCAGCGCGTCCGCGCCGACGCGGTACGTCGACGCGACGCCGGCCGCACCCCGTTCGAGCGCGCGCAGGATCCCGTCGCCGGCCTCGTATCCGTGCCGCGCGTTGTACGCGCGGAAGCCGTCGACGTCGGCGACGAGCAGGAGACGCGCAGCCGCGGGCTCCTGCTCCGACGAGCTGAGGACGTCGAACAGCTCGGCGCGGCTTCTGCACGCCGGATCGAGCGGCCGATCCCAGGCCGCGCGGACCGCAGAGGGCGGTTGGAACATTGAGTACATATCGGCTTTGCAGGCAAAAAAGGCGAGTCCCTCGCCTTCGCTACCCACAGAGCTCGGCCGCGACCGCGAGCAGCACATTCGCGCACCGCCGTACGTCGTCCAGGTGGACCCACTCGACGGCCGCATGCGCGCCCTCGCCGCCCGGGCCGAAGAGGACGGTTGGGATGCCCTGCGCCGCGATCAGCGCCGCGTCCGTCCAGAAGGCCTCGCCGACCGGCGCCGGCGCTCCCGCGTGACGGCCGACCAGCCGGACGATCTCCTCCTCGGGCGGCACCTCGAACGGGTCCCTGGCGGCGACCACGCGCCACGTCGCGTGGACGTCGCGCGCGTCGAGCACCTGCCGGATCTCGGCCTCGACCTGCGCCGCCGATTCGCCCGGGATCGTGCGCCGCTCGGCCTGGAGCAGGCAGCGCTCCGGGTACGTGGAGAACTCCGATCCGCCGGAGATCACCCCGGCGTGGAGGGAGCCGCTCCCGACGAGCACGTGCCCCGGCCGGTCGCGGAGCTCCCGGTCGAGCGCCTCCAGCCCGACCAGCACGTGGCCCATCCGCGCGATCGCGTCGACGCCGAGATCGGGCCGCGACCCGTGCGCGGCCCGGCCGTGCGTCTCCATCTCGAACGCGACGAAGCCCTTGTGGGCGATCCCCACCCGCATCTGCGTCGGCTCGGCGACGATCGCCGCGTCGGCGTGCACTCGCTGCAGGATCGACTCCGTGCCGATCGAGCCGAGCTCCTCGTCGACGACGGCGGTGACGACCACGTCGCCGCGCAATCCCCGCCGCGCCGCCTCGGCCGCGGCGACGAGGCAGGCTGCGAGCCCGCCCTTCATGTCGTAGGCGCCGCGTCCGTGCAGCCGGCCGTCCTCGAGCCGCGCCGTCAGCGGGTCGGCCATCGATCCCGGGCCGACGGTGTCCAGGTGGCCGTTCAGCATCAGCGTCCTGCCGCCGCCGCTCCCTCGTGCGGTCGCGATCACGTTCGGGCGGCCGGGTGCGACCTCGTCCTGCTCGACCTCGAGCCCCGCGGCGCGCGCCCAGCCGGCGACGAACGAGGCGATCTCCGCCTCGCCCGGCCCGCCGAGCCCGGGGTTGACCGAGTCGATCGCCACGAGCCGCTCGAGCAGCGGGAGGAGCTCCACCGCGGCGAGCCTATACTCGGCAGGTGGACGTGGCCGACTATCGGGACCGCTTCCCGATCCTGGCCGACACGACCTACCTGATCAACCATTCGCTCGCCGCGATGCCGGCCGCGGCCGAGGACCGCGTCGTCGAGTACGCGCGCACGTGGAAGACGCGCGGCATCCGGGCGTGGGGCGAGGGGTGGTGGGACCTGCCGCTCACGGCGGGCGACCAGGTCGGCAGGATCGTCGGGGCGCCGCCCGGCACGACCTGCATGCACCAGAACGTGACGGTCGCGGTCGCCGTGATCCTCTCCTGCTTCCGTCTCGAGCCGCCGCGCAACCGGATCGTCTACGTGGAGGGCGAGTTCCCGTCGGTGCGCTACCTGCTCCAGGCGCAACCGGCGGCCGAGGTCGAGGTCGTGCCCGACGTGGACGCGCTGCTGGGCGCGATCGACGAGCGGACGCTGCTCGTCCCGCTGAGCCACGTGCTCTTCAAGGTGGCCGAGCTCCAGGACGTCGCGGCGGTGCAGCGGCGGGCGGAGGAGGCCGGCGCGCACGTGATCCTCGACGCGTACCAGTCGGCCGGCGCGGTGCCCCTGGACGTCAGGCGGCTCGGCGTTGCTTTCGCCGTCGGCGGCTCGGTCAAGTGGCTGTGCGGCGGGCCGGGAGCCGGCTGGCTCTACGTCCGCCCCGACCTGATCGAGGCGCTCGAGCCGACGTTCGTCGGCTGGCAGGGCCACGCGCGGCCGTTCGCCTTCGAACCCGAGCTCGAATACGCCGAGGGGATCGCCCGGTTCCTGACCGGGACGCCGAACGTGCCTGCGCTCTACGCCGCGACCGCCGGCTACGACGTGATCGAGGAGGCCGGTGTCGATGCCATCCGCCGGCGCTCGCTCGACCTGACCGACCACCTCGTCCGCCTCGCCGACGCCGCCGGCTTCGAGGTCACGTCGCAGCGCGACCGCTCCCGCCGCGGGGCGAGCGTCAGCATCCGCATGCCGGGGTTCGAGGGCGTGCACAAGGAGCTGGCCGCGCGCGAGATCCTCTGCGACTTCCGGCCGGACGTCGGCCTTCGCCTCGGGCCGCACTTCTTCAACACGGAGGAGGAGCTGGACTTCGCCGTCGGCCAGATCGAGGAGATCGTCGCGGCGGGAGCCCACGAGCGGCACCTGGGCGCCGCGGCGCGGTTCTAGTCCGCGTGGACGCGGATGAAGCGCTCGACCACGGTGCGGACCCTTCCGGGACCGGCGACGAGCGCGACGCCGTGGCGGGCGCCCGG
This sequence comes from Gaiellaceae bacterium, assembly GCA_036555585.1. GTDB lineage: Bacteria > Actinomycetota > Thermoleophilia > Gaiellales > Gaiellaceae > DATBLE01. The sequence goes on from DATBLE010000052.1 coordinate 11,785, forward strand.
CACGACCACGAGCTGCTTGTCCGGGGTCGGGTCGGCGTCGTACATCGCCTTCGCGTCGGCCTTGTAGATCCCGTTCTCGTCGACCTCCCCGGCGACGAACAGCGCCGGCACCGCGAGCTTCTTCGCGGCGCCGATCGCGTCGAGCCTGAAGGTGCCCGGCGCCGAGAGGCTGACGACTCCGTCGACCGGAGGCCGGATCGCCGCCGCGGCGACGACCACCGCGTTGGCTCCGAGCGAGCCGCCGACCAGGATCACCCGGCGCGCGCCGAGGCCGCGGGCGACCTTCGCCGTCGCGGCGACGTCGAGGTCGAAGCGGATGAGCGAATCGCCATAGCGCTTCTGCGACCGCCCGAAGCCTCGCAGGTCGAAGGCAAGCGCCGTGTACCCGAGTGAGGCCAGCCGCCGCGCATAGGGCGCCCACTCGCAGGTGTCTCCGCCGTACTGGTGGGCGAGGACGACGAACGTCGGCCCGCGGCCCCACCGGTGGCCGACGAGCCGCGTCCCGTCCGAGGCGCGGAAGTGCAGGTCGGGCCCCGGTGAGCAGGGCGCGTACGCCGGCGCGGCGGTCGCGAGGGCAGCGGCGCACGACGCGACGGCGACCGCTGCCAGGACGATCCTCACGCCTTCTTCGACGCCGCTTGGTCGGCGAGGTTGGTCAGCCGTCCGCCGAAAGCAGCTCGAGCAGCCGCGCGGCGTACGCCGGCGCGGTCGGTTCGTCCTCGTGCTTGAAGTACGCGTACACGTCGACGCCGGCGGCGAGGGCGGGGCGGATCCGGTCGGCCCAGCCGCGCAGCGCCTGCTCGTCGTAGGGCGGCTCGCGGAATCGCAGGTAGCGGAAGGGGGCGTCGCCGTCGAGCGAGTCGACGACCGCTGCGCGACCTGTCTCGGCACCGGCCCAGGACTCGTGGCGGAAGTCGAGGGCCCACGAGAGCGCCGGGTCGAGCGAGTCGAGCAGGCCTGCGAGGAGCTTGTCGTCGCGGGCCTGCTGGACGACGATCCGCACCGGGCCGAGCTTCTCGCCGAGCGCGCGGCAGCGCTCGGTGAAGACGCCGAGCCGGTTGGGGTGGGGCATCTTCACCGCGAAGCGAAAGCCGTCGGGCGTCTCGTCCGCCCAGCGGCGGAACTGCTCGTCCTCGGGCAGCCGATAGCCGGTCGTGTTCAGCTCGACCGAGGGCAGCCGCTCGGCGTAGGTGCGGAGGAACTCGCGCTGCGGCGTCCCGGCCGGGTAGAACCCTGGCTTCCACGTCGGATAGGAGAAGCCGGAGGATCCGACATATGCCCCCGCTACACTCGGCGTCCCGGTGGCCGCCACGACCGAAGTGATACCCGAGAACACGATCCGCGTCCTCGACCACGGCTTCGTCCGGCTCGACGGCGTGATGGCGAGCGACCTCTCCGTGGTGAACGGGGCGCGGGTGAGCTTCGCACGCCGGAGGGAGGAGCTGGACGAGTCCGACGAGGGCCTGATCCGCTTCCTGATGCGCGACCGCCACGGGACCCCCTTCGAGCACAACTCGTTCCGCTTCCACATCCGCTGCCCGATCTTCGTCGCGCGGGAATGGATGCGACACCGAGTTGGCAGTTTCAACGAGTTCAGCATGAGATATGCGAAGGCGACCGACGACTTCTACGTTCCCGAGCCGGAGGACGTGCGCACGCAGGTCGGCAAGCCGGGCTCCTACTCGTTCGAGCCGGTCGAGCCGGAGATCGCGGAGCGGACGCGCGAGGAGCTCCGCGCGGTTTACGACGCGGCCTTCGAGACGTACGAGCGCCTGGTCGAGCTCGGCGTCGCGCGGGAGCTCGCCCGCTGCGTGATGCCGGTCGGGGCCTACACCGAGTTCTACTGGACGATCAACGCCCGCTCGCTGATGAACTTCGTCTCGCTCCGCGCCGCCGAGACGGCCCAGCGCGAGATCCGCCGCTACGCGGAGGCGGTCGAGCGGTTCTTCGCCGAGCACATGCCGGTCACGCACGCGGCCTTCGTGGCCAACGACCGCACCGCCCCGTAGACGCTACGTGGTCAGCAGCACCTGCGGCTTCGGTTGCCGCTTGCTGCTCGTGACCACCCAGCCGTCGAAGCCCTTGAGCTTGTAGGGGACCGAGAAGTGCACGGACGTCCGGCCCCGGTCCTTCACGTTGAAGGCGCCGCACCAGGCGGTGATCTTCCCGTTGCGAGTGAGGTAGAGCTCGTACCACTGGCCGGCCGGGAGCGGAGCCAGCCCGCTGACCCGGACGAGCAGCGGCCAGTTGCCGACCTCGTCGCGGTCGCCGATCAGCACGGATGCCTTCGCCGAGGTCGGGCTGCTCCCCGACGGGGGATGCATCTCGATCGGGGATCCCTTCGCCGAGAAGCCGCTGGAGCCGCGGTCTGCCGTCAGGTAGCCGATCCCGAACGCGGCGGCGGCGACGGCGCCGGCGAGCAGGAACGCGGCGCCCTTGCGCCGGCGCGGCCCCCAGGCCGAGCGTGCGCTGCTCCGGGCGCCGGGCGCCTCCGCCAGGCGCGGCGAGAGCTCCGGGGGCGGGCCTGCGGCGAGCAGCAGGTCGTGGGCCCGGCGGAGCCGCTCCAGCTCTTCCGGCGTCCCCTCGTCGCCGACGAGATCGAAGAAATCGGGTGTCCTCGGACTCATCCCAGCTCCTCCTCCAGCGCATCCGAGAGCCGCCGCAGGCCGCTCCGCGTGCGCGTCTTCACGGTACCGAGCGGGATGCCCAGGAAGTCCGAGATCTCGCTCTGCGACAACCCGCTCCAGTAGGCCAGCTCGAGCACGGTTCGCTCCGTCTCGGGCAGCTCCTCCATCGCCCGGTGCACGCGGTAGGCGACCCACGACTGCTCGGCCCGCTCGGCCGGGCCGGGCTCGTCCGACGGCGAGTCGGTCGGCTCGGCCGGCGGCTCGCTGCGCGCCCGGCCGCGGTCGGCGATCGCGTTGCGGGCGACCGCGTAGAGCCACGGCGCGACCGGCCCCCGTTCGCGCCGGTAGCTGCGCGCGGCTCGCCAGACCGACGCGAAGGCCTCCTGGACGGCGTCCTCGGCGCGGCCGCGGTCGCCGAGCCGCCGGATCGCGAGCCCGAGCACGGCGCGCGCGTAGCGCTGGTACAGGTCGCCGAAGGCGTCGCGGTCGCCGTCGGCGACGCGCGCGAGCAGCTCCTCGTCGGTCGGCTGGATCGCGGACACCGGTCGCATCGTCGCGGCTTCCGCGGCGAACGGCAAGGGGTACAGGACGGCGAAGCTGGAGCCCATCCTCCCTCCTACGTGGTCCGCGCCCGCTCGGTTTGAGGAGCGACTATGCTGGCCGCGCGTCCCGAGAGGAAAGGAATCGATGAGCACCTACGAGCAGATCGTCGCGCGGGAGCTGAAGCCGGGCCTCCTCGAGCTCGACGGGATCTCCCGCGAGACCATCGAAGCCCATCACAAGCTCTATCAGGGGTACGTCGCCAAGCGAAACGAGATCCTCGGGAAGCTCGCCGAGGTCGACCTCTCGACCGCCAACCAGGTGTTCTCCGACCTCCGCTCGCTGAAGGTCGACCTGACCTTCGCGATCGGCGGCATCAAGAACCACGAGATCTACTTCGAGCACCTCGGGGGCCACGGCGGCGACCCGGGCGGCGCGTTCGGCGACCTGGTCAAGCGCGACTTCGGCTCGATCGACGCCTGGCGCTCCGACCTGAAGGCGACCGGGATGGGCGGCCGCGGCTGGGCCTGGACCGCGTACGACTGGGACGAGGGCCGTCTGTTCAACTACCTCGGGGACGCCCAGAACACGTTTCCCGTCTGGAACGCGACTCCGCTCGTCGCCCTCGACGTGTACGAGCACGCCTACTTCCTCGACTTCCAGACCGACCGCGCGTCCTACATCGAGGCGTTCTTCAACAACCTCGACTGGGGCGTCGTCGACGACTGGGTCGGGAGGTACGGCATTCCGGTGCGCTGACGGTCGGGTTCCTGATCGCGGCGGGCTACCTCGCCGGGAGCATCCCGACGGGCTACTGGCTCGTCCGCGCCCTCAAGGGCGTCGACATCCGCACGATCGGCAGCGGCACCACCGGGGCCACGAACGCCGCGCGGGCGTTCGGAGGCGGTGCGTCCGGCCTGGCGGTGCTCGTCTCCGTGATGGCGATCGACGTCGCCAAGGGATTCGCCCCGACGTTCGCCGCGATGACCCTGTCCAGCCCCGGCGTCGCCGTGGCGACGGGGAGCGCGGCGCTGCTCGGGAACTACCGGCCGGTCTTCCTGCGCTTCCAGCGCGGCGGCAAGATCGTCGCCACCGGCGGCGGCGTCCTCTTCGGCCTGGCTCCCGAGGTCGCGGCGATCGCCTCGGCGCTGTGGATCCTGATCGCGCTCGTCACGCGCTACTCGTCGGTCGCCTCGCTGATCTCGGTCGCCCTGATCCCCGTGCTGGCATTGCTCACCGGCTATCCGTGGGAGATCGTCGCGTTCACGATCGTGCTCGCCGTCTCGATCGTCGCCCTCCACCGCGCGAACATCCGCCGGCTGCTGAGCGGAACGGAGCCGCGGCTGTCGTTCCGGCGGGGCTCCGCTAGCTCTCGAGCGGGGCCATCGTCAGGCCGCGCCGCTTGAGGCCCGTCCAGTAGTGCTCGGCCACCTCGCGGTGGCCCGACCAGACCACCGCGTCGCCCACCGTGTGGATCCGGTTCGCGAAGGCGAGCCCCTGCTCGAACGACACGTCCGGCAGCACCGTCGACAGTGCCGCCGCGACGCCGTCGAAGGTGTTGTGGTTGTCGTTCAGGACGATCACGTGCCACGGCGGGCCCAGGCCGGTTCCGGAGCCCTGGTCGAGTCGCTCCTTGGTCTGGCTCACCGGGTCAGCCACTCCCTCAGCTCGGTGTGCCGGGCCGGGCGCTCGCCGCGCTCGAGCTCGGCGCGGAGCTCCGCGACCGTCCCGTAGCGCTCCGCCAGCACGTCGTGCGTGTGGATCGTCTCCAGGTTGACCTGGCGCGACCAGAGGAAGTCGTCGTCGGCGAGCTCGCCGTACGTCTCCAGCGCATCCTTGAGAGCGATCCGCACCGAGTCCTCGACGAAGCGGGGCTGCAGATGGGCGTGCTCGACCACGAACAGCTCGTCCGGCCGCTTCAGGAGCTCGTAGACCGGCGAGCTCATCGACCGCTCGACGATGTCGACCAGGTCCTCGGCGTTCACCGGCCGGTCGGTCCCGACGTACAGCGTCCCACGGCCACGCTGGTTGTGGGTCGCGAGCGGGACCAGGTCGAGGATGCGATCGACGTCGCCTTCGCCGAAGCCTGCCTCGAGCAGCCGCTCGGAGGCGCGCCCGCGCACCAGTCCCTGCGCGCACGGGCAGGCGTTGATCCCGGTCGCCTCGACGCCGACCAGGCGGCGGGTGCGCGACTGCGAGGCGGCGGCGACGCCGATCAGCGAGACCATCTCCTGTGTCCGCATCCGGGTCACCGGCGTCTCGCGCTGGATCGGGTAGCGGGCGGTCACCTCGACCTCCGCCCGCAGCGCCTGCTGCCGTGCGACCACCGCGCACGCGATGTGGTCGGCCAGCTCCTCGACGAGCAGCGCCTCGTCCATGACCAGCTGGTCGACCGTCTGCTCGAACAGCTCGGGGAAGCGCGACATGTGCACTCCGCGTTGCTGCGGGTCGAGGTCGACCGTGCAGGAGATCTCGGCGAAGACGAGCTTCTGGTGGCGGCCGCGGCGGAGGCGGATCGCCTTGTTCACGCCGCGGACGCCCGCCCGCGAGAGGCCGATGCGGACCTCGGGCTCCGAGGACTGGAGGTCGGCGGTGGCGAGCAGGTCCGAACGCTCCATCTATGCTCAAACGTACCAGGGCGCACGTGACCGACGAAACGACCTTCCCGAAGCTCGTGAGCCTGGCGTGCCACGACCTCCGCACGCCGCTGGCGACGGTGTACGGGTTCGCGCGCACCATCGCCCGCGCCGAGGGGCTCGATCCGAAGCTGGCGGGCTACGCCGAGATGATCGAGACGGCGTCACAGCAGCTTGCCGAGCTGGTCGACGAGCTCTCGCTGGCCGCGCGGATCGAGGGCGGTCGCTTCGATCCGAAGCTGCTGCCGGCCTCGACCGGCGAGCTCGCGGAGGCGGTCGCGGCCAGGCTCGGGCCGGAACGGGTCGCCGTCTCCGGCGACGGCGCGGCCGTCGAGACGGACGGCGACGCCGCGCGCTCCGTGTCGGCGCTGGTGCAGTGCGCGCTGCGGCACGGGGGGTTGGACGAGGTCTCGCTGGTGGTGGACGGGCCCGAGCTGCGCGTCTCGCCGATCACTGCGGCGTCGGCGCCCGTCGTGCTCGGCGAGGACCTCCGCGACCTCGGCGCAGCCGTCGCGGTCGTCCACCTCCGGCGGCTCGGGGCTTCCGTCGCGGTGGAGGGCGAGACGCTGGCGGTCCGCTTCGCCTGAGCCGGGCGGCTTCTCCTTCGGCCGGCCCGGCGGGGCGTTTTCCACAACCAATGCCTGGCACCCGACGTGTGAACGACCAGAGCCGATCTGTCCACACGAGCGGTCGGATCGCCTGCCCGGAGCTACCGTGCGCCGATGGGACGGATCCGTCGCTGCGACCTCCCGAACGGGTTCTTCCACGTCTGGTGCCGCGGCGTGGCGGCCGACGTCGCCTTCCCCACGGCGGACGACCGCGCGCGGATGTTCCACCTGATCGGCGGGTGCTCGCGCCGCTTTCGCTGGGAGCTCTACGCGGCGTGCGTGATGTCGACGCACTACCACCTCGTCCTGGAGGCGCGGGTCGAGCTGCTCTCGCGCGGGATGCACCAGCTCAACTGGCGCTACGCGCGGAGCTTCAACGAGCGATACGGCACGTTCGGACACGTGTTCGCCGAGCGGTTCAAGTGCCGGGTGCTCGAGGACGAGACCCGGATCTTCGACACCTGCACGTACGTCCTGCTCAACCCGGTCAAGGCGAGGATCTGCGAACGGGTCGAGGACTGGCCGTGGTCGTACAGCCGCTACGGCCTGTACGCGACTGAGTCAGACGAGCAGCTCCGAATCGTGCTCCTCGAAGAGCGCCGGCAGCCGCGACGGGTCGAACGGATCCATGGCGTGGATCGCCTCCACCAGGGCAGCCGTCCGCGGCCCCATCACGATCACGTAGCGAGCCCGCCCGGCGGCCGCGTTCCAGTAGGCGTGCGGCGTTCCCGCCTTGACCACGACCGACTTCCCGGAGCCGGCCTCGATCTCGCCGTCGCCGACCCGGAACCCGAGCCGGCCCTCGAGCACGTACCAGGCCTCGTCCTCGGTGCGGTGCAGGTGGAGCGGCGCGATCGGCCAGTCTCGGCTCGTCTCGCCCTCGTCGGCCCACTCGTCGACGCGCTCGATCACCGCAGGAGCCTGGACAACCGCCGGTCCTTCAGCACCCGGCCACCGGTCTGGCAGCGAGGGCAGTAGTAGATCGTGTGCTCCTCGTAGTCGACGCGGGCGATCGGCATACCGCAGTCGGGGCACTGCTCGCCGAGCCGGTCGTGGATCCGGTAGACCTGGGCGTCCTTCTTGCCCTTCTCGCGCAGCTCCAGCCCGCGCGACAGCTCCTCGTCGATCGACGCGGCCAGCCGCTCGACCTGCTCCGGCGCGAGCTCGGTCGAGAGCGCGAAGGGCGAGAGCTTCGCATGGTGGAGGATCTCGTTCGCCCAGGCCCGGCCGATCCCGGCGATCGCGCGCTGGTCGCGAAGCAGGGAGTGCAGCCGGCGCGAGTCGGCCGTGAGGATCTCGCCCAGCCGCGCGGCGCCGACGCCCAGCGCGTCCCGGCCGAGGTGCGCCAGCTCCGCCTCGGCCGCGTCGGGGGTGAGCAGCCACACTCCCGCCCGCTTCTTCGACCCGGCCTCCGTGAGCACCAGCTCGGCGCCGTCCGAGAAGCGCAGCCGGAACGCGGGCGACTTCGGCCCCTTCTCGCCGGGACGCAGGTAGCGCAGCCGTCCGGCGGTCATCAGATGGACGAGCAGGACGAGCTCGCCGTCGTCGGTCGGGAACAGCAGCCGCTTCGCCCGCCGCTGCGCCCCGCCGAGCCGGCGGCCCTCCAGCGACGACAGGGGCGGCTCGAACGTCTTCAACGTGGCGATGTGCGCAGGGCCGGCTCGCTCGATCGGAAATGCGCTCACCGGGCCGTCCAGGGCGCGGCGCCACGCCTCCATCTCCGGCAGCTCGGGGATTAGGCTCTCCTCGCCATGGGCCCGATCAGCGTAACCGTGCGGCGCGGGCCGCTGGTCGAGGCCGTCCACCGGGTCCACGCCGTCGCGGTCGAGGACGGTCGGATCGTCGAGTCGGCCGGCGACCCGACTCTGGTCACCTTCTACCGCTCGTCGTCGAAGCCGCTCCAGGCGCTCCCGCTCGCGCGCGAGCGCGACGACGTCCCCGAGGTGGAGCTCGCGATCGCCTGCGCCTCGCATCGCGCCGAGCCGCCCCAGCTGGAGGCGGCCCGCAGCCTGCTGGAGCGCGCGCCTGCAACCGAGGCCGACCTCGAGCTCGGGCCGCAGGAGGGACGCGGGCCGAGCCTGCTCTCCCACAACTGCTCCGGCAAGCATGCGGGATTCCTCGCCGTCTGTCGCGCACGCGGCTGGCCGATCGAGGGCTACCGGCTGGCGAGCCATCCGCTGCAGCAGCTGCTCCTGACCGAGATCGCCGACGCGGCTGAGGTCGCCGAGCGGGACGTCGCCACGGCGGTCGACGGCTGCGGCGTCCTCACCTTCGGGCTGACGCTCGAGCGGATGGCGTTCACCTTCTCACGGCTCGCGCAGCTCGAGGGCGGCGAGAGGATCGTCGCCGCGATGAGCGCCCACCCCGAGCTGATCGGCTACGAGCGCGGCGCGACGGACACCGACCTGATGCGGCTCCGGCCGGGCTGGGCCGCCAAGGGCGGGGCGGAGGGCCTGATCTGCGCGGCGACGCCCGAGGGCGCCGGGATCGCGCTGAAGGCGGAGGACGGCGACATGCGCGCGCTGCGGCCCGCGCTCGCGACGTTCCTCGGCCTGCCCGACGACTTCGGCACCGTGCCGGTCCTGAACAGCCGGGGGGAGCCGGTCGGGGAGATCGGCACGTGATCTGGCCGCAGCTCGCGGTTGCCGCGCTCGCGTGGCTGAGCGCCGCCCCGCTGCCGCAGCCACGGTCGGAGGTCGGTGCGGCGGTGCTCCGCGGCGAGGTCGTGGTCGTCGGCGGGCTGACGGCAGACGGCGCCCCGTCGGCGCGGGCCGACGCGTACTCGTCCGCGACGAATCGCTGGCGTCGCCTGCCGGACCTGCCCTCGGCAGTCCACCATCCCCTGGTCGCGTCGGGCGGCGGCCGCGTGTACGTCGCAGGCGGCTACGGCGGCCTGCTCGGCGCGGGGGAGAAGCTGCGATCCGTGTTCGCCTTCGACGGCGTCCGCTGGCGCGCGCTGCCGCGGCTGCCCGAGCCGCGCGCCGCGGGCGGCGCCGCCGTCGTCCACGGACGGTTGTACGTGCTCGGTGGGGTCGGGGCCGCCGGACTCGCCAGGCGGGGCTTTGCGCTCGACCTGAGCACGGGACGCTGGTCGGTCGTGCCGGGCCCGTCGCCGCGCGAGCATCTCGCCGTGACGGCCGCCGCCGGGCGGATCTACGCGGTCGGAGGGCGGAAGGCGGGCTACGACACGAACGTCGCCACGTTCGAGACCTGGGCGCCGGGGGAGAGACGCTGGCGGCGGCTGCCGGACGTGCCCGGCGCTCGCGGCGGCACCGGCGCCACGGTCGCCGCCCGCTCCCTCGTCTCCGTCGGCGGTGAGGAGCCCGCCGGCACGATCGCCCCGGTCTACGCCTGGGACCTTGCGGGCGGCGCCTGGCGGCGGCTATCCGACCTGCGCACGCCTCGCCATGGCCTCGGCGTCGCGGCGGTCGGAAGGCGCGTCTACGCGATCGGCGGCGGAACGACGCCCGGGCTCTCGGTCAGCGGCGCGAACGAGTACCTCGAGCTGCGGTGAGGCGTGCGCTCCTGACGCTCACCGGCGTCCTCGCGCTCGCCGGTTGCGGAGGTACGAGCACGCCGGCGCGGACGACCCTCGTCGCCACCCTCGGCGACTCGATCACCGCCGGCTCCCCCGGCTTCGACCCCGACCCGCTGATGCGGGACACACTCGGCTTCGGCGCCGACGAGAAGAGCCAGTGGCAGTACTGGGCGGAGCGCGCCCACCCCGAGCTGCGCTTCCGCAACTGCGGCGTCTACGGCCAGCGCACCGACCAGATCGCGAAGCGGCTGAGCCGGTGCGCTCGAGGCGCGCAGGTGCTGGTCGTGCAGGGCGGGATCAACGACATCGCGCAGGGCCGGTCGCTCGACGTCGCTGCCGCCGACCTGCGGCGGATGGTCGAGCGGGGGAAGGCGCTCGGCCTGCAGGTGACCCTGGCCGAGCTCCTGCCCTGGAACAACGGCTACCCCGAGGCCGACCCGAAGATCCGCCGGCTGAACGAGCTGATCCACGGGCTCGCCCGCGCCGAGCACGTGCCCGTGCTGCCGTTCTACTCCACACTCGAGGACCCCGACCGGCCCGGCCGGATGAAGGAGGCGTGGACGTCCGACGGCGACCACCCCTCCGTCGAGGGCTACCGCCTGCTCGGCGAGCGCGCCTTCCGCCTGCCGTAGATCCGCTAGAGTTCGAATCCCAGACGCCCTGCGACTCCAGGAGGTGGCACAGATGACGAAGACCGCGCTTGCCGATTGCCTCCAGCGCAGGGCGGGCTGAAACGGAGTCCAAGCCAGAGCAAGCTCTGGCACGGACGCTGTCTCTAGCTGGCTACGCGACACGCCCTCGCGCTCGATAGCCGGGCGGCCTCCTGCCGCCTGTAACCGCGTCCGAAGGAGATCTCGCGTTGCTCGCACAGCTCGGCTGGACTCCAGCCACCGAAGAGCAGTTCGCCCAGTTCGCCGCCGACGGCCTCGAGCCCGCGCGCGTCGCCGTCGAGCACCGGGGTGCGTACGTCGTCTACACCGAGCGCGGGGAACGGCAGGCCGAGCTCTCGGGCCGGCTTCGCCACGCCGCCGGCGAGCGGGGCGACCTGCCCGCCGTCGGCGACTGGGTCGCGGTCGCGGACCCCGAGGGTGCCGAGCGCGCCCTCGTCCAGGCCGTGCTCCCGCGCAGGACGAAGTTCTCCCGGATGGCCGCGACCGACCACGGCCAGACCGTGGAGCAGGTCGTCGCTGCGAACGTCGACGTCGTCTTCCTGACCGCCGGTCTCGACGGCGACTTCGACGCCCGCCGGCTCGAGCGCTACCTGACCCTGGGCTGGGAGAGCGGCGCCTCCCCGGTCGTCGTCCTGACCAAGGCCGATCTCTGCGACGACGTCGAGGCGGCACTGCTCGAGGCCGAGTCGGTCGCGATCGGGGTGCCGGTCCACCCGGTCAGCAACGTGACCGGCGAGGGGGTAGACGCGCTCGGGCGGTACTTCGAGGACGGGCGCACCGTTGCCGCGCTCGGCTCGTCGGGTGTCGGGAAGTCGTCGCTCCTCAACCGGCTGGCCGGCGAGGAGCTGATGGCCACCGGCGACCTTCGCGCCGACGGTCGCGTGCGTCACACGACGACCAACCGCCAGCTCCTGCTGCTGCCGGCCGGCGGCCTCTACCTCGACACCCCGGGCATGCGGGAGCTGCGGCTGTGGGAATCGGACGAAGGGCTCGCCACGACGTTCGACGACATCGCCGCCGCGGCCGCGCTCTGCCGGTTCGCGGACTGCTCGCACGAGCGCGAGCCGGACTGCGGCGTGCGAGCGGCGCTCGCCGACGGCACCCTCGACGCGGGGCGCTACGCGAGCTGGCGCAAGCTGCAGAACGAGCTGCGCTGGCTCGCGGTCAAGCAGGACGCCCGGCTTCGCTCGGAGGCGCGGAAGGAGCGGCGGCGCTTCGCCCGTCAGCAGCGGCGAGCGTCCTGGTGATCCGGATGAGCATGGCGACGGCCACGGCCCCCATCAGGCCGCCCGCGGCGACGAAGGTCTCGCGCGGCCCCAGCAGCGTGCCGGCCAGGCCGCCGAGCACCATCGCGACGAGCGAGCTGCCGCGAACCATGGCGTTGACCGTGGCCAGCACGCGGCCACGACAGAAGTCGGGGGTGCGGCCGAGGAGGAGGGTGGTGCCGTCGACGTTCGCGTAGCCGTTGCTCACCCCGAGCAGGGCCCACGCCGCCGCGAACGCCCAGATCGCCGGCGCCAGTCCGGCGAGGCCGAGGGTGACCGCGAGCGCGAGGGCGGCGACGGGGACGCGCCGGGCGCGGGCGTGGTCGTCCGCCGGCCGGCCGGCGAGCACCGAGCCGACGACGATCCCGGCGGCGAGCGCCGCCGCCACCAGCCCGAACGTGACGGCTCCCGCGCCCAGCGTCCCGCGGAGCAGGAAGACCTCGACCACGTTCGTCACCTCGCCGACGAGCACGAGCGCGCAGATCCCGAGCAGGAGCGGCCAGAGCAGCGCGTCGCCACGCAGCGAGAACGCCTCCGCCGGCTCCGGCGTCTCCGCGGCCTGCTGCCGCTCGTGGCTCCGGCCGGTGCGGATCGCGAGCGCCGCCGCGACGAGCGCGAGGAACGTCGCCGCGTCCACCAGCAGCGGCGCGCCGTACCCGAGCAGGCCCGCGAGCAGGCCCGCCGCCGCCGGCGCCGCCACCGCTGCGACCGTCTGGAGCGTCTGCGACACGCCGATCGTGCGCGCGAGCTCGTCCCCCTCGACGATCTCCGGTGTCAGCGCCTGCCAGGCCGGGTTCGCGACGACGTGGCCCACCTGGAGCGCGACGACGGCCGCGTACACGGCCCAGAGCGGGTCGACGAACGCGAGCACGACGCAGCACGCGGCCTGCCAGAGCGCCGCGCCCGTCGCGAGCGTGCGGAACGGCAGCGAGTCGACCAGACGACCCGCGACGGGGGCGAGGACGACGACCGGGACGGTGGCGCAGAGGAGGAGGATCGTGATCGACCAGGGGCCGCGCCCGTCGGCGTAGACGCGCAGGGTCAGCACCAGCAGCGCCATGTCGTCGCCGAAGGCGCTGACCGCGCGGGCGGGAACCATCAGGCGCAGGTCGCGGTGCCGCCAGATCGAGATGTAATCGTGAAGCATTCGCTTCACGATTATGAAGCAAACACTTCGCGTTGTCCAGTCGATCCCCTACCATCGGGGCGATGGCACGGCCGCGCCGACTCTCAGGGGAGGTCGAGCTCGACGATCCGGGCGCCCTGCGCGCCCTCGCCCATCCCGCGAGGCTGGCGGTGGTGGACGAGCTCTACCAGGGGGTCGAGCGGACGTCGAGCGAGCTGGCCGACCTGACCGGCCTGTCGGCGAGCGCGATGAGCTACCACCTGCGCGCGCTCGAGCGCTGGGGCATCGTCGAGCCGGGGACGCCGCGGGACGACGGGCGGGAGCGTCCCTGGCGTGCCGCCGGGCGCACGCTGCGCTTCGACCCGGAGACGGTCTCCACCGCGGCCGTCGACGTCGTCGCCGGCACGACCTTCCAGCACCTGCGCGACGAGTTCCGCCGCTGGGCGGCGGTCGAGGAGGGCGAGCCGAAGGTGTGGCGCGACCTCGCCGGGGTCAGCCGTGCCTACCTCTGGCTGACCGAGGACGAGGCCCGCGAGCTCGACTCCGAGCTCGGCGCAGTGCTGAAGAAGTTCACCGGCGATCGCGACGCGGCCCACCATCCCGAGGGGACCCGTCGGGTCTTCTGCCTTCTCGCGGTCGTACCCGAAGCCTAGGTTCGCCGGAACCAGCGCCGGCGCGGCTGCGCCCGCTTCCACTCCGAGCGGCTCGGAAGCCGCCCTACCTCGCGTGCGCTGCGGACGCACCCGGCGTGCGCGTGACGGCGCCGGGAGTGGTCACCTTCGGGGAAGAGGAGCACGTGGTCGCTCATCGACGCGAGCCGCCGGCCGCACAGGGGACAGGTGTACGTGGCGGGCTTGAGGTTTTGCGCGCGGCGGAGCTCCCACCAACGGGGCTCCTCGCCGGTCACGTGTCCGAGGACGTCGTGGTGCCCGGCTTCGGCGGCACCGGGCAGTCGTAGCCGGTCCCCGACTTGAGCACGCGGCAGTTGCTGGAGACTACCTTGGCGCCGTTCCGCGCCCGGGCGACGCTGAGCACGTCGCTGGAGACGGTGACGAGGTAGCTCTTGCCGCCCGCGCCGACGCTCAGGTCGACGACGAGCGGGACGGTCAGCTCGGAGGCCAGCACCTTGTCCTTCGCGGCGAGCTGGGCGAGGCTGTCGGTGTACCTGCCGCCGCCGGCGAACGCGGCTTTCTGGGCCTTGTCGATCCGGAGCATCGCGTCGCGGGTCATCTGCGAGCGCTCCTTCGACGAGAGCGTCTTCGAGCTGGAGTGCTTGAAGAGCTGGGGGAGGATGAACAGCGCGGCGAACGCGATCAGGATGATCGGCAGGAAGCGGCGCATGTCCACGGCGCAGGAACCCTACCCGCGTCGCCGACGTGCGGCCCGATCGACCCGTGGGTGCCGCTCAGCGGAGCAGACGGATCGTGTCCGACCACCTGGGCGGCGCCCCGCTCATCGGTCTGGCCGAGAAGGTTCCGCGCATGCCGGCGTACGCGCCCGTCCCCCCGACGACCGCCAGCTCGTCCGGGTCGTGGTCGAAGTCGACGAAGCCCTGGATCTGGATCGCGCCGTCCGGCAGCGCGACCGTCGCGGTGCAGTTGCCGGTCGTGCTCGTCGCGAGGATGCACACCCGCAGCAGCATGCCCGCGCGTGCGCCGCGGCGGCCACCGTCCCAGCGGTACAGGTTCGAGATCGCCGCCAGCGAGTCGCCAGGGTCGGGCCGTCCGTTGCGGTTGTGGTCGACCAGCTGCGCGCGCGGCGTCCTCGAGATCTCCAGGAAACGGATCGTCCGCTGGGCGCCGGGCGCGGGCAGCGCCTGGCCCACGAGCACGAGGCCGAGCGCGACCGCGCAGGCGGGGACGATCGGCGAGCGCGCCCGGCGGCGCCGCCCGGGTAGCCGTCGGGCGGTCGTGCCGCCAGCGACCTGAAGCTCGCCGCCTATCTCCACCCCCTCGCCGCAGAACTTGCCGGACGATACGCAATTTCGGCCCTTCGGTCGGCAGCACGACCGTGTCCGGCGAGCGGTTGAGGATGCGCCGGCGCCGCCGATCTGGCATAAACGGCTATTCAGCACCCGGAAGGACGTTCCGATAGAGGCTGAAGCGTGAGTGCACAGGCGTTCATTGCCGTGGTCGCCCTCGGGGCGGCGGCGATCGCCCTCTGGGTCGACATCCGGCTCCAGTCCCGGACGCCGCGGACCCTGATCTGGACGGTCGCGCACCTGGCCGGCGCGATCGCCGCGCTCCAGGTCATGCCCGGGCTCGTCACGCTCGTCGTCGCCGACAGCGACGCGCCGGCCCGCAAGGTCGCCGCGACGCTGCTGGTCCTCCTTCCCGTGCTGACGTACTGCTGGCTCAGCGCCATCTGGATGCTGAAGCTGATGCAGCGGTCCGCCCACCTGCGGTGAACCTCGAGGCCGGGGCGGTTCCGCGCCCGGCTGCGAGGGCCGCCACCGCCTCCGTCTGGATCTCGGTCGCTCTCGCCGCCGCGCTCAGCGCCGTGCTCGGCGCGGTCGCCGCCGATGCCCGCTGGCTCGCCGCGCTGGGCGCGTACGTCGTCCGGCAGGGGTCGATTCCGGACTTCGTCCCCTTCGCGGCCGCTCCCACGCACGGCTGGCCGAACGTACCGGTGCTCGGGGAGCTGGTCTTCCACGCGCTCGACGCGGTCGGCGGCGACCGGGCGCTGCTCGGCGCCCAGGTCGCCGCCGTCACGCTGGCGTTCTCGCTGCTGGCCGCCGACGCGAGACGGGCGCGCGCCGACGACTCGCGCACCACGCTCGTCCTCCTGCTGCTGATCCCGGCGACGCTCGCGGAGCTGGCGAACGTCCGCTCGCAGCTCTTCTCGATCGCCGTGTTTCCCCTGCTCGTGCTGCTCCTCCGCGCCGAGGCCCGCCGCCCCTCTCGCCGCGTCTGGCTGGTGGTGCCGCTGATCGCCCTCTGGTCGAACCTGCACGGCGCGGTGCTCACCGGCCTGGCGGTGGCCGCGGCGTACCTGCTGTTCGAGCGCGCCCGCCGCGAGGCGCTGCTCGCCGTGTGCGTGCTCGCCGCCTCGGTTCTCGCGGTCTTCGCGACCCCTGCGCTCTGGCGGACCGGCGACTACTACGCCGGCGTCCTTCGCAACGAGGCGGCCCGGCGCGGGATCGGGCTGTGGGCGCCGCTCTCGCCCACCTCGACGCTCGACCTCGCGTTCGTCGTCTGCGCGGTCGCGATCGCCTTTGCGGCGCTGCGGAGCCGTCCCCGGCTGTGGGAGCTGGTCGCGCTCGCCGGGCTGGCTCTCCTCACCGCCCGCACGGCCCGGGGAGGCATCTGGCTCGTCTTCTTCGCGGCGACGCCCGCCGCCCTCGGGCTCGGCCCGGGCGGCAACGCGCGCATGCGGCTCGCGCTCCCCGTCGTGGCCGTGCTGCTCGGGCTGGCCGTCCTGGGGATCGCCCAGGGGCCGCGGCAGCTCGGCGCCGGCGACGACGTGCTGGGCCGGGCGCTCGCGGATGCAGACGGAACGCCGGTGCTAGCCACCGACATCCTCGCCGAGCAGGTCGCGCACGCCGGCGGCCGGGTGTGGATCGGCAATCCGATCGACGCCTTCTCGCGCCGCGACCAGCGCCTCTATCTCGACTGGCTCCAGGGGAAGCCCGGCGGCGACGCCGCGCTCGAGCATGCCCCGCGGGTGGTGCTCGTCCGGCCCGACAGTGCCGCCGCGAAGCGGCTCGCCCGTCGCGGCACCCTGCGCGAGGTCGCCCGGGACGACGGCGCCGTGCTCTACGAGCGACGCTAGAAGATCTCGGCGAGCTCCATCAGCGCCGGGCCGACGACGACGAAGAACAGCACCGGGAAGATGAAGATCGCGGTCGGCAGCAGCATCTTCACCGGCATCTTCGCGGCGCGCTCCTCGGCGAGTTGCTGACGGTGGACGCGCACGTCCCTGGCCTGGATGCGCAGCACCCGTCCCAGCGGGATGCCCAGGTGGTCCGACTGGATGATGGCGCGCACGAGCACGGCGACCGACTGGACCTTGCAGCGGTCGGCGAGGCGGCGGAGCGCCTCGGGACGGGCCTCGCCGATCCTGATCTCGCCCAGCGTCTGGGCGAACTCGTCGGCGAGCGGCCCTTCCATGTGCTCCACGACCTGGCCGAACGCGCCGTCCAGGCTCAATCCTGCCTCCACGCAGATCGCGAGCAGGTCGAGCGCGTCGGGCAGGTCGCCCGACAGGCGCTCCTTGCGGGACTTCACCCGTGAGGCCAGCACCCGGTCGGGCACGATGAAGAGCAGGGCCCCGAGCGCGAGCGCGAACACCAGGCCCCGGAAAGTGTTGCCCGACTGGCCGCCGATGACGGCGCCGAGCGCGACCCCGCCGATGCACAGCAACGCCTTCAGGGACATGAAGGCGGCGGGCGTGGTCCTGGCCGTCAGCCCGGCCTCGGCGAGCCGCTGCTCGATGCTGTCCAGCATCTTCGCCGGCGTGACCTGCTCGACCAGCTCGCCGACCTTCCCGAACACCGGCATACGCCGCTGGTCGAGCGGGCCGACCCGCATGCCCGGATCGTCGACGTACGCGGCCGCCCGCGCGACCGAGGCTCGGCGTTGCCGCGCCGGCAGCGTCACCAGCTCGGCGAGCAGGTACGCGCAGGCGATGATCATCATGATCCCGAGTGCAAGGACGAAGGTCATCTGTACCCCTTCAAGGACGTGATTTTCCGGAGGAACAACGAGCCGATCGTCATCATCACCAGCCCGAGGACGATCAGGAACTCCCCGGTGCCGGAGTGGAAGAGCGGGTCGAGGTAGCCGGGGCTGACGAGCGAGATCAGGATCGCGACCGCGAACGGCAGGCAGATCAGGATCATCGCCGACATCCGCCCCTGCGCGGTCAGCGCCTTCACCTTCTGGCGGAACTGCTGGCGCTGGGTGAGCGTCTCGGCGACGAGCTCGAACAGCCCGGCGAGGCTGCCGCCGACCTGCTGCTGCACGACCACGGCCCGCAGGACGAAGTCGAGCTCCTCCGAGCCGACGCGCCGCCCCATCTCGGCGAGCGCGTCCTCGATCGGCCGGCCGAGGCGGGCCTCGGTCAGGACGCGGTTGAACTCGACGTCGATCGGCGCCCCGCCTTCGTCGACGATCGTCTGCATCGCCTGGCGGAAGCTGTGGCCCGCCTTGAGCGAGCCGGCGATCGTGTTCAGCGCCGCCGGCAGCTGGTTCTCGAACGCGCGCCGGCGCTTTGTCGCCCGGTGGGCGTAGAACCAGTACGGCGCCAACGCTCCGAGCACGAGCACCGCGAGCACCAGCAGGAACGAGGCGCCGAGGAGCGCCGCGAGCGCCGCGAGCGCGAGCCCGAGCCCGAGCGAGAGGTAGAAGAGCTGCGCGGCGGTCAGCGACGAGTCCGAGCGCTCCAGCACCCGCTCGAGCTTGCTCCAGAAGCCCGTGCCCGCGAACCTGCTCTCGGTCGCCGCCAGCAGCGGCTCGAGCTTCTCCAGCCCTGCCTTCCGCTCCGGGGCCGAAGAGTCCGCGGCGTCGCCGTCCCAGGGCTCGAGTCGCTCGCGCAGCCATACCTTGCGCGACGTGCCGAAGGCGAGACGCAGCAGGGCGAGCAGGACGAGCGCGGCGAGCAGCCCGATCAGCAGCGCCCCCCACCAGTGGCTGCGCAGCGTGTCGAGCCAGGAGTCGCCCTTGACCGGCGATGCGCCGTCCGTCGGGATCCTGACCGAGGCCTTCGCGGTGCCGGCCGGGCCTGCCTTGGCGACGAGGTGCAGCGGGTCGCCGGGGCGCTTCGCGGTCAGGTACTCGAGCGTCCAGGTACGCCTGAGCTCGGCGGCGACCCGGCCGTACGCCTGCGTGAGGAACGCCCTGGTCCGCCCGGCCGGGTAGTACGACCCACCCGTCGCCCGTGCGAGCGAGCGCAGCGGGGCGGGGGTCAGCTGCGTCCCGGCCATCCCGATCGAGTAGACGGACACTCCGGCCGACTTTGCGGCCGCGACCGCGTCGTCGAGCGACGCCGCGCTCCCGAAGTCGCGGCCGTCGGTCAGCAGGATCAGGATGCGGGGCTTCGGCAGGTGCTGGAGGGCGAGCGAGGCGAGCACGACCGAGTCGTACAGCCTCGTGCCCTGGCCGCCGTCGACCGAGAGCGACCGCAGTGCGCTGTCGACGTCGATCGTGTCGGTTGCGAACGAGGTCAGCTGGAGCGGCTTCGAGGCGAAGCTGAACAGCGCGACCCGGTCCGCGGCCGGCTTCGCCTTGACGAACGTGCGCGCGGCGTCGGTTGCCGCCGCGAGCACGCCGCCGTTCATCGACCGCGAGCGGTCGACCGCCACGACGACGCTCTTCGACCGCAACCGGGCGGCGTCGAGATACGGGGCCGCATGCCCGTTCTCCAGGAGCGTCGGCGGCGATGTGTCCCGGGACGTGAGCACGGTCACGCGCACGCTCGGGTACGAGGCCAGGTCGACCTGCTTGATCCGGACTGCGCCGGCGGCCGAGCCGGCCGCCGTCAGTGCGACGAGCGCGAGGAGCGCCGCGGCGAGGGCTTTCCGGGCGCGGCTCATCGCCGCCCGTTCCGCCCGCTCGCGACCGCCTGCAGCTCCGGCTGTTCCTCGAGCCGGAACAGCTCCGACGGGAGCACGACGCCGTTCGCGCTCAGCTTGCCGTAGAAGTGCGGCTTCAGGCCGGTGCAGCGCAGCGGCTCGAGCAGCAGCTTGTGCTCCTCGCTCAGCCCGATCTGGCCGGTCGGGGGCTTGGCGACGTAGAGATCCTGGAGCGTGACGACCTCGCCCTCCATGCGCAGCACCTCGGTGATGTGGGTGATGCGCCTGGAGCCGTCGACCAGCCGGTTGAGCTGGACGAGCAGGTCGAACGCGCCCGAGATCTGCTCGCGGATGGCGACCAGCGGCATCTCGACGCCCGCCATCAGCACCAGCGTCTCGAGCCGGTGGAGCGCGTCGCGCGGCGAGTTCGCGTGGATGGTGGTCAGCGAGCCCTCGTGGCCCGTGTTCATCGCCTGGAGCATGTCGACGGTCTCCGGGCCCCTGACCTCGCCGACGATGATCCGGTCGGGCCGCATGCGCAGGGCGTTGCGGACGAGCTCGCGGATACGGACCTCGCCCTGGCCCTCGACGTTCGGGGGCCGCGACTCGAGCCGGACGACGTGGCGCTGGTGCAGCTGGAGCTCGGCCGCGTCCTCGATCGTGAGGATACGCTCGTCGGCGGGCACGAACGTGGACAGGTTGTTCAGCAGCGTCGTCTTGCCGACGCCGCTTCCGCCCGAGATCAGGATGTTCAGCTTGCCGCGCACGCAGTGGGCGAGGAACTCGCTCGCCGCGGACGTCACGCTGCCCGTGCGGATCAGGTCCTCCATCGTGATCGCCTCGCTCGCGAACTTGCGGATCGTCAGCGTCGGCCCGTCGAGGGCGAGCGGCGGGATGATCGCGTTGACGCGGCTGCCGTCGGGCAGACGCGCGTCGACCATCGGCGACGACTCGTCGATCCGCCGCCCGATCATCGACACGATCTTGTCGATGATTCGCAGCAGGTGGGCGTCGTCGGCGAACGCGACCGGCGCCGGCTCGAGCTTGCCCCTGCGCTCGACGTAGATGTTGTCGAACCCGTTGACCATGATCTCGGTCACGGAGTTGTCGTGGAGCAGCGGCTCGATCGGGCCGTAGCCGAGGATGTCGGCTGCGATCTCCCGCATCAGCCGCTGGCGCTCCTCGTGGGCGAGTGGGGTCGAATCCTTCTTCATCTGCTCGGCGACGACGCGCTGCACGCGGTCGGCCAGATCGCCCTGGTCGCCTTCGCTCCGGAAGAGCTGCGGCCCGAGCTTGGTGATGCACTCGTGGTGGATCCGTGTCTTCAGCTCCGCGTACGGGTCGCCGGCGCCGGTCGAGCGGGAGCGCCTGTGCGTCTCCGCAGGGGTGCGCGCCTGGAGACGCTCGTTCAGCGTCTGCGTGTCGCCGCCGTGGAAGAGGTCGGCCGGGGACTGCTGGTCGGCCCAGTCGTCCGCGCCGCGGTTGCCGTTGTCAGGAGGAAGCTGCGTCATCGCCAGGACCTCTTCAGTAGGCGGCCCAGGCCGGCCTCGGGGGCCGGCGCCGACACCGCATGTGGATGGAGCGTTTGGGTCAGCCCGCGGATCGCTCCCGCGAACTCGGACTTCGGGTCGAGCTGGGATGCGGGCACGCCGCGGTTGATCGCCTTGGACACGTCGCGGTCGTTGGGCACCAGCGCGGTCGCCTTCAGGCCGAGTGCGTCCTCGACGTCCGAGCGCTTCAGCCCGCCGTCACCGTGAGCGTGGTTCAGGACGAGCCTGATCTTCTCCTCGGGGAACGCCAGCAGCTGGAGCGTGTTCAGGCTGAGCCTGACGTCCTTCAGCGCAGGCACCTCGGCGCTGCAGATCAGCACGAGGTCGTCCGTGTAGTCCAGCGCGGTCAGGATCGAGCCGTGCAGGAACGGGGCCGTGTCGACGACGATCTCGTCGTAGCTCCCGCGGGCGACCTCGAACAGCCGTGCGAGCTTCGCGTCGCTGACGAGGTCGGCGTCCTGCGGGCGGAGCGGAGCCGGCAGGACGTCGAGGCCCGACTCGTGCCGGGTGGCGTAGCCGGCCAGCTTCTGCGGATCGAGCCCGCCGGGCGCGGAGAACAGGTCGTGCATCGTCTGCTCGGGGTGCAGCCCGAGCACGATCGCCGTGTCGCCGAACTGGAGGTCGAGGTCGACCAGCAGCGTGCGCCGCTTCGCCTCGCCGGCGAGCATCGACGCGAGGTTCGACGCGATCACCGTCTTGCCGATCCCGCCCTTCGGCGAGAACACGGTCGTGACGTTGCCGAGCGCCGCTCCCACCACGCTGCCCTCGTCCTCGCGGCTGCGGCGGGCGCGGCGCAGCGCGAAGGCGACGTTCTCCACCACCTGGGGCAGGAGAAGCGCCTCCGCGACGCCCGCGTCCAGCGCCTGGTCGAGGACCGCGCCGGACTCGTTCGACGAGAGGAGCACGACCGGCGCGCTGGTGTGCTCGCGGATCGAGGCGACCTCGTCCAGCCAGCCGGGGCCGGCGTGCGTGACGTAGAGGACCGCTTCCACCCCGCCGCTCTCGAGCGTGTCGGTGGCGTCGGCCAGGAACGTGCTCGCGTGCACGACCTCGACGTCGTCCCGGTTTCGCAGGGCGTCGAGCAGCTCCGGCATGGTCTCCGAGCTGCCGATCACGCAGACCGGCGTGCGGCTCCGGAGGCCCGGGACGGGCGCGCTCTGGGTGACCGCGCTCATCCCTGGGGTCCTTCGGGGCCGTTGACCAGCTCGCTGAACTGCGCGCCCTTCAGCCCGTCGCCGAGGACGGTGCCGGTGGTCTCGGCCGAGCCCGGGCTGTCGGCGGCGGCGTGCGCCGGCCGCAGCGTCAGCGACCAGTCGCTGTTCTTCGTCACGTAGAAGAGCTTCTGCGCCTGGTTGTCGGTGGTCCTGAGGATGATCGCGTACGAGCCGGTGCCGCCGAACTTGCTCGATCCCGCCGGCGCCTTGGGCTCCTGCAGCACGAGCAGGTTGCGGAGGATCACGCGGGTGGCGACGAGGCTGCCGTCCGACTGCGTCCGGTTCGTGGCGCCGCGGAAGTCGTCCAGCGAGTACTTGACGTTGGCGACGACGTCGACGCGGTCACCGGCCTTCAGCGTGTCGACGAGCAGCTGGTTCGCGTCGCCGGCGAGCTGGTACGCCCGCTGCGTGCGGGAGATCTCGCCCGAGATGCCCTCGTTGATCACGCGCTCGAACTGGCGCTTGGTCACCTGCTGGCCGGCGAGGATCGGCGCGGTGGAGACGAGCCCGTGCACCTGGGTCTTGCTCGAGATCGCTCCCGCGACGACGGTGTTCTCGGGGACCGTCTGGACGTGGACGGCCTTGCCGACCTCGGTGCCGGGGGTCCCCGCCGCGATGTCGTGCGACGCGACGAACACGCTCACGAGCTTCTCGCCGATCGCCGACGACCCCGAGTCCGACTTCTTCACGTACAGCATTACCAGCAGCAAGGCCACGAGACCGAGCGCGACAGCCATTCCGATGTTCCGTGTGCGGTAGGTCATCTCGAGTGTTTCCTTCCTCTTCCCGTTGTCTTCGTCTGGTCGTAGGGGTCGTGTTCGATGGCGTCAAGAGCCGGCCGGCTCACGTCGTGTCGTCCGGCAGGAGCCGCGTCGCAGACAGGTCGACGGCGATGCGCTTGAAGATCTCCGTCAGGTCGTCGTTCGAGGTGTAGAACCTGGCCACGCCGTCGCTGCCGACCGACGCCATCGAGCGCAGCGTGTTCGACGCGGTCGTGGGGACCGGCAGCTCGTCGCAGGGGAACGTCGTGTCCTGGCCGGAGTTGCAGGGCGTTCCGCCCTGCTTGGCCGGCGCCGGCTGCCAGCCCTTGCAGCGCTTGTTCGGGTCGTTCGTGTACAGGATCGTGTAGATCCACGTGCCGGCGATGTACTGCGGTGGGTCGCCGGCGGGTGGGGCCCCGGACTTCAGCGAGTCGGCCAGGGCGTCGGCCGATCCGCACGGCGTGCGCAGCTGCGGATCGCCGGTGCCCAGGTTCCACGGCCCGTAGTTCGCCTCGCCGTCGGTGAAGAAGATGATCACGTCCTGCGCGTCGGGCCGTCCGTCGGCGTTCAGCTCGTCCTTGGCCTTCTGGAGCGCCGTCGTGTACGCGGTGATCCCTCCCGTGGCCGGGCAGTTCCCGCTCACCGCCTGGACGAGCGGCGAGCTTCCGTTCAGCGGCGCGGTGTCCGAGGCGCGGAAGTCGCTCGCCAGGGGGACGACGACGTAGCGCTGGCCGTTCTCGTACGGCTTGTTCGGCTCGGAGTACGGACAGCTCGACGAGTTCGTCGGCGGGAAGAGGGCGAGCCCGATCCGGTCGGACGAGGGCCTCATCGCCGAGAGGAACTCCTGGACGCCCGCGCGCGCCGCGTTGATCTTCCGGCTGCCGCCGAGCGACTCCTCCATCGAGCCGGTGCGGTCGAGCACGATCATCACGTCCAGCGGAAAGGCAGTGCCTCCCTTGGCGGCGGCCGTCGCGGTCGCGTGCACGTTGATGCCCGGGAGGCCGAGCCCGCCGAGGAACAGCAGCTTGACCTCCTGCTCCTGGTTGACCTGGACCGCGTTCGGGCAGAACTCGAGCCCCAGGTCCTTGAGGTAGTTCAGGCACTTCATGACGCTCGTCGTCGTGACGCTCGTCAGGTCCGGCCGGGTGTTCCCCTTCGTCGCGCCGGCCCCGGCACCGTACGCGCTCACGCTCGCGCCCGCAGCCGAGGAGTCCGGCAGGTCCTGCGCGGCGGCCAGCGCCGCGGCGTCGGCGGCCGCCTGGAGCTCCTTCTGCGCGTTCATGATGCGCCCGTAGTCGACGACGAACGACGCGATCGCGAGGAAGGCGACCGCGAGAACGGCGACGAGCACGAGCACGCCGCCGCGCTCCTCGCGGCCGAGCCGGCGGGCAAGCGCCGCCGGGCGTCCGAGCAGGCGCGGACGCATCTCCTACTCCACCCGCTCGGTCGTCGACGCCTTGCAGTCCACCGGGATCTGCGGGATGAACGGCAGGATCTCGATGTCGCAGGGATACGTGGCGCTCACGGTCGCGTCGGAGCCGATCACCATGTTCGTTCCCGGGTCGCAGCTGCCGGCGCTGACCGACGCGTCGAGGCTCTTGAACGCCGACTGGTCGAGGTTCGACGACGACGAGCGAACCCGGTTCATCGCGATCGAGCAGACGTCCTGGGTCTGGCCGCGCCCGATCGCCAGCTGGCGTGCGCCGGCACGGACGGCGTCGTTCAGCGTCAGGTAGTGGTTGTAGACGATCCCGACCCTGACGATCCCGAGGACGATCAGCATCAGGAGCGGCAGGACGAGCGCGAACTCGACCATCGCCTGGCCGTTCTCCCGTCTCGCGCGAGCGGCAGCCCGCGCGAGACGGGAAGAACCCGCCAGTTCAGCGTGTGCAGCGGTGGACGCCGAGCCGCGTGCCTCTGCGGCGATCGTCTGACCGCGTGTGTCGCGTGTCATCGTCCACTCCCGTCCTGCGAGCGACCTAGATGTCGGCCGCGGCCTTGGTCAGCGCCGACGTCACGCCGTTCCGCAGCGTCGTCACCGCCGCGACCACGCCGACGGCGATGATCCCGATGATGACCGCGTACTCGGCGAAGGTCTGACCCTTCTCCTCGTCGCGGGCCAGGGTGAGCATCGTGGTCACCCGCGCGTACAGACCGTAAAGGCGGTCCATCTCCGTCGTACCTCCTACTGTCGTGGGAGGAGCCGGCGGCCAAGCTGCGCCCGCTGCCTGTGCGGCAGGCATCCGAGCTTCCCGCTGGTGTGTTCCTCCCTCTCCCCGCTGCTCCGGGTCGGAGTCAGCGTTTCTGATCTGGAGGTAGCGGCGCTATCCCCCGACGTCAATAGGACTTTGGGACTACCCCGTTTGTCCGGAGCGGCGTTCTATCGTGTCCGATGCGCGAGAAACAACGGATGTCGGGCCCGTGAGCGCGCCGATCGTCTCGGTGCTGGAGGCGGACGGTACGGCCGTCTGCGCACGCTGCGAGCTGGCGAAGAACCCGTACCGCCGGCTGAAGGGCCTGCTCGGTCGGCGCGGCCTCGGTGAGGGCGAGGGCCTGCTGATCCGGCCGACGTCGTCGATCCACACCTGGTTCATGCGCTTCCCCATCGACGTGGTCTTCCTCGACCGCGACCTGCGGGTCGTCCGCGTCGCCGAGAACGTGCGCCCGTGGCGGCTCGCGCACGCACGCGGGGCGAAGCTCGTGCTCGAGCTCCCGTCGGGCGCCGCGGCGCAGGCCGGCGTCGGAGCCGGGGATCAGCTCGTCATCTCGGAGCCGGAGAGCTCACCTGGAGCTCGTCTCGGGTGAGGCCGGAGGCGGACGCTTCAGCAACTCGAGGAGCTCGCCGATCTCGTGGCCGTGCTGGGCGGGGTGGCGCATCTCGATGTCGGGATTGACGACGTAGCGGTTGCGTCGGCCGATCTTCTCGCTCTCGACGTATCCGTCCTCGATCAGGTCCGCGACGATGCGTTGAGCCGCACGCTCGGTGATCCCGACCGTCTCGGCGATGTCGCGGAGCCGCACGTCGGGGTCACGGGAGATGCACAGCAGCACCTGGGTGTGATTGGAGAGGAACCGCCATGCCTTGCTGTTGGAGGTTGACATGCGAACGTTTTAACGTATATTGTAAGTCGCGCTATCGTTATCCGGTCAGATTATCCGCGACTCGGAGGATACATGATCAGCGACGTGTTCGAAGTGGAGCCGGAGTCACCCGAATCGGGCCTCGAGGTTCGCTGGCCGGCGAAGGACGTCGCGCTCGTCACGCTGTCCGGCGAGCACGATCTCGGCAACGCCGCGACCCTGCAGGACGGCCTCGACGACGCCCTGCGCAGCTGCTCGCACCTGATCGTCGACATCTCGCCGACGACCTTCATCGACTCCAGCACGGTCAATGCGCTCGTCCAGGCGAAGAAGCACGCCGACGAACGACGCTGCCGCTTCAACCTCGTCCTGGGCACGACGCCGATCATCGAGCGGACCCTCGAGATCTGCGGCGTGCTCCCCGCGCTGAACCGCGTGGCGACGGTCGACCAGGCTCTGTCTGCAGCAGAGCCCGCCTGAAGCAGCAGTTCGCCCTGCTGAGGTCGATACCCCGATGGGGTGAGGCGTCGGCGCGAGCCGCCACGAAGCTAAGAGAGGAGCGATGGCCTGATGCGCGCTATCGACACCTCGACCGACCTCGCGACTCCCGGCGCCGCGCGAGCGGTCGTGCTCACGCGCCGCCAGCTGATCGTCGTGACGCTGTTGGCGTGCATCCCGCTGCCGCTGCTCTCGCTGGCCACGACGGTCCTGCCGCTCCCCGAGATCGTCGAGCGTGCGGCGGCGAGCTTCTTCCCGTTCGCGCCGACGGCGACGGAAGACGTGCGCTATGCGGCTCCCGGACGCGATCCCGCCGTGTCGATCCGGCAGGCCCCCGCTCGAGCGGCCGAGCCGACCGTCTCGTCGAGCGCCTCGCCCGCCGCGCCGTGGGTGACGAGTCGAGCCCCCGCCCGACGCTCGGCACGACGCGAGGCCCGCCCCCGTCGAGTCGTCGGTGCTCACGCCGAACGCATTCTCGGCGGCCGTCGGGGAAGCGGCCGAGGCTCGACCCACATCGCCGGATTGGCAGGACGCGGCACCGAGGGCAGCACAGGCGGCCGGAGCGGAGGCGATGCGAGCGGCCCGGTGGCTGCCCGGACCGGCGGGGTCGAGCTCGACGACGCCGCGTCGAGCGGACGCGGCAGTCACGGCGGCGGCTCCGGGAGCTCGAACGCAGGCGGGAAGGGCAAGTCCGACGGCTCGAAGGGTGACGCGAAGGCAGGCGGCGACTCCGGCAGCTCGAAGGCGGACGGGAAGGGCAGCGGGAAGTCCGGCAGCTCGAAGGCGGACGGGAAGGGCAGCGGGAAGTCCGACAGTTCGAAGGGGGACGCGAAGGCCGGCGGCGACCCGGGCAGCCCGAAAGCGGACGCGAAGGGCAGCGGGAAAGCCGGGAAGTCCGAGAGCTCGAGCGCAGACGGCTCGACGGCCGGAGGAGGCGCCGGCGACGGCTCCCAGAGTCCGTCCGACGGGGAAGCGGTCGCCAGCTCCGAAGGCTCGACCGGCGCCGAGGACCCCGCCGCCGGCTCGGAGAGCTCGAACGGCGACGGCAACGGCGGCGGCTCGGATAGCTCCGGCGGGGGCGACAAGAGCGGCGGGAAGGACAAAGCCGGCGGCGACGACGGCAAGTCGGGCGGGAAGGGCAAGTCTTGATCGCGCGCGGACGGCTCCGTCGAAGCGGCCGATCCGAGCTCCTGGCGAGCGAGCACCCTCCTCGCCTCGTGCTGCGCTTCGCGATCGGTCTCTCGCTCTCGCTCGCTGTCGCGTCCGCCCTGGTTCTCGTGGTCGTCCACCACTTCGCGATCTCGCAGGCGGAGCGCTCGGCGACACAGCACGCCCGCCTGGTCGCCTCCTCCGTCCTCCGGCGCGAGGTCGAGCCCGGCGATCTCGCCCGGCGCGTCTCGGCCGTGCGCAAACGGCAGCTCGACGCGGCCTTCGGGGGCCTGATCTCGGACGAGGTGCTGAGCGTCTCCCTGGTGGGAAGAGACGGTCGCGTCACGTACTCGACGAACGCCCGGGCGACGGGAACGCTCGTTTCGCCCCGCGACGCGGCCGAGGGCGCCGACGGCCTGCTCGTCAGCGTCACGTCGAGGGCGAGCTCGACGCCCGGCGAGCGTCCTCAGAAGATCATCGCGACCTACACGCCGGTGCGACCGGGCCTGGCGGACGGGGCCGCGGTGATCGTCCAGCCGTACGGTCCGATCGCGGGGGCGGCCCGAACCGCGCAGCTTCGGGTCGGGGTCGTGCTGGAAGCGGTTCTCCTGGCTCTCTTCCTGCTGTTCGTTCCGCTGCTGGCGCGCGTGACCAGGCGCATCGGCGCGCAGATGGATCGCATCCACTTCCAGGCGTTCTACGACCAGCTCACAGGGCTGCCGAATCGCGTGCAGCTGTTCGAGCGGGTGGGAGCGGCGCTCGAGCGGGCGAAGGCGGACGGGCGCGTGCTCGCCGTCATGGTCGTCGACATCGACAGGTTCCGCGAGCTCAACAGCACGCTCGGCCGCGAGACCGGCGACGCGCTTCTCGTGGAGGCGGCGAGCCGGCTGCGGAGCGCCGCAGGCGACCATTCGCTTCTGGCCCGGCTCGACGGCGGCGAGTTCGCCGTCGTCACCGAGCACGGCGACGAGCAGGGCGTCCAGGAGCTGGCCGAGGCGCTCCGGACGACGCTGGAGCCGCCGATCCTGCTGGGTGGGCTCCCGTTCGCTCTCGACTGCTCGATCGGGCTTGCCTTCCATCCGCAGGACGGCAGCGACGCCGAGACGCTGCTGAAGCATGCCGAGGCGGCGACCTACCGGGCGAAGGAGTGGCACGTCGGCGTGCTCGCCTACGGACCCGACGTCGACCCGCACCACCCCGAGCAGCTCGAGCTGATGGGCGAGCTCCGTGCTGCTGCGGACGGCGGCGAGCTGAGCCTCCTCTACCAGCCCAAGCTCGACCTCGGGACGAGCCAGGTCGTCGGCTTCGAAGCCCTTACCTACTGGCAGCACCCGAGCCGGGGCCTGCTGCCGCCGGGGGCCTTCATCCCGACCGCGGAGCGCACGGGCGCGATCCGGCACGTGACCCGTGCCGTGCTCGCGGGCGCAGTCCGGCAGCTCGGGGAGTGGAGCTCGCTCCATCCGGGCGTGGGCATCTCGGTGAACCTGACGGCGGTCGATCTGCTCGACGCCGACCTGCCGGCCCGCCTGAAGGCCCTCCTACAGGAACACGCCGTCGACCCGGGCCGGCTGTGCATCGAGCTGACGGAACGAACCGTCATGGCCGTCCCGGACCGGGCCGAGGAAGCGCTCGAACGGATCGTGGCCGCGGGAGCGCAGGTGTCGATCGACGATTTCGGGACCGGGCATTCCTCGCTTGCCTATCTCAAGAACCTGCCGGCCCAGGAGCTGAAGATCGACCGGAGCTTCGTCGCGGACATGGCGGTCTCGTCCCACGACCGGATGATCGTCCTCGCGGCCATCCAGCTCGGGCACAACCTGGGGCTGCGGATCGTCGCCGAGGGAGTCGAGACGACCGCCGTCCACGAGGCCCTGCGCCGGCACGGGTGCGACCAGGCTCAGGGCTACCTCTACGCGCGCCCGCAGCCCGCCGACGTCGCAAGCGCCTCGCTCGTCGGCCGACGCCTGCACGCTGCCTGAGCAGACACGCACGTGGCTGCCCACGGCGGCGCGCTGGCACCGTCATCTCGCCGGGGCGGCGTCCTTCACCAGTGCGTCGAGGCCGGCGCCGACGGCGGTGCGGATCAACTCGATCTCGTCAGTGGTGATCGTCAGCGGCGGCGAGACGGCGAGCGAGTCGCCCAGTGCGCGCAAGATCACGCCGTGGGGTCGGATCGCCCGGTATGCCCGGGCAGGAAGCGACGGGTCCGACGCCAGCGCTTCCTGGTCGAACGCGACCCCGACGAGAGCGCCGGTGCCGCCGCGCACCTCTCCGACGAGAGGATGGTCAGCGAGCGGGGCGAGCGTCGCCAGCAGCTCGTCCTCGAGCTCGCCGCCGCGCTCGATCAACCGCTCCCGCTCGAGGATGTCCATGTTCGCGAGAGCGGCCGCGCACGCAGTGGCGTGCCCGCTGTAGGTCTGCCCATGGCGAACGGTCACGCGCCCCGCGTCGGTCCAGAACGGCTCGGCGACGTGGCCTGACACGACGACGCCGCCGAGCGGGAGGTACCCGCTCGTCACACCCTTCGCGAAGGTGACGAGATCCGGCTGGACCCCGAAGCGCTCGAAGCCGAGCCACGAGCCGAGGCGGCCGAAGCCACAGATGACCGAGTCGCAGACGAAGAGGACACCGGTCTCACGGCAGATCGTCGCAACTTCCTCGACGTAGCCCTCGGGCGGGGGCAGGACGCCGCCGGCCCCGATCACCGGCTCCATGAAGAACGCCGCGACGCGCTCCGGCCCGATCGCCTCGAGCTCGCTCCGGAGCGCTTCGGGCGAGTCCCATTGCACCTGCGACGTGCTCGCGACCAGGGGGCCGTAGCCGGCCCGATTCGCCTGGATGCCGCCGAGCGAGGTCCCGAAGGCCATCGTCCCGTGGTATGCGGCGGTGCGGCTGACGATGTGCAGCCGATCGGGCTGCCCGAGCACCTGCCAGTACAGCCGTGCAAGCTTCGCTGCGGTGTCGATCGCGTCGCCGCCGCCGGTCGTCAGGAAGATCTTCGCCCCGTCGAGGGACGACACCCCGGAAAGCCGGTCGGCAAGCTCGAGCGCCGGTGGCGTCGCCGCGTCGCCGAAGATCGACCACGCCTCCAGCTTCTTCATCTGGGTCGCGACCGCGTCTGCGATCTCCGCCCGGCCGTGGCCGACGTTGCAGTACCAGAGGCTGGCCGACCCGTCCAGGTAGCGGTTGCCCTCGTCGTCCCAGAGCCAGACCCCTTCGCCCCGCTCGAGCACGAGCTCGTTGCCGCTCACGGCGGCCATGTCCGAGAAGGGGTGCCAGAGGCTCGTGTCCGTGCGCGTCGCGATGAGGCATAGCCTACAAGCGGTTAGGCTTGGCGAATGGCGAGCCTGCGCGTCGCAGTGGACGTCGGAGGAACGTTCACCGACATCTGCATACTCGACGAGGACGGCGGCGAGGTCAGAGTCGGGAAGGTTCCGTCCACCGCCGACCCGATCGAGGCCGTCGTCGACGGCGTCGTCGGGGCCGGGATCGACCTCCGTGACGTCGTCGTCTTCACCCACGGCACGACCGTGGCCACGAACGCGCTGATCACGCGCAACCTGCCGCCGGCGGCGATGGTGACGACGCGCAACTTCCGCGACGTGATCGAGATCCGGCGCGGCACGAAGCCGGATCTGTGGGATGCGTACAACGACGTCCCGCCGCCGTACATCCGCCGCCGCGACCGCTTCGAGGTGCTCGAGCGCGTCGACCACGCAGGCGAGGTGGTCACCCCGCTCGACGAGGACGAGGCGCGGCAGGTGGCTGCGATTCTCCGGAAGCGCGCTGTCAAGACCGTCGCTGTCTGCTTCGTCAACGCCCACGCGAACCCGGCCCACGAGCTGCGGATGCGAGAGCTGCTGGAGGAGGAGCTGCCGGACGTGACCGTGTCGACGTCGGCCGAGGTGCTGCCGGAGATCTTCGAGCACGAGCGCTTCTCGACCACCGTGGCGAACGCGGTCCTTTCGCCGCTCATCTCCGGGTACGTCGAACGGCTGCAGCAGCGGCTGACCGAGAACGGCTACGGCGGCGACGTGCTCCTCCTGCACTCCGGGGGCGGAGTGATGACGCCGAAGCTCGCGCAGCGGTTCGCGGTGCGGCTGGCGGCGTCCGGGATCGCGGCCGGCGCGATCGCCAGCCGCCACATCGCCACCCTCTGCGGCTACCCGAACGCGATCGGCTTCGACATGGGCGGGACCTCGACCGACGTGTCGCTCGTCTACGAGGGCGAGGAGCGGGTGACGAAGGAGTGGTTCGTCGAGTACGGCTACCCGATCATGTTCCCGTCGATCGAGGTGCTGACGATCGGTGCCGGCGGCGGCTCGTTCGCCTGGATCGACGAGGCGGGCTCGCTCCGGAACGGGCCCCAGTCGGCAGGTGCGCACCCGGGACCGGCGTGCTACGGCCGCGGGAACGACCGGCCCACGAACACGGACGCGAACCTCGTGCTCGGGCGGCTCGGCGACGAGCTGATCGGCGGCGCGATGACCCTCGACCGGTATGCCGCGGAGCGGGCGATCCAGGAGCACGTTGCGGGGCCGCTCGGCCTGGGGCTGGTCGAGGCGGCCGGGGCGATCATCCAGGTCGCGAACGCCAACATGGCCGACGCCGTCCGCCTGATCTCCATCCGGCGCGGCTACGACCCCCGGGAGTTCTGCCTCGTGGCGTTCGGCGGCGCGGGACCGCTGCACGGCGCCGCGCTCGCCGAGGATCTCTCGATCCCGACCGTCCTCGTGCCGCCCAGCCCCGGCATCACCTCGGCGCTCGGCTGCCTGCTCGTGGACGTGCGGCACGACCTGTCGGCGATGTTCCTCGCGCACGTCGACACGGTCGACAAGGACGGGCTCGAAGGCGAGTTCGAGAAGCTCGAGAGCGAGGCACGCGAACGGCTCGAGGCGGAGGGCGTGCCGGAGGAGCAGATGTCGATGCAGCGTCTCGTCGACATGCGGTACCTCGGACAGTGGCGCTCGCTGACGATCCCCGTCTCGGCGCCCGCCGACCTCGCCGGCGCCGTCGACCGGTTCCACGCCGAGCACGAGCGCGCCTACAACTACCGCCGCGACGGCTCGCCGGTGGAGATCTACCGGCTGAGCCTCCGGGCGGTCGGCGTGACGCCGAAGCCGGAGCTGAAGCGGCACCAGCTGAACGGCGCGGGCGCGAAGCCCCGCGGGAGCCGCCCGGTCCGGTTCGACTCGTCCGGGACGGCGGTCGAGACACTCCTCTACGTCCGCGACGACCTGCCGGCGGGCGCGAGGTTGGAGGGGCCGGCGATCGTCGACCAGCTCGACTCGACGACGGTCGTGCCGCCCGGGTGGCGGGCCGAGGTGGACGAGTGGCTGAACATCCGGATGCAGCGGGAGGACCACGGATGACGACGACGACCGACGACCAGCGGGCGTACACGCTCGACCCCGTGACGTTCGAGGTCCTGAAGAACGCCTTCGTCACGACCGTCGACCAGATGGCCGAGCAGATCCTGCGCACGTGCTACTCGTTCGTCATCTACGCGCGCGACTTCTCGTCCGCGCTCTGCGACCGCGAGGGGAACACGATCATGCAGGGGTCGCAGGACATCGCTGTCCACGTCGGCACGCTGCACTTCACCTGCAAGGCGGTGATCGAGGCGTTCGGGGACGACATCAATCCGGGCGACGTGTTCGCGGTCAACGACCCGTACGTCGGCGGCACGCACTTCAACGACGTGCGGATCGTGCGGCCGATCTTCCACGAGGGCGAGATCATCGCCTACGCGCAGTCGAACGGGCACTGGGCGGACGTGGGCGGCAGCGTCCCCGGCTCGTTCGACGTGAACGCGAAGGAGCATTTCCAGGAGGGGATCCGCGTCCCGCCGGTGCGGATCTGGGACCGCGGGCGCTACCTGGCCGACGTCGTCGGCCTGATCGTGTCGAACACCCGCGTCCCGACCGACGCCGAGGGCGATCTGCATGCGCAGGCTTCGGCGACCGCGGTGGCGGAGCAGGAGATCCTCCGGCTGGTCGACAAGTACGGGGTCGACACGGTCCTGACCGCCTTCCAGGAGGTGCAGGACTACGTCGAGCGGCTGACGCGGCAGCGCGTGGCAGAGCTGCCCGACGGGACGTGGGAGACCGAGGACTACATCGACTACGACCCGTCCAAGGGCGAGGGCCTGATCCCGGTGAAGGTGAAGATGACGATCGAGGGCGACCAGCTCTCGTACGACCTGACCGGCTCGCACCCGGCGATC
Source organism: Gaiellaceae bacterium (assembly GCA_036555585.1). GTDB lineage: Bacteria > Actinomycetota > Thermoleophilia > Gaiellales > Gaiellaceae > DATBLE01. The sequence continues at coordinate 45,786 of DATBLE010000052.1, forward strand.
GGGAGCTTCATCAACGCGGGGTTCGGCTCGGCTTTCTCCGGCGTGATCGCCGGCACGAAGACGTTCTTCCCGGACGTCCCGCTCAACTCGGGCTTCTACCGTGCCGTTCAGGTCGACCTCGGGCCGGAGGGGTCGGTCGTGAACGCCCCGTGGCCGGTGGCGGTGACCGGGTTCTGCGCCGGGCCGTACGAGAAGATCATGAACTCGATCTTCGAGCTCTGGTCGGAGCTCCGGCCCGAGCGTGCGCTCGCCTGCTCGTTCAACCTGGAGTACCTGCTCGTCGGGGGACGCGATGCGCGTCACGAGAGCCGCCCGATCTTCATGTGGTACGACTGGATGGTCGGCGGCTGGGGCGGCCGGAACGGCAAGGACGGCTCGAACGCGACCGCGCCGATCTTCGGCGTCGGGCTGGCGGTTCAGCCGCTGGAGGCGCAGGAGCGGCTCTGTCCGGTGCTGACGACGGGGCACGAGATCCGCACCGACTCCGGCGGGCCGGGCAAGTTCAGGGGCGGGTGCGGCGTCGAGAAGGGTGCGATCCTGCGCGAGGCCGAGGCCACGGTGATGTCGTACATGTGCGACCGCGCCCGCTCGGTCACGTGGGGGCTCGACGGCGGGCTGCCGTCCATCCCGCACGGGGTCTGGCTGACGCGAGGCGGGGAGGAGACCTTCCTGGGAGCGGTCTTTTCCGGCGTGCCCTGCCAGGGCGGCGACCGCTTCACGCGGCCGTCCGCCGGCGGTGGCGGCTTCGGCGACCCGCTGGAGCGCGACCCGGCCGCCGTGGTGGAGGACGTCGCCGACGGCTACGTCTCTATCGAGCGGGCGAGGAAGGACTACGGCGTCGTCGTGCGAGAGGTGGACGCCGAGCTCGCCGAGTACGCGGTCGACGAGGAGGCGACGGGTGCGGAGCGGAAGCAGATCGCTGCCGAGCGGCTCGGGTGGCTCGAGGAGGATCCGGAGGCGGTCGCCGAGCGCTACCGGGCGGGGCAGGTCGACCTGCTCGACGTCATCCGCCGCCACGGCGTGATCCTCGACTGGGGCACCGGCGAGCTGCTCGCGAAGACGACCGAGCAGTTCCGGGCGATGCTCCGGCGGCGGACCGTCGCCCACTGGAAGCCGGCCTGATGGCGGTCGAGCCGCGCGTCCCACCGTTCGCGGACGTGCTCGGCTCGGCCGACGAGCTCGCCGGTCTCTACGAGCCGCCGGTCGAGGCGGTGGTCAGCAAGATCATCGACCACCTCGACGGGCATTGCCGCGACTTCATCGCCCGCTCGCCGTTCGTCCTCGTGGCGACGGCGGACGAGCTGGGCAACTGCGACGTGTCTCCGAAGGGCGGTGCGCCGGGGTTCGTCTCGGTTCTCGACGAGCAGCGGCTCGCGATTCCGGACGCACCCGGAAACCGCCTCGTGTACTCGCTGCGGGACGTCGTGGCGGGCGGGCGCGCCGGGCTGCTCTTCGTCATCCCCGGCATGGAGGAGACGCTGCGGGTCAACGGACGGGCGTGGCTCACGCGCGATCCCGAGGTGCTGGAGCCGCTCGCGGCAGGAGCCAGACCGCCGAAGGTCGCGATCGGGGTCGAGGTCGAGGAGGCGTTCCTGCACTGCGCGAAGGCCTTCAAGCGGTCGGCGCTGTGGCGGCCTGACGACTGGCCCGACCGGGCAGGCCTGGCCTCCGCGGCGCAGATCTGGCGCGACCACATGGCCCTGGACCTGACCACCGAGGACGTCCAGGACTTCGTCGACGAGGACTACGAGAACAACCTCGCCTGGCGCTGAGCGAGGGACAGTCGCTCAGGGACTGTCCCTGGAGGTTCAGGCCGGGTCGTCGATCAGGAAGAGCCGCGTCGTGGTCGCGCCGGTGTTGCGGCCGCGGTGGCCGGTGCCGGCTGCGAGCCAGAACGCCTGCCCCTGACCGACGGCGAGGCGCGGAGAGCCGTCGTCGAACTCGTACTCGATCGCGCCGGCGAGGACGTAGCCCCGGTGGCCGTCGGTGCACCACTCGGCCCGCCCCGCGCCGGCCTCGTACTCGACGATCGCCCAGCGCTGGCCGAGCGCGGACACCGCGCGCGAATGGATGTCCGGCTGGTCGTCGGCCCAGTCGATCGTGCCGAAGTCGAGGGCGCCGCCCGCGCTCATGTCGCGATCCTGCCCGACGCCGCGGTGCGCCGCTCGAGGAACTCGACGTGGTAGTCGCCGGCGCGGACGGAGGGGTCGGCCAGCAGCTCGAGGTGAAAGGGGATCGTCGTGTGGATCCCTTCGACGACGAACTCCTCGAGCGCACGTTGCGTCCTGGCGAGCGCCTCGTCGCGTCCGGAGCCCCAGCAGATCAGCTTGGCGACGAGCGAGTCGTAGAACGGAGGCACGTGGTAGCCGGCGAACGCCGCAGTGTCGACGCGGACCCCCGGGCCGCCTGGCAGCGACAGGCCGGTGATCTCGCCCGGCGACGGCATGAACGAGCGCTCCGGATCCTCGGCGTTGATCCGGACCTCGATCGCGACGCCCTCGAGCTCGACCTCGTGCTGCGCGACCGACAGCGTCTCGCCCGCTGCCACGCGCAGCTGCTCCTTCACGAGATCGACGCCCGTGACGAGCTCCGTGACGGGGTGCTCGACCTGAATGCGCGTGTTCATCTCGATGAAGTAGAAGGCGCCGTCGCCGTCGAGCAGGAACTCGATCGTGCCGGCGTTCTCGTAGCCGGCAGCCCGTGCGATCCGCAGCGCTGCATCGGTCATGGCCGTGCGCGTCTGGGAATCGAGCGCGGGTGAGGGCGACTCCTCGAGCAGCTTCTGCCGCCGGCGCTGGAGGGAGCACTCGCGTTCGAACAGGTGAATCAGGTTTCCGTGCGCGTCGCCGAGCACCTGCACCTCGACGTGGCGTGCGTCCACCAGCAGCTTCTCGAGGTAGACCGACGAGTCGCCGAACGCCGCCTCGGCCTCGGCCGCCGCCTGCGCGACGAGCCCGGCGAGCTCCGCCTCGTCGCGCGCGGCACGGATGCCGCGGCCGCCTCCGCCCGCAGCGGCCTTGATCAGCACCGGGTAGCCGATCGCCTCGGCCACCTCCGTCGCCTGCTCGGGCGACACCGTTCCGTCCGTGCCGGGGATCGTCGGGGCGCCGGCGCGGCCCGCGAGCTGCCGCGCCCGTGCCTTGTCGCCCATCGCCTCGATCGCCTCCGGGCTCGGCCCGACCCAGACGAGGCCCTCGTCGCGGCAGGCGGCCGCGAACGACGCGTTCTCGGCCAGGAAGCCGTATCCGGGATGGACGGCGTGGACGCCCGTCTGCCGGGCCGCCGTGAGGATCGCCTCCATGTTCAGGTAGCTCTCACGCGCGTGGGGCGGCCCCACGCAGACGGCCTCGTCTGCGTGCTGCACGTGCAGGGCGTTCTCGTCGGCCGCCGAGTAGACGGCGACGCTCGCGATCCCGAGCTCTCGGCAGGCGCGGATCACCCTCACCGCGATCTCCCCACGATTGGCGACCAGGACCTTCTGCACGGGCCGCGCCCGTCAGTCGCTCTCGAGGGCGATGATGTCCTGGCCGGCGTCCACGAGCGCCGAGTTCTCGACCAGGAACCTCGCGATGCGCCCGGCCGCATCGCTGTGGATCTCGTGGAACGTCTTCATGATCTCGACCAGGCCGACGACGTCGCCGGGCTCGACCGTGTCGCCCTCCTGCACGTACGGCTCCGACTGGGGGTCCGGCCGCCGGTAGAACGTCCCCGGCAGCGGGGACTTGATCGTCGGTTCCATCACGCCGCCGTCTCCACGCTCGCCTCCGTCAGGCTCTCGTCGAGAGCCCGGTCGGCCTCGACCGCCTGCTCGAGCGACACCTCGCGAAACCGGACGGTGTCGCCGACGGGCCGGAACTGGCCGATCTTCCAGAAGTCGGCGTGGGTGACGGTGGCGGCGACCACGAAGCCGCCCGCGGTCGGCCCGTCCGGCCCGAGGATGACGGGGAGATCGCCGTTGACGTTGATCGCGCCGACGGGATAGCTGTTGTCCAGGATGTTCGACGGGTGGCCGCCGGCGATGCCGCCGCTGCGCCGGGCCCACTCGAACTTGTGGGACTCGAGCCGGATGCCCGTGCGGTTGGAGTTGCGGTCGACCGGCCAGGGCCGGCCGAACAGCGTGTCCAGGTCGCCCTCGGTCAGGTAGTCGGGTGCCGCCTGCGGCCCCCGCATGACCCGGACCTCCCACTCGCGCGAGTACTCGGGGCGCACGCCCGGCGCAAGCCGCCGGCCGGCGTGGTCGCCCGGCTCCCCGAGCGGCAGCCGGTCCCCCTGTTGCAGCGGCCGGCCCTCGAGCCCGCCGAGGGCGCCCATCGTGTAGGTCGCGCGGGAGCCGAACAGCAACGGGACGTCGAAGCCTCCGTCGACCGCCAGGTAGAAGCGGAAGCCTGATCCGGGCGCGATCCCGATCGCGAGCTCGGCACCGGCGGGCACGTGGTGGCTCTCCCAGACGGCGACCTCGGTGCCGTCGACCGTGACCGGCGCCTCGGCCCCGCAGACGGCGATCGTCGCATCGGCGTCGAGGCGGGCGCGGAAGTTCCCCAGGGTGATCTCCAGCGTCGCCGCCGACACGGGGTTGCCGACGAGCAGGTTGGCTGCTCGGTGGGCGAGGTGGTCCATCGGCCCGGCCGGGAAGAAGCCCTGCGCCTGCATGCCGCGGCGGCCCGGGTAGTCCTGGACCGTCGCCTGGATGCCGGCCTCGGCGATTGCGACCGATCGGCTCATGGGACCGGCGTCGCCGCGGCGGCCTCCTCCCGCCGTCGTCTGCGCTCCTCGGCCTCGTCCCCGACCGTGGCCGTCCATTCGAGGAACGCACCGACGTCGAAGGTCGCGTCCTCGATCCGGTAGCGGTACGAGTCCTCGTGCACCTGCTCGAACTGCTGCAGCAGCTCCTCCTCGGTCACCCGGTGGAACTTGATCCGGTCTCCGGCGCGGAGCAGCAGCGGGTTCTCCCGGAACACCTCGTTGCGCGCGCGCACGTCGTAGATCGGGAGGCTCCGGCCGATCAGCTGGTAGCCCCCGGCCGACTCGACCGGGTAGATCGCGTAGCACGGGCCGCCGATCCCGAGCGCGCCCTCCGCCGTCCAGGTCCGGGTGGGGTTGTACTTGGGGACGAAGATCGCGTCCCGCGGATCGAGCGGGAACATGAACGGCAGCCCCGGAAAGAAGCCGATGAACCCGGTCCAGTGCTCGGTCGCGAGCACGGTCTCGTACAGCTCTTCGCGGTCGCGCAGCCCGTTGTAGCGCACGACGTAGTCGATGTTCGTGCCGCCTTCGGCATTGGGCGCGTCGGCGCGGATCGAGTGGATGTACCGCTCCACCGCCGCCTGCGTCTGCGAGTCGTCGAAGGCGACCGGGAGGTGGACCACGCGGCTCGGGATCGTGATCCCGCGCTCGGGGTCGAGCGAGTCGTGCACCGACCGCAGGTGGTCGAGCAGGTCCGCGGACGAGAGCGCGAACGGTTCGTAGGACACGAGCATCGACCGGAAGCCGGGCGCGCTCTCGACCAGGCCCGTCGGCGGCTGCTCGTCCAGCGCGTCCTTGGCGGCGAGCACCAGGAAGTTGAGCGCCAGGTCGAAGTCCATCTCGCCGTACTCGACGAGGACGGCGCGCTCGCCGGCCTGACGGTAGGTGATGCCCGGCTTCCCGTCCTGGGCCGGCTGCTGCGCGATCACCGGCGAGACCGTCGTCGTCACCCCGGCGATCCTAACCGGCGCCTGCAGGCACGTCCGCGCGGAGCTCGGCGAGCGGCGCGATCTCGATCCCTTCCCCCTCGAGCGCTGCCCGGATCGCCCGCGCGATCTCGGGCGCGTTCGGCGCGTCGCCGTGCACGCAGATGCTCTCCGCGCGCAGGCGGAGCTCGCCGCCGTCGACCGTCGGCACGGTCCCGTCGCGGACGAGCTGCAGCGCGCGGCTGCCCATCTCCTGCGGGTCGCGGAGCTGCTTCACCCGCTCCAGCACGAGCTTCCCTGCCGCGTCGTAGTCGAGGTCGACGTAGCCCTCCGGCACGAAGGGCACCCCTGCCCTGGCGGCGGCGGGCTCGACGTCGGGCGGCATCAGCAGGATCAGGTCCGGGCCCAGGCGCGCCACCGCCTCGGCGACCGCGTCCGCGTGCTCGGTGCTGTCCACGATCGTCGTGTACAGGGCGCCGTGGGGCTTGACGTGCTGGAGGGATCCGCCGGCCGCCTCGACGAACGCCCGGATCGCGCCGGCCTGGTAGACGACGTAGTCGGCCACCTCCTCCGGGCTCGCGGCCAGTCGTCGCCGGCCGAACCCGATCAGGTCGGGGAAGGCGACGTGGGCGCCGACGCCGACGCCGTGCTCGAGCGCGAGGGCGACCGTCCTCCGCATCACGTGCGGGTCGCCGCCGTGGAAGCCGCAGGCGATGTTGGCCGACGTCAGGCACGGCATCAGCGCCTCGTCGTCTCCGAGCGTCCAGCGGCCGTAGGACTCGCCCATGTCCGCATTCAGATCGACCTTCGTCGTCATCCCGACCTCCTCCGCTCGCTCGACGGGGATTATCGGCGCCCGGGACTTTTCGCGTTGGGGCCAGTAAGCTCACCGCCGAGGTGGCGATCACGCGCGGCACCGAGAGCGAGCGCATCCTCCGCGAGCGGTCCCTGTACGTCGCCCGCGGCGTTGCAGTCTCTCCGCTGGTCGTCGACCGGGCCGAGGGCGCCCGGATCTGGGACGTCGACGGGCGCAGCTACATCGACTTCGCCGGCGGCATCGGCTGCCAGAACACCGGCCACAACTTCCCGGCAGCGGTCGCGGCGATCCACGAGCAGGTCGACCGCTACCTGCACCAGTGCTTCATGGTCAGCGCCTACGAGCCGTACGTCGAGGTCTGCCGGCGGCTGGCCGAGCTCTCGCCCTGCGGCCGCGGCGAGCAGCGCAGCATCCTGGTCAACTCGGGCGCGGAGGCGATCGAGAACGCGGTGAAGATCGCGCGCGTCGCCACCGGCCGCCAGGCCGTCGTCGTCTTCGACTACGCCTTCCACGGGCGCACGCTGCTCGCGATGACGATGACCAGCAAGGTCGTCCCGTACAAGCTCGGCTTCGGGCCGTTCGCGCCGGAGGTGTACCGCACGGTCGCTCCCTATCCGTACCGCGGCGTGGACACGGAGGCGGCGATCGCCGCGCTCGAGCATCTGTTCAAGGCCGACGTCGACCCCGGCTCGGTCGCCTGCGTCGTGCTCGAGACCGTGCAGGGCGAGGGCGGGTTCATCCCGATGCCGGGCGAGTTCCTCGAGCGGCTGAACGAGCTCTGCCGCGAGCACGGCATCCTCTACGTCGCCGACGAGGTGCAGTCGGGCGTGGGGCGCACCGGTCCCGTGTGGGCGGTCGAGCACTTCGGCGTCGAGCCCGATCTGGTCGTCTCGGGGAAGTCGCTCGGCGGCGGGCTTCCGCTCGCCGGCGTCACCGGTCGTGCCGAGGTCGTCGACGCCGTCCCGCCCGGCGGGCTGGGCGGGACGTTCGGCGGCAATCCGGTCGCCTGCGCGGCCGCCGTCGCCGTCCTGGACGAGGTGGCGACGGACGACTTCCAGGCGAAGGCGGAGGCTCTGGGCGACCGCATCCGGGCTCGGCTGGAGGAGATCGCGGAGCGGCTGCCCGCGGTCGGCGAAGTCCGCGGGCTGGGGCCGATGCTCGCGCTGGAGCTCGTCGAGGATCGGGACACCCGCCGCCCGGCGACCGAGCTCGCGAAGCGGGCGACCGAGCTCGCGCGCGAGCAGGGGCTCGTGCTCCTCGCCTGCGGCCTGTTCTCGAACGTGCTCCGCGTGCTCGTCCCGATCGTGGCCGAGGAGAGCGACGTCGAGGAGGGGCTCGAGCTCCTCGAGGGTGCGCTCGTCCAGGCCGCGGCCGGCGGCTGACGGAGCGGGCCGGCTGATGGGCTTCCGCATCTCCGTCGACACCGGCGGCACCTTCACCGACGTGATCGTCGCCGACGAGGAGGGCGCGCTGCACCTTGCGAAGGCGCCGACCGACCTCGAACGTGGGTTCCAGAGCATCCAGGACGCGCTCGAGCAGCTCGAGCCCGAGCTGGGCGTGACCGTCGCCGAGCTGCTCGGCCGGACCGACGTCTTCACGTACGGCACGACACGCGCCACGAACGCGATCGTCGAGGGCCGCACCGCCCGGACCGCCTTCTTCACCACCGAGGGCTTCCCGGACGTCCTGCTGCTCCGTGAGGGCGGGAAGCCCGAGCCGTTCCGGCAGCTCCCGTATCCGCCGCCCTACGTGCCTCGCTACCTGACGTTCGAGATCGGCGAGCGGATCGACTCCGAAGGCGACGTCTTCGTCCCGCTCGACGAGCAGAGCGTCCTCGACGCGATCGCCGAGGCGCGCTGCCTGCGCGCGGAGGCGGTCGCCGTCTGCCTGATCTGGTCGATCGTCAACCCGGCTCACGAGCTTCGCGTCGGCGAGCTGCTCGCGCGCGAGTGGCCGGAGGTGCCGTTCACGCTCTCGCACGAGCTGAACCCGATCATCCGCGAGTACCGGCGGGCGTCCTCGACGACGATCGACGCGTCGCTGAAGCCGGTGATGCAGGACTACCTGCGGCTGCTGGAGCAGGACCTGCGCGGGGCCGGGCTCCGCGGTCACGTCTTCGTCGCGACGTCGTTCGGCGGAGCCTGGCGGCCGCGGGAGGTGACCGAGCGGCCGATCTACTCGATCGGCTCCGGCCCGTCGATGGCGCCGGTCGCCGCGCTCACCTACGCCGAGGCGGAGACGGCCGACCGCGACCTGATCGTCTGCGACACCGGCGGCACGACCTTCGACGTCGGGCTCGTCTCCGCCGGCGCGATCAACTACTCCGCCGAGACCTGGCTGGGCGGCCGCTGGATCGGCCACATCACCGGGATCCGGGCGGTCGACGTGAAGTCGATCGGAGCCGGCGGCGGCTCGATCGTGTGGATCGACCCGGGCGGGCTGCTGCGCGTCGGCCCGCAGAGCGCCGGCGCCGACCCCGGCCCGGCCTGCTACGGCCAGGGCGGCACCGAGCCGACGATCACCGACGCCGCGGTTGTCCTCGGCTGGATCGACCCGGACTATTTCCTCGGCGGTCGGCTGCCGCTCGACGCGGACGCGGCGTACGCGGCGGTCGAGCGGGTGGCGGCGCCGCTCGGGCTCTCCGTCCACGAGGGCGCCCACGCGGCGCTGACGATCGCCTCCGAGAACATCGTCGGCGCGATCCGCGAGATCACGATCGCCCAGGGGATCGACCCTCGCGAGGTGACGATGGTCGCGGGCGGCGGCGCGTCCGGCCTCAACGCCGTCCCGATCGCCCGCGAGCTCGGCTGCCGCCGCGTGCTCCTGCCCTCGACGGCGAGCGCCCTCTCCGCCTGCGGAGCGCTGTTCGCCGACATCGTCTCCGAGTTCTCGCGCAGCCGCTACGAGGAGACCCGCTCGCTCGACCGGGAGAGCGTCAACGACGCGCTCGCCGACGTCGAGAGCCGGGCGGATCGGTTCCTCGCCGACCTCGCCGGGCTACCGGTGACGGCGGAGCGGAAGGACTACTTCGTCGAGGCCCGCTACCGCGCCCAGGTGTGGGAGCTCGACGTGCCGGTGCCGCGACGGCTCGAGTCAGACGAGGACGTTCGTGGGGTCGAGGAGGCGTTCCACGCGACGCACGAGCGCATCTTCGCCGTGCGCGAGCCCGGGCAGTACCTGGAATGCCTGCTCTGGAAGGTGCGGGCGACTGCCGTGCTCGACAAGCCGGAGCTGCGCCCGCGCCGGCCGGCGGCGGCCGACGCCGTCGACGAGGGGCAGGTGACGGCGTACTTCGAGGAGACCGGGCTCGCGTCCGTCCCGTGCCTCGACGGTCCGTCGCTGCCGGCCGGGACGACCATCGCCGGGCCGGCGATCCTGCGCGAGCCGACCACGACCGTCGTCGTCTACCCCGGCTCGAGCGCCGTCGTCACGAAGCAAGGGAACTACCTGCTCGAGCTGGCCCCGGACCGGGCGGGGAGCATGCCGACCGCGGAGGAGGCGCTCGCACGGTGAGCTCGTTCGACCCCGTCACGCTCGCGGTGATCGCGAACCGGCTCGACTCGATCGTCCGCGAGATGGAGAACACGCTCCTCCGTACCGGTCGCTCCGCCGTCCTGAACATGGCGCGCGACTTCTCCTGCGCGCTGATCACGGGCGACAACCGCCTGCTCGCGTCCGCCGAGGGCCTGCCCGTGCACGTGATCGGGATGGAGTTCCTCGCCGAGGCGATGACCGATCTGCACCCGGAGCTGGTCGAGGGCGACGCCTTCCTGCACAACGACCCCTACCTCGGGAACACGCATCCGGCCGACCACGTCATCCTCGTGCCGGTCTTCTGGGAGGGCAGGCATCTCTTCACCGCCGCCGCGAAGGCCCACCAGGCGGACTGCGGCAACGCCCGGCCGACGACGTACATGCCCTACGCGCGCGACGTCTACGAGGAGGGCAGCCTGATCTTCCCGGCGGTGCGGGTGCAGCGGGACTACCGCGACGTCGAGGACGTGATCCGCATGTGCCGCCGCCGGATCCGCGTGCCCGACCAGTGGTACGGCGACTACCTGGCCATGCTCGGCGCCGCCCGGATCGGCGAGGCGCGCCTGAAGGAGCTCTGCGCGAGGTACGGCGCGGAGACGCTGGCCGAGTTCGTCGAGGAGTGGTTCGACTACTCGGAGCGCCGGATCGCCCACGTGATCTCGACCATGCCGGCCGGAACGATCGTCGGCGAAGGCAGGCACGACCCGTTCGGGCCGGCGCCGGACGGCATCCCGGTGCGGGTCTCGATCACGATCGACCCGGAGGCGGGGATGATCGAGGCCGACCTGACCGACAACATCGACTGCCTGCCCGCGGGCGTGAACGAGTCGCGGACGTGCGCGATGAACAACTGCATGACGGGGATCTTCAACTCGATCGACCCCGACATCCCGCACAACGCGGGAACCTTCCGCCGGGTGAAGGTGAAGCTGCGCGAGAACTGCGTGGTCGGCATCCCCCGCTTCCCGCACTCCTGCTCGGTGGCGACGACGAACGTGGGCGAGCGGCTGGTGGTGACGACGCAGCGCACGATCGCCGACGCCTGGGCGGGGTACGGGCTGGCGGAAGGCGCCTGCGGGATCGGCCCCGGCTTCGCGGTCGTCTCGGGCAACGACTGGCGCAAGGACGGCAGCGCGTACGTCAACCAGAAGTTCCTCGGCTCCCAGGGCGGGCCCGCGGGACCGGAGCACGACGGGTGGGTCACCTACGGCAACTCGGTCACGAACGGTCTGATGTTCCGCGACAGCGTCGAGATCGACGAGCAGAAGTACCCGATCCGGATCCGCGAGATCCGGGTGCGCACCGACTCCGAAGGGGCAGGGCGCCGGCGCGGCGCGCCGGGGACGAGGATCGCCTACGGTCCCAAGCGCGACCCGATGACGGCGGCGTACGTCACCGACGGCTACCACCACCCACCGCGGGGAACGCAGGGCGGCGGCACCGCCGCGTCCTCGATCGCGTTCAAGGTGCGGGCGGACGGAAGCGAGGAGGAGCTGCACCCGATCGCGCAGGTCGAGCTCCCTCCGGGCGAGCTGCTCGGGCACCTGCTCAGCGGTGGCGGCGGCTACGGCGACCCGCGCGAGCGCGAGCCGAGGCTGGTGCGCGAGGACGTGCTCGCACGCTTCGTCGGCTTCGAGCGTGCGCGGGAGGTCTACGGCGTCGCCTTCGAGCGCGAGGTGCTCGACGACTCGCTGGCGGTCGACGAGGCGGAGACGCGCCGGCTGAGGAGCACGCGATGAGCCGGTTCCCCTCGGTGCGGCTCGACGGCAAGGTCGCGGTGGTCACCGGTGCGAGCTCCGGCATCGGCCTGGCCTGCGCCGAGGCGATGTCGGAAGCGGGCGCGAAGGTCGTCCTCGTCGGCCGCGACCGGGAGCGGCTGGCACAGTGCGCTGCACGCTGCGGCGAGCACCACGTCGTCGCGGTCGATCTGGTCGACGAGGCGGCCGCCGGGCGCATCGTCGAGGAGGCACTGGGCGCGTTCGGGACGATCACGTCGCTCCTGCACATGGCCGGCATCTTCCTCCCCGCCCCGCTCGCGGAGGCGCCGCTCGAGGACTTCGACCTGCAGTGGCGGGTGAACGTCCGCGCCCCGTACGCGCTGACGAGGGCGGCGGTCCCGCACCTCGGTCGCGACGCGTCGGTGACGTTCGTGTCGTCGATCGCCGGTCAGGTCGCGTTCCCGAACTCGGCCGCGTACTGCGCGACCAAGGGGGCGGTCGAGCTCCTGACGAAGGCGCTCGCGGTCGAGCTGGCGCCGGCCGGGATCCGCGTGAACGCGATCGCCCCGGGCAACATCCGGACGCCGATGAACGAGAAGCTGCTCGAGGATCCCGACTACGAGCAGATGTACCTGGACGGCACGCCGTACGGGCGGGTCGGGGTGGTCGAGGACATCGCGCCGCTCGCGGTGTTCCTCGCCTCCGACGCGGCGGCCTACATCCACGGGGAGAGCATCCTCGTCGACGGTGCGTGGGCGGCCAGATGACGACCGAAGGCTTTGTATACAAGGTTCGATTCTCGTAGCATCGACCCACCGTGATCGACGGCCGCACCCCCGCGGCTCGAAGGGAGGAGGAAGAATGAGGAAGCGATTCGCCCTGCTCGGCGCCGTCATGGCGCTCGGGGCGCTCGTCACGGCTCTGATCGTCGGCAGCGCGTCGGGCAGCCGGAATGCCGGACCGATCCTGATCGGCATCTCGGCTGCGAAGACCGGCATCCTCGCGCCGTACGACCTGCAGTCCGGCCAGCTGTTCCAGATGCGGATGGCGCAGATCAACAAGGCCGGCGGCGTGCTCGGCCGCAAGATCAGCGTCCAGTGGATCGACACGAAATCGGACAAGCCGACGGCCGCCACGAACGCGGAGGAGCTGATCTCGAAGGGCGCAGTCGCGATCATCGACACCTGCGACTTCGACTACTCCTTCCCGGCGACGAACGCCGCACGGGCGCACAAGGTGCCCGCCATTGCGCTCTGTGCGTCTTCGCCGAAGGCCGCGACGCCGGCGATCGTCGGCCCGTACGGCGGCTCGATGGGCCTCGGCTCCGACACGGAGGGCTCGGCCGGGGCCGAGTGGTTCCGGAAGAACAAGCCGTCCCTGAAGCGGGCGTACATCGTCAAGGACACGTCGCTCGAGTACTCGAAGGCGACGGCGGACTACTTCAAGGCGCGCTGGACGCAGCTCGGCGGGACGGTCTGCGGCGAGGACACCTTCGTCGGCGGTCCGAACCTCGACCTCTCCTCGCAGATCACGCGCCTGCGCGGCAAGGTCAAGGGCTGTGACGTGATCTACGACGGGTCGTGGCAGCCGTTCGGCTCGCAGCTGATCCGGGCGATCCGCGACGCGGGCGTGAAGACGGCGATCCTGACCAACGCGTCCGTCAACGGCACGCTCATCCGCCAGATCGGCGGCAAGGTGTCGAACTTCTACGCGCTCGGCTTCGCGTGCCTGCCGACGTACTGCACCGGGACGCAGACCCCGCAGGTGCGCACGATCGCCACGCAGTTCCGGGCGGCGTACAAGACGCCGCTCGGCAACCACTACGCGCTGCCGGGCTACGCGCTCGCGGACGCGGTCGTGGCGGCGATCAAGGCGGCGAAGGGCACGGACGGCACGAAGATGGCGACCGCGCTCTTCGGCGGTCCGGTGTCGGTCAACTACTTCGGCAGCAAGATGAAGTTCACCGCCAAGTGTCATCGCCCGCAGCCGGCCGCCTACTCGGTGGAGCTGTGGACAAACGGCGTCGACAAGCAGATCGACACCATCAAGGTCCAGTCGGTCCCGAACATCGGCGACGGCAGCCCGTGCTTCGGCAAGCCGCCGGCGGTCAAGTAGCGGGTCGACCGGAGTAGCTGAACGTGGAGAGCGCCGTCGACGGCCCCGAGCCTGCGAAGCTGGTCGCGGAGGGCATCCGCGTCCACTTCGAGGGCGTCAGGGCCGTCGACGGCGTCGACCTGACGCTCGAGCAAGGTCAGATCATGGGCCTGATCGGGCCGAACGGGGCGGGGAAGACGACGTTCATGAACGCCGTCAGCGGGTTCGTCTCGCTGACGGGCGGGACCGTGACGGTGGACGGCGTCGACATGAGCCACTGGCCGCCGCACCGGCGGGTCGCGAACGGGCTCGTCCGGACGTTCCAGGACATCGCGACGTTCCCCGGTCTCTCGGTCTTCGAGAACGTCGAGCTGGGCGCGCTCGGATCCGGGCTCAACCGCCGGGCGGCGCGCAAGCGTGCGTGGGAGCTGATCGACGGGCTCGAGCTGAGACACGTCGCCCGGCTGCCCGCGAGCGCCCTGCCCCATGGCGACGAGCGGCGGGTGGGGATCGCGCGGGCGGTCGCGGTCGCGCCGCGGTTCCTGCTGCTCGACGAGCCGGCCGCCGGGCTGGACGATGCCGAGAGCCGCGCCCTGACCACCTCGATCGCGAGCTTGCGCGACCAGCTCGGCTGCGGCGTCCTGCTCGTCGAGCACGACATGCGGATCATCTTCCGGGTGTGCGAGCGGATCCAGGTGCTCGACTACGGCAAGACGATCGCGGTCGGAACGCCGGAGGAGATCAGGAACGACAGGCGGGTGGTGGTCGCCTACCTCGGCGAGAAGGGGGCGAAGCTTGCTGCAGCTCACTGACGTGTCGGTCCACTACGGGCGGGTCGCGGCCGTCAACGAGCTTTCGCTGGAGGTCAAGCAGAGCGAGCTCGTCGGCCTCGTCGGCCACAACGGCGCAGGGAAGTCGACGACGCTGTGGACGATCACCGGCGTCAACAAGCCCATGTCGGGAGAGATCACGTTCGAGGGACAGTCGATCGTGGGGCTGTCTCCGGACGCCATCCTGCGGCGGGGCATTGCACTCGTCCCCGAGAACCGCCGGATCTTCGGCCGGCTGTCCGTGGGCGAGAACCTGCACATCGGCACCTCCGCCCGGCGCGACCGGCGCGCGGCACAGTCCGACGTCAAGGAGATGTGCGAGCGCTTTCCGGTGCTGGGGTCGCTCTACGACCGCCCCGGCTCGAAGCTCTCGGGCGGCGAGCAGCAGCAGCTCGCGATCGCGCGCGCGCTGCTGTCGCGTCCCCGGCTCCTCCTGCTCGACGAGCCGACGCTCGGTCTCGCCCCGCTGATCGTCGACCAGGTGTTCGAGATCCTGCAGGAGCTCAAGGAGGAAGGGGTGACCATCTTGCTCGTCGAGCAGAACGCGGCGCGGACGATCGAGGTCGCCGACCGCACCTACGTGCTGCGAAGCGGCGGCCGGGTCGCCTTCCACGGCACGGCCGAGCAGCTCGCCGAGATCGGCGACTTCGAGACCGCCTACATCGGCATGTCGACGGAGGCGGCGGGATGACCGAGGGCCTCCAGTACGCGATCGACTCGATCGCCTACGGCAGCCTCTTCGCGGTCATGGCGCTCGGGCTCGCGCTCCTGTTCAACGTGATGGGGCTGATGAACTTCGCCTACGGCGAGCTGATCATGGCCGGCGGCTACACGATGTTCTACACGCGGGGCGCCGGCTGGTTGGCGATGATCGTGATGACGATCGTCGTCGTGACGGTGCT
>DATBLE010000053.1:0-22219 GCA_036555585.1 Gaiellaceae bacterium
GTCATCCGTATCTCGGAGGTGGTCACCGTCGGCGACCTCGCGCGGGCGATGGGCGTCAAGGCCGGCGAGGTGCTGAAGAAGCTCCTCGACATGGGGAAGATGGCCACCATCAACCAGGCGCTCGACCACGACGAGGCCACCCTGGTCGCGTCCGAGTTCGAGTACCAGGTCGAGAACGTCGCCATCGACGTCGAGCAGATGCTCGAGACGGCGCAGGACACCGAAGCCGGCGAGCAGACCGTCCCTCGCGCGCCCGTGGTCACGATGATGGGGCACGTCGATCACGGAAAGACGTCGCTCCTGGACGCGATTCGGGAGACCGAGGTGGCGGCCGGAGAAGCCGGCGGGATCACCCAACACATCGGCGCGTACACGGTCGACGTCGGCGGACGTCAGGTCACGTTCCTCGATACGCCCGGCCACGAGGCGTTCACGGCGATGCGGGCACGCGGGGCGAAGGTGACCGACATCGCCGTCCTGGTCGTCGCGGCCGACGACAGCGTGATGCCGCAGACCAGGGAGTCGATCGCGCACGCGCGGGCAGCCGACGTGCCGATCGTGGTCGCGGTAAACAAGATCGACCTTCCGAACGCGAACCCCGACCGCGTCCTCGGCGACCTCGCGGGCGAGGGGTTGCAGCCCGAGGAGTGGGGCGGCGACACCCAGATCGCGCGCGTCTCCGCCCGGGAGCAGACCGGGCTGGACGAGCTGCTCGAGAAGGTGCTGCTCGTCGCCGACGCCGAGCTGGAGCTGCAGGCCAACCCGACCGCCGACGCGTCCGGCCCGATCATCGAGTCGAGGCTCGACGTCGGCCGCGGCCCGGTGGCGACGATGCTCGTCCAGCGCGGCACGCTGCGCGTGGGCGACGCGGTCGTCGCCGGCGACGCGTGGGGCAAGGTGCGCGCGCTCTACAACTACAAGGGCGAGAAGCTGAAGGAGGCGAAGCCGGGCGATCCGGTCGAGATCCTCGGCTTCGACAAGCCGCCGCCGGCGGGGGAGCTCTGCCGCGTCGTCGAGGCGGAGCGCGACGCCCGCGACCTCGCGCACAAGCGCGCCGAGCGGCTGCGCCGCGAGCAGTTCGCGATCCGTCCCGCATCGAGCGTCTCGCTCGAGAACCTGTTCGAGCAGCTCCAGGCCGGCGAGGTCAAGGATCTCAACCTCGTCGTCAAGGGCGACGTGCAGGGATCGATCGAGGCGATCGTCGGCGAGCTCGCCAAGATCCAGCATGCCGAGGTGCGGGTGAACGTGATCCACCAGGGTGTCGGCGGGATCACCGAGAACGACGTCATGCTCGCCTCGGCCTCGGGCGGGATGATCCTCGGCTTCAACGTCCGGCCGAACGCCGAGACCCGCGGGCTCGCCGAGCGCGAGGGCGTCGAGATCAGGACGTACAACGTCATCTACCAGCTGACCGAGGACATCCAGCAGGCGCTCGTCGGCATGCTCACCGCGGTCACGACCGAGGAGACGATCGGCGAGGCCGAGGTGCGCGAGACCTTCCGCGCCTCGCGCGTCGGCACGATCGCCGGCTGCATGGTCACGAACGGCGTCGTCCGCCGCGGCGCCGACGTCCGGGTCGTGCGGGACGGCACCGTCGTCTACACGACCACGATCGACTCCCTGAAGCGGTTCCAGGACGACGCCCGCGAGGTGACCGAGGGCTTCGAGTGCGGTCTCCACCTCGCCAACTACGACGACGTGAAGATCGGCGACGTGCTCGAGGTGTTCGAGACGCGCGAGGTCGAGCGGACCTCCCTGGACAGCTGACGACGGCGCGCGTTTTCGGGCGCACCGTGGCGGTACCTGGCCGGGGTGACCCGGGCCGGCCACCACGTTTCGTCGCCCCCGATCACTAGAGTGCACGCGTCCATGCGCAGCGGCGAGGCACCGCTTGCGCGTCGCACGTGCGGCGTGCTCCTCCACGTCACCTCGTTGCCCGGCGGCCGGCTGGGTCCCGAGGCGTACGAGCTCGTCGACTGGCTCGAGGAGGCGGGGCAGTCGTGGTGGCAGGTGCTCCCGCTCAACCCGCCCGATCCCTTCGGCTCGCCCTACACGTCGTCCTCCGCCTTCGCCGGCTGGCGGGGTCTGCTCGCCGAGCCCGATGCTCCGGTGAGCCTCGCCGAGGTCCGCGCGTTCCGTTCCCGCCATGCGTACTGGGCCGCAGACTGGGAGGCGTACGCGGGTCACGGGGCGATCGCCGACCAGGTGCGCTTCGAGCGCGAGTGGGGGGCGCTGCGCACGTATGCGGCCGAGCACGGCGTACGTCTGATCGGCGACCTGCCCATCTACGTGGCCGAGGAGAGCGCCGAGACGGAGTTCCATCCCGACCTCTTCGCCGCGAACCTGGTCGCCGGCGCCGCTCCGGACGTCTCCCACCCGGAGGGGCAGCTCTGGGGCCAGCCGGTCTACGACTGGCGGGCGATGCGCCGGGACGGGTACCGGTGGTGGATCGAGCGCTTCCGCCGGACGCTGGAGCTCGTCGACGTCGCTCGGATCGACCACTTCCGCGGCTTCGTCGCGTACTGGGCCGTGCCGCGCGGGGCGACGAGCCCGCTGGAGGGCCGCTGGCACCGCGGGCCGGGAGCGGCGCTGTTCGACGCAGTCGAGCGCGAGCTCGGCCGGATCCCGCTGGTCGCGGAGGACCTCGGGCTGATCACGCCGGCGGTCGACCGGCTGCGCACGCGACTCGGCCTGCTCGGGATGCGCATCGTCGGCCGCGGCTTCGTGAAGCGACATCGCCGTCGCCACGCGGTCGCCGCGCACGTGGAGGACGCGGTCGTCTACACCGGCACCCACGACCATCCGACGCTGGCCGGGTGGCTCGCGTCGGCCTCGGCCGAGGATCTCGAGCTCGCACGGCGCGACGTGGCCGCGGCAGGGATCGACGACGACGATCCCGAATGGGCGCTCGTCCGGCTGGCGCTCTCATCCCGCGCGCGGCTGGCGATCCTGCCCATGCAGGACGTCCTCGGCCTCGGCGACGAGGCGCGGATGAACCATCCCGGGACGGTGGGCAACGGCAACTGGAGCTGGCGCCTCGAGCCGGGCGCGCTGACCCACGGCCTTGCCGCCCGTCTGCGCGAGGCGACTGCCGAGAGTCGCCGGCTGGCGCCGGTCCGCCTGCGCGCGACCGCCTGACGCCGTGCCCGCCGGGTACGTCGGCATCCTCTCGGTCGAGCTGCACTTCCCCGAGGCGGGCTCGCTGAAGGGGAAGCGCAAGCACGTCCTGTCGGCGAAGTCCCAGCTCCAGAACAGGTTCGGCGCGTCGGTCGCGGAGGTCGACCACCACGACCTCTGGCAGCGCTCGGCGCTGGCGATGGCCTGCTCGGCACGCGAGGTCGGCGAGCTGCACGAGCTGCTCGACGGCGCCGAGCGGTGGTTGCACGGGCAGGACTGGGTGGTGTCGCGCCTCGATCGGCGGATCGTGTCGCTGGAGGACTGACGTCGCTACCGTGGTCCCATGAGCGGCCGCATGCGCAGGGTGAACGAGGCCGTTCGGCAGGTGCTCTCGGAAGCGCTGCCAGAGTTGAAAGATCCCCGCATCGGCTTCGTCACCGTCACCGGCGTGGAAACCTCGCCCGACCTCAGGCACGCGCGGGTGTTCGTCAGCGTGCTCGGCTCGGAGAAGGCCCGCCGGGCGACGCTCGACGGGCTCGCCGCCGCTCACGGCGTCCTCCAGGCCCGGCTCGCCCACGAGCTGAGGCTGAAGCGGACCCCGCAGCTGACCTTCGAATACGATCGGTCGGTGGAGGAGGGAGTGCGCATCGGCAAGCTGATCGACGAGCTCGGGGCTGCAGGCGACTCCGCCGATGGCGGGTGAGCTGAAGGCGGTCGCGGACGCGATCCGCGCGAACGACCGCTTCCTCCTCGTCACCCACGAGAACCCGGACGGAGACGCGCTCGGGTCGATCCTGGCGACGAAGCTCGCGCTCGACGCGCTGGGCAAGGACAGCGTGATGTACGTGGGCGGGGAGCTGGCGCTGCCGCCCGAGTACTCGTTCATGCCGCTCGACGGCCTGTCGAGGACGCTGCCGGCCGACGCGTCCGAGCGGGTGGTCCTCGCGCTCGACAGCGCGACCGCCGCCCGGACGCAGCTCGATCCCGAGCTGCTGGCGGCCGCCCCGCTGACGATCGACGTCGATCACCACCACGACAACACCGGCTACGGCCGGATCAACCTGATCGTCCCGGAGGCGTCGTCGACCGGCGAGATCGTCCGCGACCTGCTGCTCGAGCTGGGAGTCGGGCTGACGCCTGCGATCGCGGAGGCGATCTACGTCGCGGTGGTCACCGACACGGGCCGCTTCCAGTACACGAACACGACGCCGAACGCCCACCTGCTCGCCGCGGAGCTGATGGGGCACGACGTCTCGCCCCACGACATCTACCGGCAGGTCTACGAGTCGGTCCCGTTCGAGCGACAGCAGCTGATCGGCACGGCGCTCGTCCGCGCCCGGCGCTACGAGGGCGGCCGGATGATCGCGAGCTATCTCCTGCGCGGCGACTTCGAGGAGCTCCGCGTCGGGGAGGAGTACGCCGAAGGCGTGATCGACGAGCTGCGAAAGGTGCAGGGTGTCGAGCTGGCGATGACCGTTCGCGAGCCGCCCGAGCCGCCGGGCGCGCAGCGGCGGATCTCGATGCGCTCGTCGACCGACTTCCTCGACGTCTCGGCGATCGCCCGGCAGCGCGGCGGCGGCGGCCACCGGCGTGCGGCGGGATTCTCGAGCGACGAGACCATCGACGAGATCATCGAGTTCGTGCGCAGCGAGTTCGCCGATGCCGCCGCGCGGGCTTGAGCCGGCCGGGCTGTTCCTGGTCGACAAGCCGGCGGGGCCCTCGTCGTTCCAGGTGGTCGCGGCGATCCGCCGCCGGACGGGCGCCCGGACCGGCCATGCGGGCACGCTCGACCCGTTCGCGACCGGGCTGCTGCTCGTGCTCTCCGGCGCGGCTACGCGGCTCGCCCCGTGGCTCGCCGGCCTCGACAAGCGGTACGTGACCGAGGTCGACCTGTCCGCGCGCACGGCGACCGGCGATCCGGAAGGCGAGGTGGTGGAAGAGACCGAGCCGCCGGGCCGCGGCGGGCTGCAGGAGAGGCTGGCGGGGCTGCGGGGAGAGGTCGAGCTCGTCGTGCCGGCGGCCTCGGCGGTCAAGGTCGGCGGCGAGCGCGCGTACCGGCTGCACCGTCGCGGGCAGGCGGTGGAGATGCCGGTGCGGCGCTCGCGGGTGTCCTCGCTCGAGCTGCTGCGCTACGAGAACGGGGTCGCGCAGCTCGACCTGCGCGTCGGCTCGGGCACGTACGTGCGGTCGATCGCGGACGCGCTCGGCGGCCATTGCCGGTCGCTGCGCCGCCTCGAGGTCGGGCCCTTCTCGGTCGACGACGCCGACGAGACGCGGCTGCTGTCTCCCGCTGACGCGCTGCCGTTCCTGCGAGCGGTCGAGGTCGAGCCGGAGGAGGCGACCGCGATCAGGGCGGGCCGGCTTCGAGCCGAGCCCGGCGTCCGCACCCTCTGCGACGGGCGACTGGTTGCGGTGGGGAAGGTGGTGATGCCGGCATGAAGGTCGCGCGCTCCGTGACGGAGCTCGAGCGGAAGCCGCGGGCAGTCGCGCTCGGCACCTTCGACGGCGTGCACCTCGGGCATCGCCGCGTGATCGAGGCGGCGGTAGCCGCGGGGCCCGCGGCCACGGTGGTCACCTTCGACCCGCACCCGCGACGCGTGCTCGGCTACGCGGTCGAGCAGCTGGCGACGCTCGAGCGCCGGCTCGAGCTGCTCGCCGGGCTCGGAGTGGAGGAGACCCTCGTGGTCGAGTTCACGCTGGAGACGCAGCGGGTCGAGGCCGAGGACTTCGCCGAGCGATACCTGCGCGCGATGGGCGCCGAGGTCGTGGTCGCCGGCGAGGACTTCCGCTTCGGCCACAGGCGCCGGGGCGATCTCGAGCTGCTGCGCAGCCTCGGGCTCGACGTCCGGCCCGTACCGCTGCTCGAGGGCGTGTCGTCGTCGGCGATCCGGCACCTGCTCCACGAGGGCCGGGTCGACGAGGCCGCGCGGCTGCTCGGCCGTCCGCCCGAGGTCGACGGGACGGTGGTCGAGGGCGACGCGCGGGGCGGCACGCTGGGCTTTCCGACCGCGAACGTCGCCGCCGACCCCGCCCTGCTCGTTCCCCTGCACGGCATCTACGCGGGGTCCGCCGCCGGACACCGGGCGGCGATCTCGATCGGCACGAACCCCCACTACGGCGGCGACGAGCTGCGGATCGAGGCGTTCCTGCTCGGCTTCGCCGGGGATCTCTACGGCAAGCGCCTCGTGCTCGAGCTCTGGCATCGGCTCCGAGACGAGCAGGTCTTCGCCAGCGAGCAGGAGCTGATCGACCAGATCGCCCGCGACGTCGCCGCGACCGAGCGGGCCGACCGTCCCCCTTCAGGGTCAGACCCCTCCAGGGTCTGACCCTACAGAGTCAGCGCCGACCCGCTCCGGCGAAGATCGGCCGCGGGGCCGTCGCGCGAGATGAGGCTGACGCCGCCGAAGTAGTGGTGCCGCGCCGGCCAGCGGCGCACGGACAGTTTCCGCCGCTCCAGCTCGGCGAGCGCTCCCTCGTCTGCGCCTGGCTCGGCGTTCACCGCAGTTCCGGCGCGATGCACACGAGCGCGGTCGACCGCCTCCTGCGGCGGCAGCCCCTCGTCGAGCACGGCCGACGCGACGCCGACGAGGGCCGTCCGCAGGCGCGTGCCTCCCGCGGCGCCGATCGCCAGGGCCGGCCCGACGCCGTCGAAGGCGATGCTCGGCGCCATCATGCTCTGCATGCGCGCTCCGGGCTCGAGCGCGCCGACCAGCAGGTCGACCTCGCCGAGCATGCTGTTCAGGTGCAGGTCGAGGCCGGGCAGCCAGTCGCCGGAACCGAGCCCGAGGCTGGTCGTGAGCACGCAGACGCTGCCCTCGCGGTCGACCGTGACCAGGTTGGTGGTGTGTCCGCCGGCGCCGTCGCCGTCGATCGCGGCGAGGAGGGCCAGCGTCCGTTCCGTCTCGCCGAGCCCCGCCAGGCGGGGGAGCCGCTCCAGGGCCGCGGCGACGCCCGCCAGCCCGCCGCGGGTGAGGAAGCGCGTCCCGGCGTAGGCGGCCTCGACCGGCTCGGTCCAGCGTGCCTCGTAGGCGCGGAGGTCGCCGGGCGTCAGCGCTCCCTGCCGCTCCGCCACCAGCTCGAGGAGCGCTTCGGCGATCGTGCCGCGGTAGACGCTCTGCGCGCCCTCCTCGGCGACGAGCTCCAGGGCACCGACGAGGCCCGGTTGCTCCAGCCGCTCGCCCGGACGCAGCAACCGTCCCGCCGGTGAGTAGATTCGCGCTCCCTCCCGCATCGTCATCACCGGCTCGAGCATCGCCAGGCAGGCGACGTGCGCCGGCGGCATCGGCACTCCCTCGCGGGCGAGCCGGAGCGCCGGAGCGCACAGCTCCGCCCAGGGCAGCCGGCCGTGCGCGCGCCAGAGCGCGTCCAGCCCCGCCGACACCCCCGGAACGGCGCACGAGGCCGCGCCGACCGCGTAGTGGACGAGCTCCTCGCCGAACGGCACGTCCAGCTCGACGAGCGGCGCGCCCGTCCCGCTCGGCACGGCGCAGAAGCAGTCGAGGTTGCGCGCGGCTCCCGATGCCACGTCGTAGTAGATCGCGTGCCCGCCGCCGAGCAGGCCCGTCATCACGGTCTCGGCGACACACGAGGCGAGGCCGGCGGCGACGGCGGCGTCGGCGGCCGACCCGCCCGACCGGAGCATCTCGACCCCGGCGGCGGCCGTCGCCGGATGGCCCGCTGCGACGGCTGCCCGCATTGCCGGGACTGTAATCGGCGAGCCGTGCCTCCAGATTCCAGCAGGCCGCAAGCGTCTCTCAAGCGGGCCGCGAGATCCTCGACACGACCCGACGAAGGAGGCTCAGATGCACACCAAGCACGCATTGCTCGTGGCTGCGGCGGCACTGTCGCTGGCGGTGCTCGCAGGTCCGTCGCTCGGAGCGGGCCAGGCCAACGCGCCGATCCGGGTGACCGGCACCCAGACCGAGGTCGATCCGGCCAAGGGCCAGTACCTCATGCACGGCAGCCTGGTCGGCCCCTGGCAGATCACGAGCTTCAAGCCGGTCTACGCATCGTCGACGCAGTTCGCGGCGACCGGCACCGAGGTGTTCTCCGGGTGTCTCGACTCGAACCGCAACGGCACCTGCGACACGGGCGAGCCCAACGGGACGCTCCGCTTCGCGGCGAAGTTCTGGGGCGAGCTCGACCCGGCCACCAAGGAGGAGACCCGGGGCGGCTGCTTCCATGCCGTCAGCGGCGGAACCGGCGACTTCGCCAAGGCCAAGGGCGTGCTCTCGATGACCGACACGCCGGCCCCCGCCGGCCTGAAGACGACCTACCGCGGCGAGCTCCTGCTCGCGGGCGCAGTCCCTCCGACGCAGATGCGGACCACGCAGGGCGTCCACCGGCAGGCGGCTTCTCCGGGCTGCTGAGCAGGCGGCGCGGCCCGCCGGGTCGGCCGGCGGGCCGCGTCCCCGGGGGTTGCGGGTTGTCCCCGCGATACGAGACGATCGCCACGAGACCATGAGCACATCGCAACCGACGGTCGGCGACGCGCTGGCCGGCTACGTGATCGAGACGCTCGTCGGCCGCGGCGGGATGGGCGAGGTCTTCCGCGCGCACGACGTCCGGCTCGACCGCACGGTCGCGCTGAAGGTGCTCGGCCCGCACCTCGCGGGCAGCGAACGCTTCCGCGAGCGCTTCCTGCAGGAGTCGATGCTGGCGGCGCGGCTCGACCACCCGAACGTGATCCCGATCTTCGAGGCGGGGGAGAGCGAGGGGACGCTCTACATCGCGATGCGCCTGGTCGAGGGCACCGACCTGCGCGCGATCCTGCGCGAGGAGAACACGCTCGAGCCGGCCCGGACGATCGCCCTGCTGGCGCCGGTCGCCGGCGCGCTGGACGCAGCGCACGCCGCGGGGCTCGTGCACCGCGACGTGAAGCCGGCGAACATCCTGGTTGCCTCCACGCCGGAGCTGGACGCGCCGGAGCACGTCTACCTCTCGGACTTCGGCCTCACCACGCTCTCGGCCGACCCCGGCGACAGCGGCCCCTTCACCGGCACGGCCGACTACGCGGCGCCGGAGCTGGTGACCAGAGGGGCGGTCGACCATCGCGTCGACGTCTACGCGCTCGGCTGTGTCCTGTTCGAGTGCCTCACGGGCAAGCCGCCCTACGCCGGCGACTCGGTGATGGCGGTGCTCTGGGGGCACGTGAACGATCCCGTGCCGGCTGCGAGCGAGCGGAATCCCGCCCTGCCGCCGGCCGCCGACGCGGTGCTGCGCAAGGCCCTCGCCAAGGAGCCGAAGGCACGGTACTCCTCGTGTCGCGACCTCGTCGCCGATCTCCGGCGGGCGCTCGGCGTGGAAGGGGCTGCAGCCGTTCGCGGCTGGAAGCCTCATCGGCTCGAGGTGCTGGCGGCCGTCGCGGCGGTCATGGTCGCCGTCGCAGTTGCCGCCGTCGTCGTGCTCGGCCGCGGGTCCGGCACGGCAGCGCCTGCAGCAGGTGCCGGAGAGCTCGTGCGAATCGACCCGCGCGACGGCGACACGGCGAAGCCGGTTCCCGTCGGCACGAGCCCGGTCGCGGTCGCGGCCGAGGGGCGTGCGGTGTGGGTCGCGTCGCCGGGCGACGGCACCCTGTGGCGCGTCGACCCGGTGACCGGCGTGCCCACCCGCGTGGCCGCGATCGGAGTTCCGGGCGACCTGGGGATCGCCCGCAACACCGTCTACGTCACCTCGGAAGGGCCCACGACCTTCTCGGGGAGCGTCACCGCCTACAACGCAGGCTCCGGGGTGCGGCTCGGCGGCTTCCAGCTCCTGGCGTGCTCCATCACGGCGGGGTCGGAGGGCGTCTGGGTCGCCGGATGTCCGCACGTGCAGCGGATCAGCGAGTCGTCTCCGTACCACGTCGTCCGCGACGTCGCGGTGCCGTTCGCCTCGCCCCGTGTAACCGCGACCGACCGGCAGGAGATCGGCAAGATGGCGACGGGCGGCGGCTTCGTCTACGCGCTCGGCGACGCGGCCGACCGGCGCCTGTGGCGGATCGACCCGCGCGCCGGAAGGATCGTCCAGACCTACCGGCTGGGCGTCGTCCCCGTCGACGTCGCCGCCGACGCGAGCTCGATCTGGGTCGTCGACCAGGTCGGGGACGCGGTCGTCCGCATCGACCGGGCATCGGGGAAGCAGACCGCGAGGATCCCCGTGGGAGCAGGAGCGAGCGGCGTCGCGCTGGGCGCGGGCAGCGTCTGGGTCTCGAGCTTCCTCGACCGGTCCGTCTCGCGCATCGACCCCGAGACCGACTCGGTGAAGGCGACGATCCATGTCGGCATGAGCCCCCGCGACCTCGCCTACGGCGGCGGGGCGGTCTGGACGGTCGGCGATGCGGGCTGAGCTGCGCCTGGCCGGTCTTGCAGCGGCAGCTGCACTGGCGCTCGCGGCCGCCGGGTGCGGCGGGAGCCGGGCGACCCTGAAGGTCGGGGTGCTCACCGACTGCCACGGAGTCTTCTCGGCCATCTCGGACGGCGTCCTGGGAGCTGCCGAGCTCCCGTTCCTCGAGCGCGGCGCCCGCCTCGCGGGGCCGAAGCCGAGCGACGGGATCGCCGGCGCAAAGGTCGGAGGCGTGGCGGTGGAGATCGTCACGGGCTGCGCCGAGGTCACGTACCTCTCGCAGCTGATCGAGAACGTCCGACGGCTCGTCGAGCGCGACAGGGTGGACGTCGTCGTCGGCCCGATGCTGGGCGAGACGGACGGCCTGGTCGTGCGCGATCTCGCCCGCCGCTATCCACGCGTGACGTTCCTGCTCGGCAGCTCGCGAGCGCAGGAGACGACGCTGCACGACCCGGCACCCAACGTCTTTCGGTTCACGCCGGACGAGGCCCAGTCGACGGCAGGGCTGGGTGCGTACGCCTTCCACCGGCTCGGCTGGCGTCGTGCCGCCGTGGTCGTGGCCGACTCCAGCCAGACCTGGCCCGAAGCGGCCGGCTTCATCGCGGAGTTCTGCTCGCTGGGAGGACGGGTCGATCGCGTCCCTGCGCCCCTGAGCGGGGCGGCGAGCGCGG
The DNA here is from genome assembly GCA_036555585.1 of Gaiellaceae bacterium. Taxonomy (GTDB): domain Bacteria; phylum Actinomycetota; class Thermoleophilia; order Gaiellales; family Gaiellaceae; genus DATBLE01. The sequence continues at coordinate 11,112 of DATBLE010000053.1, forward strand.
TTGCCCGGATTCCCGTGGACGCCGACGGTGTCGTGGCGCTGACGCGGTTCGTCGGCGACACGGCCCAGTTCGCAACGGCCTATGCGAGGCGGCAGCGGGATCTCGGGCGGCACCTGCTGCTCGGCCCGGACGCGCTGGTCTTCGCCGACCGGAAGACGCTCCTGGGCCTCGCGCCGCTGCTGCAGGACGTGGTCGTGTCGAGCCCCGCCGAGTACCAGACGACTGGTGCCGACTGGGATGCGTTCCGCCGTCGCTACGCCGCCCACTTCCGGAACCTCGCAGTCCTCGACAACCCGGCAGGCAATCCGCTGTACGTCGACTACTACACGGCCACCGAGGCGCTCGCGCAGGCGCTCGGCCGCTCGCGGGCCGGCGGCGAGGCCCTTCGAGCTGCGCTTGCCGGCGCCGCGGTCGACGGGCCGGCCGGGCCGATCCGTCTCGACCGGAACCGCCAGGCGATCGTCTCGACGTACCTGGTGCGCTTCGACCCCGGTTCGCGCTCGCTGCTGCCGACCATGCAGGTCGTCCCGAACGTGGAGCAGAGCTTCGGCGGCTACTTCGACGCGCGAACGCCGCCGCCGTCGCTCGCGCAGCCCGGCTGTCACCGGGCGACGCCGCCGGCCTGGGCGCGCCGCTAGGCGTCGGCGATCGTCCAGGTGAAGCGCGTCATGCTCTCCTCCGGCGCGAGCATGCTCGGCCGAAGGCCGCGCCGGACGAGCAGCGTCGGCACGCCTGCCCCGACGATCTCCAGTCGTCGCAGGCCGAGCCCCTCGCGCTGCCAGCGGGCGGAGAGGCCGAGCACGAGGAGGGAGCAGTCCCGCGCCGCGTCGACCAACCCCTCGGACCCGGCCCTGACGAGCACCGGCTCGGCGACGATCCCGACCACGGCCTGCACGACGAGCGAGACCTTCGCGAGCAGGCGGCTCGCGTCGCGGCGGCGGCGGAAGCGGTCTGCGGCGGTGCCGACGAGCCGTAGGGTCGTGCCGAGCGCGCGTGCCGTCCAGGCTGCGACCTCCAGCGCCGCCCAGTCGTTGTCGTTGCCGCCGAAGGGCACGACTACCGGACTCCCTGCCTCGCGATGCACCGCCGCCGAACCTGCCAGGACCGCGACGTCGCACGGGGCCTCGCGCAGCACCGTGGCGAGAGGCTCGTCGACCGTTCCCTCGTCGATCAGTGCGCCGTCTGCGTCGAGGAGGATGAGGTCGGAATCCCGGGCCGTCGCCAGCTGGACGATGTCGCCGCCGGGATCGACCGAGGTGTAGGCGGCGACCCGCATGGACAGGCCGCGACCGGCGAGCTCGTCACGGAGGGCTGCCAGGTCGGCGGTCGGCCGCAGGGGGTCGTCGTGCTCGCCCAGGAGGCGGACGACGATCAGCTCGCGGGCAGGGTGCCGGGCGAGCGGCTCGGCGATCGAGCAGAGGGGAAGGATCGCTCCGTCCCGCTGGGGGGCGACGAGGATCGAGCGCTCGGCGGCCCCGCGCGGCTCGAGCCTGGAGCCCGGCGCCGCCAGGGACGGGTCGTGGCGGAGGATCGCCTGCTCCACCTCGCGCAGCGCGGGGCCCGGCTCGATCCCGAGCTCCTCGACCAGGATCGTGCGTGCCTGTCGATAGGTCTCGAGCGCGTCGGCCTGGCGCCCCGAACGGTAGAGCGCGATCAGCTGGAGGCGCCTGGCGTGCTCGCGCAGCGGGTGCTCGGCGACGAGGGCGTCGATCTCCGCGAGCGCCTGGGCGTGGCGGCCGAGCTCGAGGTCGAGCTCGAGGCAGCGCTCGAGCGCGGCCAGCCGGAGGTCTTCGAGCCGGGCGGCGGCGGGGCCGGCCCAGGGCTGCTCGGCGAACTCGGCCAGGGGCGGTCCCCTCCAGAGCGCGAGCGCGGCTCTCAGCAGCTCGGTCGCCTTCCCCGGCGGGAGGTCGCGGGCCTCCGCGACGAGCCGCGCGAACTCCCTGAGGTCGAGCTCGTCGTCGTGGATCCGGGCCGTGTAGCCGCCTGCACGGGTCGCGATCGTCTCCCGGCCGAGCTCGCGCCTGAGCTTCGACACGTAGCTCTGGAGCGTGTTCGCCGCCGACTCGGGAGGATCGTCGCCCCACAGGTCGTCGATCAACCGGGCCGCGGGCACGGACTCGCCCTCTCGCAACAGGAGCAGCGCGAGCACCGCGCGCTGCCTGCTGCCTCCGAGCGCGAGCGGCAGGTCGCCTCGCCTGGCCTCGAACGGCCCGAGGATCGAGAACTGCAGCACAGGCGACCTTACCCTCGCCCGGCGGGCGGCTGCTACCCTTCCGCGAGACCGCGACCTCGGCCGTTCGTTTGCTTCCGACGGCGTGCTGGGATCGCGGAGACGTCTACCTGGAGGTCGTATGACGCTGACCAAGGAAGCCAAGCTGGAGATCGTCGGCAAGCACGGCCGGCACGACGGCGACACCGGCTCCCCGGAGGTGCAGATCGCCCTCCTGACCACCCGGATCAACGAGCTCACCGAACACCTGCGCACGCACGCGAAGGACCACTACTCGCGCCGCGGCCTGCTCAAGCTCGTCGGGCGCCGCCGGCGGCTGCTGGACTACCTGCAGCGGACGAACCTGGAGAGCTACCGCGCCCTGATCAAGGAGCTCGGCCTGCGGAGATAGGCTTTTCGACAGGACAAAAGGGGAGTGGAAGTTTGAGGGAGGGCCGCCCACACCGGCAGCTCCGCCTCAAACTCCCACTCTCCACAAAGCAGAGTGGAGGAATACAGATGAGCGTAGTGAGCGGAGTGGAGGAGCGGGTCAGCCCGGCCTCCGACGCCGACCCCCGCCTGTCCACGGTTTCGCTGACCGTCGGCGAGCAGGAGATCAGCTTCGAGACCGGCAAGCTCGCCAAGCAGGCCGACGGCGCAGTCGTCGTCCGCGCCGGCGAGACGATGGTGCTGGCGACCGCCCAGGGCCGGATGGAGACGCGCGAGGGCGCGGACTTCTTCCCGCTGACGGTCGACGTCGAGGAGCGCATGTACGCCGCCGGCAAGATCCCGGGCGGCTTCTTCAAGCGCGAGGGCCGGCCGACCGAGCGGGCGATCCTGACCGCGCGGATGATCGACCGGCCGATCCGGCCGCTCTGGCCGAAGGGCTTCCGCAACGAGGTGCAGGTGATCTGCACCGTCCTCTCGGCCGACCTCGTCACCCCGCACGACATCCTCTGCATCAACGGGGCGTCGGCGGCGCTGATGATCTCGCCGCTGCCGTTCGCCGGGCCGGTGGGCGCGGTGCGCATGGGAAGGATCGACGGGAAGCTCGTCGTCAACCCGACGCTGCAGGAGTCGGAGGAGGGGTCGACCCTCGACCTGATCGTCGTCGGCACCCTGGATGGGCTGACCATGGTCGAGGCCGGCGCGGCGGAGATCCCCGAGGCGCAGCTGCTGGAGGCGCTGGAGACCGCCCATGCCGAGATCAAGCGGCTCTGCGAGGCGCAGCTCGACCTGGCGCGACAGGCCGGCAAGCCCAAGTGGCTCGACACGTCGCTGACCGACCAGCTGAAGGCCTCGCACGGCGACCGCGTCCGCGAGCGGATCCGCGCGGAGGGCCTGCGCGAGGCGTCGGCGGCCACGGAGGAGATCTTCGCCGAGCTGTGCCCGGAGATCACCATGACCTCGACCGAGGAGGACATCACCCGCCAGGTGCAGGTGCGCCAGAGCCTGGGCACGCTGCTCGACACGCTGAGGCTGGAGGCAGTCGAAGCTCCTATCCGCGAGCAGTTCGAGGCCGACCTGCGGGCGCTGACCGACGCCGAGCAGGACTCCAAGGAGCTGAAGTCGGCCAAGCGCACCCTCCTCTTCGACCGCATCATCGAGGGCGTCGAGCTCCCCTTCCCGGTCGGCGCCCCGACAGCCGAGGGCGAGACGGCGGTCAAGGACACGCTGACCAAGCAGCTCGTCAAGCGGGCTGCCGAGGCGATCTACAAGGACCTCGTCCGCAAGAAGATCGCGGTCGACAAGCGCCGGCCCGACGGCCGCGGCACCGAGGAGATCAGGCCGATCGAGTGCGAGGTCGGCGTGTCGCCGCGCACGCACGGCTCGGCGCTCTTCACCCGCGGGCAGACGCAGATCATGACGCTGCTCACGCTCGGCACGGCCAAGGAGGGCCAGCGGATCGACGACCTCTCGCTGGAGACCGACCGTCGCTACATGCACCACTACAACTTCCCGCCCTACTCGGTCGGCGAGACCGGGTTCATGCGCGGGCCGAAGCGCCGCGACATCGGCCACGGCGCGCTCGCCCAGCGGGCGCTCGAGCCGATGATCCCGGGGCCGGAGGACTTCCCCTACACGATCAGGCTCGTCTCCGAGACGCTGGAGTCGAACGGCTCCTCGTCGATGGGCTCGGTCTGCGGCTCCACGCTCGCGCTCATGGACGCCGGCGTGCCGATCAAGGCGCCCGTGTCCGGCATCGCCATGGGCCTGGTCAAGGAGGGCGACGACTACGTGATCCTGACCGACATCCAGGGTGCGGAGGACCACCTCGGCGACATGGACTTCAAGGTCGCCGGCACGCGCGAGGGCGTGACCGCGCTCCAGATGGACATCAAGATCACCGGCGTCACCCAGGAGATCATGCGCCAGGCGCTGTCCCAGGCGAAGCAGGCCCGCGAGTTCATCCTCGACCGGATGGCCGGGACGATCGCCGAGGTGCGCACGGAGCTGGCCGAGAACGCGCCGCGGATCTCGACGGTGAAGATCGACCCGGAGAAGATCGGCATGGTGATCGGCAAGGGCGGCGAGACGATCCGCGCGCTCGAGGCCGAGAACGACGTGCAGATCGACATCGAGGAGGACGGGACGATCCTCATCTACGCGACGGAGGGCACGAAGGCCAACGCCGCGATCGCCGCGATCGAGTCGATCACGAAGGAGCCCGAGGTCGGCGACGAGTACACCGGCAAGGTCGTGAAGACGACCCAGTTCGGCGCCTTCGTCGAGCTGAAGAAGGGCACCGACGGCCTCCTGCACGTCTCCAACGTCGGCCCCGGCCGGGTGGGCCACATCGAGGACGTGATCGAGCGCGGCGACGTGCTCGACGTGATCGTCCAGGAGGTCGACAAGGCCCGTGGCCGGATCGGCCTCAAGCTGGTCGCCAAGCACGAGAACGGCTCGCTCGTCCAGCCCGAGGAGCTGATCCAGCGGGCGAAGGACGCGCCGCCGCGGCCCCGCGAGGAGGAGCGGCCGCGCGGCGGCGACCGCCGCGGCGGTCGCGACCGCGGCCCACGCCGCGACAGGTAGCAGCAGGGGTGCCTGACCTCGGTCAGGCACCCCTACCGTTTCCCGCCAGGAGTGCCTGACCTCGGTCTGGCTACGCGGCGGCGTTCCGGCGGAGCTCCGCTCTCGCCTTGCCCTGGTACATGTCCTCGTCCGCCGTCCGCCAGGCTGCCTGGATCGAGGCGGCGGGCGGGGTGGCCGCGTAGCCGATCGAGGCCGAGAGCGGGTAGCCGGCGAAGCCGGGGTGCTTGACGAGCGCGGAGTTGATCCGGCGTGCGACCGCCCGGCACGCGATCTCGTCGGCGTCGGGGAGGAGGATCGCGAACTCGTCGCCGCCGATGCGGGCCAGGAAGTCGCTGCCGCGCAGGCTGGCGGCCATCGTCTCGGCGACGGTCTGGAGGTACTCGTCGCCGACATGGTGGCCGCGCTCGTCGTTGACGGACTTGAGCTTGTCCACGTCGATGACGACGATGCCGGCGTGCCCGCTCTCGTGGCTCTCGATCGCCTCCTCCCAGGCGCGGCGGTTCGGGAGCTTGGTCAGCGGGTCCATCCTCGCGTCGCGGCCGACGCGGTCGAGCTGGCGTTCGAGGTCGTGGAGCTTCAGGGCCGACCGCAGCAGCGGCTCCGCCCCCTCGGCGAGCCTCAGCCCGACCTCGCGGCAGAGGAGCGTGAAGCCGCGCGGTCGCGACTCGGTGTGCATCAGCGCGAGCACGCCGAAGGGCGGCGTTCCGACCGGGAGCACGTAGTGCGAGGTGACGCCGCAGGCGCTCAGCGGCGCGGGCGGCGGATCGGTCTCGGAGTCCTGGACGCAGGCGGGGAGCGACGTCGCCTCGGCGAAGAGCTGCCGCATCGCGGGGAGGAAGGTCTCCGGGTCGACGCCGCTGTCGACATGCTCGGCGACCTCGACCGAGTCGAGCTCGGTCAGGTAGATGACGCCGAGATCGCACGACAGCGCGCCGATCGCCGAGGCGACCACGTGCTTCATGACCTCGTGGACGCGAACGGCGTCGGTCTGTGCGAGGGTCTGGACGGCGTGCAGCAGCTCCAGCTCGTCTGCGAGCCGCTTCGCCGACGAGACCTGCGCGATCGCCGCGGCCGCCAGCTCGGCCGCGTGCAGGAAGGCGACCGATTCGGTGTCGGACTCCGGGAGCTCGATCGCACCGAAGACGACGAGCAGGTCGGCGGACAGCGGGACGAGCGCGGCGCTGCGCTGGTAGTAGGGGCCGAAGATCTGCACCGGCTGCTCGGCGGAGACGGTGACGAGCTCGCCGGTGGCGATCGCGTGGCCGGCACGGTGGTCCTCGGCCAGGATCAGGTCGACGTTCCCGGCCCAGCCCTCGCCGCGTCCGAGCCCGCCGACGTGGACGAACCGGTCGGCGGTGACGCGCCGGAAGACGAAGACGTCCACGGCGTGAACGGAGGCTGCCGCGTCGGCGACGAGGTTGCGCTCGCGATCGGCAGGGTCGGTCGGTTCGGTGCTGGTGGGCACATTTCAGCTATCGGCCCGTGCACCGCGAGCTTGATGCCTGGACTGGGCTAGGTCCCGGTTTCCACCGCGATCGAACCCAGCTCCTCGCGGTGGATCATCGTCAACGTCGCCACCAGCGCGAGCGCCGCGAAGCCGACCGCCACCCAGAAGGCCAGGCTGAAGCCGTCCGTGAGCGCGACGGCCTGCGATTCGCCCTGCTTCAGCAGGTCGGAGGTCCGGTTCGTCGCGACCGTCGAGAACACCGCGACGCCGAGCGCTCCGCCGATCTGCTGTGAGGTGTTGAACAGCCCCGACGCGAGGCCGGCCTCGTGGGGGACGACGCCGGCCAGCGCCGCGATCGACAGCGGGACGAACGAGAAGCCGAGCCCGATGCCGATGGCGAAGAAGCCGGCGAGGAGGTCGACGGCGTACGAGCCGTCGGGCGAGACCTGCGTGAACCAGAGGTTGCCGAGCCCCATCAGCGTGACGCCCACGATCATCACCGGCTTCACGCCGACCTTCGTGACCAGGGCCTGTGCGGCCCCCGCGGACACGATGGCCGTGAGCGCGACAGCCAGGTACCCGGCACCGGTCTGGAGCGCCGAGAGGCCGAGCACCTGCTGCATGTACAGCGAGAGCATGAAGAACATCGCGAAGGTGAGGGCGCCGACGAGGAAGCTGACGACGTTGGCGCCGGTCAGCGTGCGCAGCCGGGTGAAGATCCCCAGCGGGACGAGCGGTGCGCGCGAGCGGTGCTCGACCGCCAGGAAGGCGACGTGGAGCACCGCGGAGGCGATCAGGATGCCGATCGTCTGGGCCGAGGCCCAGCCGACGCGATTCGCCTGCGTGAGCGCGAAGACGAGCAGCGAGAGCGCGCTCGTGATCAGCACGGCGCCCAGCGCGTCGAAGTGGCGGGTCGCGTGACCGGCACGGCTCTCGCGCACGGTCGAACGCGTGGTTGCGAGGACGAATGCACCGACGGGCACGTTCACGAAGAAGATCCACTCCCACCCGAGCGTCTTGGTCAGGATCCCGCCGAGGAGCACTCCGACCGCTGCGCCGCTGCCGCCCATCGCGCCCCAGATGCCCAGCGCCTTGTTTCTCTCCGAGCCCTCGTCGAAGGCCGTGGTGATGATCGACAGCGCGGCGGGGGAGAGGACGGCCGCCCCCAGGCCCTGGACGGCGCGAGCGGCGATCAGCATCCCCTCGGAGCCCGACAGCCCGCACGCGAGCGAGGCGAGCGTGAAGAGGGCGACGCCGCCCATGAACACGGCACGGCGGCCGAGCAGGTCGGCGGCGCGCCCGCCGAGCAGGAGGAAGCCGCCGAAGGTGAGCGCGTAGGCGCTGAGCACCCACTGGAGGTCGTCCGGCGAGAAGTGAAGATCCTCCTGGATCGACGGGAGGGCGACGTTCACGATCGAGATGTCGAGGATGACCATGAAGTACGCCGAGCACAGGAGCGCCAGCGCCCACCAGCGGCGCGGGTCCGGTGCAGTGCGTGCGAGATCTGCAGTTGTGTCCACGAATTCCCCCGGAGCAGGCTAGCGCGCCTCCGGCCCGGCGGTACCATCGGCCGGTGCAGGAATACGTCCTCTCCGAGCTGGACTCGGGCGAGCGGCTGATCACGGAGCGCGTGACGAGCGTCCGCAGCGTGGCGCTCGGGTTCTGGATCGGCGCCGGCTCGCGCGACGAGCCCGACGGGAAGGCGGGCGTCTCCCACTTCATCGAGCACCTGCTCTTCAAGGGCACGAGGGCCTACGAGGCCCAGCAGATCGCGGAGATCTTCGACGAGATGGGCGGCGAGCTGAACGCCGCCACCTCCCGCGAGCACACCGTCGTCTACGCGCGCGTCCCCGACCGGCATCTCGAGGACGCGCTCGACGTCATGGCCGACATGGTCTTCTCGCCCGTCTTCGGCGACATCGACTCCGAGCGCGAGGTCGTGCTCGAGGAGATCGCGATGGTCGAGGACGCTCCCCAGGACCTCGTCCACGACCTGCTCTCCGACGCCGTGTTCTCGAATCACCCCCTCGGGCGCCCGGTGATCGGGCGAGAGGAGGTGATCTCGTCGATCACCCGCCGCTCGATCGCCGCGTACCACCGCCGGGCCTACGTCGCCGGGAACGTCGTGCTCGCCGCCGCCGGCCACCTCGAGCACGACCAGCTCCTCGGCCTGCTCGAGCAGGCGGCGCGGCAGCGGGTGGAGCCGCCCGCGCAGCGGACTCGCTTGCGCTCGCCGCTCGTCCGCGAGCCGGCGCCGAGCATGCGCTTCCAGCAGAAGGACACGGAGCAGTTCCACGTCTGCATCGGCGCGCCCGGGATCTCGCGCTCCGACCGCCGCCGGTTCGCGGCCTCGCTCCTCGACGCCATCCTCGGCGGCTCGGCCTCGTCGCGCCTGTTCCAGGAGATCCGCGAGAAGCGGGGAATGGCCTACACGGTCTACAGCTTCGGCTCGCAGTACACCGACACCGGGCTGGTCGGCATCTACGTGGGCACGCGCGAGGAGAACCTCGCCGCGTGCCTGGAGATCGTCGCCGAGCAGATCGCCGACATCGCCGCGGGCAACCTGCGCGAGCGCGAGCTGCACCGCGCCAAGGAGAACCTGAAGGGCCGGATCGCGCTCTCGATGGAGTCGACCTCGAACCGGATGAGCAGGCTCGGCCGCTCGCTGATCACCGACACCGAGCTGCTCTCGCTCGACCGGGTGATCGCCGAGATCGACGCGGTCGAGCCCGGGATGCTCGCCGAGCTGGCCGGCGTCCTGCTGGACTCGGGGCGGCTGTCGGCGGCCGGCATCGGCCCGAGCGAGGAGCGCTTCCGGGAGGCGGTCGAGCGGGTTCACCCGGGTCTCGCAGCCGCAGCGTGAAGGTCCTGCTCAACGGCCGCGGCGGAAAGGTCGGCACGGTGCTGGGCCCGGCGCTCGAGGCAGCCGGGCACGAGCTGGTCGGCCGTCTCGGCGACGCCGAGGCGATGGTCGACTTCACCCGGCCGGACGCGGTGGTCGAGAACGTCGAGGCCGCGATCGCGGCCGGCGTCCCGTGCGTGGTGGGGACGAGCGGCGCCGACCTGACCGGCGTGGGGGAGCAGGCCCGCGGCGCCGGGCTGACGGTCTTCCACGCGCCGAACTTCGCGCTCGGCGCCGTGCTGATGATGCGCTTCGCTGCCGAGGCGGCCCGGCGCTTCCCTCGCGCCGAGATCGTCGAGCTCCACCACGAGACGAAGGTGGACGCGCCTTCGGGCACGGCCAGGGCGACCGCGGCCGCCATGGGCGGCGACCCGGCGATCCACTCGGTACGGCTGCCGGGCCTCGTCGCCCACCAGGAGGTGCTGCTCGCCGGGCCGGGCGAGCTGCTGACGATCCGTCACGACACGCTCTCGCGCGACGCGTTCGTGCCCGGCGTCCTGCTCGCGCTGGAGCGGCTGCCGACGCTTCCGCCCGGCCTGACGGTCGGGCTCGACGCGCTGCTCTAGGGACTGTCCCGGAGTTCGGGACAGTCCCTTAGTAGAATCAGCTGCGTGCTGGGCGAGATCCTGACGGCGATCGTGACGCCGTTCCGGGAGGACGGGTCCGTCGACTACGAGAGGTTCCGCGAGCTCGCCCGCTACCTCGTCGACAACGGCTCCGACGGCCTGGTCGTCACCGGTACGACCGGCGAGTCGCCGACGCTGACCGACGACGAGCGCTTCGAGCTGTACGCCGCGGCGGTGGACGCCGTCGGCGACCGGGCGACCGTCGTCGCCGGAACGGGCACGTACTCGACCGCGCACTCCGTGCACCTGACCGCGCGCGCCCACGAGCTCGGCGTGCACGGCTTCCTCGTCGTCACGCCCTACTACAGCAAGCCGCCCGCGCGGGGGATCGTCGAGCACTTCCGCGCGATCGGCGAGGTCAGCGACCGCCCGATCGTCGTCTACAACATCCCCGGCCGGGTGGTGGTCAACATCGGGCCGGAGACGATGGCGGAGCTCGCCGAGCTGCCCACTGTCAAGGCGGTCAAGCAGGCGAACGACGACCTCGACCAGGCGAGGCGGATCGTCGAGCTCGGCCTCGACCTGTATGCCGGCGACGACAACCTGATCTTCCCCTTCCTCCGCCTCGGCGGCACCGGCGGGGTCTGCGTGCACACGCACGTGGTCGGGCCGCAGGTGAAGCGGATGGTCGAGCTCTTCCGGAGCGGGGACGAGGAGGGCGCCAGGCGCATCGACGAGCAGACCGAGCCGGCCTACGACCTGCTGAAGGTCGCCCCGAACCCGATCGCGATCAAGGCGGCGCTGAACCTGCTCGGCCACGAGGTCGGCGGCCACCGGCTGCCGCTCGTCCCTGCCACCGAGGACGAGATCGCGCGCATACGCGACTGCCTCGAGCGGGCAGGCCTGCAGCTGCCCGCGGCCGCCGCCTAGCCGCCGACAGGGCAGGGATAC
>DATBLE010000054.1:0-37640 GCA_036555585.1 Gaiellaceae bacterium
CATAACTCTCTCCTCTCTCCCTTTCGACTGCCCTCTGGGTCCCGATAGGGCCACGCGAGCGCAGGAGGTTTCAAGAGCTCCGAGGTCTCCGGATATACGAGAAGCTTCGCGGCGAGTGCAGAGGAAGATGCGCTCCAGGACGCGCTGGCAGGCTATCGAGCGGCGACGAGCAGACGCCCGCGTCGTCGTGCGGAACCGCCCAGGCCTGCATCACGACCGCCCGCGTCCTGCCGGGCGGATGGCCGGGATCGGCGCCGTAGGGCCGGACGGCCGACCCGGCGGTTTCGAGCAGCTCGGCACGTCTCGCGCTCAGTCGCGGCGCGTGCCCCGCCAGGGCCCCGGCGCGATGTCGAGCACCAGGTTGACCACCCAGACGATCAGCGTCGCCCACACCAGTGCCCAGAAGCCGTGGATGTCGAAGCTGTCGACGATCAGCGCGGTCAGCAGCAGCATCAGCATCGAGACGCCGAACCAGGCGAGGCGCAGCGTGATCACGGCGAGCGGCAGCGTGATCAGCCGCAGGACCGGCTTCAGCAGCGTGTTCAGGATCCCGAACAGGAGGGCGGCGACGAGCAGGTCGCCGACCGAGCCGATCGTGACGTCGTCCAGCACCGCGATCACGACGAGGAGCGTGATCGCGTTGGCCAGCCACGAGAAGAGGAGTGCCCGCACCTGGTCGATCGGGCGATCGTACAACCCTCGGCGCGGCCGCGAACGCGGCGCTAGGAGCCGAGCGCCTTTGCCGCCTTCGCCTGGACGTGCCCGAGCGCCGTCACAGGCTCGTAGCGCGGCGGGTGGGCGGGGTTGACGCAGCTCGGGATGCACTCGATCACGGCGTCGCCGCGCGGATCGTTGAAGAAGACGATCGTCTGGCGGCGGCTGCCCGAGGCGCGGTCGGCCGGCGGAACCGACACGCGGTGGACGGTCGCCGCCCACCGGTCGTTCGTCCAGCGGGCCATCATGTCGCCGAGGTTGACGACGAACGAGCCCGGAACCGGGCGGACGTCGAGCCAGCCTCCGCTCGGAGTCTCGACCTGGAGGCCGCCCGGCGCGTCCTCCGTCCGGAGGATCGTCATGCAGCCGTAGTCGGTGTGGGCGCCGGCCCGCAGCTGGCCGGGCTCGACGTCGCCCTCCGGCGCCGGGTAGTTGACCACGCGCATGCTCGAGGAGTGACCGCGGAACGCCTCCTCGAACCAGTCGTCGGGAAGGCCGAGCGCGCGCGCGAACAGGCTGCGGAGGCGGCCGCCGAGCCCCGAGAGGGTGGCGAAGTACTCCTCGAGGGCGCCGCGGAGCTCGGGCGGGCGTTCGGGCCAGCCGAACCCGGTCACGGCCGGTCCCCAGTCGAGCGACTCCTTCAGGTCGCCGGGTGCCTTCTCGCCGAGGCTGGCGGCGAGGCTCTCGCTGCGCAGCGGCCGGTATGCGGGGAGGCCCGGCGTCGGCTCGCCGTCGGCCACGACGCGCTTCTCCGCGTCCGGTAGATCGAAGAAGGTGCGGGCCGCCGACGCGGTGCGTTCGACGACCTCGTCGGGGACGCCGTGCCCGACCACGGTCAGGAACCCGATCTCGCGGCAGGCGGCGCCGACCTCGGCGGCGACCTTGCGCGGGTCGCCGGAGATGTCGATCACCGGCACGCTCACGGCGTCTACCCTAGGCGAAGGTGACCGCGTTCCGCCGCGACCGCGCGGCACTGGGGTGGTTGGCGCTCGCCGCCCTCGGTGCGCTCCTGCTCCTCGGCGTGCTCCTCGCGATCCTCCTGCCTGGCGGGAAGAAACCGCCGCACCGACGCGCCGCGCCCTCGACGAACACGACGCGGCCTGCCACCACCACCACGGCGCCGACGACGACCGCGCCGCCGCCGACGACGACCGCGCCGCCCCCGACGACGACCGCGCCGCCGCCGCCCACGACCGCGCCTCCCCCCGGACCGATCCAGGCGGTCGCGGTCGGCCCGTTCTCCGCCACAGTCGAGTGGACGGCGCCCGATCCGCCGCCGTCGGTCGCCTACGGCGTGGCCGACCTCGGGCCAACGATGTGGGCGCCGCTCCAGGGGCGGCAGGCGACCCTCACGGGCCTCCGCTACTCGACCGCGTACCGCGTCTGGGCGGGGGACGCGACCCTCGATTTCGAGACGGCGGGCGTTCCGGCGTCACCGGTCGCTGCGATCCGCGACGGCACGATCGTGCTCGACGGCCAGCCCGTCTTCCCGCTCGCCGTCGTCGCGCAGTGCCCGAGCGGCTACGGGGCCTCGCTCGCGGCCGGGATCTCGCTCTTCGCCGGGAACGACTGCGGCGGGATCGCCGACCAGACCGAGGGGCTCGGCGGACGCGCCTTCTCGCTGACGAACGCGAACGAGGTCGGGATCGGCGGGCCCGGCGTGATCGGCTGGTACTACCCCGACGAGGCCGACCTGAAGGGGTTGACCGGCGACACCCTGCCGCAGTTCCCGACGCTCGCCGAGACCGCGCGGCTCCGGGTGCTCACGGTCACGAATCACTTCTACTCGCGCACTGCGCCGCTCCCCACCGGCCGCGGCGTCTACCCGGGGCTGATCGCGAAGGCCGACGTGGTCGGCTTCGACCTCTATCCGCTCCAGGAGCTCTGCAAGCTCGGCTGGCTGCCCGACGTCGCCGCCGCCCAGCGCGAGCTCGTCCGGCTCGCGGCCGGGCGGCCCACGTTCCAGTGGATCGAGGCGCAGACGTGGAAGTGCCACCAGCCGCGGCTGCGGGTCACGCCCGCCACCGTCCGCCTGGAGAGCTGGCTGTCGGTGATCGGCGGCGCGCGCGGCATCGGGTTCTTCCCGGCGGACTGGGACCCGGCGCTGACACCGGCGATCTCGGCGATCGCGCACGAGGTGGCGGCTCTCGGGGGTGCGCTGCTCGCGCCGGAGACGTCTTCGTCCGCGTCGGCGCCGGTGCTCGCCGCTGCCCGGTCGCTGGGCGGCGCGCTGTACGTGATCGCGGCCAACCCGACCCGAAGGCCGGTCAGGGCGACGATCGAGGCGGCCGGCCTGGGCGGCCGGCAGCTCGAGGTGCTCGAGGAGGGGAGGACGATCGCCTCGTCGGGCGATTCGTTCGGCGACGCCTTCGGCCCGTTCGCCGTTCACCTGTACGTCGCGAAGCCCGCCTAGCCAAAGCTAGAGCAGCTTCGCCACCACGCGCAGGTCGGCGACGAACGCCGCCAGCTCGGCGCGGCGGGCATCGTCGTCGCGCTGCCGGAGGATCGACGAGGGGTGCACGGTGGCGACGACGTGGTCGGCGAGCGGCGAGTCGAGCACTTGGCCCCGCTGCCTCGTCACCCGGAAGTCCTTGCCGAGCAGCGACTGGGCCGCGGTGGCACCGAGCGCGACCACGATCCGCGGCCGGACGACGGCCAGCTCGGCCTCCAGCCAGGGCCTGCACGCGACCGACTCCGACCACGTCGGCTTCTGGTGGATGCGCCGCTTGCCCCGACCCTGCCACTTGAAGTGCTTCACCGCGTTCGTGACGAAGGTGCGCGAGCGGTCGATTCCGGCCTGCTCGAGCCCCTCGTCGAGCACGCGCCCGGCCGGGCCGACGAACGGCCTGCCGGCCAGGTCCTCCTGGTCGCCGGGCTGCTCCCCGACGAGCATCACCTCGGCGTGCGCGGCGCCCTCGCCGAAGACCGCCTGCGTGGCGTTCGCGTAGAGCGGGCAGCCGCGGCAGCCCTGCACGGCTGCCCGGAGGGCCGGGAGGGAGGCGCGTTCCGGGACACAGGCGGCCGCGGTCACGCCGTGGGGTGTTCCCCGGGGCGCGGATACCATGCTCGTTCCGGGCGCCTTGGCCGAGTGGTTAGGCAGAGGCCTGCAAAGCCTCGTACGGCGGTTCGAATCCGCCAGGCGCCTTTCGCCTGGCGAACTCCGGCTCCGGCTGCGCCGGGAGCCATGACGAGTTCGCCCGGGAGACAGCCGTCGCGAGCCGCGCCCCGCACTGGTCGGGCGCGGCGGCGGATGAGCGTGGGGGCTCAGTGGAAGCAGTCGCTGGACGCAGTGATCAGCATGACGAGGAGCGTCGCGACGAGCCAGACGGCTGCGAAGCTGACGGCGCCGATCGCAGAGACGCTTTTCCGCCAGCCCTTCCGGATACCGAGCTCCAGCGCGGCCCCGAACGGGGCCACCAGGATGATCGGGACGAGGATCCAGTAGAGCCAGGCGAGCCAGGCCGGAGCCGGACCGCAATCGAATGTCCTCGTCCCGACCCCGTTGAGCAGAGCGAGAAGCACCATCGCCGCGACGGCAATGCTCATGAGCGTCCGTCCTAGGCCTCGGCTTCGCAGTCGCTGCCACGCGTTCGATTCC
Source organism: Gaiellaceae bacterium (assembly GCA_036555585.1). Taxonomy (GTDB): domain Bacteria; phylum Actinomycetota; class Thermoleophilia; order Gaiellales; family Gaiellaceae; genus DATBLE01. The sequence goes on from DATBLE010000054.1 coordinate 4,313, forward strand.
ATGTCGTTGATGTATCGGCCGGCACGCTCCCCCACTCGACAGGCGGCTCGTAGGAGAGAATCGGCCGGTGAGGAGGGCCATTCCTTGAACCTCTGGGCGACCGCGCTGATCGTGGCCGGCGCCACCGCGCTCGCGGTCGGCGCCTTCCTCTTCCTTCGCCGCTTCATGCCCGAGGGCGGGGTCTTCAACGACGGCGACCGGGCGGCCGGCGTCTTCGGGGTCCTGGCGACCGGCTTCTCGGTGCTCCTCGGCTTCGTCGTCTACCTGGCGTTCCTCAGCTACGACACGGCCCGCAGCGGAGCGCGTGAGGAGGCGACCGACGTCATCCAGCAGTACGAGACCGCGCAGCTCCTGCCGCAGCCGGGAGCGACGAAGCTCTCGGGCCTGCTCGTCTGCTACGGACGGTCGGTGATCGGCGTCGAGTGGCCGCAGCTCCAGGCAGGGCACAAGCCCGCGTTCAACCCGTGGGGTCTCGCCCTGTTCGAGGCTTTCAAGACCGTCCATCCGGTCACCCCCGCCCAGCAGAACGGCACGTACCCGCAGTGGCTCTCGCAGACGGCCGACCGCGAGCAGGCGCGGCTCGACCGGGTCCAGGCGGGAAGCCACGTGATTCCGGCGCCGCTGTGGATCATCCTGTTCGTCACCGCGATCCTCGTGCTGGTGTTCTCGTTCTTCTTCGCGGACTCGGCGGAGGGGGTGGTCGCGCAGGGGGTGATCATCGGCACGATCGTCGCCATGCTCGTGACGAGCCTGCTCGTCATCCGCTTCCTCGACCAGCCGTACTCGAAGGGCTACGGCGGCCTGAAGCCGACCGACATGACCCGCGTGCTCGGGCAGATCGAGCTGGCTTCGCGGGAGCTCGGCGTGCATCCGCCGATCCCGTGCGACGCTGCAGGCCGGCCCCTCTGATCCGCTACGCAGCCGTGCCGTGCCGGCGGCGGTACGCGCGCGTCTTCGTCCGGTTGCCGCACAGCTGCATCGAGCACCAGCTCGCCGACCGGTTCCGCGAGTAGTCGTAGAACGCCCAGCGGCAGCCGTGGTTGCGGCACGCCTTCAGCCGGCCCCAGGACCCGTCCACCATCGCCAGGTAGACGACTGCGAGCACCTGTCCGATCAGCCCGTCGACGCCGGTCGCCGCCGGCACGAGCGCCGGTGCCTCCAGATCGAGCTCGAGACCGGCTCGGTCCGCGGCGCGACGGAGAACGGCGTGCGGGTCGCCTGCCAGCGGCTGGCGATTGTTGGCATAGAGGAGCTCGCGGATCGCCTCCCGGGCCTCACGGGCGCGCTCGAGCTCCGCAGGCGTGGCCCGGACGCCCTCCTCCGCCAGCAGGTCGGCGAGCCAGTCGCGGTCGCGCTCGAAGTCGACCGTGTTCACTAGGCGCTGCACGAGGCGCAGCGGCTCGGGCGCCTTGTTCGGCAGGTCGTAGCGCGGCACGACACCAGTGTATCTTTGTCACCGGTTTCGCGCCGCGCGCTGGACGACCGAGCCCTAGGGGCGATCCTCGACGATCTCGTCGGCGGGCTCCCGCTCGACCACGAGGCGTCGGCCGCGCGGGGCCGGTCCTGTGGCCGCGGTGCGGCGGAAGTAGCCGGGGCCCCACCACGTCGACCAGAACAGCAGCGAGAGCACGAGCCCGACCAGCCCGACGATCATCAGGATCACGCCGACCGCGTTGATGTCGAGGCCGGAGACGCTCGTCTCCACCGCCCAGGTCAGGATCGCCCCCGCGGCGATCAGGATCAGGCTGACTCCGATTCCCGTGTCTCTCCCCTCTCGGCCGCCGTCGCGGCCGACGTCGCTCGTCCCGGACATTCCCCGGCCGGCGCGAAGTTACGCTTGCTCACGTGACGGCCACGAAGCTGGACGGAGCCGCGCTCGCGGCGCGGATCAGGAAAGAGGTCGCGGCCGAGGTCGCCGGCCTCGGCCGGCTCGGGCTCGCCACCGTGCTCGTCGGCGACGACCCGGCGTCCCACATCTACATCGGCAGGAAGCACGAGGCCGCCCGCGAGGCGGGGATCGAGCCGCACGACCACCAGCTGCCGGCCGACACGACCGAGGAGGCGCTGCTCGCGCTGGTCGCCGAGCTGAACGCCGACGAGGCGGTCGACGGGATTCTCGTCCAGCTGCCGCTTCCCGACCACGTCGACGAGGGCCGCGTGCTGAGGGCGGTCTCGCCGCGCAAGGACGTCGACGGCTTCCACCCGGCGAGCGCCGGCCAGCTCTACCTCGACCGGCCGACGTTCGTGCCGGCGACGCCGCTCGGGATTATGGCGTTGCTCGAGGAGTACGGCGTGCCGCTGGAGGGGAGGCGCGCGGTGGTGATCGGGCGCAGCACGATCGTGGGCAAGCCCGCCGCCCTGCTGCTGCTGCGCGCGAATGCGACGGTGACGATCTGCCACTCCCGTACGGCCGACCTCGCCCGGCACGTCTCGGAGGCGGACGTGCTCGTCGCGGCCGTGGGCAAGGCGGGCGTCGTCTCGAAGGACATGGTCAAGCCGGGCGCCGCCGTGGTGGACGTGGGCATGAACCGCACCGAGGACGGGCTGCGCGGCGATGTCGATCCCGACGCGTTCGAGATCGCCGGGCTGATGACGCCCGTTCCGGGCGGAGTAGGGCCGATGACCATCGCGATGCTGTTATGCAACACGGTCAAGGCTGCGTACTATCGCGCCGGGCGCCTTGCGTTCCCCGGGGACGGACGCTAACGTTCGGCCCGCTCAACCCTGGGTCGGCGGCTCGGTGCCCGGGCCGTCGTTGTTTTTTGCAGTAACGAAGGAGGATGGTTTTGGCAGAGGGCACGGTGAAGTGGTTCTCGAACGAGAAGGGCTACGGATTCATCGAGCGGAGTGAGGGCGAGGACGTCTTCGTCCACTTCAGCGCGATCCAGTCCGACGGGTACAAGACGCTGACCGAGGGTCAGAAGGTCGAGTTCGAGGTCGTGCAGGGCCAGAAGGGCCTGCAGGCGGCGAACGTCGTTCCGCTCTAGAGCTTCCCTTTCGGAACCTGTTGCAAGGGCCCCCGGAAGGGGGCCCTTTCTTTGGGAGGATGTCGTTCGGTGGAGATCAGTCGGGAAGAGGTGCTGCACGTGGCGAAGCTCGCGCGGCTCGCGCTGACCGAGGAGGAGGTCGAGCGCTTCCGCGGCCAGCTGAGCGCGATCCTGGAGGCGGTGGGGAAGGTCTCGGAGCTCGACCTCGAGGGCGTGCCGCCGACCTCGCACCCGCTCGACCTCGTCAACGTGCTGGCAGAGGACGAGCCGGCTCCGTCGCTCGCGCGCGAGGACGCGCTGGCGAACGCGCCCGACCCCGAGGACGGCTTCTTCGGAGTCCCTCCATGAGCCGAGCTGCGGAAAGTCGGCACGGAATCGGCACACGGCGGCGTCTGCCGGCGAGGCACGCTGTTCGCAGGGGGGCCGCTCGCCCCCCCGAAGGGGCCTGGACCCCGGCGCCGGCACGGGAGCGAGCGCGATGATCGACACGCTGCGCCTGACGGCGGAGGAGGCGAACGACCTGCTCACGCGCGGCGAGGCGTCCAGCCGGGAGCTCTTCGACGCCTACCGCGCCGCGATCGACGAGCGGGACGGCGAGCTCCGCTGCTTCCTCCGGCTGTGCGACGACGTCGGCGAGCGGATCCCGATCGCGCTCAAGGATGTGATCGGGACGAAGGGCGTCGAGACGACCGCGGGCTCGAAGATCCTCGCCGGCTACGTCCCCGTGTACGACTCGACCGTGGCCGCCCGGGTCAAGGCCAGGGGACTGTCCCTGCTGGGGAAGACGAACACCGACGAGTTCGCGATGGGCTCGTCGACCGAGAACTCGGCGTTCGGGCCGTCCCGCAACCCGTGGGACCCGACCCGGGTTCCGGGCGGCTCCGGCGGCGGCTCGGCGGCCGCGGTCGCGGCCGGGCTGGCGCCGTGGGCGCTCGGCTCCGACACCGGCGGCTCGATCAAGCAGCCCTCCGCTCTGTGCGGCAACGTCGGGCTGCGGCCCACCTACGGGACGGTTAGCCGGTACGGGATCGTCGCCTTTGCCTCCTCGCTCGACCAGGTCGGCCCGGTGACGAAGACCGTGCGCGACAACGCGTTCCTCTACTCGGTCGTCTCCGGCCGCGACCCGGCCGACTCGACCACGGTGGACGTGCCGCCGGTCGAGCTCCCGGAAGGCGAGGACCTGAAGGGGCTGCGGGTGGGGGTCCCGGTCGAGATGCGCGACGCCCCCGGGATCGAGCCCGGCGTGGCGGACGCTGTCGCGCGAGCCGTCGCGCTCTGCGAGGAGCTCGGCGCGGAGGTCGAGGAGTGCTCGCTGCCCAGGTCGGTCGAGTACGGACTGCCGTGCTACTACCTGATCGCGCCGGCCGAGGCTTCCTCCAACCTCGCGCGCTACGACGGCGTGCGCTACGGGTTCCGGGCGGCAGGGGACGAGCTGACCGCCGTCTACGAGCGGACCCGGGACGAGGGCTTCGGCGACGAGCCCAAGCGCCGGATCATGCTCGGCACGTACGCGCTCTCGGCCGGCTACTACGACGCGTACTACGGCAAGGCGCAGCAGGTGCGGACGATGATCATCCGCGAGCACGGGGAGGTGTTCGAGCGCTTCGACCTGATCGTCTCGGCGACGTCGCCGACGGTCGCGTTCCCGATCGGCGCGCGCGCCGACGACCCGCTGGCCATGTACGCGTCCGACCTGCTGACGATCCCGTCATGCGTGGCCGGGCTGCCCGGCCTCTCGATTCCCTGCGGGCTGTCGGAGGGGCTGCCGGTCGGGCTCCAGCTGATCGGCCCGCAGCTCGCGGAGAACACGCTGTTCCGCGCCGGGCACGCGCTGGAGCGCGCGCTCGAGTTCGACTACGTGCCGGAGCGGCTGCGATGACGCAGTGGGAGGCAGTCGTCGGCCTCGAGATCCACGTCCAGCTGAAGACCCGGACGAAGATGTTCTGCCGCTGCGAGACGGGGTTCGGGGCGCCGCCGAACACGCACACATGCCCGGTCTGCCTCGCGCATCCGGGTGCGCTGCCGGTCCCGAACCGGAAGGCCGTCGAATGGACGATCAGGCTGGGCCTCGCGCTCGGCTCCGAGATCGCCGAGCGGGCGGTCTTCGCCCGGAAGAACTACTTCTATCCGGACAACCCGAAGGGCTACCAGATCTCGCAGTACGACCAGCCTCTCTGCGTCGGCGGCAGCCTGGCCGTGCCGGGCGTCGAGCCGTTCGAGATCGGCTTCGTCCGCGCCCACCTGGAGGAGGACGCGGCCAAGACGGTCCACGTCGGCGGCGGAACCGGCCGGAAGATCGGAGCCGAGCGGTCGCTGATCGACTTCAACCGCGGCGGCACGCCTCTGGTCGAGATCGTCGCGCAGCCCGACATCCGCTCGGCCGAGCAGGCCGAGCGCTTCCTCCAGCTGCTCCGGCAGACGATCGTCGCCCTCGGGATCTCCGACGCCCGCATGGAGGAGGGGACGCTGCGCTGCGACGCCAACGTCTCGGTGCGCCCGGCGGGCTCGGACGAGCTCCGCACTCGCTGGGAGCTGAAGAACATGAACTCGTTCCGGTACATCGGACGGGGGATCGACGCTGCGGTGCGGGCCCAGGTCGCGCTCTACGAGTCCGGGGAGGAGGTCGAGCAGCACACGTACGACTACGAGCCGGAGACCGACACGCTGACGCCGCACCGGTCGAAGGAGGAGGCCGACGACTACCGCTACTTCGCGGAGCCGGACCTGGTCCCGGTCGAGCCGGCGGCGGCGCTGGTCGAGCGGCTCCGGGCCGACCTCCCGCTGCTGCCCGCCGACGCGATCCGCGCGCGGGCCGAGGCGCTCGGCGTCGAGGACGCCTGGGCGCTCGTCACCACCGACCGCGACCCCGCCTACCTCGGCCTGGTCGCGGGCGGCGTGTCGGAGCGGGAGGCGTACAACTTCACGATGAACCAGTCGATCCCGGCCGGTGCCGATCTCGGTGAGCTGGTGAAGGTGGCGAAGGCGGCGAAGGAGCTGACCCGGGAGGCCCTGTCGGGAGCGGTCGCCGCCAGCGCCGACGCCGGCTTCTCCGCGGACGCGTATCTCGGCCAGCGGGCCGTGTCGGACACGGGCGAGCTCGAACCGCTCGTCGACGCCGTCCTCGCCGCCCACCCGGGCCAGGTCGAGGCCTACCGCGGCGGCAAGGACGGGCTGCTCGGCTTCTTCGTCGGCCAGGTGATGAAGGAGACGGGAGGAAGGGCGAACCCCAAGGTCGTGAACGAGCTTCTGCGGGAGAAGCTGGCTTCGTGATCGACGAAGCGAACGAGGCGCTGCAGGCCAAGGGCTACGCGGCCGCGCACCTGAGCGCGGTCGCGGCGCCGCTGCCGGGGAAGGTGCTGCTGAAGGGGACCAAGATCCTCAGCCCTTTCTCCGACTCTGCCGAGGTCGTGCTCCGAGTCGCTCGCGAGTTCGTGCCCGCCGCCGACGAGCTCGGCCGCCGCCAGCTGACACCGCACGAGATCCGCGACTGGCTGGGCTCGTAGCAGCGAGCCCTCCCCGGTTGCCCTGACTCGCATATAAATCGGCCCATCAGCGACGGCTTCGACTACGAGCTGCTCGTGATCGGCTCCGGGCCGGCCGGGCAGCGGGCTGCCGTCCAGGCGGCCAAGCTCCGGCGCCGTGCGGCGATCGTCGAGCGCCGGAGCACGGTCGGCGGCTCGTGCGTGAACACGGGGACGATCCCTTCGAAGACGATCCGCGAGGCGATCATCTACCTGACCGGCCTGAACCAGCGCGGCATCTACGGCCAGGGCTACCGGCTCAAGGACGAGATCTCGATCCAGGACATCGCCGTGCGCACGCGGCAGGTGGTCGAGCGCGAGCGCGGAGTGATCGTCGACCAGCTCGCCCGCAACCACGTCACGGTGCTCGAGGGTCAGGCACGGTTCGTCGCCCGGAACACGGTCGCGATCGCCGAGCCCGACGGCAGCGAGCGGCGAGTCGGGGCCGAGCGGATCGTCGTCGCCTCCGGCTCCGAGCCCGACCACCCCGAGGGGATCCAGTTCAACGGCCGGACGATCCTCGATTCGGACGACATCGTGCTGCGGCTCGAGGAGATCCCGGACACGCTCGTCGTCGTCGGCGCTGGCGTGATCGGCATCGAGTTCGCCTCGATGTTCGCCGCGCTCGGCACCCGCGTGACGGTCGTCGACGCTCGTAGCGAGCTGCTCGACTTCTGCGACCACGAGGTGGTAGAGGCGCTCAGCTACCACCTGCGCGACCTCAACGTCGTCTTCCGCTTCGGCGAGCGGGTCACGGCCGTCCAGGAGACGCAGCTCGGCACGGTCACCAGCCTGGCGAGCGGGAAGCAGATCCCGGCCGACGTCGTCTTCTACTCGGCAGGACGGCGCGGCGCGACCGACGCGCTCGCGCTCGAGGCGGCCGGGCTGAGCGCCGACGAGCGCGGCCGGATCGCGGTCGACGAGCGCTACCGGACGTCCGTGGAGCACATCTGGGCGGTCGGCGACGTGATCGGCTTCCCGAGCCTCGCGTCGACCTCCGCCGAGCAGGGAAGGCTCGCGGCGTGCGACGCCTTCGGGCTGGACGCGCACAGCATGTCCGCGCTCCTGCCGTTCGGGATCTACTCGATCCCGGAGATCAGCTACGTGGGCCGGACCGAGCACGAGCTCACCGACGAGGCCGTGCCGTACGAGGTCGGGATCGCGCACTACCGCGAGCTCGCCCGCGGCCAGATCCTCGGCGAGAACCACGGGCTGGTGAAGCTGATCGTCTCGCCCGGGGACGGCAAGCTGCTCGGCGTCCACGCCTTCGGCGCGGGCGCGACCGAGGTCGTCCACATCGGCCAGGCGGTGATGGGGCTCGGCGGGACGATCGAGTACCTGGTCGACGCGGTCTTCAACTATCCGACGCTCGCCGAGGCGTACAAGGTCGCCGCGCTCGACGCGGCGAACAAGCTGCGGGCGGTGTCGATGCACCTCGCCACCTAGGTGCGCTTCGGCAGCAGTGACAGGCTCGAGCCTGTCACTGCCGTGCGGCGGCGGTGCGAGCCGGCTGCTCGGAGGCGAGCGCCAGCTGAGCATCGGCCTGCTCGATCACGACCGCGTCGTGCGTGGCGCAGACGACCGCGGTGCCGTGCTCGTGGGCGAGCTTCGCGAGCAGCTCGCCGACGGCGCGGGCGTTCGACTGGTCGAGACGGGCGGTCGGCTCGTCGGCGAGCAGGAGCACGGGGCCCGCGGCGAGCGCGCGCGCGATCGCGACGCGCTGGCGCTCGCCCGCCGAGAGGCGGTCTGCGCGGTGGTCGAGCCGCGCGCCGAGCCCGACCTCTGTGAGCGCCGCGGCGGCGGCTGCGTCCGTGTCCCCTTCGGCGCCCCGGACGAGGAGGCCGAGCTCGACGTTCTCGCGGGCGGACAGGTGCGGAACGAGCCCGGGCTCCTGGGTGATCAGCGCGACGTGCTCGCGCCGCACCGCCGCCGACTCGGACCTGCTCATCGTCTCCAGCTCGAGGCCCTGGACGAGCACCTCGCCCTCGCTCGGCCGGTCGAGCCCGGCCAGGAGATGGAGCAGGGTGGTCTTGCCGCTGCCCGAGCGCCCGACCACCGCCGTCAGCGTGCCGCCCGCGAACGACGCGGTGACGTCCGACAGCACGGGCCTGGCCGCGCCGGCGAAGCGCTTGACCACGCGGCGCAGCTCGGCGACGACCCCTCCGGGCCGCGCGGCATGCTCGTGGAACATCGCCGGCGCCGGCAGCTCGAGGGTGCGGTCGAGCTCGTCGTTGGAGAGCACGAGCTCGTGCTCGCGCCGCTCGGCGTGGAGCCGCGTCGGCGAGCCGAGCGCCTCGAGCAGCGGGTCGGGCAGCCGGACCCAGCCGGGCTCCGTCACCACCAGCGACGACCGCGTGCCGGGGCGCCCCTCCTCCACGACGCGTCCGTCCCGGACGTAGACGAGCCGGTCGGCGATCGTCGCCGCCGCCTCGTCGTGGCTGACCACGAGCGCGGTGGTCCCCTGCTCGCGGGCGAGCTCGGCGATCAGGTCGTAGACGACCTTCGCGTTCTCGGCGTCGAGCTCGCCGGCAGGCTCGTCGGCGAGGAGCAGGCGCGGACGGTGGGCGAGCGCCGCGCAGAGCGCGACCCGCTGCTGCTCGCCTCCCGAGAGCGAGCCCGGGCGGGCGTCGAGGCGGTCGCCGAGCCCGACGCGTTCCAGCAGCCCGGCGGCCACGGCGCGCGCCTCCGCCCGGGACGAGCCCAGCAGCTCGAGCCCCAGGCCGACCGTGTGGACGCAGGTCAGGTCGGGGGAGAGGGCGCGTGCGTAGTGCTGGTCGAGCAGCCCCAGGTTCCGCGCGCGGAACATCGCCGCCGCCCCGGGCCCGAGGCTGCCCACGTCGATGCCGAGCACCCCGGCGCTGCCGGCCGAGAGCGTGTCGAACGCGGCGACCGTGCGGAGCAACGTCGTCTTCCCGGAGCCGCTGGGGCCGAGGACGACCACGATCTCGCCCTGCTCGACCTGGAGGCTCAGGCCCTGGAGCGCGACCGAGGTCGCACCGCCGAAGCGATGGATGCGGAAGGCCTCGCGGACGTCGATCGCCGGCGTCATTCCAGGCTCCAGGACGCGCGTTCCGGCCGGCTTCCGCGGAACGCGGCCAGCGAGGCCCCTTCGGCGACGAGCAGCGCCGCGAGCATCAGCGCCGCGATCCCGAGCCCGGCGACCAGCCAGTCGGGGTCGAGCCGCAGCGGCGGCTCAGGCACGCCCGTCGTCCCCGACACCCGGATCAGCGAGACGACGAGGCGCGAGAGCAGCACGGCCAGCGCCAGCCCGCCGGCGAGCCCGAGCACGAGCAGGATCACGCCGCGCATGCGCAGCTGCCGGCGCATGTCGGCGGGTGGGAGGCCCTGAGCCTCGAGGTCGAAGAAGTCGCTCTTCTCGTCGTGCAGCTCGCTGATCACGCCGACCCAGAAGCCGAGCACCGCGAGCACGAGGGCGACCAGCCCGGCGGCCCCGAGCGCGAGCGCGGTCGCGTGGGCGAGCGGGTCGCCGACGAGCCGGTCCTCGACCGCCGCCCGCGAGTCGACGACGAGGCTCGAGAACGGTGGACGGTGCAGCGCGCGGCCGACGATCGAGCCGTCACCCGGAGCCGAGAGCCAGATCTCGTTCGGGGTCCCCTCGCCCGGGGCGTCGGAGTCGATCGCGGTCGAGAGCCACGCAGCGTCGGCGAGGACGAAGGCGCCGGCGTCGGCCGGCACCGTCGGCAGCCGCGACGCCACGCCGACGATCCTCGCGTCGACATGGGTGTCCTGGAAGTCGAGCACGGTGGTCGCGCCGACACCGCCGGCGGCACGCGCGACGTCGGGCGACGCGACCACGGGCATGACCTGGCCGTCGGTGGGCTGGGCCGGGCGGAACACGAGGCGCATGCCCGTGTCCTGGAAGGCGAAGCGGATGGTCGCGCCGTTCGCGCGGGGCAGCACGTCGCCGCCGGCGGACAGCGTCCAGTCGTGCCAGTCGGTCAGCACCCGCTTGCCGGCGAGGAGCGGGCCGACGGCGACCTCGCCCGAGGGCGCCGTCGACACCTCGCCCTCGGCCTCGTCGTGGGCGAGCATGAACGCCTCGCTCTCGGGCAGCGCGAGCTGGATGCCGAGCACGCGCAACCGGCTGCCGGTCGGAACCCGCGCCGTGAGCCTGGTCGCGGGCGGGCGCACCCGGCCGAGCGGGAGCAGGGAGACCCGGCCGCGGGCGTCGGCGGCCACGATCGAGGCGACCACCTCGGCGCCGTGCAGCCGCGCCGTCGTCGAGAGCGTCTCGGTACCCGCGGGGATCCGCACTCCGCGGAGATGCGGCTCGCTGCTCGCCGACAGCTTGCGCGCGATCGTCGAGAGCGGGAGGGAGGAGAAGTCGGAACGCCACCGGAGCTGCCGGATCGCGGCCGCCGGCACGCCGAGGACGGTGGGCGAGAGCACCGCCGAGCCGGCGCCCGGCGTCGTCGCCGCCACGCGCAGGACGGGATAGGCCCGCGCGCCGGGAGCCGTCCTGCCGTAGGCGGCGAGCGAGGCGGCGTCGAGCGGCGTCACTAGCCTCGAGCCCTCGCTCACCGTGTAGTCGAGCGGCACCTCGAAGGCAGCCTGGTCGGCGGCGCCGCGCGAGAGGGTCGCGCGGTAGGCGGCGGCGAAGAGCGCGAGACCGAGCGCGACGGTGATGAACGCGCAGCTGACCACCGTCCGCGAGGGGGCGCGGGCGAGCGCGAGCACGCCGAGCCGGAGCGCGAGCGAGCGCCTGCGGGTGAGCCGCTCGGTCGCCCTCATCGCGGGGCCGAGCAGCCGAGCGAGCACGACCGCGACCACGAAGCAGACGAGCGCGGGGAGGACGAGCAGCAGGAAGGTGTTCCCGCCCGAGACCGAGTCGGGATCGAGCGCCCCGCGGCTCAGCCCCACGACGATCGCTGCGGCGGCGCCGAGCGCGGCGACGTCGATCGGCTTGATGCGCCGGCGACCCTCTTCGCCGTCCTTGGTCAGCGTCGTCGCCGCGAGGACGAGCGTGACCGCGATCGCCCCGCCCACGAGCGCCCCGACCGTCCAGGCCGTGAGCAGCGTGTGCGAGAGGATCGCGCCGGCCGGCTGGCCCGCGGCGCCCGCGACGGCCGCGACGACGGCCGCGCCGACCGCGATCCCGAGCAGCGCCCCGGCGAGCGTCATCGCCCCGACCTCCGCGCCCAGGGCGAGCCAGGCCTGCCAGCGCCGCGCACCGCGGGCGAGCAGGCGGCGGCGCTCGCTCCCCAGCCCGCGCCTGAGGCCGATCGCGGCGATGATCGCGAAGCCGAGCAGCAGCGCGCTCGTCTCGCCGCCGACGAGGACCAGCCGGCGGGCGGCGATCTTGCCGCGCCGGGTCGCGCCCAGCAGCTCGTCGTCCGGGCTGCTCAGCCGGAAGGCCGAGTCGGCCGCGTACAGGGAGGCCTGCCCGCGCGACTCGGCCGCGAGCGTGCGACCCACGTCCCAGGTGTGCAGGCTGCTCGCGCGGAGCGGCGAGAGCCAGGAGTAGACGCGGTAGAAGGGCCGGAGCGAGGGGAGCCTGTGGAGCGAGTCGACGCTCGGCGCGATCAGCACGAGCGGCGGCTTCGCAGGCCCTTCGGCGGCCGCCGAGATGTAGCCGAAGAGCCCCGGATCGCGCAGGTCGGCGGTTCCCACCCGGTCGAGGCGGACGTCACCCTGGTGGAGCCGCGCCCGGCCGCCCCCGCCGATCTGGAGCACCTCGCAGCCCGCCGCCGTGCACCCGCGCGGCAGCCGCCCGGAGCGCAGCCGGACGATCTGGGCGAGCCGGTCGACGCCGGCGATCTCGACGAGCTGTCCCGCGACCCGCAGCTGCCTGAAGAAGACGACCCGGCGGGGCTCGCCAGGTGAGAGCGTCGCGAGCACGCGCCGCACGGCCCGGTCCTCGCGGCCGTAGGTCCGGTCGCTCAGCGGCGTCCCGAACCGGTCGACGCGGAAGCCCTGGGCGCTGTCAGGGAGCGCGCCGAGCGCGCGCCCGAGCGCCTGCTGGCGGGCGACCAGGCTTCCGCCCAGGACGGCGACCGCCATCGCGAATGCGAGCGCGACGCCGGCGACCACGAGGACGGGGCGGAGGGGCTGGGAGCGGAGCCTGGCGGCGGACACGCCGACCGCCGCCCGCGCGGCCCGGAACCGGGACCGGGATCGCCCGCGTCTCTCCTTCGCCATCACCAGCGATGAGCTTACACCGGTGTCGGGAGGATCGAAGGCCCGGCCGGCCTTCGGGCGGTGACCCGGCCCCGACAGACGGCGGTGACAGGCTCGAGCCTGTCACCGCCCGAGGCCCCCTAGAATCGGCCGGATGATCGTCGAGGAGCGCGACTACCACGTCTTCACCGGGAAGCTGAACGAGCTGGTCGGCCTCTACGAGTCCGAGGGGATCGAGCTCCAGGAGCGGTACCTGGGCCGGCTGATCGGCGCGTTCACAACCGACGTCGGGAGGCTCTCGACCTACACGCATCTGTGGGCCTACGACGGGTACGACGAGCGCCTGCGGCGCCGCCGCGAGCTGCAGGCCGACGAGGACTGGCAGGCGTTCCTGGCCAAGATCCAGCCGCTGATCCACAGCCAGGAGAACCGGATCCTGATCCCGACCTCCTTCTCGCCGCTGAAGTGACCCCGGGCCGGCTCGACGGCAAGGTCGCGCTCGTCACCGGCGGCGCGCAGGGGATCGGCGCGGCGATCGCCGCCGGGCTCGCGGCGGAGGGCGCCGCCGTCGTGATCGCCGACCTGAGCCCGCCCGAGGGCGGCATTCGCGCGGACGTCGCCGACGAGGCCGACGTCCGGCGCATGGTCGACGAGACGGTCGAGCGGCACGGCCGCCTCGACATCCTGATCAACAACGCCGGCCTCTACGCCTCGCTGGCGATGCGGCCGTTCACCGAGATCCCGCTGGAGGAATGGCGGCAGGTGATGGACGTCAACGTCGCCTCGATGTTCCTCGCCTGCCGCGCCGCCGTGCCCGTGATGCGAGAGCAGGGCGGCGGCAGGATCGTGAACATCTCGTCGGGCACGCCGTTCCGCGGCGTCCCGTTCCTGCTCCACTACGTGACCTCCAAGGGCGCGATCGTGGCGTTCACCCGTGCGCTCGCCAGGGAGCTGGGCAAGGACGGCATCCACGTCAACTGCGTCGCGCCCGGCTTCACGATGACCGAAGGCGTCGAGGCTCACCCCGAGGTGGTCGAGAAGCTGCGCGACGTCTCGGTCGCCGCGCGGACGATCCAGCGCGACCAGCTGCCGGAGGACGTCGTCGGCGCGGTCGTCTTCCTCTGCTCGCCCGAGGCCGACTTCGTCACCGGCCAGACGATGGTGATCGACGGCGGCCAGTTCTTCCATTGATCCTCGCGCTCTCCCGCACCCCGCACGACGCTCTGAACGCGATCGTCCAGGAGCTCGACGAGGGGACGACGCTGGTCTGGGAGCTGCTCGACGCCGAGCCCGCCGACGCGCTGCTCGCCGCGCCCGTCGAGGTGCGGCCCGGCTGGCTGATGCGCCACGACCGGATCGACTTCCCGCCCGGCGGGATCGCGTACCGGCACACGCACCCGGGGCCGGGGATCCGCTACCTGCTGCACGGATCGATCCTGATCGAGTCGGGCGGCGAGACGCACGAGTACGGGCCGGGGGAGCCCTGGTTCGAGAGCGGGCCCGAGCCCGTGCTCGCGACCGCCTCCGAGACGGAGGAGAGCGCGTTCGTCCGCGTCCTGCTGCTGCCGCCCGAGTGGGCCGGCAAGCGGACGATCCGGTACGTCGACCCCGCGGACGAGGAGCGGCCGAAGCTCCAGCGGCCGACGGTGTACGGCGAGTATCCGATCGCGTTCTAGAGGTGCGGACGGCCGCGCGCATCCTGGTCGACCAGCTGCTCGTCCACGGCGTCGACACGGCCTACTGCGTCCCCGGCGAGAGCTACATCGGCGTGCTGGACGCGCTCGGCGAGTCGCCGATCAGGCTGATCACCGCCCGGCACGAGGCGGCCGCGGCGAACATGGCCGAGGCCTACGGGAAGCTGACCGGCAGGCCCGGCGTGTGCCTGGTGACGCGGGCGCCGGGCGCGACGCACGCGGCCGTCGGGATCCACACCGCGTACCAGGACTCGACCCCGCTCGTCCTCTTCGTCGGGCAGGTTCCGCGTGGCCACCTGGGACGCGAGGCGTTCCAGGAGCTCGACTACACCCGCATGTTCGGTGAGATGGCGAAGTCGGCGGCGACGCTCGAGGAAGCCGCGGAGACGCCCGAGGTGGTCGCGCACGCCTTCCACACCGCGGCGTCGGGACGGCCGGGCCCCGTCGTCGTCGCCCTGCCCGAGGACGTGCAGGACGACCAGGCGGACGTCCCCGACGCGCCCCGGTACACCGTTGGTCGACCCTCGGCGCCGCCCGACCAGGCCGGCCGGGCGCTGGAGCTCCTGGCCGCCGCCGACCGGCCCCTCATCGTCGTCGGCGGGGGCGGCTGGAGCGAGCAGGCGGGCCGCGACGTGGTCGCCTTCGCCGAGGCCTCGAACGTCCCCGTCGCCGCCTCCTTCCGCCGCCAGGACTACGTCGACAACGGCTCGCGGGCCTACGCCGGCGCTCTGACGATCGGCATGGATCCCGCGCTGGCGCAGCGTGTCCAGGACGCCGACGTCATCCTCGCGCTCGGCACGCGGCTCGGCGAGATCGCCACGCGGCAGTACTCGCTGCTCGAGCCGCCCCGCCCACGCCAGCGGCTGATCCACGTCCACGCCGACCCGGAGGAGCTCGGGCGCGTCTACGAGCCGGAGCTGCCGATCCTGTCCGGCTCGCCGCAGTTCGCGGCCATGCTCAGCCCGGTCGCCGGCGGCGAGCGCCGCGCCGCCTGGCTCGAGCAGGCGCGCGCAGACTACCTCGCCAGCCTCCGCCACGATCCGCTCCCGGGCGAGCTCCAGCTCGGCGACGTGCTCGCCTACCTCCGCCGGCGGCTGCCCGACGAGGCGGTGCTGACGAACGGGGCCGGCAACTACACGGTCTGGGCGCACCGGTTCTACGAGTTCCACCGTTACGGGACGCAGCTGGCACCGTGCGCCGGGGCGATGGGCTACGGCCTCCCGGCCGCGATCGCGGCGAAGCTGCTCCTGCCCGAGCGGCCGGTCGTGTGCCTGACCGGCGACGGAGACTTCATGATGAGCGGGCACGAGCTGGCCACCGCCGTCCAGTTCGACGCCCCGATCGTCGTCCTCCTGGTGAACAACGGCATGTTCGGCACGATCCGCATGCACCAGGAGCGCCACTTCGGCCGGGCCGTCGCCACCGACCTCCGCAACCCCGACTTCGTCGCGTACGCGCGCTCGTTCGGCGCGCATGCGGCCTTGGTCGAGCGGAGCGTGGACTTCGAGGCCGCGTTCGAGGCCGCGCTCGCCGAGGGACGACCTGCGCTGCTCGAGCTGCGGGTCGACCCGGAGGCGATCAGCCCGCGTGCGACGCTGAGCCAGCTTCGCGCGGGCGGGTAGCGTCCCGGTATGCGCGAGCTGCTCCGCGAGACGGCCGACCTGGCCGCCGACTTCCTGGAGACCCTGCCGGAACGTCCCGTCTTCCCGGGCGTCGAGGTGGAGGAGCTCCGGGCACGGCTCGGGGGTCCCGTTCCCGACGGGCCGAGCGATCCGGGCGAGGTCGTTCGCGAGCTGGCAGCCGTGGGTGACGCCGGCGCCGTGGCGACCCCGAGCGGGCGCTACTTCGGCTTCGTGATCGGCGGCGCTCTGCCCGCTGCGCTCGCGGCCGACTGGCTGACCTCGACGTGGGACCAGAACGCCGGCCTGTACGTCGGCGGGCCGGTCGCCGCGGTGGTCGAGGAGGTCGCGGGCGCCTGGCTCGCCGACCTGCTCCGGCCCCCGCGCGCGACCTCGTTCGCCTTCGTCACCGGCACGCAGATGGCCCACGCCACCGCTCTCGCCGCCGCCCGCAACCACGTGCTCGCGGAGGCGGGGTGGGACGTCGAGCAGGACGGCCTGACCGGTGCGCCCCCGATCCGCGTGCTGGCCGGAGAGAAGGCGCACTCGACGCTCCCCCGCGCGCTGCGGCTGATCGGGCTCGGCACGGGCTCGGTCGTCCCGGTCGCCGCCGACGAGCAGGCTCGGATGCGCCCGGACGCGCTGCGCGAGGCGCTCGCCGCCGGCAGCGGGCCGACGATCGTCTGCGCGCAGGCCGGCGAGGTGAACACGGGCTCGTTCGACCCGTTCGAGGAGATCGCCGATGCGGCCGCGGAGGCCGGCGCCTGGCTCCACGTCGACGGCGCCTTCGGCCTCTGGGCGGCGGCCAGCCCGCGCTTCGAGCACCTCATCGCCGGTTCCGAGCGTGCGGACTCCTGGGCGACCGACGGTCACAAGTGGCTCAACGTTCCGTACGACTCGGGGATCGTCCTCTGCGCGCGCCCGGAGGCCCATCGGCGCGCCATGTCGGTGTACGCCGACTACCTCGTCCACGCCGGCGAGACCGGCCCGCGCGACCAGATGGACTGGACGCCGGAGTTCTCCCGCCGTGCCCGCGGCTTCACCGTCTACGCGGCGCTCCGCTCGCTCGGCCGCAGCGGCGTCGCCGGGCTGGTCGAGCGCTGCTGCGACCTCGCGCGGCGCTTCGCGGAGGGGATCGCCGAGGTTCCCGGTGTGGATGTCCTGAACGACGTCGTCCTCAACCAGGTGCTCTTCCGGTTCGCGTCGGACGAGCAGACGCAGGCGAGGCTCGCCGCCGTGCAGGCGAGCGGGGTCGCCTGGATGAGCGGCTCGGTGTGGGCCGGCCGGCAGGCGATTCGGATCTCGGTCAGCAACTGGCAGACGACCGAGGACGACGTCGACCGGACGGTCGCCGCCTTCAGTTCACCGAGGGGTCCTCGGGCATGAGGGCGACCACGCGGTAGGCGCCGCCCTTGTCGCGCAGCACCCCGCCCCACAGGTCGTCCTCGGGCTCCGGGAAGAGCTCCGGCCCGGCCGACGACTCGACCAGCCACGACGACTCATCGAGCTCGGCCTCGAGCTGGCCCGGCCCCCAGCCGGCATAGCCGGCGAAGACGCGGGCCCTGCGAGTCGCGCCCGCCAGCAGGTCGAAGTCGCCGTCGGCCGAGACGAAGCCGACGTCGTCGACGACGAGCAGGGCTGCGTCGTCCGGGTCGTCGAACTCGGCTAGGACGAGCACGGCCGACTCCTGCACCGGCCCGCCGACGTAGACGCGCTCCTCGTCGGAGACCAGCGGCACCAGCGCCGGCACGGCGTCGGCGACGGCCGTCCCGGAGGGGCGGTTGAGGACGAGCCCGGCCGCGCCCTCCTCCGTGTGCTCGGTGACGAGCACGACCGTCCGGCGGAAGTTCGGGTCGAACAGCGCCGGCGAGGCGAGGAGCAGCTGTCCCTTCAGTGAGTTCACACCCTCATTGTCTCCCATCGGACGCGTCTCGCTACTCGTATTGGAGCGCCTCGAGCACGTTCAGGCGCGCCGCGCGGCGCGCGGGGAAGACGGCGGCGAGGATGCCGACGACGATCGTCGCGATCGCGAAGATGACGAGCTGGCCGATCGGCACCGCGAAGGCGATCTCGTTCACGCGCGCGATCAGCAGCAGGCCGAGCACGAGGCCGAGGACGATCCCGATCACGCCGCCGAGGAGCGCCGTGATCACGCTCTCATAGCGGATCATGCGCCGCACCTGCCGCCGCGTCATCCCGACCGCGCGCAGCATCCCGAGCTCGCGCGTCCGCTCGAACACCGTCAGGACGAGCGTGTTCACGATCCCGAACAGGCTGACGACGACCGACAGCGCGAGCAGCACGAACAGGACGTTCAGGATCGAGTTCAGGGCGGAGATCTGGTTGTCGATGAACTCCTGCTTCGTCTGCACCTTGGCGTTTGGAAAGCTCTTCAGCTGCTGCTCGAGCGCCTGCTTGTTCGCGTCGGACTCGCCGCCCTTCATGCGGACGAACGAGTAGATGTTCTGCGGGTTGTCGTAGATGGAGTCCCAGGCCTGCGTGGAGATCGTCACCCGCCCGAACGGCGAGCCTCCCGTCGGCGGGTCGAAGATGCCGCGCACCTCGAACTGGCGGGTCGTCCCGTTCGGCGATGTGAGCTCGAACGGCGAGCCGATCGAGAGCAGGTGCCGTTCGGCGTAGCTCTTGTCGACGAAGGCGCCGTCCTGGCCGAGGTTCGCGATCACCCGGTCGGAGCCCTCGACCCAGTCGAGGTTGAAGATCCCGGTCGCCTCGGGGTTGATCGCGGTCGCGCCGATCACCGAGCCGAAGACCTGGGCGTCACCGGCCCGGACGTTGGCGATCGCCTGGACGCCCGGGGCCTTCGCGGCCGCGTTGCCGGCCGCAATCGGGATCGGCGAGAAGTTGTTCTGGGCGGTGATCGCGTAGCCGCTGATCCAGAGGTCGTTCACCGCGCTGCGGAACCGCGACGTGATCCCGGACGCGAGCAGGGCGACGAGCGTGACGAGGGCGAGGCCGATCATCAGCGCGGATGCCGTGGAGGCGGTCCGCTGCGGGTTCCGGCGCGCGTTGTCGCGCGCGAGCACGCCGGGCGCGCCGCCGTAGACCGAAGGAGGCCAGCCGAGGACCCAGGCGAGCGGCCGGACGGCGCGGTCCGAGAGCAGGGCGACGCCGATGAACACGAGCAGCGTCCCGATCCCCATGAAGGTGAGGATGCCGGCCGTGCCCGACGCGCCGAAGAGGCCGTAGGCGATCGAGGCGAAGCCCAGGGCGGTGAGGACGGCGGCGATCGGCGTCCGGAACCGGTGCAGGCGGCCGGGCGGGAGCGCGGCGCCCTCGCGCACGGCGGCGATCGGCGGCACGCGCGTCGCCCGCAAGGCCGGAAATAGGCTGGAGAGGACGGTGACCAGCACGCCGGCGATCATGGCGACGACGACCGTCCGCGGGCGCATCACGAGCCCGTTGTTCGGCAGTGTGAACCCAACGGCGTCGAAAAGCTTGAACAGGCCGACGGCGAGACCGAGCCCGACGAAGATGCCCGTCACCGACGCCAGCACCGCCATCGTGAACGCCTCGAGCACCACCGACCAGCGCACCTGCCGCTTCGAGGCACCGAGCGTCCGCAGCGTCGCCAGCTCGCGCGTCCGCTGCGCGATCGTGATCGACAGCGAGTTGAAGATCACGAACCCGCCGACGAAGAGCGCGATGATCCCGAACGCGAGCAGGAAGTACTGGAGGAAGTTGAGGAAGCTCTCGGTGTCCTTCGCGTCCTCCCTCGCTTGCGCCTCGCCCGTGCGCACCTGCGTGCCGGGTGGCAGGATCGACTCGATCGAGGTCACGAGCTGCTGCGGGCTCACGCCCTTCTTCGCCTTCGCCCGGATCTGGTCGAGCTTCCCCTTCTTCTGGAAGAGCGCCTGCGCGGTGGGCAGGTCGAAGCCCGCGAGGGTCGCGCCGCCGAGGCTGGATGCGCCGCCGAACTTGACGAGGCCGGAGATGCGCATCCGCAGCGTCGGTCCGTCGGCCTGGACGCCGATCGTCTGGCCGACGGTGAGGTCCTTCTTGCCGGCGGTGGACTTGTCGACGACGACCTCGCCCCCCTTCGGCCAGTCGCCGGAGACGAGCGTGAGCGAGTTGAACGCGGGGCGGGCCGGGTCGACGCTGAAGCCCAGGTTCGGAGCACCCCCGAACACGATCACCTTGCCGTTCTTCCCGATCAGGTGCGCCTCGCCCCCGACGCCGCCGACCGCGTCCTGCACCTGCGGCAGCTTCCGCACCTCGCCGAGCAGCGACTCGTCGAACGGCGGCGCGGTCGTGTTGTTCTCGTTGGAGAGGTCGAAGGCGGCCTTGCCCGTGACCGTTGCGTCCGTGCCCTGGTAGATCTCCGTGAAGATCCCGCCGAACGCGTCCTTGATCGAGTCGGTGAGGACGTAGGTGCCGGTGATCAGCGCGACGCCGAGGACGATCGCGATCGCGGTCAGCGCGGTGCGCAGCTTCCGCGTCGCGAGGCCCTTGAGCGTGAAGCCGATCACCGGTGCTCCGTCCGGTAGTGGTCTTGCGCTTCTGGCGAGTGCCCGGGGCCGCCAGGCAAGGACGCAGGGAGCGCCGGTATCAACGGATACCGGCGCGACTGAGGACGCCGCATGGCGGTTCCGGGCGCCGCCAGAAATGCCCTGACTACTGCCGGACGGAGCACTAGCCGCTGATCTCCTCCATCGCCGCGATCACCGCGTGCGGCTCCGAGCGCGGCAGCTCCCGGACGATGTTGCCGTCGGCGAGGAAGAGGATGCGGTCGGCGATGGAGGCGGATCGGGCGTCGTGCGTGACCATCACGGTCGTCTGGCCGGTGTCCTGCACGGCGTGGCGGAGGAGCTCGAGGATCTCGCCGCCCGTCTTGGAGTCGAGGTTCCCGGTCGGCTCGTCGGCGAAGACCACGGTTGGCTTCGAGACGAGCGCGCGCGCGATCGCCACCCGCTGCTGCTGCCCGCCGGAGAGCTCCGACGGCCGGTGCGAGCGGCGGTCCTTCAGCCCGACCGCGCCCAGCAGCTGCTCGAGCCATTCGCGGTCCGGCCTCTCGCCGGCGATCGTCAGCGGCAGGAGGACGTTCTCCTCGGCCGACAGCATCGGCAGCAGGTTGAAGAACTGGAAGATGAAGCCGATGTGCTCGCGGCGCAGCTTCGTCAGGTCTGTGTCGCCCAGGGTGGTGATCTCGGTGCCGTCGATCCGGACGCTGCCGCTCGTCGGCCGGTCGAGGCCCGCGAGAATGTGCATCAGCGTCGACTTGCCGGAGCCCGACGGGCCCATGACGGTCGTGAGCTTGCCGCGGGCCACGTCGAGCGACACGCCGCGGAGAGCATCGACGGCCGTGTCGCCCTCGCCGTACCGGCGGGCGACGTCCTGAGCGACGACGACGGCTCCGTTCGCTTCCATCCTCCCCCTCTCGAGAGACGGTCGACCGCACCACCCTAGCGATCGAACGGCCACCTCGGAAGCTACGCTCCGCTTGATGGCGGAGAAGCGGTATCTCTTCACGCCGGGGCCGACGCCCGTGCCGCCTCAGGTGCTCGCCGCGCTCGCCGAGCCCGTCGTCCATCATCGCGGCCCCGACTACCGCGCCCTCTTCGCCGAGTGCCTCGAGCGCCTGCGGGCCGTCTATCGCACGGAGGGCGACGTGCTCCTCTTCACGTCGTCGGGGACGGGGGCGATGGAGTCGGCGGTGGCCAACCTCTGCACGCCGGGCGACCGCGTCGTCGTCGTCTCGGCGGGGGCGTTCGGCGAGCGCTGGCGCGCGCTGGCGACCGCCTACGGCGCCGACGTCCAGGCGGTCGAGTATGAGTGGGGCGAGACGCCGCGCGCGGAGGACCTCGGTGCGAGGCTGGACGAGCTCGGCGGCGCGAAGGCCGTCTTCCTGACGCACTCGGAGACCTCGACCGGCGTCGTCGCCGACGTCCAGGCGCTGGCGGCCGCGGCGAAGCCGTCCGGCGCGCTCGTCGCCGTCGACGCCGTCTCCAGCCTCGGGGCGGTCCCGCTCGAGACCGACGCCTGGGGGCTCGACGTCGTCGCCTCGGGCTCGCAGAAGGCGCTGATGACCCCGCCCGGGATCGGCCTGGTCTCCGCGTCGGAGGCTGCGTACGCGGCTGGCGGCACCTCGCCGCGCTTCTACTTCGACTGGGAGCGCACGCGCGCCGGCCAGGCGAAGCTGGACAGCGCCTTCACCCCGGCCGTGTCGCTCGTCCGGGGGCTCGACGTCGCGCTGGGGCTGCTGCTCGACGAGGGGCTGGAGGCTGCGTTCGACCGCCACGTGCGGCTCGGGCGCGCCTGCCGCGAGGGTGCGAAGGCGATGGGCCTCGAGCTCTTCTCACCCGATGAGGACCGCTCGGCGGTCGTGACGGCGATCCTCACGCCCGAGGGCGTCGACGCCGGCGAGCTGCGACTCGCGCTCCGCGACCGTTTCGGCGTCACCGTGGCCGGCGGTCACGGTGACCTGAAGGACCGCCTGTTCCGGATCGGCCACATCGGCTACTACGACGTCTTCGACGTCGCGGCCGCGCTGGCGGCCGTCGAGCTCGTGCTCGTCGAGGCCGGCGCCGACGTCGAGCGCGGCGCGGGCGTCGCGCGTGCGCTCGAGGCGTTCGCGGCCGTTCCCGCCGCACGCGGGAATGACTAGCCGTCCGCGCGTGCTCGTCCGGGAGCCGATCGCGGAAGCCGGCGTCGAGCTCCTGCGCCGCCATTTCGACGTCGACGTCGACGGCGACTCCGATCTCGAGCAGTCGATCGCCCGGTACGACGCGATCGTCATCCGCTCGGCGACCCGGGTGACGGCCGATCTGATTGGGCGGGCCGAGCGACTGAAGGTGATCGGCCGCGCCGGAGTCGGGGTCGACAACGTGGACGTCGCCGCCGCCACGCACCGCGGGATCGTGGTCGCGAACGCCCCCGACTCTACCGTCGTCTCCGCCGCCGAGCAGACGATCGGCCTCCTCGTCGCGCTGGCGCGGAACATCCCGCAGGCCCACGCCGCGCTCAAGGAGGGAAGCTGGGAGCGGTCGCGCTGGAGCGGGATCGAGCTCGCCGGCAAGACGCTCGGCGTCCTCGGCCTGGGCCGGATCGGCCAGCAGGTGGCCCGGCGCGCGGTCGGGCTGGGCATGCGCGTTGTCGCCTACGACCCCTTCGTCGGCGAGGACCGCTTCCGGGAGGCCGGCATCGAGCGCGAAGCGACGCTGGAGGGGGTGCTCGTCGCCTCCGACTTCGTCACCCTCCACCTGCCGCTGACCGACGAGACAGCGGGCATCATCGGCCGCGAGGCGATCGCGTCCATGCGCGACGGGGCACGTCTGGTCAACGCCGCCCGAGGCGCCCTGGTCGACGAGGACGCGCTGGCCGAGGCGATCCGCTCGGGCAAGCTCGCCGGCGCGGCGCTCGACGTCTTCTCCTCCGAGCCGTACACGGGCCCGCTGCTCGAGCTCGACGAGGTCGTGGTCACGCCGCACCTGGCTGCGTCCACCGACGAGGCGCAGGACCGGGCGAGCGTGATCGTCGCCGAGCAGATCGTCGCCGCCCTCGAAGGCGGCCTGGTCACGAACGCCGTCAACATCCCGGTCGTCGACGCGGCCGACCTGGAGATGCTCGGCCCCTTCATCCCGCTCGCGGCGAAGCTCGGGCGGCTGGCCGTCGAGCTCGCCGGCGAGTGGCCGAGGCGGGTGGTGGTCGCGGCACACGGGCCGCTGTCCGAGTACGACACGCGGCTCCTGACCGTCGCGGCGCTGAACGGGATCTTCCAGGGCCGGGTCGACCAGGTGGTCAACTACGTGAACGCGCCGGTGATCGCCGCGGAGCGCGGGATCGCCGTCTCGGAGGAGCGGTTTCGGGCCTCACGCGACTACATGAACCTCGTCGAGGTGCGCGCCGACGAGATCGCCGTCTCGGGGACGACGATCGGGCCGGAGCCGCGACTCTTCCTGGCCGGCGCGCTCGGCTTCGGGATCGACATCGAGCTCGCCCAGAACCTCGTCTTCCTCCTCTACACGGACATGCCGGGCGTGATCGGCCGGGTGGGGACGATGTTCGGCGAGCACGGCGTCAACATCGCGAACATGGCGGTCTCGCGGACGCACGAGGCGGGCAAGGCGCTGATGGCGTTCGCGATCGACGCGCCTGCCCCGCAGGAGCTCGTCGATCGCGTCCACGCCGCCGGCTTCGACGACGCGCACTTCATCTCGCTGGCATGACCACGGCCGAGCCCTGGCCCGAGCCGGTCGAGCGCGTCAGCGAGGCGTTGCGCAGGGCGGGCGCCGAGGCCCGGATCGAGGAGTTCGCCGCCGGCACGCCGACCGCGGCCGACGCCGCCGCCGCGGTCGGCTGCGAGCTGCGCAGGATCGTCAAGTCGCTGCTCTTCGACTGCGACGGCTCGTGGGTGCTCGTGCTCGTCCCGGGCGACCGCCGCGCGGATACGGACAAGGTCGCCCGGGCGACCTCCTCCAACCGTGCGCGCGTCGCGGGCGCGGGCCAGGTGAGAGAGGTGACGGGCTTCGAGGTGGGAGCGGTCGCGCCGGTCGCGCTGAAGCGCGTCTCGCGCGTGCTCCTCGACCGCAACATCCCGGCGGACGGGGTGCTCTGGGTGGGCGCCGGCTCGCCCAGCCACATGGCGGGGCTGCCGGCGTCCGAGCTGGTCCGGGTCACCCGCGGCGAGACGGTCGACCTCGCAGCCGACACGTAACATTGGCCGAAAGGAGGGCCATGCAGGAGAGCGAGAAGATCTGGCTGAACGGAGAGCTGGTGGACTGGGCCGACGCCCGCGTCCACGTCGGCGCGCACGGACTGCACTACGGCACCGGCGTCTTCGAGGGCATCCGCTGCTACGCCACCGAGCGCGGCCCCGCCGTCTTCCGGCTGGTCGACCACCTCGACCGGCTCGAGGCGTCGGCAGGCCTGCTCTACATGGAGCTTCCGTACACGACCGACGAGCTCCGCTCCGCCTGCTTCGAGACGCTCGCCGTGAACGGCCTGGAGGCTTCCTACCTCCGGCCGATCGCGTTCTACGGCTACGGCGAGCTCGGCGTCCACTCGGGCGAGAACCGGATCGACGTGGCGATCATCTGCTTCCCCTGGGGCGCCTACCTCGGCGAGGAGAGCCAGCAGCAGGGCGTCCGGGTGATGGTCTCCTCCTGGCGGCGCGTGGGCCCGAACACGATCCCGCACGCGGCCAAGGCGACCGGCGTCTACCTCAACTCGATGCTGGCCACGCACGAGGCGCGGCGCTGCGGCTACGACGAGGCGATCCTGCTCACCGAGGACGGGTACGTTGCCGACGGCCCCGGCGAGACCATCTTTGTGGTCAAGGACGGCAATGTCCACACGCCGGACCTCAGCTCGTCGATCCTGCCGGGGATCACCCGCGACTCGATCGTCCAGATCGCCCAGGACCTCGGCTACCCGGTCGTGCAGAAGCCGCTGATCCGCTCCGACCTCTACCTCGCCGACGAGGTCTTCATGACCGGCACGGCGGTCGAGGTGACGCCGGTGCGCTCGATCGACGACCACGAGATCGGCGTCGGCCCCGTCACGCTCGAGCTCCAGGCCGCCTACAAGGACACGGTCGAGGGCCGCAGCGAGCGCTGGGCGCAGTGGCTCGACTACGCGCCGGCGCCCAGGCGCGCCTAGGACCGCGTCGCGAGCAGGATCTCGACCACGCGGCGCTGGTCTTCGTCGGTCAGCGCCGAGCCGCTCGGCAGGCAGAGCCCGCGCTCGAACAGCCGGGCCGAGACCTCGCCGCCGTAGACGGGCGCGTCCGCGAACACCGGCTGGAGGTGCATCGGCTTCCAGAGCGGGCGCGACTCGACGTCCTCGGCCTCGAGCGCGAGCCGGATCCGTTCCCGGTCGGTGCCCGCCTCCACCGGGTCGACGACGATGCAGGTCAGCCAGCTGTTGGATCTCCCGTACGGCGTCTCGGGCATGAACGAGATCCCCGGCGAGGCGGCGAGCAGCTCGCGGTAGCGCGCGTTCACCCGCCGCCTGGCCGCCACGCGCTCGGACAGCACCGCCAGCTGCGCACGGCCGACCGCGGCGAGCAGGTTGCTGAGCCGGTAGTTGAACCCGATCTCGGTGTGCTGGTAGTGCGGGGCGGGATCGCGCGCCTGCGTCGAGAGCTTTCGGGCGTGCTCGATCCAGTCGGCGTTCCGCGAGACCAGCATTCCGCCGCCGCTGGTCGTGATCACCTTGTTGCCGTTGAACGAGAAGGCTGCGAGCTCGCCCTGCGCTCCGGCCGGCTCGTCGCCGTGCAGGGCGCCGAGCGACTCGGTCGCGTCCTGGATCAGCGTCACGCCGCGCGCAGCGCAGAGCCCGCGGATGCGCTCGTAGTCGCAGCACTGGCCGTAGAGGTCGACGGCGACGACCGCGCGGATCGGCGGCCGCTCGGCCAGCGCCCGCTCGAGCAGCGCCGGGTCCAGCGTCCAGGTGGCGGGGTCCGAGTCGACGAAGACGGGCGTCGCCCCGGCGTACACGATCGGGTTCGCGCTCGCCGAGAAGGTGAACGACGAGCAGGCGACCTCGTCGCCGCGGCCGGTCCCGAGCACGACGAGCGCGAGATGCAGCGCCGCCGTGCCGCTCGAGAGCGCGAGCGCATGCGGGACGCCCGTGACCGCGGACAGCTCCTGCTCGAATGCGTCGACGTGCGGCCCGAGCGGCGCGACCCAGTTCGAGTCGATCGCGTCCTGCACGTAGTCGAGCTCGCGGCCGGAAAGGTGGGGAGGAGACAGGTAGATCCGGGGCACGGGCGCGAGCCTACCGCCGGTTGCATAATCACCTGGTGGCGGACGGCTCGACCAGGATGATCTTCCTCGGCTTCGGGAAGTACGCGCGCGCGGACAAGATCTACGCGCTCGAGCCGCTCGAGGCGACCGACCGAGGCAGCGGCCGGCGCACGCGGGTGTGGGTCGAGGGCGTCACCGACCCGATCGTCGCCTCGCGCACCGAGCGCACGATCCTCCACGAGATGGGCCAGGATCACGGCGCCGGCTCGGCGATCGTGGACGAGGCGCTCGGCCTCGCCGAGCGGCTCGCCGAGGCCGCCGACCAGGGCAAGGTCGACCTCAACGACCTCGGTCGCCGCGCGCGGAGGTTGCTCGAGAAGACGTCGCAGTCGCCCGCCGGCGAGAAGCTCTTCTAGCCTCTCGACCCTGACCGAGTACGAAGAAGAAGAAGAGAGGGCCGGTGCCGGGCTTCAGCCCGGCTTCGGCTCCGCTTCGCTCGAGGAAGCGCTCCCCACCACCGACCGGCCGGGCCGGCTGGCCCGCCTGCGCTCGTTGGCGATCGACACGCGCCCGCTCCGCGAGTCGCGCGACTACCGCCTGCTCTGGTGCGGCCAGGCGGTCTCGTACCTCGGGAACATGGTCACGTTCGTCGCCGTCCCGTACCAGATGTACGCGCTGACCGGTTCGCCGCTCCAGGTCGGGCTGCTCTCGATCTGCGACGCGGTGCCGCTGCTGCTGTTCGCGGCGGTCGGCGGGACGATCGCCGACCGAGTCGACCGGCGCAGGCTGATCGTCCGGGCCGACATCGGGCTGATGGCCGTCTCGGCGCTGCTGGCGGTGAACGCGTTCTCGGGCGACCCGCAGGTCTGGGCGCTGTACGTCCTGGCGTTCGCCGCGACCTCGCTGTGGGCGATCGGCGCGCCGGCGCTGCGCGCGCTGATGCCCGGCCTCGTCCCGCGCGACCAGCTCGCCGCCTCCCAGGCGCTCCAGACGATCTACTCGGGCACCGGCGCGATCGTCGGGCCGGCGCTGGGCGGGCTGCTGATCGCCGCCGCCGGGGTCGGCCCGACCTACGCGATCGACGCCGTCAGCTTCGTCGCGTCGATCGTCGCGGTGCTCCTGATCGCGCCCGCGCCGCCGAGCGAGCGGGTCGCGACCGAGATGCTCGAGTCCCTTCGCGAGGCGTGGCGGTTCCTGGTGCGGCAGCGCGCGATCCTCGGCACGTTCGTCCTCGACACGAACGCGATGGTCTTCGGCATGCCGCAGGCGCTGTTCCCGGCGGTCGCCGTCCAGCACTTCGAGGCAGGAGCAGGGGTGGTCGGCTTGCTGTACGCGGCGCCCGCCGCGGGCGCACTGGCGGCGGGGCTGGCCTCCGGCTGGACCGGGCGCGTCCGCCGCCAGGGCGTGGCAGTCGCTGCCGCGATCGTCGTCTGGGGCCTGGCGATCGCCGGCTTCGGGCTGGCGACCGCGCTCTGGCTCGGGCTTGCGATGCTCGCTCTCGCCGGGCTGGCCGACGAGTACAGCGCGATCCTCCGCTCCACGATCCTGTTCGCCGGCACGCCAGACGAGCTGCGGGGCCGCATGCAGGGCTTCGAGCTCACCCAGGTCGCGAGCACGCCCGCGATCGGGAACATCGAGGCCGGGCTCCTCGCGTCGCTGACCAGCCTTCGCTTCTCGATCGTCTCCGGAGGGATCGCGTGCGCCGCCGGCGCGGTCGCGATCCTGGCGGCGATCCCCAGCCTGTTCCACTACGACGCGAAGCGAGCCCCGTGATCGGGCGGGACTTCTTCGCCCGCAGCGTCCACCAAATCGCGCCCGACCTGGTGGGTGTCACGCTGCTGGTCGACGGGACCGGCGGAACGATCGTCGAGGTCGAGGCGTACGACCCGACCGACCCGGCCAGCCACGGATACCGTGGGCGGACGCCCCGGAACGCGGCGATGTTCGGCCCGCCCGGCCACGCGTACGTCTACCGCTCGTACGGGATCCACTGGTGCCTCAACCTCGTCTGCGACGACGAGGGAACCGCCGCCGCCGTCCTGCTGAGGGCACTGGAGCCGACCCACGGAATCGAGCGGATGCGAGCACGGCGCGGCCTCGACGACGTGCGCCTGCTCGCGGCCGGCCCCGGGCGGCTCTGCGAGGCTCTCGGCGTGTCCCGGGAGCACGACGGCCTGCCGCTCGACGAGGCCCCGTTCGCCCTCCTTCCTCGCACCGCGGAGCCGACGATCGCCGCCGCGCCGAGGATCGGCATCACCCGCGCCGCCGACCATCCCTGGCGGTACGTCCTGTCGGGGTCGCGCTTCCTCAGCCGGGGCGTGCCCAGAGCGTGATCGGCAGCCCGGCGGCCGCGGCCAGCCCGGCCCTGGGCCGCTGCCGCACGATCTTCCCGTCGCCGCCCCGGAGCAGGGGCCGGAGCTTGAGCCGCTCGAGCTTCGCCCGCGCCTTTCGTGCCGGTAATCCCACGACGCTCGGGATCACCCCGTGGAGCGGCTTCGCGAACACGATCGTCACCCTGTCGAACGACGAGAGCCGGCCCTTCTGGGGGAACTGCTTGACGACGACGTGGAGCGCCTGCCCGGCGGCGGCCGGCTTGTAGACGACGACGGGCGTGAGCGGCTGTGCCGCGAGCCGTGCCCGGGCCGCCTCGTACGTCTCGCCGACGACGTTCGGCACCTCGACCTCGTTCGGCTTGCAGTTGGCCGTCTTCGCCGGCGCGCGTCCCTCGAAGTAGGCGACCTGGATCGTGTCCCGGCAGAGCCCGTTGTCGAGCTGGAAGGTGCCGTCCCGGAGCACGAGCCGCCGATCCGAGGAGCCGGGGATGCTCCCGGCCGGGAAGCTCTCCGGGTCGTCCTTCAGGTACGGCAGCGCACGCTCCATGAACGCCTTCCAGATCAGCGCGGGGAACGTCCCTCCCGCGACCGGCTCGCCGCCGAACTGGCTGAGCATCGGCACGAGGCTGTTCGGGTAGCCGACCCAGACCGCGACCACGAGCTGCGGCGTGTAGCCGACGAACCAGGCGTCGCCGTAGTTCTCGGTCGTCCCCGTCTTGCCGGCGACCGGGCGTCCGTCGGGGAGCTCCGCCCGCCGCCCCGTGCCCTCCTGCACGACCTGCTGGAGGATCCGGTTGACGATCTGCGCGTTCGACTCGGTGATCACCTGACGCGGCTCCGGCGCGTTCTTCTTGCCGCTCACGGAGAGGATCACGCGGGGACGATTGCCGATGATCGACCCGTCGACGCGCTTGCCGCCGTCGGCGAACGAGGCGTACGCGCGGGCCATCTCGAGCGGGTTCACCGCCTCTCCTCCGAGCGCGATCGAGAAGTAGCCCTGCAACGGGCTCGTGATCCCGAGCTTGTGAGCCGTCGCGACGACGTTCTTCGGGCCGACGATCCGGGTCAGCTGCGCGTACACGGTGTTGTCGGACTCGATCGTCGCCGTGGTCAGGTCGATCGGCCCGAGGTTCGAGCCCTCGTAGTTGTGGACGTAGTAGGTCCGGTCGCCGAGCGGGATGGCCACGGGCTTCGAGACGAGCACGGTCGAGGGCGAGATCCCCTGCTGGAGGGCGGTAGCGAGCGCGAACGGCTTGAACGACGACCCCGGCTGCCGCTCGCCCTGGACTGCGAGGTTGAACTGGCTCTTGCGGTAGTTGTCCCCGCCGACCATCGCCAGCACGCGGCCGTCGCGCGGGTCGATCGCGACGAGCG
The DNA here is from genome assembly GCA_036555585.1 of Gaiellaceae bacterium. GTDB lineage: Bacteria > Actinomycetota > Thermoleophilia > Gaiellales > Gaiellaceae > DATBLE01. The sequence goes on from DATBLE010000054.1 coordinate 34,682, forward strand.
CAGCGGCGGGGCCGTCCGGCGCCGTGAGCACCTTGGAGATCGCGTCGCGCGCCCGCTGCTGGAGCTGGAGGTCGATCGTGGTGACGACACGGAGCCCGCCGCCGAACACCTTGCCCGAGCCGTAGCGGTCGACCAGTTGCTGCTTGACGTAGTCGACGAAGTACTGCGCCGGGCCCCGGGTCCCCGGCAGGTGCACGTCCTCGGGCTTCGGCAGCGGCGTGCGGTTCGCGAGCCGGAACTCGTTGTAGGTGATGTCGTTCTGCTCGAGCATCGCCTGGAGGACCTCGCGCCGCCGGCGGTGCGTCGTCCTCGGATTGGTGACCGGGTTGTAGAGGCTCGGATCGGCGGGGATGCCGGCGAGCAGGGCGGCCTCGGCCAGGGACAGCGACGACGCCCCGTGGCCGAAGTACACCCGCGCCGCCTGCTCGATGCCGTAGGCGCCGTTCCCGAAGTAGATCGTGTTCAGGTAGGCGGTCAGGATCCTGTCCTTCGGCCAGACCTGCTCCAGCTGCCACGCGAGCGCCGCCTCCTTCAGCTTGCGGCTGATCGTGCGGTTGCTCTTGACGTAGGTGTTCTTGACGAACTGCTGCGTGATCGTGGAGCCGCCCTGGACGACCTTGTTGTTGCGGACGTCCTGCCACACGGCGCGCACGATGCCGTGGATGTCGACGCCTCGATGCTCGAAGAACCGCTTGTCCTCGATCGCCACGATCGCCTGCTTCATCACGGGGGCGATGTCCGAGGAGTCGACGAGCACCCGCGCCTCCGACCCGCGCAGGACCGCGAGCACTCGCTTCCCGCTCGAGTCGTAGACGTAGCCGTTCTGCTCGAGCCGGTGGCTGGAGCGGGCCGGGTCGAGCTGGGGCAGCTCGCTGCGGATGCCCATCACGAGGCCGTAGGCGAAGGAGACGAAGCAGAACAGGCCCACCAGGAGCAGGAGGGTGAACAGGCGGAGCTTGCGGATGCGGCGACGCTTGCCGTTCGCCGCAGGGGCCTTCTTTCTGCGCAACAGAACGGCGGGATTCTACCCGGGGACTGCCTCTAGACTCGCTCTCCATGGGACTGCCCGAGCTGACCAGGAACGCGGTCGACGTGCTCCCGAAGGGAGAGCTGGAGCGCAAGCTCGCACTCGGCCGTCCGCTCCGGGTGAAGCTCGGAATCGACGTAACCTCGCCGGACATCCACGTCGGCCGGGCGATCCCCCTCCAGCGGATGCGGGCCTTCCAGGACGAAGGGCACACCGGCGTCCTGATCATCGGCGACTACACCACCAGGATCGGCGATCCCTCGGGCCGATCGGCAGAGCGCCCCGTGCTGACGGACGAGGAGATCGAGCAGAACGCCAGGACCTACATGGAGCAGGCGATGATCGTCCTCGATCCCCACCGCACCGAGGTGCGGTACAACGGCGAGTGGCTGTCGAAGCTCTCGTACGCCGAGGTCGTCCGGCTGGCGCGGACGATCACCGTCGCCCGAATCCTCGAGCGCGACGACTTCGCGAAGCGGTACGCGGCCCGGGAGCCGATCTCCGTCTCGGAGCTTCTCTACCCCTTGATGCAGGCCTACGACTCGGTCGCGATCGAGGCCGACGTCGAGCTGGGCGGAACCGATCAGCTCTACAACCTGCTCGCCGGCCGCGACGTGATGGAGGCCTATGGCCTCGAGCCTCAGGTCGTGCTGACGACACCGCTGCTCCTCTCCTGGGACGGCGAGAAGATGTCGTCGTCGGTCGGCAACAACGTGCCGCTGACGGCGGCGCCCGAGGAGCAGTTCGGGCGGACGATGCGGATCCCGGACGAGCAGCTGGAGGACTGGTACCGGCTCGTGCTCGAGCAGCCGGCGCCAGAGGGAGATCCGCTCGAGGCGAAGCTCGCCCTGGCGCGGTTCGTCGTCGCGCGCTCCCACGGCGAGGAGGCGGCGCGCGAGGCGGAGGCACACTTCACTCGCGTGGTGCGGGAAGGCAAGGCGCCGGAGGACGTACCGCAGTCACCGCTTCCGGACCGGGACCCCGTGCATCTGCCCGCGGTGCTGGCGACCGCGTTCGGGCTGTCCACGAGCGAGGCCCGCCGACTGATCAACGACCGCGCGGTCAAGGTCGACGGGAACGTCGTCGACGAGCTCGACCTCCCGCGCGCGAAACTCGAAAATGCGCTTGTTCAAGCCGGGAAGCGGCGCTTCGTCCGCTTGACACCCCCCTGAGCGTTGCTATCATTCCGCGGCTGCCCGAAAAGGGTGGCGTGGAACTGTCCCGACGACCAGGAGTTCCCAAACCGAGCAACCGAGACGGAAGTCGAAGTCGCAACGTCTGGGCCTCCGGTGCTGTTGGAGGCCTTTTTCACGCCCTCCGGCCGGCGGCAAGCGGTCCTTGAAAACTCAGCAGCGTGCGTTTACGTCGAGACCCTGCCAGGCTCGCTTGCGCGATCCTGGTTAGGAAACCTCGTTGCGCTCTTCGGAGCGTGCACTTTGAGCACAAGCTCGAAGTGGAAAGTCTGTCGGGCCCTGTCTGCTGAGCAACTCTTTCTGCTTAGCGACAGCGGGCCGGCAACACTCTTCACGGAGAGTTTGATCCTGGCTCAGGACGAACGCTGGCGGCGCGCTTAACACATGCAAGTCGAGCGAGAACCTGGGCTTCGGCCCTGGGGACAGCGGCGAACGGGTGAGTAACACGTGGGTAATCTGCCCTCGGCATCGGGATAGCCCGGGGAAACCCGGATTAATACCGAATAGCCTCCGGAGCCTTCGGGCGCCGGAGAAAAGGTAGCTTCGGCCTCTGGCCGAGGATGAGCCCGCGGCGGATTAGCTTGTTGGCGGGGTAACGGCCCACCAAGGCGACGATCCGTAGCTGGTCTGAGAGGACGATCAGCCACACTGGGACTGAGACACGGCCCAGACTCCTACGGGAGGCAGCAGTGGGGAATCTTGCGCAATGGGCGAAAGCCTGACGCAGCGACGCCGCGTG
>DATBLE010000055.1:0-28865 GCA_036555585.1 Gaiellaceae bacterium
GTCGGGCGGCGCCGTGCTCGTCGCCGTCGGTCACTCGGGCGCCGGTCACCGCGGCGGGACGCTGGTGCTGCGAGCTAACCGACCTGGGAAGGGAGGGGACGTTGTCGACTCCATCGACCCCGCTGTCTCCCTGTACACCTACGTTTCGCCACTCCTGCGGATGACCGGTGACGGCCTCACCGCGTTCAACCAGGTCAGCGGTCTGGCCGGCACGCAGCTCGTGCCCGATCTCGCGACGTCGCTGCCGGCGCCGACCGACGGCGGCCGCACGTACACCTTCCGGCTCCGGCACGGCATCCGCTACTCGAACGGCGGGCCGGTGCAGGCGACGGACTTCCGCTCCACCTTCGAACGCTTCTACGCGCTCGGATCCCCCGTGACGGACTACGACGGGATCGTCGGCGGCGCGCAATGCCGGAAGCATCCGAGGCGGTGCGACCTCTCGCGCGGGATCGTCGCCGACGACGCCGCCCGCACCGTGACCTTCCACCTGATCCGGCCGGACCCCTATTTCCTCTACAAGCTCGCGGCCCCCCCAGCCTACGTGCTGCCGGGCGGCACGCCGCGGCGGCCGGCCGGCACGCACCCGCTGCCCGCGACCGGCCCCTACATGATCGCGACCTACAGGCCGAGGAGACTGCTCAGGCTCGTCCGCAATCCGTTCTTCCACGAGTGGTCGCCGGCCGCCCAGCCGAACGGATACCCCGACCGCATCGACGTCCGCATCGCCGGCACCCCGGACGGCGCGATTCGCGACGTCGTCGACGGCAAGGCCGACGTCGTGTGGTTGTCCCAGCCGTGGACCCCGTCGCAGCTGTCGAGGGTCGAAGTCCGGTACGCGAGCCGGCTCCACTCCGACCCGAGCTGGAACTTCCAGGCGCTCTTCCTCAACCCCCGCGTCCCGCCCTTCGACAAGCTCGACGCCCGTAGGGCGGTCAACTTCGCAGTCGACCGCGCCGCGGCGACGAACGCCTGGGGCGGGCCGCGCTTCGCCCAGGTGACGTGCCAGATGCTGCCGCCGAACTACCCGGGCTACCGCCCCTACTGCCCGTACACGGCCGGCTCGACGAAGAGCGGAGCTTGGACTGCACCCGACCTGGCGAAGGCGAGGGCGCTCGTGGCACGCTCGGGGACACGCGGCATGAAGGTCACCCTCTGGGCGTGGTCGCAGGCAGAGGGCTTCAACAAGGTGGCCGTGAAGGTGCTGCGCTCGCTCGGCTACCGCGTGGCAGTGACGCCGGTCGTCGGCGACCGATACTGGGGCGTCGTCGGCGACTCGCGAAACCGGGCGCAGATCGGGTTCACCGGCTGGGCCCTGGGGTACCCGGACCCGGCGTCGTTCTTCTTGGATCAGTTCAGCTGTCGAGCGTTCCTGCCCGGGAACCCGGCCAACCTCGGAAGCGGGTTGTGCGACCCGGGCATCGACCGCCAGATGCGCCGGGCGCAGGCGGAGCAGCTGAGCGACCCGGACGGGGCGCGCGCACGCTGGGCCCGGGTCGACCGCGAGGTCACCGACGCGGCACCGTGGGTGCCGCTCATGTTCTCGAAGAACGTCAACTTCCTCTCCAAGCGCGTCGGCAACTACCAGTACAACCCGCAGCAGTTCGTGCTCGTCGACCAGCTCTGGGTGCGGTAGGACAGCGCTGACAGCAAGGTCGTGACGGCGCCGGAGAGGGTCGACGGCGGCGCCGGAATCGATCGCCGCAATGGCTTAGCCACGGTCTAGGCGCGATCTTGCCGGATTCTTGGCGCTCGTTCCTAGCCTCGGTTGCGAGGAGATCGTGGACAAGACGCTCACCTGCGACTGTGGATTCATCGCCCGGGCCCCCGACGACGTCGGACTCGCCACAGAGGTTCTGCGTCACGCCTGGGAGGCCCACGGGATGCCGCTCTCGCACGACGAAGCGCTGCTGCTCCTGTTCCACGTCGAGCTGGCAGGAGCGACCGCGATCCCCTCGACCACAACCGCAACAGAAGAGGAGGAGCAATGAAACGGATGCGATTCGCCCACGTCCGTCTCCTGTTCGTCACGGCCGCGCTTGGCGTCGCGGCGCTGGCGATCCTCGTCAGCGGGCCCGGCGCCTCAGGCGTGCGCCAGAGCCAGGCAAGGCTGTCGCCGCAGGCGGCGCTGGACTGGAACGTGATCGCGGTCGACACCGTGCGTTCGGCCACGCTGACGCCGGCCAAGTTCCAGCCGGAGGGGTTGCTCTACATGGCCTATGTGCAGGCGGCCGAGTACAACGCGGTGATGGCGATCAGCGGCCGCTACGCGCCGTACCGGTCGTCGCTGCAGGCCCTCCGGGCGCCTCGCCGCGCGCCGCGGTCGCGGCCGCCGCGTACACGACGCTCTCCTACTACTTCCCGACACTCGCGCCCTCGCTCGTTTCCGCGTACGACACGTACCTGAACGTGACGCTCGCCGCGGTTCCGGAGAAGGCGAGGCTGGACGGTATCGCGGTCGGCACCGCGGCGGCCGGCCAGCTGATCGCGAGCAGATGGGGTGACGGACGCAACGCTCCCGTGTCGACGGCCTACGGTGTCGCGCCGCAACCACCCGGCACCTGGGTGTTCCCGCCGCTGCCCTCGGCGCAGTCCGCCCAGACCCCGTGGCTCGCGGCCGTGAAGCCGTTCCTGCTCGACCGCCCGGATCAGTTCCGTGCTCCCGCCCCGCCGGCGATCACGAGCCCCGAATACGCAACCGACCTGAACGAGACCGAGAAGATGGGCTCGGCGGCGAGCACGGCCCGCACGGCGGCACAGACGGCAACCGCGCTGTTCTGGAACGCGAACGTGATCAACCAGTACAACCAGGTCTACCGCGACATCGCGACGAGCCACAACTTCGACCTCGTCGATACCGTGAGGCTGCTGGCGATGGGGAACATGGTCCCCTCGGACGCCGGGATCGCCTGCATGGACTCCAAGTACCACTACCTGTACTGGCGCCCGATCACCGCCATCCGTGGCGCGGGCCTCGACGGGAATGCGAGCACCACGGCCGATCCGGCCTGGTCGCCGCTGCTCGTCACCCCGAACCACCCCGAGTACCCGAGCGCGCACGGTGCGTCACCGCCGCCGTCACCGGCGTGCTCACCTCCGTCCTGAAGACCTCCGCGATCGACATCGACGTCCCCGGAGCAACCGGAGGCGGCACGACCCTGACCACGTCCCAGCACTTCGCAACCGCGGACGACCTCCTGAAGAATGTCGCCGACGCTCGTATCTGGGCCGGCCTCCACTACCGCTTCTCGACGACCGCAGGCGTCAACCTCGGCACCCAGGTCGCTCAGTACGACCTGAAGGGGAACTTCCAACCGACCAAGAAGTAACCGGACACGTCCACCGCTGTGACAGCGCACCCCGCGCTGTCACAGCGGAACCCCCAGAAGCCTAAGCCCTGTGGTGGGCGGACTTGTCGGCCACGGCTCAGCCCCGGTTGTGGTTGACGACCTCGATGTTGTGCCCGTCCGGATCGAGCACGAACGCGCCGTAGTAGCCCGGGTGGTAGACCGCGCGCTCGCCCGGCGCGCCGTGGTCTTCGTAGCCCGCCGCGACTGCGGCGGCGTGGAACGCGCGCACCGTGGCGTCCTCGCGCGCGGTGAACGCGAGGTGGACGTGCTCGGTGAGCGGACGCTCGTCCCGGACGAGCGAGAAGCCGTAATCCGGGCCGGTCAACCGCACGCTGCCGGACTCGTCGACTGCCAGGCGGAGCCCGGCATGAGGGGCGATCGTCGTGTAGAAGCGCCGGGAGGCCTGCAGGTCGCGGACGCGGATCCACAGGTGGTCGACGCCGCCGTCGGGCACAGCGTTCTCGCGGTCGCCGTGGACTGCCTCGACGCTGTTGCCGTCGGGGTCGAGCAGGAACCCGCCGTAGTACGTCGGGCTGTACTGCGAACGCGGCCCCGGTGCGCCGTCGTCGCGGTAGCCCGCCTCGACACCCGCCTGCCAGAAGGCGTCGACCTGCGAGCGGTCTCGAGCGCGGAAGCCGACGTGGAGCCCGCGGGTCAGCGGGTGCTCGCGGTCCGCCGCCCCGATGTCCCAGTCCTCCCACTCGACCAGCTCGGCGTCCGCATGGCTGGGCTCGGTGCCCAGGACGCCCAGGACCGTGCGGTAGAAGCGCTCGGAGGCCGCGAGGTCCGAGACGGCGATGGCGACGTGATCGAACACCCGGCCGAGGGCTACCCCCGAGCCATCGTCAGCCGGTTCCCTCGGCGATGTCGAGAGCGGACGTCAGACAGCGCTCGACGAGAACTCGCACCAGCTGCTGCTTGTACTCGATCGAGCCGTTGGCGTCTTCGACGGCCTCTGCCTGCTCGGCGGCCAGGGCCTCTGCTTCGGCGATGGCCTCGACGTCCGCGGCCTCCTTCCCGATCAACGTCTCCGTAGCCGACGTGGCCCGAATGGCTCTCGGGCCGACCGACCCCACGGCGACCCGGGCATCGACGATGCGGCCACGCTCGGTGCGTATTGCCACGGTGACCGTCGCGGCCGGCCGCTCGTGAAAGGAGAGCTTGCGGTGGACGACGCCCGTTCCGGCTTCCGGCAGCGGGATGCGCACGGCCCGGAGCAGCTGCCCGTGCCGGAGCGCCGTCTCGTACGGCCCCACGAGAAAGTCTCCGATCGGCGTCCGTCCGCCGTCGTGGTCGACCTCGGCGTCGAGGGCGAGGAGGAACGTCGCCGGGTCGGAGTGCGGGTCGGAGAAGCAGAGGTTGCCTCCGAGCGTCCCGACGTTGCGGACGCGGGGGTTGGCGACGTTGCGCGCCATCGCCGCCAGGGCCGGCAGCCGCTCGCGCACCGCCGGGGAGCGTTCGATCTCGCGGTGGGTGGCGGTGGCGCCGATCACGAGACTGCCGTTCTCGGCGCGGATCCCGCGGAGGTCGTCGATTCCCTTGATGTCGACGAGGTGCCCGTACGCGGCGAAGCCGAGCTTCAGGAGGAGCAGGAGCTCGGTGCCGCCGCAGACGACCGCGGCGTCTTCGCCGTACCTCTCGAGCAGCTCGCGTGCCTCGTCCGGCGTGCGCGTCCGGTGCAGGTCGAAGGGAGGGAGCGTCATGCGGCCACGGGCTCGGTCGCGTCCTCGTCGCCGAAGAAGAGCAGACGGCCGTTCTTGCTCAGCACACGCTCGACCGCGTCGGGCGGCAGTCCGCTCACCCGCACCTTCAGGATCTCGACCGCCGGATGGTGGAACGGCACGTCGGTCCCGAAGAGGACGCGGGTCTCCCCCACCCGCTCGTAGGCCTCGCCGATCTTCGTGTGCATCGGCATGCCGGAGGTCTCGAGGTACACGTTCGGGTTGCGCAGGGCGACGTCGATCGAGCCGTTGATGTAGACGACGTTGCCGTGGCCCATGTGACCGATGACGATCTTCGCCGCGGGGAAGGCGACGGCGAGCTCCTCGATGCTCCACGGCAGGGTGAAGATCGGGTGTCCGCAGTGGAGCAGCACGGGTTGGTCGCGTTCGAGGATCAGCTCGATCAAGGGGTGGACCGATGGATCGTTGGGCAGGTACCCGTCGATCAGCGGGTGCAGCTTCAGGCCGAGGAACTTCGGGTGGTCCAGCAGGTCGCGAACCTCCGCGAGGTTCCCGGGCACCCGCGGGTTCCCCCACGCCAGCGCGTACAGGCCCGGGATCGACTCGACCACCTCGCGCACGTACTCGTTGTCCGGGTAGAAGACGACGCCGTTCGAGATCTCGTTCTCCCGCATCAGCCGGTCGATCCCGTCCCGGTCGAGCGAGACTCCGAACATCGACTCGAACGAGCCGACGTGCATGTGCGAGTCGAAGATCCTCACGGAATGGGATACGCCGTAGGCCTGTCCCATTCCGCGTGACTCGCTTCCGACACCTCGGCGAGGGCAGCCTCGACGCCGGCACCGATCTCGACCTGGACGCCCAGGTCGGCGAGCGTCCGCCCGAGCGCGGCCAGGCCGAGGACCGGGTGCAGCCCGCGGGCGGACGTGCCCATGTGCCCGATGCGGACGAGATTGCCGGCGCCCTGCCCGCCGGAGATCATCACGCCGTACCGCTCGCGGCAGTGCGCACGCACCTGTACGTCGGTCAGACCCTCGGGCACGGCGATCGCCGTCACGCACGCCGCCGCCACGTCGTCGCTGCGCGGCCACAGCTCGAGGCCCATCGCGCGGACGCCAGCCCGGCACGCGGCCGCCGAACGCTCGTGGCGCGCGATCGACGCCTCCAGGCCCTCCTCGAGCAGCTCGTCGATCGACGCCTCGACGCCGTAGAGCTCGGTGACGGACGGCGTGAACGGGAACTTGTCCCCGTCGATCCACTGCTCCTTCCAGTCGAGCATCGAGAGGAAGGAGGCACGGGGGGCGGCAGGATTCGTGCGGATGCGGTCCCAGGCGGCGTCGCCGACCGTCATCAGCGACATCCCCGGCGGGCCGCCGAGGCACTTCTGCGCGCCGGCGACGCAGACGTCGAGCTGCCACTCGTCGGTGCGGAACTCGATCCCGCCGAGCGACGAGACGCAGTCGATCAACGTCAGCGCGCCGCGGGAGCGGGCGATCGGCCCGATCGCCGACACGTCGCAAACCGTCCCCGACGGGGTCTCCGAGTGGACGACGGTGACGAGCTCGATCCCCGGGTGCTCGTCGAGGTACCGCTCGACGTCCGCCGGGTCGACGGCGTCGTTGTACGGCACTTCGAGCTCGTGGAGCTCGGCACCGAAGTCCTTCAGCCAGTAGCCCATGCCCTTGCCGAAGACCCCCTGGACGAGATTGAGCACCTTCGTGCCGGGCTGGACGAGACCGCGCGCCGCGGCCTCGAGCCCGAGCACCGCCTCGCCCTGCATGAGCAGGACGTCGTTCTTGGTCAGGAAGACGTCGGCGAGCTTGCGCTCGGTGGCGCGGAAGCGCTCGATGAACGCGGGGTCGTAGTGGTAGACGATCGGCGAGCCGAGCGCCGCGAGGACGCGCGGGCTCGCGGTCACCGGGCCGGCGGAGAGGGTGAAGTCGGGGTCACGCATGGTTCTCCTTTCAGCGCGCACCGCGGACGTACGGCAGCGCAAGGGCGGGCGGGAGGTAGGCGCGGCGGGCGAACACGATCAGCGCAATGATGATCGCCGCGAACGGGAGCATGTTGACGACGTCCGTCGAGATGTTGATGCCGGCGAGCTGGAGCGAGTCGGACAGCGAGAGGACGATCCCGAAGAGGAACGAGCCGAGCAGGACCCAGAGCGGTCGGCCGCGTCCGAGCATGGCGATCACGATCGCCATGAAGCCCTGCCCCTGGGTGATGAACGGCGTGAAGATCCCCGCGGCGACGATCGAGAGATAGGCGCCGCCGAGCCCGGCGAGCGCGCCGGTCGAGAGCACGGCCCAGCTGCGGGTGGCGACGACGCTGACGCCGGCCGCGTCGAGCGCCTCCGGCTTCTCGCCGGCCGCGCGCAGGTTGAGGCCGACGTTGGTCCGCCGGAACACCCAGGCGAGCACGCCGACGAAGACAAACGCGAGGTACACGAGCGGCGGCTGCTCGAACAGGCTCGTACCGAGCACCGGCAGCCGGTGCAGGAGCGGGACGGTGACCGTCGGCGTTGCGCCGAGCCGCGGGTAGCTGGAGCCGAACTGGGCCTGCTGGAGGACGCTCGTGATCCCCTCGCCGCCCAGGGTGATCGCGATCCCGACCACGATCTGGTCGAGGCCGAGCCACACGCAGAGCACGATCATGACGAGCGAGCCGACCATCCCGGCGGCGATTCCGCTGAGGAACCCGACCCACACGGATCCGGCGTCGTGCGCGCCGACGAAGCCGAGGTAGGCGCCGAGCAGCATCATCCCCTCCAGGCCGATGTTCAGCACCCCCGCCCGCTCGGAGATGGTCTCGCCGAGAGCCGTGAACATCAGGGGAATGCCGGCGAGCAGACCGCCGGCGACGACGCTCGTCCAGAAGACGTCGGTCCAGACCTGACTTGCGAGGATCACGGCCGCCACCTCCGGAAGAGCGGCGCCCGCAGGGCCTCGCGCAGCCCGGGCGGCAGATAGCTGCGGCCCAGGTCGCGGCGGCGGCCGAGGTATTCGATCACCGTCATGAACAGCAGGATCAGACCGACCAGGACGAGGAGGAAGTCGGTCGAGAGGTTCGCGTTCGTGGCGGCGAGGTCGCCGCCGACGGACAGCACCGAGAAGAAGGCGATGAAGGGGACGACCGCGAGCGGGTTCAGCCGTGCGAGGAAGATGAAGGGGATCACGGTGTCGCCGTAGCCGGGGTTCTGGCTGCTGCGGATGTAACCCCACAGCCCCAGGAAGTCGACCGCAGCGGCGAGACCGATCAGGAACCCCGAGGCGAGGAAGCTGGTGACGATCAGCCGGGGCAGGTTGACGCCGAAGTGCTTCGCCGCCCGCGGGTTCGCCCCCATGATCTGCAGCCGCAGTCCCCACGCCGTGCGGGTGAGGAGGAAGTACACGACGAAGATCGCTCCGAATGCGACCAGAAGCCCGATGTGGATCCGGGTGCCCGGGATCGGCGGGAGCATCTTGTCGAAGTCGAGGACCCGCGTCTGCGGGATCGTCACCGCGGGATCCTGGAACGGGCCCTTGATCAGCAGGCTGGCGAGGTCGACGCCGATGAAGGACATCATCAGCGTCGTGATGATCTCGTTCGTCCCGTAGCGGGCCTTCAGCACCGCGGGCACGATCGTCCACGCCGCCCCGGTCAGGCCGGCCATCAGGAAGAGAAGCAGCATCGCGAACCACAGCGGCAGGTGGTTCGTCAACGACGGCCCGTAGCCGGTGACCACCGCGGCGGCCAGCAGGAATTGGCCGTTGTAGCCGAGGTTCCAGATGTTCGCCCTGAAGACGACCGTCAGGCCGGCGCCGATCAGGAGCAACGGCGCCATCCTGATCGCGCTGTCCTGCCAGGCGTCCCAGCCGCCGCCGCTGACTCCGCCCTCCCAGACGTCGCCGTAGAAGGTGATCGGGTTCCGGCCGAGTGCGAGCAGGAGGACCGCCCCTGCACCGAGCGCGAGGACGACCGGGAAGAGCGAGCGGATGCAGACGTCGACCGTTTTGTCGGCGAGCCGAGAGCGCTGCGACCCCCGCGGCGTCGCGAGTGGCACCTCCCTCGGCACGGTCTCAGTGCTCATTGCTCGTGCGGCTCCGCCGGGCAGGTGTTTTCGCCGCCGCGACCGACATGGCGCGCGCGGCACTGTGCGGCTCGCTGTGAAAGCGATCGCGAACGCCGCCGGCGTAGCCGGTGGCGGAGCTCGGAAGGGGGCTCACGGGGGAAACCGGCCGTTTCCCCCGTGTGAGCTGCCCACCATTAGCCGACCGACCTCTTCCGTGACGCCCGGGCCGTTCGGAACCACGCCGACGAGCCGTCCGCGCGACAGCACGGCGATCCGATCGGCGATGTCGAGCAGCTCGTCGAGGTCGGTGGAGATCACGAGCGCAGCACCGCCGCCGGCGGCCAGGCGGCGGATCAGGTCTCGCACGGTCGCGGTCGTCTTCACGTCCAGGCCGTAGGTCGGCTTGCTGAAGACGACGACCCTGGGCTCGAAGCTGAGCTCCCGCGCGAGGAGGATCTTCTGCACGTTCCCGCCCGAGAGGGTGCCTGCGCGGGTCCCCACGCCGGTCGTGCGCACGTCGAAGTCCCGCACGAGCTCGACCGCGCGCCGGTCGATCGCGGCACGCTGGATCCGTCCGTGGCGCCAGAACGGCTGCTCGCCGATCCGCTTCAGGAACAGGTTGATCCCGACAGGAAGGGAGCCCACGATCCCCTCGCCCAGGCGGTCGTCGGTCACGTAGCGGAGCCCGAGCTTCTGACGCGCCGAGACGGGCATCCCCGTGACCGGCCCGCCGAAGAGCATGACCTCGCCGTGCGAGGCGCCGCGCTGGCCGGCGATCACCTCCGCCAGAGGACGCTGGCCGTTCCCGTCGATCCCCGCCACCCCGAGGATCTCTCCCTGCCGCAGCTCGAGCGAGACGTCCTCGATGCCGAGCTCGGCCCCCTCGCCAGGAGCGCTCACGTTCCGTAGCTCGAGGACCACCTCTCCTCGTACGGCGGTCTCGCTCGTCGCCTCCGCCTCGGACAGATCGTCGCGCAGCTCGGCGACGTCGGCCACCGCCCGCGCCTCGTCTCCGAACATGATCCGCACGATCTCCGCGCGCAGCTCCTCCTGATCCTTCTCGCGCAGCGCTCGACCGTCGATCGTGCCCGCGAGCCTTCCCTGGCGGAGAATCGAGATGTAGTCACCGAGCGAGAGCGCCTCGTGGAGCTTGTGGGTGATGAAGATCACCGCCTGGCCCTGCTCCTTCAGGCGCGCGAGGACCTTCGTCAGCTCTGCGACGCCTTGCGGCGTGAGCATCGACGTCGGCTCGTCGAGGATCAGCACCCTCGAGCCGCGCCACAACGCCTTGATGATCTCCACCTGCTGCTGGTGGCCGAGGGCGAGGTCGACCGCGCGCGCGTCGGGATCGACGTGGACTCCCAGGAGCCGGGCGAGCTCGTGCAGGCGCCTTCGCGCCCCTTCCTCGTCCAGGCGCAGCCTCCGGGTGTCGCCGAGCATCAGGTTCTCGAGGACGGTCAGGGCCGGGATCAGCGCCGAATGCTGGGGAACCGTGCCGATGCCCAGCTCGAGAGCGGTCCGGGGGGACGAGATCGCGGTCTCGACCCCTTCGACGCGGATCGTGCCCGCGTCCGGACGGTTCAGGCCGGAGAGGATGCCGATCAGCGTCGACTTCCCCGCTCCGTTCTCGCCCAGCAGGCAGTGCACCTCGCCGCGGCGCAGCGTCAGATCGATCCGATCGTTCGCGAGCACACCCGGGAACGCCTTCGTGATCCCCACGAGCTCGACGATCGGCGTGTCGGTCGGTTCGCTCACCCTGCTCGGATCAGTGTGGATGAAACGGTCGCGGGGACAGCATGAATCCAGTCCCCGAGGCTCTGCAAACCGCCCGCGGTGGGCTCGCCTACCCACCGCGGGCGCTGCGAGGTCACGGGACTACTTGATCAGCTGCTGGACCTGGCCGGCCTTGCTCGCGGCCGGGATCTTGATCTTGCCGCTCATGATCTTCGCCTTCGCGGCGGTGATCTCGGCCCAGGTCTTGGCCGGGATGTACTTCGACTTCAGCAGGGAGATGCCGCCGTTCTTCAGGCTCAGGTCGTAGCCGTGGGTGCCGTACGTGCCGGCCCGGATGTCCTTGACCGCCTGCTTGAACGTGTCGGCGAAGTTCCACAGCACCGACGACAGGAAGACGTGCTTCTTGTCGATCGGCGTCATGTCGCCGATGTCGCCGATGAACCAGACCTTGTGCCCGGGCTTCGCCGTCTCGATCGCCTGCAGGTAGCCGAACGAAGCGTTGTCGCCCATCGCGAAGATCACGTCCGCACCCTGAGCGATCACGCTGTTGGCGACACGCTTGCCGCCTGCGGCGTCGTCGTACCCGGTCGGGCTGATGGTCGCGAAGTAGATCTTCGACGACTTGTCGATCGAGCGGAACCCGGCCGCGAACCCGCCGCTCATCTTGTACCAGTTGGAATCGGAGGCCGAGATGATGATGCCGACCTTGTGGGTCTTGGTCGTCCGGGCGGCGAGGATGCCTGCCAGGTAGGCGCCCTGCTGGCTCGACGTCGTGATGTAGGAGACGAGCCCCTTGGTCAGGTTCGTCGGCACGTCGTAGGTCATCACGGGCACCTTGTACTGCTTGGCGATGCGGGTGGCGACCGTGTCGTAGCCGCTCGCGTGGGCGACGATGAAGCTCGCGCCGCCCTGGGCCAGCTGCCGCAGGACGACGTCCGTCTTGTCGTAGCCGATGTTGGTCACGGCCTGGAACTTCGCGCCGACGGAGGCCGCCGCCGCCTGGGCGCCCTTGTAGCCCTGCTGGTTCCAGCCGTAGTCGCTCTGCTTCGCAGGCGAGGCGAAGGCAACCTTCGTCACCTCCGCAGCACGGAGCGCTCCGGTCGCGTACGCGGTCCCGGCCCCGACGAGTGCGACGACCGCCAGGGCGACGACGACTCGCGCTCCAGGTAGACGCTTCTGCATCGCGTGACTCTCCTTCCTCCCGGGGGAACCGTCCCGATTCCACCGCAATTGAACGATGCTTGCTCCTTGCCGAACCCAGTGCTAGGGTCGCCTTGCAAACTGTTGACAAGGCCGGTTGGTCGCCTACCCTAACCCGTCTGGAGAGTGATTGCAATGGCATCCGAGGCCGCTCTGAGCCGCCCGGCGCCGGTCGAGAACTTGACTCTCTGGCAGCGGGTCTACGACCACCTGCGGGCCGAGATCCTCGCCGGAAGGCTCGAGCCCGGCACCGAGCTCGCAGAGGTCGCCCTGGCCGAGCAGCTGGGCGTGAGCCGAGGGCCGCTGCGCGAGGCGATCGGTCGGCTGGCCTCCGAGGGGCTGGTCACGGTGCGGCCGCGTCGGGGCGCGGTCGTCAGCTCCCTCTCGACGAAGGAGTTCCTCGAGCTCTACCAGGTGCGCGAGGCGCTCGAGCTGATGGCGGTGAAGCTCGCTGTGCCCCGGCTGGGGACGGACGACATCACCGCGCTCCAGGCCCTGATCGACGAGATGTCGACGCGGGCCGAGCGCAGCCAGGTCGCGGAGTTCTTCGAAGCGAACACTGCGTTCCACGCGCGGCTCGTCGACGCATCGGGGAACGCGAAGCTCGCCGACATGTATCGCCAGCTGCTCGACCAGCTCGGGCGGTACCGCAGGCGCTCGCTGCAGCTGCGCGGAAACCTGCAGCGCTCGGTGGCCGAGCACGCCGCCATCTTGCGCGCGGCCAAGCGCGGCGATGCCGAGCGGGCAGCGCACCTGATGTCCGAGCACATCCGCGTCCCGCAGCGCGGACTGAAGGCGCTGGCCGACGACGAAACGCAGGGCTCGTGATCCAGTTCGGCGTCAACCTGAACAACCGCGAACCGCTGATCGCGCCCGACTACGACGTGCAGATGCTCCTCGACCTCTCCGAGACGGTCGAGGAGTGCGGGTTCGAGTCGGTCTGGGTCGGGGATTCGCTGTTCTCGAAGCCGCGCTACGAGCCCATTTCTCTGCTCTCGGCGATCTCCCAGCGCACGTCGCGGGTGAAGCTGGGGACGGCCTGCATGGTGTCGTCGACGAGGAATCCGCTCTACCTGGCGCTCGAGTGGGCGACCCTGGACGTGATCTCGGGGGGCCGCACGATCTTCGGAACCGGGATGGGCAACCCGGAGGAGGGCGTGCGGCGCGAGTTCGAGCAGCTGGGGCTCGACTACGTCAGGCGCGGGACGCTCTTCGAGGAGGGCCTGGCGGTGCTCCGCCAACTCTGGACCGAGGGCAGCGTCGACTTCCACGGGCGGTTCCTCAGCTACGACGGCGTCTCTTTCCACTCGGGCACCGAGATGGCTCCGCTGATGCCGCTGCAGACGCCGCCGCCGATCTGGGTCGTTTCGAACCCACGTCTCAAGGGCGACGCGCCGCCTGACGTGATCGCGCGCCGGCTCGAATCGGCGTGCCGTCGGATCGTCGAGTACGGCGACGGCTGGATGACGTGCTGCCGGGCCCAGCATCCCGAAGAGCTCGTCGAGCAACTCGCAGCGATCGAACGGTATGCCGACGCGCACGGGGCCGACTTCTCCCGGCTCGTCGTCTCGTATCAGGTGACGATGAACATCGGCGACTCCGAGGAGGAGGCCCGGACCGCGTTCGGTGACTACATCTCCAAGTACTACCCCGAGCTGTCCAAGGCGATGGACCTCTCCAACTGGGGTCCGGTCGGGACTCCGGACCAGATCGCCGACTGGATCCGAACCTTCGCCGAGGCCGGCGTCCACCATTTCATCTGCCGATTCGGCGCGATCGACCAGTTCGCGCAGGTGGAGCGGTTCGCCAAGGAAGTGCTGCCCCTGTTCTCCGCAGAGAGGGTGAGGTGAGTGATGGCAACTGTTGTCGAGAAGGGCAATCTGCTCGAGGACGCCGCGCTGATCGTCGACGTCTGCTTCTCGGTCGAGGAGGGCGACGTCGTCACGATCATCTGCGACGACGATCGCGAGGACGAGGCCCGTGCCGTCGCCGACGTCTGCGTCGAGCGCGGCGCGTGGCCGGTGATCATGAACAACGAGACGCAGGTTCGCCGTGGCCGCGCCGACGTGCGCTTTCCGATGGCGCCGCCGGCGAACCTCCACCGCGCGATGGTCGGCTCCGACGAGGTGATCATCATCGCGAACCTCGAATGGGCGAACCGGTTCGCGCACGTGAACGCCGTGCGCGAGACCTGCGAGGCAAACGGCAAGATCGCCTCGATCGAGCCCGGGATGGGCGAGTGGGGACTGACGAAGGAGGATCTCGAGCGGTCGGCGCAGCGAACCAGGGACGCGGTCGGCGCGCTCGAGGGGAAGAGCCAGTGCCATGTGACCACTCCGCTCGGGACGGACTTCTACGTCTCGATCGAAGGGAGGCCTCCGCTCTGCCTGACGCCGTACAAGGCGCGCGGCCAGATGATGAGCCCGATCCCGCTGTGGACCGAGGTCGCGTTCGCGGCGATCGAGGACTACACGCACGGAACCGCCGTGGTCGACGGCGTCATGCTCGGCATCGGCCTCGAGGGCCAGGTGAAGGAGCAGATCAAGTGGACCCTCGAAGGCGGCAAGTGCGTCGAGATCGAGGGCGGCGAGGAGGCCGAGCGGCTGCGCAGCGCGATCGACGGCGTCGAGAACGCGACAGTCGTCGGCGAGTTCGCGTTCGGTACGAGCGAGAAGGCGCCGTTCGGCACGCCGTCGGAGAAAGGGAGAATCGGCACCGTCCACCTCGCTCTGGGTGACAACCACAACGCCTACCCGGGGGGACGGAACCACTGCACGCTGCATCTCGACGGCGTCTTCCTGAACGCGACGCTGCAGATCGTCGACGACGGCACCTACATCCTGAAGGGCGGGGAGTGGGCGCTGTAACGACCGTTCGACTCGCGGAGGTCGAGCCGATCGAGCTGCCGCACGGCAGCTGGAGCCGAATGCTCGTCACCGACGCGAGTGTCGGCGGGAACGCCTCGTCGCTCGGGTATTCGGTCTTCACCCCGGGCACCGTGCTCGCGCCGGTGAAGCACGAGACCGAGGAGGTGGCCTACGTGGTCTCCGGCTCGGGGGAGTTGCGCCTCGACGACGGCGTGGTCCCGTTCGGCCAGGGCGACGCCGTGCACATCCCGGCCGGTGTCTGGCACGCGGTCGTGAACACCGGTGACGGGGACCTGGTGATGGTCTTCGGCTTTCCGCATCCCGACTACCCCCCGACGGATCGGCGCTGATGGTCGCGGTCGCACAGAGCCTGCGGGAGCAAGTGGCCTGGGCCTGCCGGATCCTCGCCGCCGAGGGATACGCCGACCTGACGCTCGGCCACGTCAGCGGCCGCGACGCAGACGGCGAGATCTGGATCAAGCGCAAGGGGGTCGCCCTGAACGAGGTCGAGCCCGAGGACGTGGTCGCGCTGGAGGACGCGGACACCGTCCTCCACCTGGAGACGGTGCTGCACACCGGGGTGTACCGGGCCCGTGAGGACGTCGGCGCGGTCGTGCACGGACATCCGCCTCACGCCACCGCCCTCGGGGCGACGGCAGCGGACCTCGCGCTGCTCACGCACGACGGGATCCTGTTCGCAGACGGCGTCGGCAGGTTCGACGACCCCGACCTGATCGTCGACGACGACCAGGGCGACCGCGTCGCCGCGGCGCTCGGGCCACGGCGTGCAGTGCTGATGGAGAACCATGGAGTGCTCGCGGTCGGCAAGGACGTCCCCTGGGCGGTGCTCACCGCGATCACGCTCGAACGCGCGGCGAAGCTCCAGTCGATCGCCTCGACTCTCGGAGCGTTGCGGCCGATCGCCGCCGACGCCGCCCGGCAGCTCCTGCCGATCAAGTACCGCGACGAGTTCGTCGAGGAGTACTGGGCAGCATGGCAACGACAGGTCGCCCGCGACGCCGGAGGGCCTGGTGGACGTCGCGTTTAGCGTCAACGGCCGTGAGGTCGTGCGCGACCTCGAACCGCAGGAGCTGCTCCTCGACGTGCTCCGCGATTCGCTCGGCCTGACCGGCGCCAAGCGTTCCTGCGACGTCCAGGTCTGCGGCGCCTGCACGGTGCTGGTCGACGGGCTGCCGGTCAGCTCGTGCTGCTACCTCGCCGCCGACGCTCACGGGAAGACGGTGACGACGATCGAGGGCCTCGCCGAGCGGCCGGAGTTCGCCAGGCTGGAGGAAGCCTTCACCCGGCACGCCGCGCTCCAGTGCGGGTTCTGCACGCCGGGGATGCTGCTCACCGTCAGCGCGCTGCTCGAGCAGGGCGATCTCGTCGACGAGGAGGCGATCAAGCACGAGCTCGCCGGGAACCTCTGCCGGTGCACCGGCTATCGCGGGATCCTCGAGGCGGTCGCCGAGCTCGCGGCCGCATGACGACCACCGTCCCCGAGACCCGGTCGCAGATCGGACGGTCACACCCCCGCCGCGACGCGCGCGAGAAGCTGCGAGGCGAGGCGCAGTTCGTCGGCGACATGGTCGTCCCCCGGATGCTCCACGGCAAGGTGTTGCGCAGCCCGATCGCGCACGGGCGGATCGTCTCGATCGACACCTCGGCAGCCCTGGAGGTCCCCGGCGTCGTCTGCGTCCTCACCGGCGCCGACCTCCACGACATCGATCCCTACTACGGCCACTCGATCAAGGACCGGCCGATCATCGCAATCGACAAGGTGCGCTTCCACGGCGAGCAGGTCGCCGCCGTCGCGGCCGAAGCTCCGGCCGCTGCAGCCGCAGCCGTCGACCTGATCGAGGTCGAGTACGAGGAACTGCCGGTCGTCGCGGACGTCGCCGATGCGACGGCTTCCGGCGCGACACTCGTCACCGACCGCGAGTCGAGGCCGGGCCTCTTCCACGGCCTCGGCGAGATTCCACCCCGCGACGGGAACGTCTGCTACCGCTACCGGATCGACCGCGGCGAGCTCGAGTCGGTGTTCGCGCGCGCGGAGATCGTGGTCGAGGGCGAGTACACGTTCCCGTCCGTCTACCAGTACGCGATGGAGACGCACACCGTGATCGCCCAGGTGGACGGCGACGAGATCACGCTCTGGGCGACCTGCCAGCACCCTTTCCTCGTGCGCGCCGAGATCGCCGACCTGTTCGGCATCCCGGTCGCCAACGTGCGGATCCAGGTGCCCTACCTCGGCGGCGGGTTCGGCTCGAAGTCGTACACGAAGATGGAGCCGCTCACGGTCGCGCTGGCGCGGAAGGCAGGCCGGCCGGTTCGGATCCAGAACCGGGTCGGCGAGTCGATGGTGACGACTCGTCGGCACAACATGACCTGCCGGATGCGCACTGCTGCAACCTCGGACGGCCGCCTGCTCGCCCGCGACGTCGAGTGCCTGTTCGACACCGGCGCGTACGCGGACAACGGGCCGCGGGTGGTCGCGACCGCCGGAGACGCGGCACCCGGCCCGTACCGCTGGGCTGCCTACCGCGTCGACGCCGCCTGCGTCTACACCAACCTCGCGCCGGCGGGCTCCTACCGCGCCTTCGGCGCGACCCACCTCCAGTGGATCGGCGAGTCGCAGGTCGACGAGGTCGCGCGGCGGGCCGGGCTCGACCCGCTCGACCTTCGCCGCGACAACCTCTGCCTTCCGGGCGAAGAGGTCCGGGCCGGCGGGAAGCCGCTCGACGCAGACCTGATCGGCGACGTCGAGAAGGTCGCCGCGCGCGTGGGCTGGGGCGAGCAGAAGGGCCCACTCGTCGGGCGCGGCGTCTCGGTCGGGCTGCTCGCCGCCGGGGCGCACCCGGTGTCGAGCGCGATCTGCAGGCTCGAGGCGGACGGCCGCGTGGTCGTTCTCGTCTCCACGACCGAGATGGGGCAAGGGCCGAGGACGGCCTTCGCGCAGATCGCCGCCGAGGAGATCGGCGTCGACCCCGACCGCGTGACGGTGCGGGGGGCCGACACCCGCTTCAGCCCGTACGACCGCTCGACAGGAGCGAGCCGGTCGACCACGATCGCCGGCCTCGCCGTCCAGCGCGCGGCGGCCGACATCCGGCGGCAGCTCGAGGCGATCGCGGGTACCCCGGACATCGGGCCGGACGACCACCTGGAACTGATGCGCAAGCACTTCGGCTTCGCCGGCGGCGAGCTGATCGGCCGCGGCGAGGTCGCGCCGGTCGGGACCGGCTCCTACGCGGAGGGACCCGTCTTCTGGGAGGTGTGCGTCGGAGCGGCCGAGGTCGAGGTCGATCCGGAGACCGGGTTCGTCGAGGTGCGCCGGACGGCGACCGCGGCCGACGTCGGTCGAGCGATCAACCCGCAGCTGGTCGAGCGCCAGGACGAAGGCGCAACCTTGCAGGGGATCGGCAATGCGCTCTTCGAGGAGATGGTCTACGAAGACGGGCTGCTCCTCAACGACACCCTGCTCGACTACCGGATACCGAGCTTCGAGGACCTGCCCGACGAGATGACCTGCGTGATCGTCGAGAACGGCGACGGGCCGGGGCCATACGGTGCGAAGGGCTGCGGCGAGGGCGCCCTGGCAGCGGTTCCCTCCGCGATCGTCAACGCGCTCGCCGACGCGGGCGTCCCCATGACCGAGCTGCCGCTGACGCCCGAGCGCGTCTGGCGGCGCATCCAACAGCTGAAGGAGGAGGGCACGTGGCAACAGTGAGACGCGCAGCGGTGATCGGAACCGGAACGATGGGGCCGGGAATGGGAGCGGTTCTGGCCCGCGCCGGGATCGAGACCGCGCTGTACGACGTCAGTCCCGAAGCGCTCGAACGGGCGAAGGGCGGCGCGGAGCTCGCCTCCGGCGTGCTCGAGCGGCTCGAGGCCGCCCGGGAGGACGGCGGCTCACTGCGCTTCGAGAGCGAGTTGGACGCCGCACTCGAGGGTGCCGACTTCGTGCTCGAGGCGGTGCCCGAGAAGCTCGAGCTGAAGCAGGAGGTGTTCCCGAAGTTCGAGGCCGTCGTCGCCGACGAGGCGATCCTCGCCTCGAACACGTCGGGGATCTCGATCACGAAGATCGCCGAGGTCTGCGCGCACCCCGAGCGCGTGGTCGGCATGCACTGGTCGAACACGCCGCACCTGATCCCGATGATCGAGGTGATCCCGGGGGAGAAGACGTCGCAGGAGACGGTCGACGCCACGTCCGAGCTCGTGCGGCGAATCGGCTACCACCCGGTGGTCGAGCGGGAGGTTCCCGGGTTCGTCGAGAACCGGATCCTCTACGCCATCCTCCGCGAGTGCCTCGACCTGGTCGACCGCGGCATCATCGACCCCGAGGGGCTCGACCTCAACGTGCGCTGGGGTATCGGCTACAAGCTCGCCGTGATCGGCCCGATGGAGCTGCTCGACATGGCCGGGCTCGACATCTACCACGCGGTCGGCTCGTACCTGAACCAGGATCTCTCGACCTCGGGCGACATCTCGGCGACGATCCGCGACCTGATCGACAAGGGGCGGCTCGGGATGAAGACCGGCGGTGGGATCTACGACTACACGCCGGAGCAGATCGACGAGCTGCGGGCAAAGCGGGCGGGCAAGCTGGTCGCCGTCCGGAGGGCGCTCGAGGCATGAAAGTCTGGCTCCTCGACGGCGGCTCGATCGTCATCGAGCACACGCAGCTGATGTGGAACGTGCCCGGGCCGCAGTGTCGGATTCCGGTGTACAGCGTCCTGATCGAGCACGACGAGGGCCTCTTCCTGATCGACACCGGCATCGACCTCGACCACATGAACCGCGTCCTGCCCTTCGAGCTGCCCGAGCAGACCGCGGAGCAGACGATCCCGGCCCAGCTCGCCCTCGCCGGCTTCGAGCTCGGCGACGTCACGACCGTGGTCAACTCGCACCTGCACATCGACCACGTCGGCGGCAACCAGCTCTTCAAGGGCACGGGCGTCCGGAACCTGATCCACGAGCGGGAGCTCGCGCAGGCGCGGGATCACGCGCCGTTCGAGTTCTTCGGCTACTCGGACAAGTCGTGGGACTACGAGGGCGCCAACATCGAGACGTTCTCGGGCGACCACGAGCTGGCCCCCGGCGTCACGGTGATCGAGACGCCCGGCCACACCGTCGGCCACTGCTCCTTCCTGCTCGAGGGTGCAGGACGGTCGATGCTGCTCGCGATGGACGTCGCCTACACGGCGGCGGCGCTCGAGAAAGGGATCCAGCCCGGCTTCCACCACACGCCGGTCGACGGCGTCCGCTCGATCGCTCGCGTGAAGGACCTTGCATCCGAGAAGGACGCGGACGTCTTCTTCTCGCACGACGCCGAAGCATGGCAGGGCTATAAGCACGCGCCTGACCACTACGAGCTGTAGGAGGGAGCCGAATGGGGAACCTGGACAACCGCGTCGCGATCGTCACCGGCGCAGCGCAGGGAATCGGCAAGGCGGTCGCCGACAAGCTGGCCGACGAGGGCGCGACCGTCGTCGGCGCCGACCTCCAGGAAGGCGTCGCGATGCAGGTCGACATCTCGAACGAGGACGACGTCAGGCGGATGGTGGAGGAAACGGTGGGCGAGCACGGACGGCTGGACGTCCTCGTCAACGTCGCGGCGATCGTCCCGTTCACGCCGTGGGACGAGGTCGACTTCGCCGAGTGGCGTCGCGTGATGTCGGTCAACCTCGACGGCACGTTCCTGACCAACTACTACGCGCAGAAGGCGATGCGCGAGAAGGGCTACGGCCGGATCGTCAACATCGCCTCGAACGTGATCCTCGCGGGGACGCCGAATCTCGCGCACTACGTCGCGTCGAAAGGCGGCGTGTGGGCGTTCACGCGCGCGCTCGCCCGGGAGCTCGGCCCGCACGGCATCACCGTCAACTCCGTCGCGCCGGGCCTGACCGAGACCGAGGGCGTCATGGCGAGCAAGCACGCGGAGGCTTTCGAATTCGTCCAGATGCTCCAGGCGATCCCGCGGCGGGCGGTCGCCGCCGACATCGCGCCTGCCGTCGCCTTCCTCGCGTCCGAGGAGGCCGGCTGGATCACCGGGCAGCTGCTGGTCGCAGACGGCGGCCACACTCACAACTGACGTGTCCGTTCGGGCCGACCTCTTAACCGTGCCTGGCACCGTAAAGTCCCTGCGAGACGGCTGTTTCCGAGTGGCCTCCTCAACAGTGCCTGGCACCGTTAGGGAAACGTGAAGGCGGTCGTGCTCAGGGCGCCCGGCGACGTCGGCGTCGACGAGGTCGCCGACCCTGCGGTCGTCGAGCCGACCGACGCGATCGTCGCGGTGCGTGCGACCGCGATTTGCGGTGCCGACCTCTTCCCCTTCCACGGGATGACGCCCGGGTTCGAGGCGGGGACGATCCTCGGCCACGAGTTCGCAGGCGAGGTGGTCGAGGTCGGCGCCGAGGTGCGTTCCCTCGAGGTGGGACAGCGGGTGGTGAACGCGAGCATGATCTCGGACGGGACGTGCCCGTACTGCCTCGCGGGGCGCGTGACCCAGTGCGCGGGCCGCTCGCTCTTCGGCTATTCGGGTGTGTATCCACGGCTGGACGGCGGGCAGGCCGAGCTCGTTCGAGTGCCGCAGGCAGACCGAGCGCTGCGGCCCCTGCCGGAGGAGGTCACGGACGAGGCGGCGGTCTTCCTGGCCGACATCCTCCCCACCGGCCACGCCGCGGTCGTGCGCGGAGACGTCGCCCCCGGCGACACGGTCGCGGTCGTCGGCTGCGGCCCGGTCGGGCTGATGGCCCTGCTCTGCGCGAGGGGCGTCGCCGACCGAGTCCTCGCCGTCGACGGCGTACCGGAGCGACGGCGCATCGCAGAGGCGCTCGGCGCCGAGTCGATCGATCCGGCCGATGCCGCCGAAGCGGTGACGGCCGCGACCGACGGCGTCGGTGCGGACGTCGTGATCGAAGCGGCCGGCAGCCCCGGCGGTCTGGATGCCTCCCTGCGGCTGGCCCGCGGCCGCGGCGTCGTCTCCGTCGTCGGCGCCCATTTCGAGCCGGACTATCCGCTCGACAACGCGCTGATGTTCGAGCGCGAGCTGACGCTCCGGTTCTCGATCGGCGACCCCACGGCGGACGGCGGGCTCCTGCTCGACCGGCTCGCGTCCGGCGACCTCGACCCGACGCCGGTCGTCACCCACCGACTCGCGCTCGACGAGGCCGCCGAGGCATACCGTCTCTTCGACTCCCGCGAGGCGACCAAGGTGGTCCTCCACCCGTGAGACCGGTCGTGGGGGCAGCGGCCGCCGTCCTGGTGCTGGCTGGCTGCGGCGGCACCGCGTCTCGGATCGACGCCACCACGCCCACCGAAGCGAAGAAGCTGATGCTCGACTATCTCGACTCCCAGCAGCTGAGCTATCGGTGGGTGGCGTGCCTCCGGTCGGGCCGATCGTTCAAAGGCGCGGGGATCGTCCGCTGCAACGTCAATTTCGGCGACCCGCACATCGAGGCGTACTGCATCGTGTTGCGGAACGGGGAGCTGTACACCGACCACCAGAACGCCGGGATCCCCTGCCAGCGGGACAATCGGGCGCCTCCCGCGACGATCGTCACCTCCTGATGCGACTCGAGAACGCCTTCGATGTCCCTGCGTCTCCCGAGGAGGCCTGGCGCCTGCTGAACGACGTGCCCGCCGTGGTTCCCTGCATGCCCGGTGCCGAACTGGTCGAGGTCGTCGGCGACAACGCGTGGAAGGCAAAGCTTCACGTCAAGCTCGGTCCGATCGCGCTCCACTTCCTGGCAGACGTCACCCGGCAGGAACCGGACGAGGCCGCCGGACGCGTCGTGCTGGCGGTCAAGGCGCGCGAGTCGAAGGGCCGCGGCAGCGCCGACGCGACGATCGAGTCCCGGCTCACCGCCCACGACGGCGGCACACACGTGGACGTGGCGACCGACCTCGCCCTCAAAGGCGCCGTCGCCCAGTACGGCCGGGGGGTGATCGCCGATGTCGCCGGGAAGCTGACCGACCAGTTCGCGCGGTGCATCGCGGCAAAGCTTGCGGCGTCGCCCGCCGGTTCGGTTACCGCCCAGCCCCGGCAACAGGCTGCCCCCGTCGGCGGCCTGCGACTCGTGCTCGGCGCCTTCTGGCGCTCCCTGTTTCGACGACCGAGGAGGTAGTCGTGGACGACCAGCGGATCCTGGAGGCGGTCGAGTCGAAGCGTGACATCGCGCTCGAAACTCACCGGTTCGTGCACGAGCATGCCGAGCTGTCGCACGAGGAGCACGCGTGTTCGCAGTACCTCTGCGAGGTGTTCGAGCGGGCCGGGCTCGAGGTCGAGCGTGGTATCGCCGGAATGGACACGGCCTTCCGCGCGACGCTCCGGGGCACGCGCCCCGGGCGATCGGTCGGGCTCGTCGCTCTCTACGATGCCGTCCCGGTCTTCCGTCCCGACGGGACGATCGAGCCTGTGCACTCGTGCGGCCATGATGCGATCCCGGCCGGCGTGGCCGCGACGGTGCTGGCCTTCGCCGACCTCCGCGACCAGATGGCCGGCTCGGTGGTCGTCTTCGGCAGTCCGGCGGACGAGATCCCGGCGCCGCTGACAGTCGAGCGAGGCGGCGGAAAAGCGGTCTCGGCCGCGGCCGGGCTCTGGGACGGCATCGACGCCGCGCTCTATGCCCACCCCGAGTTCGAGGACACCGTCTTCCTCCGCTCGCGGTGGATGCGTCGCGACCGGGCGATGGTAACGGGGACGCGGTCGCTGGCCGGCGAGGCTGAAGCTCCGATCGAAGCCGTGCTCAGAGCGGTCGCGGCGGTCAAGGCGCTCCCACCGGCCGACGCGATCGTCGAGCACATCTCGCTCGAGGGCGACGTCGAAGACGGCGGCGGTCTCGTGGTGCGGATCCACTTCCTGCTCCGCACGGACGAGGAGGCGGGGCTGGACGACCTCGCTGCGTCGATTCGCGCGGCGTTGCCCGAGGCGGCCTGGTCGAACGACCCCGTCGTCTGCGGCCTCCGGCCGGATGCAGACGTGACGCAGGCAGTGAAGGAGGCGGTTGTGAGTCTTGGAGGCACGTTCGTCGACGAACCCGGCCAACTCCCGTTCGGCACCGACTTCGGCAATGTCTCGCAGAGAGTCCCGTCGGCACTGATCGGCATCGGCCGCCCCGGCGGTTGGGCCTTCCACACGGACGAGGGTGCCGAGCAGTTCGCACAGGACGGCGAAGAGTGCGCCCTGTCGATCGCGCGAGTCCTGGCGCTCGCGACCGTGCGCCTGCTCCCTTTGCAGTAGAGGGGCCACACACGCCGATCGCCGCAACGTAACCCGCATCCCAACCGGCGTGTTTGGCGAGGATGTGCGCGTGAAGAGGATCGGGTTCCTGTCCTTCGGTCACTGGTCGGCGTCGCCGTCGTCGCAGGTGCGTTCCGGGTCGGATGCGCTCGTCCAGTCGCTCGAGCTCGCGGTCGCCGCCGAAGAAGTGGGCGCCGACGGGGCGTACTTCCGCGTGCACCACTTCGCGCGCCAGCTCGGCTCGCCGTTCCCGTTGCTCGCGGCAGTCGGCGCGCGGACGTCGAGGATCGAGATCGGCACCGCCGTGATCGACATGCGCTACGAGAACCCGCTCTACATGGTCGAGGACGCCGGAGCGGCCGACCTCCTCGCCGGTGGGCGGCTGCAGCTGGGCATCAGCCGCGGGTCACCGGAGCAGGTGATCGACGGCTGGCGCTACTTCGGGTACGAGCCGGCCGAGGGCGAGACGGACGCCGACATGGCCCGACGCCACACTCGGGTATTCCTCGAGGTTCTGAGCGGGGAGGGGTTCGCGGAGCCGAACCCGCGGCCGATGTTCCCCAACCCGCCGGGCCTGCTCACCGTCGAGCCGCAGTCGCCGGGATTGCGCGAACGGATCTGGTGGGGCGCAGGGTCGGCCACGACCGCAGCCTGGGCGGCCACGCTCGGCATGAACCTGATGAGCTCGACCCTGGTCGAGGACGACGCCAGCGGCGACCCGTTCCACGTCGTGCAGGCCCGGCACATCGAGGCCTTCCGCGCGGCGTGGAAGGAAGCTGGACACGAGCGCGAGCCGCGCATCTCCGTCAGCCGCAGCATCTTCGCGCTCGTCAGCGACCTCGACCGCAGGTACTTCGGTCCAGATGGCGGCGACGGCGACCACGTCGGCTACATCGACGCGGCCACCCGGGCAATCTTCGGCCGCACATACGCCGCCGAGCCCGACGTACTCGTCCGCCAACTCGCCGAGGACGAGGCGATCGCCGCCGCCGACACGCTCCTGTTGACCGTCCCGAGCCAGCTCGGCGTCGACTACAACGTGCACATCATCGAGAGCATCCTCGAGTACGTCGCTCCCGAGCTCGGGTGGCGCTGAACGAGCAGCGCGCAGCGTGGAAAGGACTGCGTCGAGCTTGGAGCAGATTAAGCTGGACTGTCACCGAGTGGTCCCGACACTCGGGTTGTCTTTGAGTTGATTGAGAGTGGACGGCGCCCGTGTGGGCGCCGTCCGGTTCTCGGCTCACTCTCGCCTTCGACGACCAAGTCAGAAGGAAAGGAGTGAGCCGCATGTCGGAGGATGACGTGCTGTTCGGCTACCGGCTGCGAGTGTTGGATTACGCGGGGCGTACCTCGGTCAGTGAGGCCTGCCGGGTGTTCGGGATCCACCGGTCGACCTTCTACGTCTGGAAGCGTCGGGCGGAGCGGCATGGGCTGGAGATCCTGCGCCCGCGGGAGCGGCGGAGGCCGCGGATGCCGCAGCAGTTGTCGCCGTTTGTGGAGGAGCGGATCGTCGCCTTCGCGCTTGGCCATCCGGGCTACGGGCCGAGGCGGATCGCTGGCGAGTTACGCAAAGAGCGCTGGGGCGGGATCGTCGTCTCGCATAACGGCGTGTGGCGCTGTCTGCGCCGCCACGGGCTCAACACTCGCCAGAGGCGGTTGAGCCTGGTCGCAGGGTACGCGGCGCCGTATCAGCCGCCACGTGAGGTCGAGCCGGAGCGGCACGTCGAGGCGGATCGGCCGGGCGAGCTCGTCTGCATCGACTGCTTCTTCGTCGGCCGGCTCTCCGGGACGAAGGGGTCGGTCTGGCAGCTGACCGCGATCGACGTCGCCTCCGCCTACGCCTGGGCGGAGCTGGTCAGCTGCCCGCACGGCAACCCGACCGGCGCGCAGACCTCGAAGCTCGCCCGACAGGTCGCGGCCGAGCTCGCCGCGGCTGGCTGGCGGCTGGAGCGCGTCCTCAGCGACAACGGCGGCGAGTTCCGCTCCACCGACTTCCGCTCGACGCTCGACCAGCTCGGCGTCCGCCACACCCTGATCCGCGCCGGCCGCCCACAGACCAACGGCCACGTCGAGGCCCTCCATCGGCTGATCCTCGAGGAGTGCTGGCGACCCGCCTTCGCCCGCTACCTCCACGTCCGCTTCACCGGGCTGAAGCGCGACCTGGCCGCCTACATCCACGACTACAACTCCGAGCGCGTCCACCACGGCCGCCTCACCCGCGGCCGCATCCCCGCAGACATCGTCTACGCTGCCAACAAGGTGAAGACGAGATGAGCCGAAACTGTCGGCACATCTCGGTGACGGTCCAGATTAAGCGGCCGGCCCTCTAGCGCACTGAGAGCCGTTTCTTGGAGTCTGATGTTGCCGACCTGAATCCGGTCGGGCTTTACGTCGAAGGCAGTGGACCTAACCGGACAGCTTTTGAACCTTTCCGACGATCTTCGAGTTCTGTTCACCGTCGGCCGGTAGGACCCCGCCCTCTCACTGGGCGACGTGAAGCGGCCTACTCCGGCAGGCCTCCTGCTCGGAGCCCCGTTGCCACCCGCCGGCGGTCGTCCTCGAGGCAATAGACGAAGTGCTGCTCGATCTCGCGCGCACTGATCCCGGGCTCGAGCCTCCTCACCTCGGTCAGGAGTTCCGTCGCCTTGGCAATCTGGCCAATGAGACCGTATGAGGCCGCTGCGATGATGCACGGAACGGGATGTCCAGGGCGGCGTCGGAAAGATTGTTCGGCGGCGGCTGCGGCCTCCGCATACCTCGCCGCCTGGAAGTGCGCGAACGCGTAGTAGAGCTGGAACTCGTCGAAAAAGATGTCGCGAGGGCTCAGTCGAACCGCTCGGTCGATCGATGGAAGCGCCTGCTCGGGCCGCCCGCCAAGGGCATGGGCCGCGCCGAGCAGTCCGTGCGCATACGCGAAGTTGGGACTGAGGTCGATGGCCTGGCCGAACGCCTCGACCGACTCTGCGTCGCGATTTCGGGCGACGGCGACGAAGCCGCGGCCGACCGCGGCCCACGGCTCGTCGGGATCGTGGGTGATGGCGAGCCTCGCCGACTCGGCCGCGTCCGCGAACGCCGCCTCGCGATCCTCCCAGCCCTGGAAAGCCCTCCAGGCGAGACAGACCGCACGGAGGCCGTGAGCCTGCGCGTACGTCGGGTCCAGGGCGATCGCACGCTCGAGCAAGTCCAGCGCCTCGCCGGTGCTGGCCAGCGAGCGCTGGCTGTAAAGGAATAGCGCTCGGAGGAAGGCTTCCCACGCGTCGAGGCTTTCCGGGGGCTTTCGCCTCGCGCGCTCGTGCTCGGCGCCATAGACCTCGGGCTGGATGCAGCCGACCACGCTCTCAGTGATCTCGTCCTGAACTGCAAAGACGTCCTCACGAGCACGGTCGTACCGCTCCGCCCAGATGTGGTTCCCGGTGTCGGCCTCGACGAGCTGTGCGGTGACCCGCATGCGGTCACCGCTCGTCCGCACGCTTCCTTCGAGGACATACCGGACGCCGAGCTCGCGCCCCACTTCTCGCACATCGACGTTTCGCCCCTTGAACGTGAAGCTCGAGTTCCGAGCGATCACGAACAGCCACCGCAGCCGGGACAGGCCGGTGATGATGTCCTCAGCGATCCCGTCGGCGAAGAACTCCTGCTCGGGATCGCCGCTCATGTTCACAAACGGCAGGACCGCGATCGACGGCCTGGTCGGGAGCGAGAGGTTGTCGGGCTCCGGCGGTCGGTGCCGCATCAACCCGGCAGGCCCGCCCTCGACCCGGACGAAGGCGTTCTCGAGCTCCGCCGCTGCCGGCATCACGCTCGCCCAGAACCGTTTGTTCTCGGGATCACCCGAGTCGAAGAGGTCGTCGTAGCGGACACGGTCGCTCGAGAGGGAGCCACGCGCCACGGCCCGCACCGCGAACTCGCGCAGCTGGCGCGCGTTCCCGAGGTGAGGGGCCGACGCCAGGTAGTAGAGCGCGAGCTTCTCGACCGCGGCAACGGGGCGACCGACCTCGACCGCCGCGTTCAGCATCTGACTGAGCGCGACCAGGATCCGGTCGCCTTCGGCCATCGGCGGGATCTCCCACTCGTTCGACTCGGGCACCCGGCTGAGGAGGTCGGCGCCCTTCGGCCTCGCAGCGATCCTCTCCTTGAACTCGTCGATCGTGCCGCCTGAGCTGCCGGCAAGCACGAACACGAGCCCGCCACCTCGCTCGAGGTTCACATCGAGGACCGGCATCAGCACCTCGTACGGCCAGGATGCCTCCGGCTTCGCATCGACCTCGTCGACCAGGCACAGAAGCGGACCACCCGCGGCGGCTCGCTCCAAACCCGAGCGCAGACCGTTCTCATCGAGCTTCGCCAGGTTCAGCTCCAGATAGTCGACTCCATCGAGCGACGCCGCCACCTGCTCGACGAAGTACGACTTGCCGCTGCCGGGAGCCGCCCAGATCAGGTGGTTGTCTCGCCGCCGCGCCGGCTGCGCGCAAGCCTCGGCGATCCGGATGCGCGCGTCCCTCAGCCGCTCGCGCACGCGCTCGTCGTAGCGCGTATACGCCCCGACGACGGCGTAGTCGTCCATCCGCACGCTCGACAGGCCACCCACCAAGCGCACAAGCTCGTCGTCACGGGCAACTGTCGGCGCCGACATCGGCCATAGCATCGCGTCTCAAGGGACGGATCGCCAAGAGACGAGGCGCGGCAGAGCCGAATGGAGCTAGCCGGACTCGAACCGGCGACCTCCTGGGTGCGATCCAG
>DATBLE010000056.1:0-99985 GCA_036555585.1 Gaiellaceae bacterium
CCCCAGACGTTGATCACGTACGGCGTCTGCGTGAACGGCGCGATCCGCCGCCGGACGCGAGAGGCGTGCGAGTCGAGCGTGCGGGTCCGGCCCATCGCGCGGAACCCCCAGACTTCCCGCAGCAGCTCGTCCTTCTCGTAGACCCGGGTCGGATCCTCGGCCAGCTTGGCGAGCAGCTCGAACTCCTTCGCCGGGAGCAGCAGCCGGCGGCCCGCGACGGTGACGCAGCGGGTGGGCCGGTCGATCCTGATCTCCCCCGCCTCGAGCACCTCGCCTGGCCTCGGCGCCGCCCGGCGCAGCACGGCCCTGATGCGGGCGCGCAGCTCCTCGTAGGCGAACGGCCGGTCGACGTAGTCGTCGGCGCCGCGCTCGAGCGCCCGCACGCGGTCGACCATCCCCGCCTCCTCGCGCCCGAGCAGGATCACGGGGACGTCGCGGTTCCACGACCGCCCGGGCTCGCCGTCGCGCAGCCGCGTGCAGAGCTCGAGCTCGGCGACGAGGACGAGATCGGGACGCACGCGCTCGGCGAGATCGAAGACCTCGCCCGGATGGCTCGCGCCCAGGACGTCGAAGCCGTCGTCGGCGAGCTGGCGCTCCAGGAAGCCGCGCGTCTCGCTTTCGGGTTCGGCAACGATCAGCGCGGCTGACATGCGTTCGACGGTAGCGTCCGTCCGGCCGCCCGCCTAGATGTCCATTCGCGCGAGACTGCGCCGAGGTGTCTACAGTCGACTCCGGTGGACATCGGCTCGTACCTCCGGCGCATCGGCGTCTCGAACGCACCCGAGCCCACGCTCGCCGCCCTTGTCGAGCTCGGCCGCGCACATCTCTGCTCGGTGCCCTTCGAGAACCTCGACATCGCCGCCCGCCGGCCGCTCTCGCTCGAGCCCGAGGCGATCTACGAAAAGCTCGTCGCCCGCCGCCGCGGCGGGTTCTGCTACGAGCTGAACGGCCTCTTCGCCTGGCTGCTCCGCGAGCTCGGCTTCGACGTCACCCTGCTCGCCGCGCAGACGGTCGATCCCTCGACCGGCGAGCCGGGCCTGGAGCGGGCGCACCTCGTGCTGCTCGTCGACCTCGACGGCCCGTGGCTCGTCGACATCGGCTGGGGCGAGGTCTACCGGGGCCCGTTCGCCCTCCGGCTCGGCAACGAGCACACCGACCCGGGGATGGCGTCGTACCGGCTCGAGCAGCACGAGGGGCGCTGGCAGGTCGTCGAGCGCCACGACGACGAGGCGAACCTCAAGCCGGCCGGCTCGTGGCGGATCGCCTACCGGTTCGACCTCGTACCGCACGAGCTCTCCGACTTCGCCGCGGCCTGCCGCTGGCAGGAGGCCGAGTCGCCGTTCTTCGCCGGCCACCGGTTCTGCTCGCTCGCGACGCCGGACGGCCGCCGGACGCTGATGGACGACCGGCTGATCGTGCGCCGGGCCGGCAAGCGCAGCGAGCGGCGAGTGAGCGACGAGGAGTGGCCGGCCCTGCTGGACGAGCTCTTCGGGGTCAGAGACGCCCTGACCTGATCACGCCGATCAGGAGCCAGACGCCGAGCACGGTCGACAGCGCGAAGCCGACCAGCGAGATCACGTGCAGGCCGAGCACGTGCGGACCGCCGGTCGCGAAGATGCCGATCAGGCTCGAGCCGATCAGTCCGCCGGCGACGACGAGCGCGATCACGAGCCGGTTGAAGGCGACGTCGAGCTTGTGCATGAACTCGTCGAGCCCCTTGTGCACGAACCCGACCTCGATCTGCCCGTCGCGCAGCGACTCGAGGATGTCGTGGACCTGGTACGGCGTCACGCGGACGATCTGCGCGAGGGCGCGCGCCTCCTTCCGCGCGCGTGTGAGCATCCGCCGCGGGGTGTACCGGTGCAGCATCAGGTCGCGCGCGTACGGCTTCGCGACCTCGAACACGTTGAAGTCCGGGTAGAGCTCGACGCCGACGGCGCCGACCGTCGCGATCGCCTTGTCGAGGAGGACGAACCGCGTCGGGAGACGCAGGTTCTGCGAGTAGATCAGCGCGAAGGCCTCCCTGATCACCTGGAGCGGGTCGATCTCGGAGAGCCGCGCGCCGTAGTACTTGTAGTAGAGCTCCCGCAGCTCGCGGGTGAGGTCGGCTTCGCGCGAGCGCTCGTACCGCACGCCGAGATCGCCCAGCCGGCGGGCGAGCGCGTCGACGTTCTCCTCGGCCGCGTCGATGAAGAGCGCGGTCAGCTTCGACATGTCGTCGTCGGAGAGCTTGCCGGCCTGGCCGAAGTCGACGAGGCCGATCTGGTCGCCGCCGATCAGGAGGATGTTCGCCGGGTGGGGATCGGCGTGGAAGAAGCCGTGCCGGAAGATCATGGTCATCCACGCCTCGGTGATCAGGTAGGCGAGGCGCCGGCGCTCGTCCATCGTGAACGCCTGCAGCTCGAGGTCGGCGACCTGCTGACCCTCGAGCAGCTCCAGCGTGAGCACGCGCTGGCCCGAGTAGCTCCAGTACACGTGCGGAATGCGCACGTGCGGATGGCCGGCGAAGTTGCGATGGAACGCCTGCGCGTTGCGCGCCTCGGCCCGGTAGTCGAGCTCGTGGCGGATCGACCGCGCGAACTCGTCGACCAGCTCGCGCGCGTCGATGAAGTCGAGCGAGCGGACGCGCTCCTTGGCGATCTTCGCCGCCTGGTAGAGGAGCGAGAGGTCGGCCTCGATCTGCCTCGGCGCATCAGGCCGCTGCACCTTGACCGCGACCTTCTTGCCGTTCGGGAGGACGGCGCGATGCACCTGGCCGATCGACGC
Organism: Gaiellaceae bacterium; assembly: GCA_036555585.1. Classification (GTDB taxonomy): domain Bacteria; phylum Actinomycetota; class Thermoleophilia; order Gaiellales; family Gaiellaceae; genus DATBLE01. Next base: position 2,767 of record DATBLE010000056.1, read on the forward strand.
CGCCGCCATCGGCTTCTCCTCGAACGACGTGAACAGCTTCTCGATCGACAGCTCGAGCTCTTCGCGGACGACGCGCTCGACCTCCGCGAACGAGAACGGCCGGACGTCGTCCTGGAGGGCGCGCAGCTCGGCGATGATGTCCGGCGGGACGATGTCCGGCCGCGTCGAGAGCAGCTGGCCGAACTTGACGAAGGTCGGCCCGAGCTCGTCGAGCATCTCGCGCAGATGCCGTCCGCGCTGCGTCGGCGTCGGCGCCGCCTCGAGCGCCGCCGGCGACCGCGGCCAGGGCAGCAGGTCGGTGAGCTTGTGGGTCTCGAGCCAGTAGCCGAATCCGTGCCGGACCGCAACCTGGGCGATCTCGGACATGCGGCCGAGGCTGCGCTGCGCCGGTTGCGCCATGGGGTCAGTGTTACACGCGCCAGGGACAGTCCCTGGGGACTGCCCCTGGGGACTGTCCCCTCCGGGGACAGTCCCTAACGGACTTCGCGCGGCCGCTCGAGCAGCCGCAACCGGTGCTCGAGCTGCGCGACGCGGAGCTCGAGCTCGTCCAGCTCCTCGCGCGTGACCAGGCCGAGCTGGCGGGCGATGCCCGCCAGCCCCTCCCCCGCCCGCTCGCCGAACCTGGCCGCGTCGCCGCGCCAGCGCGTGACCGCCTCCTCGAGCAGCTGGCGGGCCTCGTCGCGGCGCATCCCGCCCCGGTCGCTCAGCTCGCCTGCGAGCTCCTCGACCCGCTCCGCCGTGAGCGTGACGACGCCGACGGCCGCGAGCGCGAGCCGCTCGAGGGCGTCCCGGTCCTGCTTACCTTGCTCTGCCATGCGGCCGGCTCCGGCGCCGCTGCCGCCGGCGCTCGCGCTTGGCCTGCGACTTCGAGACCGCACCGTCGCCCGCCACGGCCGGCGCCGGTTGCGGCGGGGGCTCGTCGTCGACCGGCGCGAGCAGGTCGAGCGGGGTCGCGGGGCTCGGCTCGGCGGCCAGCGCGACCTCGGACTCCTGCATCGCCACCTCGAGCTGGCCGACTCCGCCCTTCACCTCCGTGCTGCCGATCAGCCTGCGGTACTCCGGCTCGCGCTCCTTCCACATGGTCAGGAGCGGCGCGGCGACGAAGATCGAAGAGTAGGCCCCCGAGGCGATGCCGACGATCAGCGCCAGCGCGAACGTCTGCAGGGTGGCGCCGCCGAAGAAGTACAGCGACAGCACCGGCAGCAGCGTGATGAACGTCGTCGCCAGCGAGCGGCGGATCGTCTCCCACAGCGAGACGTTGGCAATCGTCGCGAACGACGAGCCGCGCATCAGCGGGATGTTCTCGCGGATGCGGTCGAAGATGATGATCGTGTCGTAGATCGAGTAGCCGAGTACGGTGAGCACAGCGGCGACCGTGGCGGTCGTCACCTCGCTTCCGCTCAGCGCGTAGATCCCGACCGTGATCAGCAGGTCGTGGAGCAGGGCGATGATCACCGGGATCGCGAACTTGAAGTCGAACCGGATCGCGATGTAGACGATGATCAGGGCGAGCGAGACGATGATCGCGAGGATCGCCAGCCTCGCGATCTGGCGCCCGAAGCTCGACGAGACGTTCTGGATCCCGATCGACTCCGCCTTCAGCTTCGACTGCAGGTCGTCCGAGAGCGTGTTCTGCTGGGTCGGGCTCAGCGACCTCGTCCGGATCTGGAACGACTTGTAGGCGTCGCCCTGCGAGCTGCCCTTGCCCTGGATGATCGCATCCGACTGTCCGATCGACGCCGCCTGGTCGCGCACCGAGGCGAGCGAGGCGTACTCGGGCGTCTTGAAGACGACCTGCGTGCCGCCTTCGAAGTCGATGCCGAGGTTCAGGCCGCGGATCGCGAGCGCGCCGATCCCGAGCGCGATCACGACGCCCGAGATCGCGAACCAGAGGTAGCGGCGCCTCATGAAGTCGATCTGCAGCCATTTGCCCTTCTGCTGGCCCTTGGCGCCCATGAAGGCCGGGTTGTCGAACCAGCGGAAGCCGGCCAGCAGGCCGAGCATCGCGCGGGTGGCGGCCACCGCCGTGACCAGCGAGAGCACGGTGCCGATCAGCAGCATCAGCGCGAAGCCCTTCACGCCCGCGGTCGCGACTGCGAACAGCACGAGCGCGGTGATCGCGGTAACGACGTTGGCGTCGACGATCGTGTGGAAGCCCTTCGAGTAGCCGGCGCTGATCGCCGCGCGCACGGACTTCCCGGCGCGCACCTCTTCCTTGATGCGTTCGAACACGACGATGTTCGCGTCCGCCGCGACGCCGATCGTCAGGATCATCCCCGCGAAGCCCGGCAGGGTCAGCGTCACGTTGAGCAGGAGGATCACGCCGTAGAGGAAGGCGGCGTAGATCCCGAGCCCGATCACCGCGACCAGGCCCAGGAAGCGGTAGACGAGCAGGAGGAAGAGGGCGACGACGATCAGGCCGATCGCCGCGGCCAGCTTCGCCTCGTTCAGGGAGTCCTTGCCGAGCGTCGCGGAGACCTGCGACTGCTCCTGCTGCTTGAAGACGTACGGCAGCGCGCCGGTCTGGAGGACGATCGCCAGATCCTTCGCCTCCCCGTACTTGCCGATGTTGGTGATCTGGCCGCCGCCGGAGATGCCGTTCGAGAGACTCGGGTCGGTGTAGTCGATCTGCGGCCACGACTTGATGTCGCGATCGAGGACGATCGCGAACATCTGCGGCTGCTGCCAGAGGCGCCCGCGCTGGTACAGGTTCTTCGTGATCCGCTGGAAGATGCGGTTGCCCTTGCCGGTGAACGCGAGCCGGACGATCGGCTGGCCGGTCTGCGGGTCGAAGTCCGCCTGCGTGCCCGAAGACTTCAGCTCCGCGCCCGTCATCTCCGGGATGCGCTTCTCCTCGTTCGGGTTCGTCGGGTCGGACTTGAACAGGTAGTAGACGGTCTGGCCGACGGCGGTGTTGCCGGGCGGGCAGGCGTTGTCCGGGGTCGCCGTGCAGGTGATCACCACGGTGTGCGCCGGCACCGCGAACACCTTCCCGCCCGCCGGCACCCTGGGAATGCGGGCGTTGAACAGGCCGCGCCTCGTGTCCGAGGGGCCCGCCAGCAGCCGCTTGTTCTTGCCGAACAGGTAGTAGGCGGTCGGCGTGCCCTGCTTCGCCTTCGCCTGCTGGCCGGCGAGCAGGTTGTAGAGGCTGGCGGTCGCGACCGGGATCCGGGCGAAGCCGGAGGTGGTCACGGAAGGCCCGGTCAGGTCGGCCTGGAGGTCGTAGAACTCCAGCTGGGCGGTCTTGCCGATCAGCTGCGCGGCCTGGGCGGCGTCCTTCACGCCCGGCAGCTCGACCACGATCTGATCGTTGCCCTGCTTGCGGATCTCCGGCTCCGAGACGCCGAGCTTGTCGACCCGGCTGCGCATGATCGAGACCGCGTTGTCCAGCCCCTGCTGCGTGACCTTCTGGCCCTTGGGCGGCACCGCCTGGAGGACGACCTCGAGGCCGCCCTGGAGGTCGAGGCCGAGACGCGTCTTCTTGTGCGCCGGCGATCCCGGGACGGCGAGCAGCGCCACGCCGACGAGCGCGGCGACGATCAAACCGACGAGAATCAGGTGGTTCCGGCGTGCGTGCACGGCGGATCAGCTTAGCGGGGCTTTTCGCCCACCGGTTCGGAGGCCTCCGCCTCCGGCTCGGCCGTGGATCCGGCCTCGTCGTCGTCCTCGTCCGGCATCACCACCGCGATCGCGCGCTTGGACAAACGGGCCTCGGATCCCGGCGAGAGCTCCACCGTCACCTCGTCCTCGTCGATCCGCACGACCGTCGCGAAGAACCCCCCGGCCGTCAGCACCTCGTCGCCGATCCGCAGGTGGTCGATCATCGCCTGCCGGCCGAGCTGCCTGCGGCGCTGGGGGCGGACGATCATCAGCCAGATCAGGAACAGGACGAGGACGACCAGGATGAAGATGCCTGCGCTCAAACGTCCCCTGCCATTCGTTGTCGCATCTCCACGATGAAGTCTGCCAGCCGTCCGGCCTCGATCGCCGTCCTCGCTCCAAGTGTGACGTCGAGGAGGAACCGAAGGTTGTGGAGGCTCAGCAGGCGAAGCGCGAGCAGCTCCTGCTGGTTGACCAGATGCCGGACATAGGCACGCGAGAACCGCGTGCAGGCGGGACAGCTGCAGCGCTCGTCGAGCGGTCGGGGGTCGCGAGCGAAGCGGGCGTTCCGGAGGTTGAGACGACCGTGCGAGGTGAGCGCGGTGCCGGTTCGCCCCATGCGCGTCGGCAGCACGCAGTCGAACATGTCGATCCCGCGGGCGATCACGTCCAGGATCCCGTCCGGGTCCCCGATCCCCATGAAGTAGCGCGGCCGGTCGGCCGGCAGCATCGGCGCCGCCCACTCGACCGCGTCGACCAGCTCCGGCCGCGGCTCGCCCACCGAGAGCCCGCCGAGGGCGTGGCCGTCGAACCCGAGCGCGGCGATCTCCTCGACCGAGCGGGCCCGCAGCTCGCGGTCGGAGCCGCCCTGCGTGATCCCGAACACGAGCTGATCCTTCGCGCGCGGCTGCTCTCGCTGCCGGGTCGCCCAGCTCGTGGTCAGGCGAACTGCCCGCTCGAGCTCGGCGCGCGGAACGCCGGCGGGCGGGCAGACGTCCAGGCACATCGCGATGTCCGAGCCGAGCTTCGCCTGGATGGACGCGGCGAGCTCGGGCGTGAACCGCGCCCGATCGCCGTCGTAGACCGAGCGGAACGCCACGCCCTCGTCGTCGAGCGCGAGCAGCGTGTCCCGGAGCGAGAACACCTGGAACCCGCCCGAGTCCGTCAGGATCGGCCCGTCCCACCCCATGAACGCGTGCAGTCCGCCGAGCTCCGCGATCACGTCCTCGCCCGGACGGAAGTGCAGGTGGTACGTGTTCCCGAGCAGGATCGCCGCCCCCGCGGCGCGCACCTCGTCCGGGTGGAGGCTCTTGACGCTCGCCTTCGTCCCGACCGGCATGAACGCGGGCGTCGGCACCTCGCCGTGCGCCGTCCGGAGGACGCCCGCGCGCGCCGCGCCGTCGGTGGCGGTGACCTCGAACGTCACGCCTGCTCCCTTCTGGGGCACCCCGGCCCACCACCCGCTGCGAGCGTAGCGGGCAAGTCGTCCCGCGTGTGAGACGAGAGCGCGCCGGAAGCGTGCCGGTCGAGACGGGCGCTCACAGGACCAGCATGGCGTCGCCGAAGGAGTAGAAGCGGTACCGGTCGGCGATCGCGAGGCGGTAGAGCTCTCTGGTCTCCTCCACCCCGGCGAACGCCATCACCATGGCGAGGAGCGTCGAGCGGGGCAGGTGGAAGTTGGTCAGCAGCACGTCGACGCGGCGAAACTCGAAGCCCGGCGTGACGAACAGGTCGGTGCGGCCGGAGAGCGGCCCGCCGCGAGCCAGGCTCTCCAGCACGCGGACGGTCGTCGTCCCGACGGCGACGACAGTCGGCGCGCCCCGGATGCGTTCCCACGACGAGGCCGCGACCGAGTAGCGCTCGCCGTGCAGACGGTGCTCGGCGAGCTCGTCCACGGTCACCGGCCGGAACGTGTCCAGCCCGACGTGGAGCGTCACCCGCTCGACGTCCAGGCGCGCGAGCAGCTCCGGCGTGAAGTGCAGGCCGGCCGTCGGCGCCGCCGCCGACCCGGCCTCCCGCGCGTAGACCGTCTGGTAGCGCTCCGGGTCTGCCAGAGGCTCGCCGATGTACGGCGGCAGCGGCGTCTCCCCGGCAGGCTCGCCCTCGAGCCGGATCCGCCAGCGGCCCTCCCCGAGGTGCTCGAGCAGCTCGACCGGCCCGTAGCTGGCCCCGGCCCGTAGCCGCCGGGTCGGCCGGGCCAGCGCCTCCCAGACGCCGTCACCGAGCGACTCGAGCAGGAGCACCTCGCCCTTCGGCCGGCCGATCGCGATCCTCCCCGGCACGACGCGCGTGTCGTTGACGACCACGAGCGCGGAGCCGATCTCGCCGGGAAGATCGGCGAAGGTCCGATGGCGGACCTCCTGCGAGGCGCGGTCGTAGACGAGCAGCCGGGACGCGTCGCGGCGGTCGACGGGTCGTTGCGCGATCAGCTCGGCCGGCAATTCGTAGTCGAGCTCCGATGACTTCATCCGCCCGACACGCTATCGTCGTCCTCGTGGAGAAAGACGCTCTCGAGCGCGCACACGAACGGCTCTCCGAGGCGGTCGAGGGGAAGGCCCGCCCGGCCGACGTCGAGGCGGCGCTCGACCGGGCGCGCGCACAGGTCGAGGCGCTGGCCGCGGCCGCTGCCGAGCTCGAGTCGACCCTCCCCGATCGGGTCGGCGAGGCCGTTCGGGACGGGATCCGGCTGGAGGCACGGCCCGTATCGCGCCAGCTCGCCGAGGTCCGCGGACTGACCAACCAGACCATTCGGCGTCTGGAGCGGATCGAGACCGAGCTCCTCGCCGAGCGCAACTCCCGGGTCGACGACCTCGGCCTCCTGGTCGACCTGATCGAGTCGAGCTGGCGGGCCGTCGACGACCGGCTGCGCCGGATCGAGGAGGCGGTGCAGAACCGCCACGGCGCGACGGTCTACCGCATCGGCGAAGCCTCCTAGCGCCCGTTCAGGTCGTCATCAGGATCACCGCGCAGGTCGCCACCCAGGCGATCAGCGTCAGGATCAGCGGCACGTCCGTGAGCAGCACGTTCTCCGGCTCCTCGCCGAGGTCGTGGCGGTGCAGGAGCAGCAGGTAGCGGAACACGCCGTAGACGACGAACGGGATGGTCACCATCATCGCCTTGGAGTCGCGGACGTCGAAGGTGTACAGCGAGTACGCGATCACGGTCGAGGCGGCCACGACCGAGACCAGCTGGTCGACCAGGGCGAGCGAGTAGCCTCCCAGCACCGGCCGCCCCGGCGTCTCGTCCGCGCCGACGAGGACGAGCTCGGCGCGGCGCTTCGCCAGCGCGAGGAACAGCGCCAGCAGGCCGGTGCAGATCAGCAGCCACGGTGAGATGCGGACCGCGACGGCCTCGGCACCGGCGGCCGCCCGCACGACGAACAGCGCGGCAATCGCGAGCACGTCCATCAGGACGACGTGCTTGAGCCTCAGCGAATAGGCCGCCTGGAGGGCGAGGAACGCCGCCATGAACGCGAGCGAGCCGAGCCCGAGCAGGGCCGCGCCGCCCAGCGCCGCAGCGGTGAGGCAGGCGGCGAGGGCGAGAGCCCTCGCCGCAGAGAGCTCTCCGCTCGCGATCGGCCGCAGCCGCTTCACCGGATGCTCGCGGTCATGGGGAGCGTCGCGGACGTCGTTCGCGAGGTAGGAGGCGCTCGAGGCGGCGCAGTACGCGACGAAGGCGAGGCACGCGTCGAGCCACAGGCTCGGATCGCCGAGCTTGTCCGCGAAGAGCAAGCCGGCGAACAGCAGGAGGTTCTTCGTCCACTGGCGCGGCCGGAGGGCGGCGAGCGCGGCGCGCGCGACCGGGCGCGGAGCGGCAACGGCGGTCACGGCCATTGGCCGGATGGTATGCCGCGTCAGGCAGGCGGTGCGGTCGGCAGGTGGAGGTCGAACCTCGTGCCCTGGCCGAGCCGGCTGTCGAGCTCGATCCGGCCGCCGAGCGCGACGGCCAGCTCCCGGGCGATCGCCAGCCCCAGCCCCGTCCCGCCGCCGTCCCTCGACCAGAAGGGCCGGAAGATCCGCTCGCGGTCGGACGGCTTGATCCCGGGGCCCGAATCGGCGACCGAGACCGAGACGGTGCCGTTCTCGGAAGCGAGCGCGAGCTCCACCCGGCCGCCGTCGGGCGTCCAGCGGAACGCGTTCGACAGGAGGTTCGAGACGATCTGGAGGACCCGGTCCCCGTCGGAGACGATCACCGGAGCGCCGTCCGAGTCGCAGCGGTAGTCGATCTCGCGCCGCCTCGCCTCCTCGCCGAAGGTGGCGTACGCCTGCTCGACCAGACGGCCCATGTCCACCTCCTCGTGCAGCACGGTGAAGCGATGCGCGTCGAGCTTCGCGAGGTCGAGGACGTCTCCGACGAGCCGCTCCAGCCGCTCCGCCTCGGAGGCGACGACGCTCAGCGACTCGGCCTCCATCACGGGGTCGATGATCAGGCCTTCCCGGAGGGCCTCGACGTGGCCGCGGATCGCCGTCAGCGGGGTCCGCAGCTCGTGCGAGACGGACATCAGGAAGTTCCGCTCGCGCTCGTCCGCCTCCGCGAGGCGCGCGGCCATGTCGCGGAAGCGCTCGGACAGGTCGCTGATCTCGTCGGTCCCGCGCACGTCCGGAAGGTCGACGTCGTAGCGCCCCTTGGCGATGCTGTCGGCCGCCTTGGAGAGCGCGAGCACCGGCGTCGCGATCCGCCGCGAGAAGTACCAGGCGAGGCCGGCGGCGACGAGCAGCCCGACGCCGAGCGCGACCAGTAGCAGCTCGAAGAGCGAGAACCAGCCCTGGGTCAGCTCCGTCTTCTTCCGGGCGACGACCAGCGCTCCGAAGTTCTGGCCCTCGAGCACGAGCGGCTGGCCGACGGCGAGGAAGGTCTTGTGCTCATCCGGCGGCGTGAACTCGAAGGTGGTCACCTTCTTGCCGTCGATCAGCGTCTGCCACTCATCCCCCACCTGCGAGCGGGACAGCTCGCGGAGCCCGGAGCCGTGCCGGAAGAAGACCGGCGCACCCACGTAGTAGAGGCGGGCGCCGGTCGCCTGCTCGAGCTCGGGCCCGGCGAAGTCCGGGGCCGACCGGCCCTCGTCGATCGAGCGGATCGCCTGGAGCGCGTACAGCTGGGACAGGCCCCGGGCCTCGCGCCTCAGCTCCGCCAGCGACTGCGAGCGGACGTGGTCCTGGAACAGCTGGACCGCGACCACGGTGGTGACGACGCCCGCCAGCGCGACGCCCGCCAGGTAGAACGCCGGCAGGCGGAAGCGCAACGAGCGGAACATTGCCCTAGGCGGCCGCGTCCTTCGCGGGCGAGACCTTGTAGCCGACCCCCCAGACGGTCACGATCGGCGACGCGTCGCCGAGCTTCCGGCGCAGCTGCCTGACGTGCACGTCCACCGTGCGGGTGTCGCCGGCGAACGTGTACCCCCAGACGCGCTCGAGCAGCTGGTCGCGGGTGAGCACGAGCCCGCGGTGGTCGAGCAGCTCCCAGAGGAGGTCGAACTCCTTCGGGGCGAGCTGGATCTCCTCCTCGCCGACGCGGACCTCGCGGCGTCCGGCGTCGACCACCAGCTGGCCGTGCCGCAGCTGCTTGCTCTCGACCTGGCGACGCTCGGGGGAAGCGCGCCGGAGGATCGACTTCACGCGGGCGACCAGCTCGCGCGGGTTGAACGGCTTGGTCAGGTAGTCGTCGGCGCCGACCTCGAGCCCGATGATCTTGTCGACGTCCTCGTCGCGCGCGGTCAGCATCAGGATCGGGACGTCGGAGCTCTTGCGGATGCGCCGGCAGACCTCGATCCCGTCGATGTCGGGCAGCATCAGGTCGAGGACGATCAACGCCGGGACGGAGGCCTGAAACTGCGCGAGGGCCTCGTTGCCCGTCGCCGCCGTCCGGACCGTGTAGCCCGCGTTCTTCAGGTAGAGGGCGACGAAGGACGCGATCGAGCTCTCGTCCTCGACGACCAGAACGCTCTGGGTCGGGCGGCTGGTCACTTCGCCGGCTGGGCGGGCGCCTGGCCGAGCGTGTAGGTGGTCGTGTGGCCTGGGAGCGTCTGGAAGGGCTCGCCGTCGAGCGAGAAGCGGCCCGGGAAGTCGGTGTAGCCCGTGGCATCGAGGACCGCGTACCCGCGACCGACGGCGCTGATGTCGATCCCGGTGGCGGAGATCTGGACGCGGTAGAGCCCGCCGATCATCCGGAAGCGGACGTCCTCGCCGCTGTAGAGGATGCGGCCGTTCCCGAGGAAACGGATGGTCTCGGCCCCGTAGACCACCGGCACCCGCCCGTCGGTGACGTCGAGGTCCGAGATGACGACGTTGCCGGTGTCGAAGCGCCCGAGGATCCCGCCCCGCGCGCGCACCGTCACCCGCCCGTTGCCGTTGTCGACGACGAGCGTCCCGTCGCCGGACGATGCGGAGGTGCCGAGCGCCGCCCATGCTGCAGCCGGCAGCACGAGCGCCACGACGAGGACAAGCGGAAAGAAGCGACGCATCGCCTGACTCAGTATCGCCGTCCGTGTTGTGATCCGTCTAATCGGTGTGTAAAGAGAGTGTAAGAGCCCTCAGCAGCTCGGCGCGACCGGGCGCGCGGGCGGCGCGGCGGCCACGTGGTAGCGGCGCGCGAGCGCGCGGAGCCGGCCGCGGTAGACGGCCATGTCGCGACGGGTCCAGTCGCCGTGGGTCTGGCAGCGCCAGGCCGCGTAGCGCTCGCGGTGGTAGGGGCTGGTCAGGCTCTCGTTGTGCCCGATCACGTTGCGCAGCTGGATGCCGTAGCGGCCCATCAGCCACGCGGTCAGCCGCAGCGACGCAGCCAGCTGCCGCGGGTTGCCGAGGATCTCCGCGTCGCTCCGGCCGACGTGCTCGATCCCGATCGCGGTGTAGTTCAGGCCGACCGTGTGACGGCAGATCGTGGTCAAGGGGACGAGCTGGTAGATCGTCCCGTCCCTGTCGATCACGAAGTGGGCGCACGTGCCCGGGAGCTCGTGCAGCTCGCTGTCCGGCGCGTCGGACGCGAACGTCGCATAGGCGGACGAGAAGCTCTCCGAGGCGGTGTAGTGCTCGACGATCACGTGCGGGGACACGAGCCGCCAGGTGTCCAGGCCGTAGTGACGGCGTGCGTAGGCGGCCGTCTCGGCCCTGCGCTGCGCGCCGAAGGGGATCGGCTTCGCGACGATCGCCGGCTTCGGCGGCGCCGCGGGCGCGAGCAGGAGCAGGCCGACCAGGAGCGCCGTCACGGCCGCCCAGGCTAGCGACGAAATCGCGCGAGGGCGAGCTTCGCGGCCCTCCCGGCGAGCACGTCCGACGCCGTCCCGACGCCGTTTCCGTACGTCATCACAGAGACCACGAACACGCCTCCGGGCCAGTAGACCAGCCCGGCGTCGTGGCGGGCGTACGAGATCCAGCCGGCCTTGTGCACCAGCGTGTCGGGCCCGCCGCCGAGGTAGCGGCCGAGCTTCCCCCGGTCGGGCACGTGGACGAGCAGGTAGAGGAGGTAGCGGGCGTCGGAGGCGGTGAACGAGCTCCCGTAGCGCGCGATCAGCGGCCCACGGCCGTCGGCGGCGAGATGGAGGTCGGTGAACAGCCGCGCCAGGTCGAACGCGCTCGTGTACTTGCAGCAGGGAAAGGACGGCTGGCTCTCGACGCGGACCCGGATCGGCGGCAGCGCCGGCGTGCCGTGGAGGTAGCCGCCGCCCATCCAGGTGTCGCCGATCCCGACCCCGCGGAGCAGCTCGTCCACGCGGCCGCCGCCGCCGAACGTCGACTCGGTCTCGTTCGCGGCGTCGTTGTCCGACTCGACCAGCATCCGCCGGAGGAGCGAATCGAGGTACGAGCCCGGCGCCGGCTTCCCGGCGTGCCCGCGCAGCGCCTCGACCGCGATCGCCACCTTCAGCGTCGAGGCGGCCGGAAACCGTGCCTTCGCGTTCCAGGCAGCGCCTCGACCGTCGACCAGGTCCTGGACGTAGAACGCGCTCGTTCCGGGGAAGGAGCGCGCGAAGGCGCGCACCATGCGCAGCAGCCGGGGATCCTGCGAGCTGCGGACGGCGCGCGGGGACGCCGACCGCGGCAGCCCGAAGACGTGCGGGACCACCGCCCGTTCCGTCGCGTGGCCCGCCGAGTACGCCGACACCCGCACGGTCACGTCCTTCCGTGGCAGCGGGACCGTGAAGTCGAAGCTGCCGCCGTTCACGCGCCTGACGGCCAGCGACCTCGCCCCGACCCGGACGACCACCGCCCACGTGCCGTGGGGCACCCGGCCCGCGATCCGCCCGAAGGACACCTCGCGCTCGGCCGGAGCGACGAGCGCGAGCGGCACGGGCGGCGGCGCGGCCGTGAGCACTACCCGGCGAGCGCGTCGCGGGTGTACACGCCCTCGGGGTTCCAGAGCATGTAGCCACGCGCGTGCTGCCGGCGGGCGGCGGCGATCTGGTCCGTGACCTCGATCAGCCCGTACCGGTGGCCGAGCGAGAAGTCCTGGAGCCACGGGATCAGCGCGGCTCGGCCCTTCACCTGCCGGCGGAAGTCGAACAGCGCCCTCGCGACCGTCCGCCCCGGATACGCGTCCGGGTCGGCGATCCCGTACTCACCCGAGGAGAAGTGCGACGGATAGACCATCGGGTAGATCGCGTCGAGGTACCCGGCGATCTTCTTCGGCACCTGGCCGATCCCGAGGTCGTGGGTGGCGGCGAGCCCGAAGAGGTCGGCGGAGACGCGGACGCCCAGCGGGTGGAGCTGCGACGCGGCGTACCGGAGGAATCGCTCGATCGTCACGCCCTTGCGCTCGGCCCGGCGGTGCGGGTAGACGATCTGGGACACGTCGCCGTCGCTGGGAAAGCGGACGTAGTCGAACTGGATCTCGTCGAAGCCGGCCTTCGCGGCCGCGATGCCGATCCCGACCGCGTACCGCCACACCCGCCGGTCGTACTCGTTCACCCAGCCCAGGCCGGCGTTCGAGAGCCAGCGGGAGCCGTCGGCCCGGCGCAGCGCGAGCCAGGGCCGGGCGGCCGAGAGCCTCGGATCCTCGAAGACGACCACGCGCCCGATCAGGTACATGCCGGCGGCGTGCACCTCGGCGACGACGGACTCGACGTTGTAGTACGGCTGTGCCGCACCGATCTCGCGGGCCAGCTCGGGCACCTCCGGCGTGACGAAGCCGACCTGCCCGTTCTCGTCCTTGACGTCCAGCTCGATCGTGTTCAGCCCGTATGCCTTCAGCGCGGTGTAGCCCTCGATCTTGCCCGGGAGGCCCGCGAGCGGCGCGGTCACGTGGACGCCGCGGACCTCGCCCGGGTAGGGACGCGGGACGAGCGGCTTGTCGACGAGGATCGGCGGCCGTGACGGCAGGGGCGCCGCCGCGTGCCGGCCGCTGATCTGCGTCGCGCCGAGCCCGATCCCGGCGCCGACGGCGAGGAGCGCCGCCGCCGCGGCGAGTCGGCGCCGGCGGCGCCTGCGCAGCGCCTGCCGCCGCCGTTCCCGGAACCGCTCGTTGGGATCCAGGCGCGGGTGGATGTACCTCGGCACCGAAGCTGGAAGCGTATTCCCGCCGGCGCTACGCCTGCAAACGGCGAAAGCCGGCCGGGGCGGGCGCCGCCGGCAGCGGGCTGCGTGGCAGGCCCGGCGGCGTCGGTACCCGGTTGTATCCGCCCGGCGCGACGTCGTTGGGTGCGTCCGGATGGAACAGCGACGCCAGGTACTGGATCTGGCCGCGGCCCGGGCCAAGCTCGAACTGGCCGCCGCCGTAGAGGCGGATCCCGCGCTGTGAGCACAGATCGTAGAAGTCGAAGACGCCGCGCACCGAGCCGAAGCGCGACGGCTTGCTGTTCAGCACCTTCGGCGGGAAGGGCAGCGCCTCGACGTCCGCGATCGAGTGGATCGGGGCATCCCAGGCGATCCGGTCGCGGTGCGGCTCGAGGATCGCCGCCTTCTCGTTGTCGGCGAGGTCTGGGTCCTCGATCACGGCCTCGGGGAGCGCGTCGACGATGCTCCGGTACAGGCTCGCGGGGGGCGTCCGCTCGTGCGCCCGCCAGTCGTAGGCCTCCTTGAAGTCGACCACGTCGACTGCCTGCAGGCGGGCGAGCTCGGCCACGAGGTCGTCGCCCCAGCTGGCCTCGGGATCGAGCTTGAAGCGCAGCCCCGGAAGGCCGCGCAGCCGCTCGGCGCTGCCGTCCGGGAGCGAGGTGGAGACGACGAAGGTCACCGGGCGCGGGTCGCGCCCGAGCACGCCGTGGAGCGTGCGCCCCGCTTGCCTCAGCGCGAGGTCCAGCGCCGCGCTCTCGAACCCCCAGCGGCGGAGGTCGGGCAGATCGGCGAAGCGGGCCGAGAGGGAGTCCAGCGTGTGCTCGCCAACGAGGTCCAGCGTCCGGCCCGCCGTCTGGAAGCGGAGCTGGTCGTCCGCGTCGTAGACGACGTCCTCGCCCAGGCCTTCCTCCCCGGCTCCCCGGAGGTGGATCACGGTCGTCCGCCGGACGAACTGCGAGGAGACCGGCTGGTCGAGCGCTTCCAGCTCGTAGGAGTCGACGGTGACCGGCAGGTCGGCAACCAGGGAGTACGTGTTCATCGGCTGCGAGAGTATCCACCGTGAGCGAGCTGACCGACTTCGGCCTGGTCGTGCTGGTCGTGGCCGGGGCGTTCCTCCTCGCGCTCGCCGGGCACAAGGTCACCGAGCTCTTCCCGATTCCCGCGCCGGCGCTCTTTCTCGTCGCGGCGGCGGTCGCGTCCGACATCTGGCCGGGCCTGTCGGGCCTGACCAACGTCGACGTCGAGCGGATCGCCGTGGTGGCGCTGGTGGTCATCCTCTTCGACGGAGGAATGCAGGTCGGCTGGCCTCGCTTCCGCGAGGCGGCACTGCCGATCGCCGTGCTCGGCGTCCTCGGCACCTTCGCCACCGCCGGGGTGATGGCCGTCTTCGCGCACACGCTGTTCGGGTTCGGCTGGACGACCGCGGGGATCCTGGGAGCCGCGGTCGCGCCGACCGACCCGGCGGTCATGTTCTCGGTGCTCGGCAAACGGGAGATCGCCGGCCGCAGCGGCACGATCCTGGAAGGGGAATCGGGGGCGAACGACCCGGTCGGCATCGCCCTGATGATCGGCATGCTCGACTTCGCCACCAGCGAGCACGGAACGTTCTGGTCCGTGGTGGAGGAGTTCGCGGTCGAGATGTCCGTGGGGCTGGCGATCGGCCTCGCAGGCGCCGTCGTCCTCATCCGGGTCATGCGCCGGATCTCCCTCCCGGGCGCGGCTCTCTATCCGCTGTGGGCGCTGGCCGGCGCGGGCGTGGTCTACGGCGTCGCCGCGGTCGCGCACGGCTCGGGCTTCTTCGCGGTCTTCGTCGCGGGCCTGTTCGTCGGCGCCGCGGACGTGCCCCACAGGGTGCAGATCGAACGGTTCCAGACGTCGCTCGCCAGCGTGGCCGAGGTGGTGGTCTTCGTCGGGCTCGGGCTCACCGTCGAGCTGGGCAGCCTCGACGGTCGGCTCGTCTGGCTCGACGGGATCCTGCTGGCGGCGCTGCTGGCCTTCGTGGCTCGGCCTGTCGTCGTCGGGCCCCTGCTCCTACCGGTTCGGCTGCGGGCCGGGGAACGTCTCTTCGTCGCCTGGGGCGGCTTGAAGGGGGCCGTGCCCATCCTGCTCGCCGCGTTCGCGGTGATCGCCGGCGTCACCGACGCCGAGCGCATCTACGGCCTCGTCTTCGTGATCGTGCTCTTCTCGGTGATCGTCCAGGGGACGTCGATGCCGTTCGTCGCCCCGAGGCTCGGAGTGCCGATGCGCGTCCGCGAGGAGACCTAGCGTCAGGCGACCTTGCGCGCGTGCCAGGTCGAGCCGTGGGTCGTCCTCCGCTCGGGCGGCCGGTCCAGCCGCACCCAGCCGAGGCGCTCGGCCTCGTCCTCGCAGAGCCGGCAGACGACCTGCTCGCTGCCCACCCCGTCGGCTCGCCAGTGCTCGAACGCCTCGCCGAGCAGCATCGTGCGCCCGCAGAGGGCACAACTGATCATGCGTCCAGGGTACGACGCCGGCGTGACGTCCCCTGCCGGCGTCGTCGCTCGCGAGGCCAAGTAACACAGTGTTACAAGGCCGTAGCGGAGCGCCACGACGGCCGTCCGGCAGCAAGTAACACAGTGTTACAAGCGCTTCCCGGCCGCCTCGACCAGGGCGCGGGCGGCGTCGAACTGGTCGCCGCTCAGCCGGATGTACGAGTGGCGCCAGATGCTCTGCGGGAAGATCCCCGCCTCCTCGACGGCCGGCGCCCGCTCCAGGTCGTCCACGACAACCAGCGCGCGGATCGGGAATTGCCAGGACCAGCGCACCTTCGCCGGATCGTAGTCCGGCTCGCCGGCGACCTCGGCCACGCCGAAGATCGCCTGCCAGACCGATGCGTAGAGGATCGCGAGCTCGCCCCGCTGCAGCGACGGCCGCCTCGAGGACGAGTGCGCGACGATCGCTCCGGGGTCGACGTGACGGTCGAGCGGCCGCTCCCCGCGGCCGCGAACGAGCAGCCAGCGCGTCAGGACAGGCGCTCGATCACGGCGGCGATCGCCTGGCCCTGGCCGATGCACATCGTCGCGATCCCGTACCTGGCCTCACGGCGGTCGAGCTCGTTCAGCAGGGTGGCGGTGATCCTGGCGCCGGTGGCGCCGAGCGGGTGGCCGAGCGAGATCCCGCCGCCGTTCGGGTTGACGTCCTCCATCCGGTCGCCGAGACCGGTGTCCTGGACGAACTGGAGCACGACTGACGCGAAGGCCTCGTTCACCTCGATCACCGCCATGTCGTCCCAGGAGAGCCCGGCGTTGACGAGCGCCCGGTCGCATGCCTCCGGATTGCCGTGCAGCATCCGGTAGGGGTCGACGCCGGCGATCCCGAACGAGACGAATCGCGCGCGCGGCTCCAGGCCCAGCTCGGAGGCGCGCTCGTCGCTCGCCACCAGCATCGCCGCCGCGCCGTCGACGATCTGGCTCGAGTTCCCGGCCGTCACCACCCCGTCCTCCTTGAACGCGGGCGGCAAGGTCGCCATCTTCTCCAGCGTCGTGTCTCGCCGGGGCGTCTCGTCCACGGCGAACAGGACGCCTGCGTGCGGGTTCGAGACCTCGACCGGGACGATCTCGTTCTCGAAGCGGCCTTCGTCGATCGCCCGTACCGCGCGCCTGTGCGACTCGAACGAGTACTCGTCGAGTGCCTCGCGCCCGAGCCCCCACTCCTCGGCGATCACCTCGGCCGAGATCCCCTGCGGGACGATCTGCCACTGGTCGAGCAGCTTCTCGGAGAAGCCCGACCAGCCGGCCTCGCCCAGGTTGGAGCCCATCGGCACCCGCGACATGTTCTCGATCCCGGCGGCGACGACCAGGTCGAGGTGGCCGGCCTGGATCGCGGAGGCGGCGTTCATCGCCGCCTGCATGGACGAGCCGCACTGCCGGTCGACGGTCGTCGCGCAGACGGTCTCGGGCCAGCCGGCGATCAGCGAGGCGACCCGGCCGACGTTGAGCGCCTGTTCCCCGACCTGCGAGACGCAGCCCATCTGGACGTCCTCGATCGCTCCCGGATCGAGGTCGAGCCGGTGGACGAGGCCGTCGAGCACCTGCGCGGCCAGCTCGTCCGCACGGACCGAGGCGAGCGTGCCGTTCCGCTTCCCGATCGGGCTGCGGACGGCGTCGACGATCAGGGCGTCGCTCATCGGCGACAGCGTACAACCGCCGCCGTTCCGCGACTACCAGTCGGGGTCCCAGTGCTCCCGCGCATGCGCGAGGAACACGCGCCTCGGCCGGAGCGAGTGGATCCGGTCGACGTTCGGCTGCCCGCCGGCGACGAGCTCGTCCGGCGAGTACGTGACGTCGCCGCCGAGGACAACGACGCCCTCGGAGGTATCCACGACGACGCATTGGTGGCCCGGCGAGTGGCCCGGGGTTCGAGAGCACGGAGATCCCGTCGAAGAGCTCGGCGTCGCCGTCCAGCTCGCGATAGTCCGCCCCGTCGAAGCGAACCCACTCGACGAGGTAGTCGGGCTCGGAGACCGCGGCCAGCTCGGCGCGCTGGACGTACGTCGGCACACCCGCGAAGCGGCGGTTGCCGCCGCAGTGGTCGAAGTGGAGGTGCGTGTTGATCACCGCGTCGATCGGGCCGAGCTCCGGCCAGGGATGCAGGGTGATCGGCCATTCCGTCTCGAGCTCCGGCGTCGTGTCGATCAGGCCGGTGTCGACCAGCACGCTGCCGTCGACGAGCCAGGCGTTCACGGGGAGGACGTCGCCGAACGCCTCGACGTCGGCCAGGTGAATCGGCTGGAGGTCCTCCAGGCGCCGCACGGGTGCAGTCTCGTGCCTTCAGGACGCGCCGGCAAGCGAACGAACCGCGAAGAGGCGCCAGTCGCCGGGCACCCCCTTGAGCTCGGCGAGGCCGCGGTCGTCGAACGACAGGCCGGAGCCGGCCACGAGGTCCCTGACGGTCTGCGAGACGAGCACCTCGCCGGCGGCCGCCTCCGCGGCCACACGCGCGCCGATCGACACTGCGATCCCGGTGACCTTGTCGTCCAGCACCTCGCACTCGCCGGTGTGCACCCCGGCACGGAGCTCGAGCCCGAGCTCGGCGACGGAGTCGCGGATCGCGCACGCGCACCGGATCGCCCTCGCCGGACCGTCGAAACGCGCGAAGAACCCGTCGCCGGCCGTGTCCAGCTCGACGCCGCGGTGGCGGAGCAGCTCGCGCCGCGTGCGGGCGTGATGCTCCCCGAGCAGCTCGCGCCAGCGCCGATCTCCGAGCTCGGCGGCCTTCGCCGTCGAGCCGACGAGGTCTGTGAAGAGGATCGTCGCGAGCACGCTCTCCGGCTCGACCTCGGCTTCGAGCGTGGCCACGAACGCCTCCACCTCGTCGACGATCTCCGGCGAGAGGAAGATTCCCCAGTAGTCCGAGCCCGCGATTTCCACGAGCCGCGCGTTGGGGATCGACTCGACCGACGAAGCTGCCCCCTGCTCCTTCGCGAGCCCGCCCCGGACCAGGACGAGCGTCGGAACCCGGATCGTGGGGAGCACCTCGCTGACGTCGCTGTCTGCGTAGGTCATGTTCAGCGCGTAGCCGATCTCCGGGCTCGCGCCCACACGCAGCCAGTTCGCGAACCAGACCCGGTCGGCTTCGCTGCGGAGCAGCGTCGGACAGACCTCCGAGAGCCACTGGTCGGCGAGCTCCTGCGTCATCCAGTTGCGCAGCGTCCGCCTCGCCTCCTGCCAGTACGGCTTGTCGGAGCCCTCTCCGCGGCTGATGCACTGGAAGAGGACGAGCGCTTCGGTCGCCTCCGGGTACGTCGCCGCGTACAGGGCGGCCATCTGGCCTCCCTCGTGCGAGCCGAGGAGGACCGCCCGCTCGGAGCCGACGGCCTGGAGCACGACGCGCATGTCCTCCATGCGCGTCTCCAGCGCGGCCCACCCCGGGCCGCCGCGATCGGACAGGCCGGTGCCACGTTTGTCGAAGAGGATCAGGCGGAAGGAACGCGCGAGCCGCTCGTAGAACTCGCGCCAGTACGGCGAGTCCCACGCATAGACGAGGTTCGAGACGAAGCCGGGGACGAAGACGAGGTCGCGTTCTCCCGAGCCGACGACCTGGTAGGCGATGGCGACGTCGCCGTTCCGCGCGTAGCGGATGTCCGGCTCCATGGAGCCAAAGCCTAGACTTAGCGGCATGGCGGCCACGGCCACCGAGAAGCGGCTCCTCGTCGGCGGCGACTGGGTCGAGACCGGCGACTGGTTCGACGTTCGCTCCCCGTACTCCGGCGACGTCGTCGGCCGGGTCGCGAAGGCCGGAGCCGACGAGACAGGTCGCGCGATCGAGGCCGCCGCCGAGGCGATGCGCGATCCCCTCCCGGCACACAAGCGCGCGGAGATCCTCGTCAAGGTGGCCGGAGCTCTCGGACGCCGGCACGAGGAGGCGGCGCAGACCATCTCCGCCGAGGCGGGCAAGCCCCTGAAGACCGCGCGCGTCGAGGCGTCGCGGGCGATGTCCACCTACACGATGGCGGCGGTACAGGCCCGTACGCTCGCGGGCGACGTCGTGCCGATGGACGCCTCGCAGGCGGGCGAGGGGAAGCTCGCCTTCACCCTGCGCGTGCCGATCGGCGTGGTCGGCGCGATCAGCCCGTTCAACTTCCCGCTCAACCTCGTCGCCCACAAGATCGCGCCGGCGCTCGCCGCCGGCTGCGCGGTCGTCCTGAAGCCGGCGACGGCCACTCCGCTCTCCGCCCTGCTGCTGGCTGAGCTCGAGGAGGAGGCCGGGCTGCCACCGGGCTGGCTGAACGTCGTCGTCGGCTCCTCGGCCGAGATCGGCGACGTCCTCGTCGGGGACGAGCGTGTCGCCGCGCTCACCTTCACCGGCAGCGGCGAGGTCGGCTGGAAGCTGAAGGAGCGCGCCGCGAAGAAGCACGTCGCGCTCGAGCTCGGCAACGCCACGCCCGTGCTCGTCGAGGCCGACGCCGACCTGGAGGACGCCGCCGCCCGGCTCGCCGGAAACGCCTTCTCGTTCGCCGGCCAGAGCTGCATCTCGGTGCAGCGGATCTACGTCGCGAAAGATGCGTACGACCGCTTCCTGGCGGCCTTCCTCCCGAAGGTCGAGGCGCTCGTCGTCGGCGATCCCGCCGACGAGCAGACCGACATCGGCCCGCTGATCGACGACGACGCCAGGGAACGGGTGCTCCGGTGGATCGGCGAGTCCGGGGGCGAGGTCCTCACCGGCGGCGACCTGACCGGCGACGGCCTGATCAGGCCGACGGTGATCGCCCGGCCGAGCGCCGACGCGAAGGTCTCCTGCGACGAGGTCTTCGGCCCGGTCTGCACGGTGGCGCCCTACGACTCGCTCGACGAGGCGATCGAGCTCGCCAACGGCACGCGGTACGGGCTGCAGGCCGGGATCTTCACCGCGAACGTGAAGAACGCCCTCGAAGCGGCCCGGCGGCTGGAGTTCGGCGGCGTCACCGTCAACGAAGCACCGACCTTCCGCGCCGACCAGATGCCCTACGGCGGGGTGAAGGACTCCGGCAACACGCGCGAGGGGCCGGCGTACGCCGTGCGCGAGTTGACCGAGGAGCGGGTCGTGGTCATCCAGCTCTGACCGCTCGGAGCCGGAGCTAGACTCGTCGTGGCGATGGCTTTCCTGCGCCGCTTCCGCCGTGCACCGAAGTCGACGACGCAGCGGCGCGCGCTGCCGCCGCCCGGGGTGATCCGCCGCGAGCGGCGCCTCGCCCAGCGGCTGCGCGAGGAGAAGCTCCGCGACCTCGGCGGGCTGATGCTCGAGATGTACCGCCGCGACACCTTCCGCGAGGACCTCCTCTCGGAGCGCTGCAACGAGCTGCTCGGGCTCGACGCCCGCCTGCACGAGCTCGATCAGATGCTCGCCGCCTCGCGCCGCCGCCTCCCCGCCGGCCGCTGCGCCTGCGGCGCGCCGTTGCCGTGGGGCTCGCACTTCTGCCCGAACTGCGGTCGCCCGGCCGGGTCGCAGCCGGTCGTCGCCTGCCCGGAATGCGAGCACCCGCTGCCCGCGGACGCCCGCTTCTGCGCGAACTGCGGCGCCGTGGCGGCCGGGGAAGACGCCGAGGCCGACGGTGCGGCGGCCGACGCCGTCCCGGACCCGGCGCCCGGCCCCGGCTCCGAGCCGCTGCCCGTCGCCGCCGACGGCCCGGACGATGGCTCCGCCTGACACCTGCCCAGCCTGCGGAACGGCCGTCGGGCCCGATCAGGACTACTGCCTCCACTGCGGCGCCCGCATCGTTCCCGAGCGGCGGCTGAGCAGCCTCGGGTACGCGTGGCAGCGCCGCCTCGGCCGCTACCCGGGAGACTGGGTCTTCGCCTCGCTGCTCCTCCTGCTCGTCGCCGCCGGCTCGGCGACCGCGGGGATCGTCGCCGGCCGGGACACGGGGGCGCCCCGCGCCTCCGGGACGATCGTGGCCACGTCTCCGGTCGTGACGGCTCCCCCGGCCCCTCCCGCACCCCCCGAGCCGACGACGACGGCGGCGGCGGCGCCCAGGCCTGCGCCGAAGCAGGCGCCCGGACCGAATCCGGGGCTCGCGACCTGGCCCGCCAGGGACGGCTACACGGTCGTGATCGCGTCGATTCCCGCCCGCGGCAGCGGCCTCGCCGACGCGACCGCGAAGGCGAAGGAGGCGCTCTCGCGCGGGCTCCGGGCGGGCGTGCTCGACTCTGCCAAGTTCGGCAGCCTCCACCCCGGCTACTACGTCGTGTTCGCCGGTGTCTACGGCTCGCTCGAAGAGGCGGAGCGGGCTGCCCGCTCGACCACCTCGAAGTACCCGAACGCCTACGCCCGCGAAGTGGCGCGCTGACGTTCTGTTGACGGTAGTGGCAACAGATCGCGCGACTTTGTAACAGGGCGCGGAAAGGGGTAGACTGCCGGGGTGGACCGGCCTGGCGACGCTTAACGGGCGCGTAACAAAGCTTTTCTGCGACTTAACAGGAGACCTGGATACTGGCTATGGACGAGTTGAGCGCTCAGATTCGTAACTGCATGTATCAGTACTCGCGAGCCATCTACCGAACGATCAAGGACCTGATCGACCCCTACGCCGACCCGGACGAGCAGCTCGAGTACCGGCGCGCCGTGCTGGAGGCGTGCGAGGAGACGATGGAACGGCTCGCGACCGACCCGCACTACTTCGCGAATCCCGACAAGACGCTTTTCCAGGACATCCGCCGCTACTTCCCGATCACGCAGCAGGCCCAGGTCGCCTGGGCGGTGCAGGAGGGCGTCGGGGCGGCGGTCGCGTTCGTGCAGACCCAGATCGAGGCCGGTGCGTTCGACGGCGGCGTCGCGCGCTGCCGCGCGACCACCCGCAAGGGCAAGCCCTGCCAGCGCACGCCGCTGCCCGAGCGGGACTACTGCCCCTCGCATCAGCACCTCGAGCGCTCGAAGGTAGCGGCGTAGCTCCCGTCGGCGGCTCGGAGGTCGCCGACAGCTAGCGCTCGGCGAGCGATAAGCTCGGCGAGCGCATGAGTCACGACACCGACAAGCTGATCCGTCAGCTTTCGCTGGTCGCGTTCCTGATGGCCGAGCGCCGGCCGCTGACCGCTCGCGACGTGAAGGGCAACGTCGAGGGGTACTCGGAGATGTCGGACGAGGCGTTCGCGCGCCGCTTCTACTCGGACCGGGCGGAGCTCCGCGACCTGGGCGTGCCGCTCCAGTCGCAGCGCGACGAGTTCACCGGCGAGGAGCTGTACACCCTCCGGTCGGAGAACTACTTCCTGCCGAAGCTCGAGCTGACCGACGACGAGCTCGCCGCGCTCCAGACCTGCTTCTACCTCCTCGAGGGCAAGTTCGCGTACGCGGAGCCGCTCCGGCTCGCGCTCCAGAATCTCGCGCTCGGACGGCCCGCGCTCGTCGACGAGGCTCCGTCGGCGACCGCCGTGCGCGTCGAGATGCGCGACCCGGACTACTCGGCCGAGATGCCGGGGCGCCTGGCGAAGCTCGAGACGGCGATCTCGAAGCAGCGGACGGTGAAGTTCGCCTACCGGGCGATGACGAGCGGGAAGGAGACCGAGCGCACGCTGAACCCCTACGGCCTCCTCCACGACCGCGGCGTCTGGTACGTGATCGGCTCCGACCACGATCGGGAGGCGATCCGCACGTTCCGCGTCTCGCGCATCCGCGGCGACATCCGGTTCGCCACCCGCCGCGAGCGCGACTTCAGGCTCCCCGCCGACTTCGACATCGACGCCTACCGCGGGCGAGCGTCGTGGCAGTTCGGCGAGCCGGCCGGCGAAGCCCGGATCGAGGTGCGGCCGGAGACCGCCTGGTGGGTCGAGCGCGCGTTCGGGCCGAGCGGAAGGATCGAGGACGGCGTCTTCGTCACGGAGTACTCGAGCCTGCCGATGATCGCCTCCTGGGTGCTCCGACAGGACGGGCGCGCCGTTCCGC
Organism: Gaiellaceae bacterium; assembly: GCA_036555585.1. Classification (GTDB taxonomy): domain Bacteria; phylum Actinomycetota; class Thermoleophilia; order Gaiellales; family Gaiellaceae; genus DATBLE01. The sequence goes on from DATBLE010000056.1 coordinate 26,220, forward strand.
GCGAGCCGGACGACCTGCGCCGAGAGGTGGCGGAGAGCCTGCGCCGCGTGCGGACGCGGCATCAGGGCGCGCCCTCGAAGCCGGCCAAGGAGGTGACGGCCCGCCATGACGAGGACGCCGTCGAACGGACCTCGGGGCCCGTCACACCCGAGCGGTTCGGCCTGCTCCAGGCGCTGCTCGCCTACCTTCTGGCCGCCTGCGGGGAGGAGAAGGACGCGGTCGTGCCCGCCGCCGAGATCGTCGAGCGCTTCCAGATCCCGGCCGAGGAGCTCGAGGAGCACCTCTCGCTGCTGAACCTCGTCAACTTCGGCGGAGGGTGCTACGCCGTCTACGCGGAGCTGCACGGCGACGAGGTGCACATCGACAAGGAGCTCTGGGGGGACACCTTCCGTTCCGCCCCGCGGCTGACGCCCCTCGAGGCGCGGGCGATCCGGCTGGCGCTCGAGTTCGTCGGCCCGCTGGTCGCCGCCGAGGCCCACCGGCCGCTCGACCGGGTCCGGAAGAAGCTCGAGGAGACGTTCGGGGTGTTCGAGCTCTCGCAGACGCCGGAGCCGAGCTCGGACAAGGCGGCCGAGGGCCTCGTCGCCGTCCTGACCGACGCGATTCGCGGCCGCCGCCTCGTCGAGCTGGAGTACCTGAAGGAAGAAGAGGGGACGCCGACGACGCACGTCGTCGAGCCGTACACGATCGAGCGACGGCTCCCCCACTGGTACGTGCACACGTGGGACCGCACCCGTGACGACGAGCGGAGCTTCAGGCTCGACCGCATGCGCAGCGCCACGCTCCGCGAAGAGGAGTTCGAGGCCCGCGAGGGCTTCGAGCCTGACGTGCTCGAGGGTGCACTCGTCGCGCGCGTCCTCTACTCGCCCGCCGTCGCGCGCTGGGAGGTCGAGCGGGGCGCGAGGCCGCTGGCCGACGGCTCGGCGATCAACGAGCAGAAGATCGGCAGCGCCGAGTGGCTCGTGGGCGAGATCCTCCGCTACCGCGGCGAGGCCGAGCTGCTGGAGCCGCCGGAGCTGCGCCGCCGGATCGCCAAGCGCGCGCAGGCGCTCGGCCGCGAGCTCGGCGTCACCCGCCTGCGCGCCCGCGCCCCGGCCTAGCCCTCTCGGCTAGGGCCCGCCGACCGGGAGCTCGAGCGTGAAGGTCGCGCCCTCGCCGGGTGCCGAGGCGACGGACAGCGTGCCCCCGTGCGCCTCGGCGATCGAGCGCGCGATGAACAGGCCGAGCCCGGTGCCCGGCTTGCCCAGCCCGACGTTGGCGCGTCCGAACCGTTCGAAGATCAGCCCGTGCTGCTCGACGGGGATGCCCGGGCCGGAGTCCTCGACTGCGACGAGGACGCGGCCGTTCGCCGCCCAGGTTCGGACGTCCACCGCCTCGCCGGCCGGCGAGTACTTGACGGCGTTCTCCAGCAGGTTTCTCAGCACCTGACGCAGCCGCTCGCGGTCGCCGCGGACGCTCGGCAGCTGGTCCCCGGCATGGGCGGTCACGGTGACGTCGTCCTGGTGGAGCGAGAACCCGGCCACCGTGGCCTGCACGAGCTCGCCGACGTCGACCTCGGCGAACCGGTACGAGAACGTCCCCGCCTCGATCCTCGACGTGTCCAGCACGTCGCCGATCAGCGTCGCCAGGCGGTTCGTCTCGTCCGCGATCAGCGCCAGGAACGCGGAGCGCTGCTCGACCGAGAGCTCGCGCCAGCGTTCCTCCAGCGTGCGCGCCGCTCCGATCACGGCCGCCATCGGGCTGCGTAGCTCGTGCGAGACGAGCGAGACGAAGTCGGCGCGCAGAGCCGAGAGCCGCCTCAGCTCGGCCACGGTCGCCCGCTCGGACTCGTACGCGCGGATGTTCTGGACGCCGCTCGCCAGCAGGCGGCCGAGCAGCGCTGCCAGCTCCACGTCGTCCTCGTCGAACGCGTCGCGCCGGCGACGCAGGATGGACAGCATCCCGATCGGCGTGGTGCCGAGCAGCAGCGGGGCCGCGACCCGGGAGCGCAGGCCGATCGCGGTCAGCGTCGCCTCCTCGGGGTAGAGCTGGTCCCTCATGTCGCGCCGGTACACGGTCTCGCCCGTTCGAAGCACGTGCTCGACCAGGGCGCCCGCCGGGAGCGACTCGCCCGGCCGGAGCACCTCGTCGTGCCTGAGGCCGGCGGTCGCCATCACCCGGACGTGGCCCTCCTCGAGCAGCATGATCGCCGTCCGGTCGAACGGAACGAGGCTGCTGAGCTCCCCGATGAAGGCGCCGAATGCCTCGTCGAGCTCCAGCGAGGAACCCAGCGCCCGTGCGCACCGGTTCGCCGCGTCGAGCACGTGGGTGCGCCGGTCCAGCTCGTCGCGGAGCCCCTCGGCCTCCTTCACGCGGTCGTTGGCGACGGTCGCCTCGGCCCTGAGGCGCTGCACCAGCCAGCCGACGACCAGGGCGATCATCACCTCGATGCAGACCTGGACCGCGACGTTCTCCCAGCGGACCCCCTCGTGGAAGTGGCGGTCGCGCAGCCACTCGAACCCGAGCAGCACCGGGACGCTCGCCGCCGCCAGCAGCAGGCCGCCGGGGATTCCGTAGCGGAAGGCGGCCTCGACCAGCACGAGGATCATCACCTGCCGGATCGGAGTGGTCGGCTGGTAGTGGAGGGCGAGGATGAAGGCCGAGATGACGACGAAGTCGAAGAGCAGGGCGGCGAGGCCGAGGCGCCGGAGCGACCGCTCGTCGAGTGCCCGGTGGGCGAGGACGAGGATGACGACGGCTCCGACTGCGAACACCACCGTCGCGGCCCAGAGCCACACCCCCTCGCCCGTCGTGTACGGGCCGGCCACGAGGGCCTGGAACACGACGAAGGGGACGGCCAGGAGCCGGACCCAGGCGAGCCACCGTTCGGCGTGCGCCCGCCGGTCGCCGTTCATGCTCGCCGCTCGCGCTGGGCGATTCGCCTCAGGGCCCACCGGGCGTGCTCGCCGAGCAGCTCGTCGTCTCCGGCGGCGTAGGGCTCGGCGAGCGCGGCATCCTCGCCGCTGCCGACGTTGCCCAGCGCGACGAGCGCGTTCCGGCGCAGGTAGCGGCCGTCGTTGCGCGGCACGTAGAGGCGGTCGTAGCGCTCGGCGAGCGTGGTCGAGTCCTCCCGCAGCCACTCGGCGAGCGAGACCGTCGGCTCGCCGCGGGCCTTCTCGCCGCCGCGGCGCTTCTCGATTCCACGGTTCCACGGACAGACGTCCTGGCAGATGTCGCAGCCGTAGACCATGCTGCCGAGCGGCCCGCGATACGGCTCGGGGATCGACGACGGCGACTGCGTCCAGTACGAGAGGCAGCGGTTGGCGTCGAGCGTGCCCGGCTCGTCGAGGGCACCCGTCGGACACGCGTCGATGCAGAGCCGGCACTCGCCGCAGTCGAGCTCGAGTGGAGCGCTCGGCTCGATCGCGACGTCGCTGACGAGCGTGCCGAGCACCACCCAGGAGCCGTGACGCCGCGTGATCAGCATCGTGTTCTTGCCGTAGAAGCCGACGCCTGCGCGGGCGGCCCCCTCCCGGTCGACGTGCTGGTTCGCATCGACGAGCACGCGGTAGGAGCCGCCGAGCCGCCGGCCGAGCGCATCGAGCTTCTCGCGGAGCTCGGCGTAGGCGTCCTGCCAGGCATACCGCGGCAGCCGGCCTTCGCCGGCGGCAGGCGCCGGGCCGGGCGCGTAGTAGCAGAGGGCCGCGGCGACCACCGAGCGGGCCCCCGGCAGAAGCGACTCGGGATGGCACGAGACCTCCGGCTGCGACATCGTGAAGCGCATGTCCGCGAAGAGGCCGCGGGCACGGCGCTCGCGGATCCGGACCTCGGTCTCCGTGTACGGGGCCGCAGCCGCCGAGCCGATCGCGTCGATCCCCAGCTCCTCGGCGAGTCGGTCGAGCTCGACCGTCGTCACGAGGGCATTTTGACGCCTGGAGCGCCGCGGCACGCGTCGGCGCCCAGGCGGCCGGCGTAGCCGGCGATCTCCCCCTGGGCGACCGCGAGCTGGACGACGGGATCCGTTGCCTTGCCCTCTTCCTGCTTGCGGCCGGCGATCACGTCGTTCGCGTGGACGGCCAGCCGCTCCGCGCTCAGCCAGTGCGCGAAGAGGTCGCGCTCGTCGGCGGGCGGCCGCAGCTTGCGCAGCCCGGCGATCCTGCCGCGGTGGGTCCTGGTGTCCCCGCAGACCCGGTTCGCGTCAGCGGCGAAGCTCGCCTTCGTCGGCGGGGGGACCCGACGGCTCTGCGAGCTGCCGCCGCAACCGGCGACCAGGAGCACCGAGGCTCCCGCGACCAGCGCTTTCCGGTACACGTGCCGAATATACGATCGTTCGGTGAAGGCGATCGTCATCCACGAGGACGGCGGGCCCGACGTCCTGCGCTACGAGGACGTCCCCGATCCGGTCCCCGGCCCGGGCGAGGTGCTCGTCCGGATGCGCTTCGCGTCGCTGAACCACCTCGACGTCTGGACGCGCAAGGGCCTGCCCTCGGTGCCGAAGCCGCGCGTCCTCGGCGCCGACGGCTCGGGCGTGGTCGAGGCGCTCGGCGAGGGCGTCTCGGGGCTGGAGCCCGGTCAGCCGGTGGTGATCAACCCCGGCATCGAGCACGACGGAACGATCCACGTGATCGGCGAGCACACGCAGGGCGTCCACGCGGAGCTCGCGGCGATCCCGGCGACCAACGTGGTGCCGCTGCGGGACGGCGTCTCCTTCGAGGAGGGCGCCGCCTTTCCGCTCGTGTACGAGACCGCCTACCGGATGCTCGTGACCCGCGCCGCGCTCCAGGCCGGGGAATGGGTCCTGATCTGGGGAATCGGCGGCGGCGTGGCGACCGCGGCGTTCCGGATCGCGCAGGCGCTCGGCGCCCGCACGATCGTCACCTCCGGGAGCGACGAGACGCTCGCGAAGGCCGCCGACCTGGGGGCAGACGCAGTCGTCGACCACGTCGACGGCGACGTCGTGGCGGCGGTCAAGGAGGCGACGGGCACGGGAGCCGACGTGGTCGTCGAGACGGTCGGCGAGGCGACCTGGAAGCGGAGCCTCGACGCGGCTCGGCCGGGCGGCCGGGTGGTCGTTTGCGGGGCGACCTCGGGCCCGAACCCGCCGGCGGCCCTCCATCGGCTCTGGTGGAAGCAACTCGACCTGCTCGGCTCGTCGATGGGCACGCGAGCCGACTTCGAGGGCGCCTACGGCCTCGTCGCCGCGGGCGCGAAGCCGGTGATCGACGAGATCTTCCCGCTGGCGGAGGCCCGAGCGGCGCACGAGCGCCTCGAGGCGGGAGAGCAGTTCGGCAAGATCCTGCTCGCCATCTCGGGCTAGCGCGCCCGGATAGGGGTACCTTCCGACGGCGCGTCCTCGTCGCGGCCGCCTGCGAGGAGAACGGCCGCGAGGTAGAGGCCGGTGACACACACCACCGGAATCTCCCAGTCCCAATCGACCGCAGCGTGAATCACGAACGCGATGTACGCGCAGGTCGCGCCCAACCTGATCGGGTCGCGACGCAGGACGTGGATCGAGTCGCGACGCAGGACGGTAAGTAGCGGCAACCCGGTGGTTGCGAGCACGACGGCAAGTCCCACGACGCCGAGCTCCGCTCCCGTCTCGAGGTACAAGCTGTGGGCCTCCAGCGGGATCAGCTGCGCACGCTCGGGATGGCGGCTCCAGTACGACGCGTAGGTGCCACCGCCCGATCCCGCCAGGACATGGGAGCGAAGATCCTTCGCCGCAGCCCGCCAGTACGCGACTCTGTCGTTCCGGGTCAGATGCGAGCTGCCGAAGGATGCACCAACGGCGATCAGAGCGCAGGCGACGAGGCCTCCGACCACGAGGACGGGCGCCCGGACTCGCCGGGCCAGAGTGGGACCGATCGAGAGAATCACCGCGATAGCCAGGACGGCAACGGCAACGACTACCGCACCCACGCTCTTTGTCAGGATGATCGTAGGGCAAAGAATCACCAGGAGCGACAACCACAAGAGCCTCCCGCGCGCCGAGCGTGCGCTTGCCGCCAGCGAGACGGATGAGATGGCGCCGAGCAAGCACACGATGGCGAGCGCGTTCGCGTAGCCGATCGGCGCGGCCGGCACCGAGTCGGTGATCGTTCCATCCCGGCGTATGGCGAACTCGGCGAGCGAGTACGCAGCCACAGCTGTGGCTCCGACCGCGATGCCCCCGACGATCGCCGCTTCACTCCCTGCGCGAAGCAACCCGAACCCGACGGCGAACGCAGCTAGATAGAGCGTGCCGCGCTCGAGCTCCCGCAGCGACGCGTGCGGATCGATCGACCAGATGGTCGATACACCCGTCCACAGCGTGAGCCCCAGGAGCGCGCCGGAGAAGAGCGGTGCACCACCCAGATTCGATCGCACCGCAGCGATGAGGAACAGAGACGCTGCAAGCAGCGTGAAACCTACGATCAGCCACGGCCACGACCCTGAAGTCACTCCCCCGCCGGCCAAGGCGAGGACGACAACAGCGAGCGCGACCACACCTGCAACCGCCATCTGCCGGTCGCTCGGAAGCCCAACGGCCGACGCCGCACCCGAAGCATCCGCGTCAGAGGTGACAGAGCTGTTCACTCCGTCACCTCTGCGCGCCGGCTCCTAGCAGGGACCTTCGGTGTCGCCGTGCGCTAAGTGCGCAGGCTCGGCTGCATGAGCGATGACGATCGTCTGGCCTTGATGACAGATCGCCACCTTGTAGCCGTCATTCGCCGATGGGTCTGCCCTGGCGAACCCGGCTGCCGAGGCAAGCGCCACCAGCCCTGCCACCGCGAAGACCGCCGGCAGCATCTTCCACCTGCCGAGGTCACGCCAACGACGCTGCATATTCCCCCTTCGTCTCGTGCGGCAGAGACCAGCGTCTGTCCGGCAATGCTACACCTGCCGCGTCAGGGAAGACAGCAGCCTGAAATCGGCCGATCTCGATTAGCCGAAGCCTAGGATGAACTTGGCGTCGTCGGACATGCGGTCCGGCGTCCAGGGTGGGTCCCACGTGAGCTCGATCTCGACGTCCTCGACCCCGGGCACCGCGGAGGCGACGTTGTGGATGTCCTCCTGGATCATCGGCCCGGCAGGACAGCCCATCGACGTCAGCGAGTGGATCACCTTCACCTTCGGCCCCTCGACCTCGACGTCGTACAGCAACCCGAGCTCGACGATGTCCATCCCGAGCTCCGGATCCTCGACCGCGTGCAGCGCCTCGACGACCTCGTCCTTGGTGGGCATGCCTCCGAGTATAGGGACAGGCTTCAGCCTGTCCCTGCTCTGGCGCGGTCGTGGCACGTCGAACCGCAGGGTCAGACCCCTTCGGGGTCAGACCCTAGTAACCCAAGAGCCGCACTTCCTCGCGCCGTTCGCGCGCGAAGAAGTGGACTCCGTCGACGAAGCGCACCCAGTTGCAGCGGGTGCACATGACGAGCGAGTGCGTGCGCGCGCTGTCGGCGAGGAAGCGGACCCCGCGGAGGAGGTCGCCGTTGGAGACGCCCGTGGTCGCGACGATCACCTCGCCGGAGACGAGCTCGTCCGTGGTGAAGACCTGCTCGACGTCGTCGATGCCGTGCTCGCGGGCGGCCTCGATCTCGCGCCTGGAGGTCGGCCACAGCTGGGCCTGCACCTCGCCGCCGAGACAGCGAAGGGCGCCCGCGGTCAGCACCGCCTGGCGGGTGCCGCCGATCCCGATCGCGAGGTGGTCGTTCGTGCCGCGGATCGCGGCCGAGATCGCCGCAGTCACGGTTCCGTCCTGGATCAGCTTGATCCGGGCGCCGGCCGCCCGGATCTCCTCGATCAGGTCGTGGTGGCGAGGACGGTCGAGCACGATCGTGGTCACGTCCCCGACGTTGCGCCCGAACGCCTCCGCGATCGCACGGACGTTGTCGCCGACCGGGGCCAGCAGGCTGATCCGCCCGCGGGCCAGCGGACCCGCCGCGATCGTCCGCATGTACATGTCCGGCAGGCGGCGGAGCTTGCCCGGCTCGGCGGCGACGATCATCGAGATCGCGCCGTTTCCGCCCCGTGCGACGACGCCGCGGCCCTCCAGCGGGTCGAGCGCGAGGTCGACGTCGATGCCGCCCGCTCCGAGCGTCTCGGGCATGCTCGGCACCGCGCCGCTCTCGCCGACACCGACGAGGACCCTGCCCGTCATCGGCAGCTCCTCGAGCGTCCGGCGCATCCCCGAGACTGCTGCCTCCTCGGCGCCCTCCTGGTCGGCGCGGCCGAGCCAGCGCGCGCCGGCCAGCGCCGCCCGCTCCGTGGCGCGGAGGTACGAGACGCAGAGGCAGAGGTCGGTGCGCTCCTCGTGCAGGTCCGAGACCGGCGCCTCCTGCTCGGTCTCCATCACACCCTCGCGAGGCGCTCGGCGCCCGTGAGCACGAGCTCCATCACGGTGCCGATCGAGAGCTCCATGCTCCCGTTCTCGACGACAGGCACACGGAAGACGGCGGCCTGCTCGAGGATGAAGTCCTGGAGCCTGCGGATCTCGCCGATCCCGTCGAGGTACTTCTGGACCGGCCGGAGCCCCTCCGAGCGCGTGTCGCGGACCCAGAAGTGCGACGCATGCAGATCCGCGTCGTCGATCGCGAGCACGCAGTGGACGACCAGCGCCCCCTCGACCGGCGGCAGCATGCCGGGCACCAGGTGGACGCCTTCGAGGACGAGCGACCAGCCCTCGTGGAGGGCGCGGTCGATCAGCCCGCGGACGCCGATCAGGACGTTCCTGGTCTGCTCGACGAAGCCCTCGACGGCTCCGAGGCCGTGCTCCTCCGGCGGTACCTCGAAGCTCGAGTAGTGGATCGACGGCATGAAGTCGCGCTTCAGGAAGGCGCGCATCGTCTGGCGGACGAAGTCGGTCGACGTCACGCGGGTGATCCCGAGCCGGTAGGCGACCTCGGTCGCCACCGTCGACTTGCCGGTGCCGGTCGCGCCTCCGATCAGCACGATGATCGGCAGGTCGAGCTCGCGCAGCGCCTCGTAGCGCCGCAGCCGGCGAATCGCCTGCGCGCCCTCGTTCTCGCCGAGGACCTCCACGGCGAGCTGCTCGAGCCGGTCGAGGTCGACGGCCTCCTCTCGACGCCCCACCAGGTCGACGGCGACGCGCAAGGCCAGCTCGTACGCCCGGACGGCCGGGACTCCGGCGGCCATCAGGGCCCGCGCCATCAGGCCCTTCGAGTACGGAAGCCCGTCGGTCCCGCCGAGCGGGAGCGGATCGGTATGCCGCGGCTCGGTCATCCCGGGACATTCTCCCGCGCCTCGGCCGGCGATGCCACCTCCGCGAGCTCGAGCAGCGCCTCGTCCAGCCCCGGTGCGACGACGTCGTTCGCGGCCAGGACCACGTCGATCCCGCGCGCGGCGGCGTGCTCGGCGACGACGTCGATCGCGGCCGCCTTCAGCTCGACGACGTAGACCTCGGCCGCCGACGCCCGCTCCAGGTCACGGGCGAGCAGCCGGCGGTCGGCGAGGCTCCGGGAGGAGAAGACCACCCGGTCGAGGTGGTCGAGCCGCGCAGGCCCGGCGGTGAACACGGCGGCGCGGCGGCCGTCCAGCGGCTCCTCCGGCCGAAGCCGCAGGTCGAAGCGGAGCGCGCGGCGGCCGAGCAGGGCGGCGGACGCGGCGACGTCCTCGCTCATGGTCAGCACGAGGTCGCTGATCAGGGCGCGGTACGGGTTCAGGCCGCCGTCGAGGTCGTGCGCAACCAGGATCCGGCCGGCGGCGGCGATCGGCGGAACGGCAGCGCCGCTGCCGTCGAAGACGACCAGGTCCGGCCCGAGCTCGGCCGCGAGCCGGGCGCCCTCGACCACCGTCGAGGTGAAGGTCGCTCCCGCCAGGCCGCCGCCGCAGCGGCGACACCCCACGGTCGGCACGCCGGCGAGCACCGCCGTCTCGAGGTGGTCCGAGGCGGCGTGCAGCCCGGCACGCGAGCGCGCGAGCAGCTCGTCGAGGGCGGGCGGCGCCGCGACCACCTCGGGCTCGGCCGGGCCGCCGCGCCCCATCGCGACCACGACCACCTCGCGGTCGCGGGCGAGCAGCCGGGCGAGATGCCCCGTCACCGCCGTCTTGCCCACCCGCTTGCCGGTTCCGATCACGGACAGCGCAGGCAGTGGAAACGGCTCGAACGCGGGCGGATCGAAGCGGAAGTCGGCGCCGAGGTACGGGATCCCGGCGGCGAGCGCCCTCGACGCCAGGCCCAGCCGCTCTCGCGGCCCCAGCACCGGCTCGTCGGAGAGGTCGACCACGACCTCGGGCCGGTGCTCGGCGATCGCCTCCTCCAGGCCGGCCGCGAGCGGCAGCCCGTAGTCCTCGCTGCTCGCGGGCCCCCTCAGCTTCTCGGTGCCGCCGGCGAGGACCGCGGCTACGAACGCGTACGGAAGCTCCCGCAGCGCGTCGCGGACGACCGGCGCGTAGTGCTCGCCGTCGATCACCGCGACTGCGCGCGTCAGCTTCGTGACGAGAGCTCTCCTTCGATCCGGGCGGTGTACTTCTCGAACTCGAGCGTCTCGGTCGAGAACTGGATGATCCGCTCCTCCCCGTGGAACGGGTAGCGCCGCCAGACCGAGACGTGCGCGCCCGCCACCTCGATCACGTTGTAACAGGGGCGCGTGTTCCCGCGCAGGCGCAGCGACGAGACCGTCCCGGCGTTGAGGATGAACATGTTCTCCAGCCGCCATGCGTAGGGAACGTGCTTGTGCCCGGAGAGGACCATCTGCACACGCGCCCGCTGGAGGCACTCCAGCGCGTCGCCGGCGTCGTAGACGACGTTGCGCTCGCGGCCGGTGCCGGGGACGGGCAGCAGGTGGTGGTGGAGGACGAAGATCCGCAGGTCGGAGCCGTCGTCGAACTGCTCCTCGATCCACGGGTACCGGCCGCGGCCGATCTGGCCGTGGTCGAGATCCGGCTCGGTCGAGTCGACGGCGACGATCGTCACCTTGCCGATCCGCAGCACCGAGTTGCGGTCGCCGAACAGCTCCTCGAAGTGCACGTAGCCCACGTTCCGCGCGTCGTGGTTCCCGGGGATGACGACGAGCGACTGTGCCTGCAGGCGCGACAGATACTCCTTCGCCTTCACGTACTCGGGCTTGAAGCCGAAGCTGGTCAGGTCGCCGGAGCAGATGACGAGATCGGGAGCGAGGTCGTTGATCTCCGAGATCGCACGCTCCATCAGGTTCGACACGAAGTACTGCTCGCCGCAGTGCAGGTCGGAGATGTGGGCGATCGTGAACCTGCCCTCCGCAGTCATGAGGGAAGTGTAAGGGGGTTGTCTCGGCGTCCGGACCGCTGGCTATCCTGACCTCGGTGGCGCGGGAGACCCCTGTTTTCCAGGCATATCGCGGGAAGGAGCCTCCGCTCTTCCAGAACGACGCCGAGCTGGAGTGCGCGAAGATCCTCGACTACTACCGGATCCCGTGGCTCTACGAGCCCCGGACGTTCGAGCTCGAAACCGACGAGAGCGGGCGCGTGCTCGAGGCGTTCGCGCCCGACTTCTACCTCCCCGAGCAGGATCTCTACCTGGAGATCACGGTGATGAAGCAGTCGCTCGTCACCCGGAAGAACCGCAAGCTGCGCAAGCTCAAGGAGCGCTACCCGGACGTCAACATCAAGCTCTTCTACAAGCGCGACATCGAGCGCCTGGGACAGCGATACGGTCTGAAGCTCGCCAGCTGACGGATTTCCGTTCCGGCTCGGGCTTCGGCCCGGACATCTCCACTGACGAGCGCATCGGCGAGGTCTACCTCTCGGCCGAGGAGATCGCGACCCGCGTCGCCGAGCTGGGCGCCGAGATCGCCGCCGACTACGACGGTCGCGAGCCGCTCCTGGTCGCGTCGCTGAAGGCGAGCTTCGTGTTCCTCGCCGACCTGACCCGGGCGATCCCGATCCTGCACCACGTCGACTTCGTCGAGCTCGCCGGCTACACGTCCGACGAGACGGGCGGGACGCCTGCGATCCGCTTCCTCAAGGACCTCGATGCCCCGATCGACGGGCGCGACGTCGTCATCGTCGAGGACGTCGTCGACACGGGGCTGACCCTGCACTACCTGGTGCGGCAGTTCAGGCTCCGGTCGCCGCGGTCGCTGGTCGCCGTGACGCTCCTCGACCGCCCGTACCGACGCCTGGTCGAGGACCTACCGGTCCGGTACGTCGGGTTCACCGTGCCCGACGAGTTCTTCGTCGGCTACGGCTTCGACATCGAGGAGCGCTACCGCAACCTGCCCGACCTGCACATTCTCAGAGAGCTCTAGACTGGCCCGCTACAGTCGCACAAGGACACGAAACCGTGATCAGAGCCTGATGGCACGCGTGGTTCAAGCCTAGCCGAGGTGTCACGTTCGCCGGGGGTTATCCGCGCCGCTCGGTTGGGAAACGGCGCGATCCTCCGCCTGAGGGAACATCGAGGCCGGGGCTTGTAAGCATGCGGTACGAAGCGTTTCGCAGCTGGCTCGGGAGAAAGACCTCCGGTTGCGGGTGGGTGCCCATGGAGGGGCGGCGCCTACTGGTCTGGAGGGGCGATCTCCGGCCGGAATGCCGTGGCACCCACCCGGTTCGGTCCTTCGAGCTGCGCCCCCTACCATGACAGACGAAAGCAGCGAGTGACGGCCCTAGCCGATGCCAGCCTGATGCCAGCGGGCTACGCCTCATAGCTGATGTCAGTGTCGCTCTCGCAAGGGGCCGCGGAACAACCGGTGCAATCAGCGGAAGGGGATGCTGTGGCGGCGTGTCGCGGAAGTGTGCTGCTGAGTCAGTGCTTCCGGGTCAATCGCGGCCGAGGTCTACGTCCTCGCGCGGGTCGTGCGCGCGGCTGCGGGTTGCAGCTTTTGCGATCCCACGGCTGAGCATGTAGCCGACCACGGCAACGGTGGCCAGGATCCAGAAGAGACGGGCGTCGATGCTCGGACTCGTAGAGGCCGCGATCCCCAATCCGATCAGGTACAGGCCGAAGACCAGGAACTCGCTGGTCAGGTAGAAGGGCTTCGTCTCGCTGGTGTAGGAGCCGCGCTCAGGAAACCAGTAGGCGCGTCCTCTCCGTACCGGCGCGATGCCTACCGCGCGCTGCTCGCCTCTGTCGCCTGCTGTCGCCATCGAGGTACCTCCGTCCGTCTCGTCGAGTTCCGTCCATGTTTCGCAAACAGCGCACGGCGAAACAGAACGCGACACACGGCAGGCAAACGGCAAGGAGGTACGACGGTGGCGTTGTTGTGGGTTCTGATCGTCCTGGTGATCATCTTGGCCATCGTCGGCGGCGCAGCAGTCAACAACTGGCTCTTCCTGCTCCTGATCATTGCGCTCGTTCTCGCACTTATCGGGGCCTTCTAGACATGCCGAAACAAGGTGACGTTCACGTCGTGCCGGCTGAAAAGGGCTGGCGGGTCGAGGTCGAGGGCACGGGCGGATCGCGCTCGAACCACACCACGCAGGCCGAGGCCGCACGAGCCGCGCGACACATCGCGCGGAGGAACAAGTCGGAGTTGCTGATCCACGGCAGGGACGGCCGCGTGCGTGACCGGAGCACCTACGGACACGACCCACGGCGAACGAAGGGCTAGCCCGTGTTACCGACGACGCCCGAGCGACCCTCACTTCGAAGGAGGAGCCCGTGAGCGAGCACGCCGATCAATTCGAGGAGCGCGACCAGGAGGAGCAAGGCAGCGAGCGCGGAGCCAAGGATCGTCGGGAAGGCACTGAGCAAGGAAACTGGGAGTCAGGGACCGGGCTGAGCCAGGATGAGCCGGAGGAGATCACAGAGTCCTGACGCGTGAGGCGTCGGTATCGGTTGCCGACCGATCATCGGTCGATTAGAACAGGCGAGGCGATGCGGTCATTCACGGTGAAGGCGAAGAGTCTCGATTCGGCGCAGCGTCTCTTCGACGCGTTACGCCGCTTCACCCCGGCTCTGGACGGAAGTGCGAGCGAGGGCTACTCGGTCTCGGTCGATGTCGGCGCGAACGACAGCCGATTGCTCGATGTGCTCGATGCGATCCAGCGACACGTCCAGGAACGGAAGGATGCAGCTCGCGTCGAACTTGACGGACGAAGCTACACCGTCCGCCCCGAGTAGCACAAAGCTCACATCTCCGGCCGAGCCGTCCCGGCGAGAGCCGTAGCAGGCGGTGGGTAGGGACTGCTCGCGTAGCCCCAAGCAGTGGCTCAACGCAATGTGACGACGGCCCCTCGAGGTTCTCGACGGGCAAGGCTTCACCACGCCAAGTCGGGTGTCTGCAACGGGGTGCCGGGGTATCGGAGGCCGACCTACCACAGGAAGGCAGGCATGGCAGACACACGCATCGCAGGAGTGAGCCTCGGAGGCATCCTCGCCATCGCGGGGATCGTCGTCGCGATCCTCCTCTCGCTCGTTTTCTCCGGTGGCTTCGCGAAGGCGAGATGGTACTGATGCGATTTCCATTCATGGTTTGGGTCTTGCGCCGAATGTTTCGGCTCGCTCGAACGCCCCTTGGTCGGCGGCTGCTGTTACTCGTTTGGGGTGCTGCTGCGCGTTGGTATCTCAGAAGGAAAGCGGTCGCCTCCAGGATCTAACGAGCCGTCTCCGATCAGGCGGGGGCCGACCGACCGTGCCGCCCCCGCCACGGACGGATGTCTAGCGCTCTGTGACGGTGCCCTGCTGAACTTGCCCGCGCCAGCCACCGGTTTCGGACTGCCGCTTCTCGATGAACTCCTTGAAACGGTCAAGGTCGTTGCTGACCCACATGGAGTCGAGACCAACAGCACTTCCGAGTGCTTCCTTCATTCCTTCAGCGTCATAGGTCATCTCGACGTTCACCCGTGTCTTGCTCGGTTCCACTCGCTCGAACGTAACCTTGCCCGAGTTGTACTTGCCGTCCACAGATCGCCAAGACACCAACCTGTCGGGCTCTTGCTGTGAGATCTCGGCTTGCCAGGTGTGCTCTTCGCCGCCAATCTCGGCTGTCCACTGGAGGTGGGTGTCGTCAATCTGACGGACTGACTTCACCCCTTCCATGAACTCGGGGAACTCCTCGAACTGCGTCCACTGGTTGTAGACGGTGCTGACGGGCACGTCTACCTCGATGGACTTCTCGATGGTCGCCACCGGTTTCTCCTCTCGATTGGATGTCTGGTGGCCCTACCCAGCGTCCGAGGAACGAACCAGACGTTGCGCGTTAGTCGCTCAGGTGTACAGAAGAGTCTTCGCGCCTGGCGCACGTGCGTCCGAGCCTGGACTAAGCGGGTGCAGGGTTAGCGGCGTTCGGGTTTCGCGCCTGGTTGTGGCAGGTCGATTTCGAACCAGGTGAGAGTGCCGGCGGCGACGCGTGTGGTCTCCCAGCGGCTTGACAGCCGCTCCAGGAGCGTGGGTCCGTATTCGCCGGGATCCTGTGGTCCGCTCAACGCGAGGGGTTCTCCGGCGGTAGTCACTTCGACTCGGAGGCGTGCGCGGTCGATGTCGACCAGGAGGCCGATCGTGCGGTTGTTGACCGAGTTCCCGTGTGCGATGTTGGTCACGAGGTCGCTGACGAGGAGTTGCGCCGACTGAACAGCATCTGCACTTATGTCACTACCGGCGAAACCGACGGCGTCACGCGCCGCCTTCGGCGCCTGCGCATTCGCTCTGAGTTCTTTGGCCAGCTTCGTCGGTTCCCACTCCACAGAGTCGGACCCTCCTTGTTCCTGCTCAATCCGACTGACGGTCGAGAGTAGTTCTTGGGCATGTTCGGTCGATAGGAAACCTTTCTCGGAGCCCTCCCGGATCAGGTTGTGAGCTCGCAGGAAGAAGTCGGCGGGGTCAGTCGGATCGTCCCACTCGCGTCCGACCCGCTCGAACGCCTCTGAGACCAGATCTGCGCCCTCAGGCAGCTCCTCGTCGAGTTCCTCGGCGAGCAGCATCGTCGTGATCGACACGCCCAGCCACCGAGAGATCAGACGCCAGCGGTCGGGCTGCGGCTTCGCCGCCTCCAGCTCCCACAGACGATACGCCGTCCGGGCGACATCGAGCTCACGCGCCGCCTGCGCCTGGCTCAGCCCCAACTCCTCGCGCCGCGCCTTCAACCGCTGCGCGAGCGAAACGACCTGCCCGTTACTCATGGCACTCGCCTGATCTCGATCCCCGCATGCTGGTCAAGATGGACAATATCGAGCACGCTCGCGACCCACTTCGAGGGATTGACCAAGACCAAGACCCCACGCCCGTCGAGCGCCTTGGCGCACGCCACAATCGCCTTGATCCCCGAGCTGTCCAGAAACGACAACTCCGAGAGATCCAGCGTCAACCCGCCGCCGTCAACCGACATCTGCTCGACGGCACCCTCAAACACGCCCACCGCAGCCAGATCGAACTCGCCAACCAACCGAAGCGTCTGTGCGTCGACCCGAATTACCTCAAGTGTCCCTGGGACCTCCTTCATGTGTCTCCTCGGCGCCCCCCTTCAGTCAGGCCGAGATGCCAGCCGGCGTACTCCTTCCAGGCGTGCGACTTCAAGAACGCGTTCTGCTCCCGTGCACGGGGCTGAACATCCTGCCAACGCGAACGAAGCACATACTGGCGCGCGTCGATCAAGCTCATCGCAAACTTCACGGCCTCTTCGTTCAGGGAGTACGCGGGCACGCGCGCCATTCTCGCCGACACCGCCTCAGCGTCGGGGGAGAAATGGGACCGCGCGGTACTGCATCGGCGCTGGGCTTAGAAAGCACGGGTCGGGCGGCAGAAGGGGTTGTGTGGCCTGTTTTCTCGCACGCCAGTCTGGCCCGGGGCAGGCCCGGTGATCCACCCTGGGTCCGTTGGAGGCTCGGTTAGGTGGCGGCCACCATTGAGGTGTTGCCTTTCTTGGTATTCAACTCCTCGTACTCGGCGGGCGGCAAGTCACCGAGTGCTTGGTGCAGTCTTTCCTCGTTGTAGAAGCCGATCCATTCGAGGACCTCGTGTTCGACGTGCTCGAAGCTGGGGAAGCGGCGCCCATCGACGAGCTCGTTCTTGAAGGTCGCGACCCACGCTTCGGCCATCGCATTGTCGTACGCATCGCCGCGGGAGCCGACCGACGGAGCGATCTCGAGCTCGTCGAGGCGATCGGTGTAGGTCAGGCTGGTGTATTGCGAGCCGCGATCCGAGTGGGCAATCAGCCCCGCCTGTGGTCGGCGCAGGCCGTTGGCCATCTCGAGTGCGTCGAGGACGAGCTCGGCGCGCATATGCGTCGCGAGCTGCCAACCGACGATCTGGCGGCTGTAGCAGTCGAGGATGAAGGCGAGGTAGCAGAAGCCGTTCCAGGTGCGGATGTAGGTCAGGTCGGCGACCCACTTCTCGTTCGGCCCGATCGCCGTGAAGTCGCGCTGCAGCAGGTCGCGGGCACGCTCGCCGGCAGCCTCGTCCGGGATCGTCCGCCTCTTCGAGCCGCGCAGCTTCCCGACGAGTCCGTGCCCGCGCATCACCCTGGCGACCTGATCACGACCGACATCGACGTCGCGACGGCGCAGCTCCTTCCAGGTCGTGCGGGCGCCGTACACTGGCCGGCGTCCCGAGCGGGCGGCCTCGATCTCGACGAGCAGCTGCCGGTCGGCGAGCTCGCGGGCAGACGGCTTCCGGGATCTGCGCGCGTAGTGCGTGCTCACCGGCACGCCCAACGCCTTGCAGATCGGCTCGACCCCGAAGGCGGCCCGCCGCTCCTCCACATAGCGGGTCACCGTCGCCGGGTCGGGTCGAGCTCCTGCGCGAAATAGACGGACGCGTCCTTCAAGATCGCGTTCGCGCGCCGCAGCTCCGCGTTCTCCTTGCGAAGCTTCTTCAGCTCTTCGCGCTCGTCCGTCTTCAGCAGATCGCGCCGCAGGCCACGGTCGGCCTCGGCCCGGCGCACCCACTGCCGCAGCGCTTCCTTGTGGATCCCCAGGTCCTGGGCGACGTGCGCGATCGGACGGTTCGACCCGAAATAGAAACGCACCGCGCGCTCTCGCAGCTCATCGCAGCACTTCCTCGGTCTCGACATCGCAGGAGCATCTCCTTCCGCCAGGACAGCGCCCGGCATCGGAGCCTCCAACCTTCCCAGGGTCCTTCGCTCCTCTCAGGGGTGTCTTTCGAGTCTAAGGGTTCTGGCCGAACAGCCCAAATAGTCACGCTGCCGCACTTCGACCTTCGACTCCTGCTATGCAGTCACGGAAAGAGACAAATCCGTGGCTGTCGTTCGAAAATAACTCTTACAAGTAGCCCAGCGGATCAACGGCCTGGCCGTTCACCCGGACCTCGAAGTGCAGGTGCGGGCCGGTCGAGTGGCCGGTCGAGCCGACGTAGCCGATCACCTCGCCCTGGGCGACCTGCTGGCCGAGCGAGACGGCGATTCCTGACTGGTGGCCGTACGCGGTTGCGAGCCCGCCGCCGTGGTCGATCACCGTCAGGTTCCCGTACCCGCCGAGCCACCCCGCGTAGATCACGGTCCCGGCGGCCGCGGCCGTGATCGGCGTGCCGTAAGCGGCCCCGAGGTCGATCCCCTCGTGCATCCGGCCCCAGCGCCAGCCGAACGAGCTCGTGATCGGTGCGCTCACGGGCCAGGCCAGGGCGCCCGACCCGGTGTGCTGCACGGAGGAGTGCGACTGGGCGGCCTGGATCTTCGCCGCGAGCTGCGCGCTCACCTGCTGCAGCGAGTCGATCTCGCCGGCCTCCGCCTGCTCGCGCGCGCTCAGCGAGGCGAGGTCGGCCTTCTTGCGGCTCTGCGCCTCGACCAGCAGGCCTCTGCTCGCCAGCAGCTGCTCCCGCAGCGCCCGTGCCTGCCGGACGCGAACGGCGACGATCTTCGCCTGGCGGAGCATGTCGTTGCGCGCCGCCTTCGTCCGGGCGAGAGCGCCGGCAACCTCGTCTCGCGACGAGCGCACCTCGTCGGCGATCTGCCGGTCGCGCCGGGCGACGAGCTTGATGTAGTCCACCCCGTCGAGGAACGCCGAGAAGCTGCGCGACGAGAGCAGCACCGAGAGCTCGTCGGGCGGATTCGACTCGTAGGCGGTGACGAGCCTGCGGTTGAGCCGGACGATCGCGATCCGGTACTCGTCTCGCAGGAACGACAGCCGGTCTGACTGGACCTCGTAGAGCGCGTTCAGGCGGTCGAGCTTGACCTCGCGGAGCCGGAGCTCCTGCTCCAGCGGGACGAGCCGGGAGGAGACGTCCCCGACCTGCTGCTCGAGGCCGCGGATCTGCCCCGAGACGGCGTCGATCTCGCCCTGGAGCGCCGTTTCCTTCTCCTGGGCCGCGGCGACGCGATCCTGGAGGGCTGCGATCCTCGCGTCGACCGACTGCTTGCGGTCGACGATGTCGGCGCCTGCAGGCGTGGCGGCAAGGAGCAGCAGTGCCAGGCCGAGCGCGAGACGGCGCATTCATCGTGGTTCGGCGGCGGCGCGGAGGCCCCTGCCCGCAGGGCGTTCAGAGCAGCGACCGGGCGTTCTCGGGCGGCTGCGGCTCGGGCACGATCACCGGCCCGGGCGGCTCGTGCGGGACCGGCTCGGGCTCGGGGACGATCACCGGCCCCGGCGGGTCGGACGGCACCGGGGCGGGCTCGGGCACGGGCTCCGCCGGCTCGGTCACCCCGCTCTCGCGGCGTGCCCGGCCGATGCGCTCCGAGAGCGTCCGGTCGACGCGCTCGAGGTCGTTTGCGACACCGGTCAAGCGGCCGTCCACCTCGGTGACGCGCGCCTTCGCGTGGTCGAGCACCTCGGGATCCTCCGTCAGCACGGCGGCGCCGAGGTCCTGCAGGGCCTGCGCTCGATCGCGGGACAGCTGTGCCGCGCGCCGGCGGAGCCGGAAGCGGTCGAGCTGCGCCTCGACGCGGGCGCGGAGGATCTCCACGGCCTGCACGAGCCTCGCCCGCACGACCCCGCCGACGCGCCGCATCCGCGCCCGCGCGGATCGCATCCACGCGCGTCCCGGCAGCACGCCGAACGTCCGCCGGTCGGTCACGGTCCACGAGACCGCGGCCGCGTCGCCGCCGACTCGCCGCCCGCAGCTCGCGCAGAATCGCGCGGCCGGGGGAAGCTCGGCGTTGCAGCTGGGGCAGCTAGCGGTCGCCGCGGGCATCAGCCCGCGATGTTCCCCGGTCGAGCGCTTTCAAAGCGTCCGCCGCCGCCCCGCGCAGCTCTCCGACCATGCTGCGGTAGTCCTCGTCCGAGATCTTCCCGGTCCTGTGGTCGAACTCGAGCTCCTTGAGCGCGGCCAGGGCGCGGTCGCGCTCCTCCTCGAGCGCCAGCCGCTCCGGCGTGGGCTCCGCCGGACCGGCCTCTTCGCCGCGGCCGAGGAACGGCCGGGCGACGAACCAGACCGCTGCCACGGCCAGCAGCGCGCCGATGACGAGCGCGGCGTCGAGCACTCAGGCCGACGGTTCAGGAGCGACCCGCCCGTAGCGGACGGCGAGCCGCCGCTCCTCGCGCGCGTCCGGCCAGAGCGTGATCACCGAGCCGAGCACGAACACGAGGCCGGCGAGCCAGATCATGTTCACGAGCGGGTTGACGATCGCCTTGAAGTCGATCGTCCCGTTCCCGTTCACCTGCTCCGTGATCAGGAACAGGTCTTCGCCGGTCAACCAGTCGGAGCGGATCGCCACCTCGTTCGAGACCTGCTGCTCGATCGGGTAGTCGTTCTTGCCCGGGTGCATGACCGCGATCCGGTCGCCGCCGCGGTAGACGTCGATCGTGGCCCGCTCCTCGATCGCGTTCGACGTGCGTGCGCTGGTGGTGCCGCGGTAGACGAGCGTGTAGTCGCGCAGCTTCAGGGACTGTCCCGGGCCGAGCCGGGCGCTGCGCGAGGTGTCGTAGGCGCTCGAGCCGGCGATCCCGATCGCGAGCAGGACGATCGCCGCGTGGACGACGTACCCGCCGTAGCGCCGGCGGTTGCGTGCGACCAGCGACGCGAAGGCGCGCGGCACCGGCTCGCCCGAGAGCGTTCGCCGCGCCGCCGTGCCCCGGGCGAACTCGAGCACGATCGTCGCGGCCACGAACGCCGAGAACGTGTAGGCGACCAGCCCTGGCAGCGAGGACCCGGCCCCGAGGGCGATCAGCGCGATGCCGACCGCGAGCGCGAACGCCGTGGGCCAGAAGAACACGCGCTTCAGCGAGGAGAGCGAGGCCCGGCGCCAGGCGATCAGCGGCCCGATTCCCATCAGCAGCAGCAGCGGCAGGCCGAAGCTGCGGAAGAAGAAGTTGTAGTAGGGCCTGCCGACCGTGACCGCCTCGCCGCGGACCGCCTCGGAGAGGATCGGGAAGGTCACCCCCCAGAGGATGGTCAGGCAGAGGGCGACCAGCAGCAGGTTGTTGTAGAGGAAGGTCGCCTCGCGCGAGACGAGCGACTCGAGCTTCGTCTTCGCCCGCAGGAGGGGCAGCCGGAAGAAGAGGAGCGCCAGCGAGGAGGCGACCACGAAGCAGATGAACCCGAGGAACCAGGGCCCGATCGAGCTCTCCGTGAAGGAGTGGATCGAGTTGAGCACGCCGGATCGCGTCAGGAACGTGCCGAACAGGGAGAGCGAGAACGCGAGCATGACCAGCAGCATGTTCCAGACCTTCAGCATCCCCTTCTTCTCCTGCACCATCACCGAGTGCAGGAAGGCCGTGGCCGCGAGCCACGGCATCAGCGCGGCGTTCTCGACCGGGTCCCAGGCGTAGTAGCCGCCCCACCCGACCTCCTCGTAGGCCCACTTGGCGCCGAGCAGCTGACCGACTCCCAGGAACATCCAGGCGGCGAGCGTCCACCGCCGGGTTGCGACGATCCAGCGCTCGTCCGTGCGTCCCGACAGCAGCGCGCCCATGGCGAAGGCGAACGGCACCGTCAGCCCGACGTAGCCGAGGTAGAGCATCGGCGGGTGCGCCTGCATGTACGGGCTCTGGAGGCTCGGGTTGAGGCCGCGCCCGTCGGCCGGAGCCAGCTGAGTGTCGAACGGGCTGGCGACGAACACGACCAGCATCGAGAAGAACGCGGCGACCACGCCGAGCACCGGCACGACCCAGACCACGAGCTCGCGGCCCGCCTTCCGGTCGAGGAGCACGGCAGCGGCGCCGTAGCCGGTCAGGACGAGCAGCCAGAGGAGGAGCGACCCCTCCTGTCCGCCCCACAGGGCGGTCAGCTTGTACGTGAGCGGCAGCTCGCGGCTGGTGAACGCGGAGACGTAGGTGAAGGTGAAGTCGCTGGAGACGAGGGCGACGAGCAGCACCGCGGTCGCGACGGCGGCGGCCGCGAATGCGGCAACGAGCGCGTTCTGGGCGGAGCGCGAGAGCCGGCGCCGGCGCGTGTGCGCGCCCCAGAACCCGGCGAGCACCGCGTAGACGGCGAGCCCGAAGCAGACGACGAGCGCTGCCCTACCGAGCTCGGGCACCGCGCACCGCGATCAAGTCTTCTTCGGCGTGTACTTCGACGGGCACTTCGTCACCATCGTGCCCGGGGCGGCGACGAAGACGCCGTTCTGCATGCGACCGTCCACGACGATGTCGCGGCCCGGACGGAAGAGGTCGGGGACGGAGCCCGTGTAGACGACCGGAACCGTCGCGGTTCCGTCGACGTCGCGGAGGCGGAAGCGGAGCCCTGCGCCGTGGGCGTCGCCCGAGACCGGCTTCAGGACGCGGCCCGTCAGCGACACGTTCCCGTCGTGACCCGCCAGCGAGCTCGGCCGTAACGCGGGCGTACCGCCCCCGGCGATCGAGGAGTAGAGCAGGAAGACCGCGAGCACGGCTGCGACGGACAGCGCGATCACGAGACGCGCGGGACTGCGTCTGCGAGCCACGAGCCGGATTCTACCGGGCACTGCCCGGCGCGAACCGGTCAGAACACGACGACGGAGAACTGGTGCTCGGGGCCGAGCTCGAAGGTGCCGCTCGGCGGGTGCACGGGGGTGATCCGGTACGAGCCGTCGGCCAGCGCCGTGACGGTCATCGTCTGCGGGTTCGCCCCGACGCCGGAGACGACCGCGCTGTGGCCGACGATCCCGTTGAACTTGATCTGGAACGCGTCCCCCACGCGACGGACCAGGACCGCGGCTCCCGCGCAGTCGAAACGGGCGCTGAAGAGCTTCGGGTTGCCCGAGTAGGCCTCGGCCATGTTCTGGATGCCGACAGCCGGATCGCCGGTGACGTAGGCGAAGCCCTTGACCGCGCCGTTCGCGCACCGCGGCTGGGAGAGGCCCATGCGCTGGCCGACGGCGAAGGCCGAGCCGCCGACGGCGAAGAAGAGCGCGACCACGCTGATCACGAGTGCAGGGGACGGCAGGTGCAGGCGAGCCCGTACGTTCACGTCGATTCCTCCGTTCGGTCGATCCCGACAATGATGCGCGAGACGCGCGCCGGGATCGATCCCTGAGTCGAGGGACTTGCCCTGCTAGGGCTCGACCGCCGCGGGACTGCCCGAGCGCCGCTCGGGCACGCGGTAGCCGTGCTCGACGCAGAGCAGGCCGGGTGCGTCCTCGGTGAGCGCGTCGCAGTAGCCCTTGCCGTACGCGGCCCTCATGAAGGCGCCGACGACTTCGAGGTTCCACTCGGAGATGTCGTTCGCCTCGCGCCAGAGATCGGCGAGACGGACGTCGATGTCGAGCTCGAGCAGGTCGATACGTGAAGGTCTGCGTGGCATGGGAATCACCATACGGGGCGGTCCGGACGGCATCGGCTATCGTCGCCGCGATGGGTGCGGTTCGCGTCGGCCCGGCTCGGGTTCCCTCCAGAGAGAGCCCTGAGGCGGCGGTCGCTCTGCTGCTCGAGCGCGGCTACCGCGCCTGCGAGATCGACTTCGAGGGCGGCTTCTGGATGGACTACCCCTGGGCCGAGCGGTTCGGCGAGCAGGCGCGCGAGGCCGACGTCGTCCTCTCCGTGCACGCGCCGCTCGCCGGCTTCCTCGGCCAGGTCGAACGGGACAAGAAACACCGCATGGCGATCGGCATGCTCGACCACTCCGCTGGCGTCGCGGTCGCGGCCGGTGCGGAGCTGGTGGTGCTGCACCCGGGCTTCCTGCTCGGCCGGACGCGCGAGGACGCGCTCGCAGCCGTGATCGAGCAGCTCGGAGAGCTGCGCGAGCGGCTGGAGGGCAAGGGTCGCGAAGTCCCGTTCGGCGTCGAGGTGATGGGCCGCGTGAACGAGCTGGGCACGGCGGAGGACGTGTTCGCGGTCGCCGCCCGGCTCGACTGGGTGCGGCCGGTGCTCGACTTCGCGCACCTGCACGCGGTCACCGACGGGGGGTTCACCGATGTCGACGCGTTCGCCGGCGTGCTGGAGATCGCGGACTCGATCCTCGCGAAGGGCGCCCCGTTCCACATCCACTTCAGCGACATCCAGTTCGCCAACCGGAACGAGACGAAGCACCTTCCCTACGGCGAAGGCACGTTGCGGGCGGAGCCGCTCGCCGCCGCGCTCCGGAAGTTCAGGCGCCCGGCGACCGTGATCTCCGAGTCGCCGGACGAGGCGAGCAGCCAGACGATCCGGGCCCTTCTGCTCGAGCCCGCGCGGACGTAGCGGGCAGCTCCGACGCCCGCTCACATCGACCTGCACCCTGGAGCTTACGTTTCGTCGCTTCGAAACCGTTCGTCGTCACGTCGAAGGCGAGCGAGACGCCACGGTCGTCGACGAGTCGCAGGGGGCCGTCCGCGAAGCCGGTGATGTGCAGCGCACCGCCTGCGACAGGCGAGGGGAAGTACTCGAAGCGAACGCTCTCTGTCTTCACCCATCTGCCGAGACCCTCACAGACTCAGCGTATCCGGTCGCAGCAGACGGGCCCGTCGGCAGATTGGGACAAATCGCCGCCGGAGCCGGGCTCTGCCCGGCGGGAGGCACCCAACCGAGAGGCAACAGCAGCAGCATGCGTCGCTCGGCCGGCTCCCCTCGCGCGAGGACGCCGCGACCGCTCGCGAGGAGGGAGCCCACGGGGAACCAGGGGTTCGCCCGTGCTGTTCAGGCCATTCGTTCGATCCTGGAGGCAAACGCGGCCGAGACTGCGGTGGCCGGCGAGAGCTCGGCCAGGCGCGCCCGGTAGGCGGCGGCGTCCTCCTCGCGGTCGCGCTCCCGCAGGAACTGCTCGAGCCGCGACATCACCCAGGTCTCGATGCCGCAGAAGCCGGTGTCCTCGACCATCGCCAGCGCCTCCCGGAGGAGCGCCTCGGCATCGGCGTCGTGGCCCTGCGCGGCCCGGACGAGCCCGAGCGTCATCGTCGTCGTCGCCCGCGAGCTGAGGTCGTGCTCGCCGACCGTCTCGATCGCCTCCAGCGCGACCCGCTCGGCCTCGTCGAGGTGGTTCCGCTCGATCAGCACCTCCGCCAGCTGGCGCTGGCTCTCGCAGAGCGCCCCGCGGTCCTCGAGCGGCTTCAGCAGGCGGATCGCCTCGCGCAGCAGCCGCTCGGCCTTCGCGTAGTCCTCCTGCTGCTCGGCCGCACGGGCCAGCTCGTTCAGGGTGCGCCCGAGCATCCAGTGGCTGCCGACCTCGGCGAAGAGCGCGCTCGCCTCCTCGAGCAGGCGCTCGCCGTCCACCGACTCGCCGCGGTCGAGCTTGACGAGACCGAGCGAATGAAGTGCCTGGGCCCGGGCGACGATGCTGCCGCTCTCGCCCGCGAGGTCGAGGCCGCGGGTGAGCAGCTCCTCGGCTTCGTCGAGACGTCCCTGATGGCGGTAGGCCTGGGCAAGGTCGTTCAGCGCGTGGGCCTCGAGATCCTTGCGCTCGAGCCGGTGGGCGATCTCGAGCGCCTCGTCGGCGACGCGCACCTGGGTGGCGAAGTCGCCGACCCACCACGCGATGCGCGCCCGCACGCCGAGCGCCGTGAAGCGCCCCTCGGCCGGCAGCGCCTCGAGCGCGGCGTCGATCAGCTCGGTCGCCTTCGGCAGGTCGGCCTCACGGAGCAGCGCGACCTCGGAGAGCGCGGTCAACGCCCTGCCCTCGATCACGCTGTCGCCGGCCGAGCGCGCCTCGTCGAGCACGCGCCGCATCTCGACGGAGACGGCGGGGAGGTCGCTGAGCCGCCAGGCGGCGCGGGCGGCCTGGTAGCGGCGCTCGAGCGTCGGCTCGAGCTCGACCGAGCGGAGGAGCAGCTTCCGGCCCGAGCGGTTGGCCTCGCGGGCGAGGGCGCGCCTGCCGGCTTCCTCGAGCGCAGCCGCCGCCTCGTGGGCGAGCTCTGTGGGAGCCGCCCCGTCGAGCTCGGCGAGTAGCTGCGTCGCGTGGTCGAGGTGGTACGCGCGGATCTCGAGCAGCTCGTCACCGGCCCGCTCGCGCAGCCACTCGGCGAAGCGACGATGCAGGTCCGCCCGCTCCGCCTTGGTCAGGCCCGAGTACGCGACCTCGCGGATGAGCATGTGCTTGAAGCGGAAGGCCTTCTCGCCGATGATCGTCGAGCGCGGCTCGGCCAGGACGAAGTCGCGCAGGAGCAGGTCGTCGAGCAGCCGGTCGACCTCGAGGTCGGGCGCGACGTAGGCGATCGCACCGTGCCAGAAGATGCGGCCGATGACTGCGGCGCGGTGGAGCAGCGCCTTCTCGGCCGAGGGCAGCTGGTCGATGCGCGCGGCGATCAGCGCCTGGAGCGTGTCGGGAATCCGCGAGGCCAGGTAGCCGTCGCCGCGCTCGGCCAGCATCCGCATGGTCTCCTCGACGAACAGCGGGTTGCCTTCCGTCTTCTCGCGAAGCTCCCGCCTTGCCTCGGGCGTCAGCCTGGTGTCGGCCGAGAGCAGGTCGATCAGCTCCTCTGCCTCGGCCTCCCGGAGCGGCTCCAGCTCGATCGCGGCCGCCCGCATCCGGCCGCCTCCCCACGAGGGCCGCACGTCGAGCAGCTCGGGACGGGCGAGGCAGACGAGCAGGAGCGGCGCCTCGCGCACCCAGGTGGCGAGGTGCTCGATCAGCTCGAAGAGCGGCTCTTCGGCCCAGTGGATGTCCTCGAACACCAGCACGAGCGGCTGGACGTCGGCCAGCTGGTCGGCCCACTCCCGCGCCGCCCAGGCGATCTCCTGGCCGCTCCGCATGCTCTCGACCGCCTCCAGCACGCCGGCGGCGAGCCCGAGCAGGTCGGCGACCGCCTCGTCCTCGCACGACTTGCGCAGCTTCTCCATCGCCTCCTTGACCGGGTCGTCGTCGGAGATCCCCGCCGCGGACTTGACCATCTCGGCGAGCGGCCAGTAGGTGATCCCCTCGCCGTACGGCAGGCAGCGCCCGCCGAGCACGGTCGCGCCCTCGAGCGATCCGCCGAACTCGCGGGTCAGGCGGCTCTTGCCGACCCCGGGCTCGCCGTAGATCGTCACCAGGTGCGCACGGCGGTCACGCACGGCGCGCTCGAACGTGTTCACGAGTAGCTCGAGCTCCTCGACGCGGCCGATCAGCGGAGCGACCGTGACCAGCCGCGGCGCCTCGGCGCGGTCGGAGGCGCAGACCACCCGCCACGCCTCGATCGGCTCCACGCGCCCCCGGACCTCGATCGTCCCCGCGTGCTCGGTCTCGATCGGGCCGGAGGCCAGGCCCCGCGCCGAGGGGCCGATCAGGATCTCTCCGGCGCCGGCTGCCTGTTGCAGCCGCGCCGCGAGGTTGACCGCCTCCCCGGTCGCGAACGTCGACTCGGTCGTGTCGACCACGACCTCTCCGGACTCGATCCCGATCCGCGCCTGCAGGTCCAGGCCGCCGACCGCCTCCAGAATGCCGAGGCCGGCGCGAATCGCGCGCTCGGCGTCGTCCTCGTGGGCCTGGGCGACTCCGAACGCGGCGAGCACGGCGTCGCCGGCGAACTTCTCCACGATTCCCCCGTGGGTGGTGACGCAGTGCGTGACGTCGTCGAAGAACCGCGTCACGCGGCGGCGGACGACCTCGGGGTCGGCCGCGGCGACCAGCTCGGTCGACCCGACCAGGTCCACGAACAGCACGGTTGCGAGCTTTCGCTCCATACCCGAAGTGTAGAAACGAACAAGGCCCCGGGTAGCATCCCGACCGGTGCTCGACCCGAAGGTCTTCAAGGCATACGACGTGCGGGGGATCTATCCCGCGCAGATCGACGAGGCCGGCGCCCGCGCGATCGGCCGCGCATACGTCGAGCAGTTCTCTCCCGGGCGGATCGCCGTCGGCCGCGACATGCGCCTGTCGTCTCCGACGATGGCCGCCGCCCTGATCGAGGGCGCGGCCGCCGCCGGCGCGGAGGTGCTCGACATCGGCCTCGTCGGCACCGAGATGGTCTATTTCGCGGTCGGCGAGCTCGGGCTCGACGGGGGCGTGATGGTGACCGCCTCGCACAACCCGAAGGACTACACGGGGATGAAGGTCGTCCGCGCGGGCGCGCTGCCGGTCGGTGGCGACTCGGGCCTTCTGGACGTCGCTGCGCGAGCCATCGAGGGACAGTCCCTCGAGGGACTGTCCCTGGGACATGTCTCCCTGCACGACATCTGGCCTGCATACGTCGACCGCGTGCTGTCCTTCGTGGACATGGCCGCGATCAGACCGCTGAAGGTCGTGATCGACGCGGCGAACGGCATGGCCGGGACGATGCTGCCGCCGGTGCTCGAGCGCCTGCCGATCGAGGCGGTGCGCTGCTACTTCGAGCCGGACGGGAGCTTCCCGAACCACGAGCCGAACCCGCTGCTGCCCGAGAACCGGGAGTTCATCGTCCGGAAGACGCTCGAGGAGGGCGCCGATCTCGGAGTCGCCTTCGACGGCGACGCCGACCGCTGCTTCTTCGTCGACGACACCGGCGAGTTCGTCCCCGGCGACTTCGCGACGGCGCTGTTCGCCCGGGCCGTGCTCGAGCAGGAGCCGGGCGCGACGGTGATCTACGACGTCCGGGCCAGCTGGGCGGTGCCGGAGGAGATCGAGCGCGCGGGCGGGGTCGCGCTCGTCAACCGGGTCGGTCACGCGTTCATCAAGGAGCGGATGCGAGAGGTCGACGCCGCGTTCGCGGGCGAGGTCTCCGGCCACTACTACTTCCGCGACTTCTCGCGGGCCGACACGGGCGTCGTCCCCTTCCTGCTGATGCTCGAGCGGATCTCGACAGGTGGGGCGAAGCTGTCGGAGCTCCTGCGCCCGTTCCGCGAGCGTTACTTCATCACGGGCGAGCTGAACACGCCGGTCGCCGACGTGCCGGCGAAGCTGCGCGAGCTCGAGGAGCGGTTCGAGCCGGAGGGCCGCGTCTCGCACCTCGACGGCCTCTCGGTCGACGCCGACGACTGGCACTTCAACGTGCGCCCCTCGAACACGGAGCCCCTGCTCCGGCTGAACCTGGAGGCGCGGTCGGAGGCGCTGATGGAGCAGAAGCGCGACGAGGTGCTGGCCGCGATCCGTGCCTAGACCGCCGTACAAGTTCACTGCCTCCACCCGCGTCGGCTTCTCGGACACGGACGCGCAGGGCGTCGTCTACTACGGCCGCTACATGCCCTACTTCGACCTCGCCCGGGTCGAGTACCACCGCAGCCTCGACATGCTCCTCTCCGGTCCGCGTGAGCGCGAGTTCGTCATGCGGGCGATGCAGGTCGAGTACCACGAGCCGGCCCGCTTCGACGATCGGATCGAGGTCGACGTCCGCATCAGCCGGATCGGCACGTCGAGCGTCAGATACGAGTTCGCCGCGTACCTCGGCGGAGAGACCCTGGCCGTGACCGCGAGCCAGACGGCCGTGCTGATCGACCTCGCGGGCCGCAAGCCTTCGCGCGTACCGGACTGGTGGCGCGAGCGGATCCGGGCGTTCGAGGGAGACGATCTCGAGGAGTAGGCCGATCGGCAGGCGGACAGGCCGGGCGCTCATCCGCCCCGACTGCGAATGAGCGCCGCCGGCCTTGTCAACCTGCCGGAACCCTCCCCTCTCTCTTCTAGGTCAGGGGTCGCACCGCCGGTATCCCCCGAACAAGGGATACGTCGTGGTCCTGACTCCGTTTCTCAGTTCGGCGTGACGCGGTAGGCGTCGAAGACGCCCTCGATGTTGCGGAGGGCGGTCAGGAGCGTCCGCAGCGAGCCGACGTCGCCGATCTCGGCCGTGTACCAGTTCTTCGCCAGCTGGTCCTGCGTGGCGCCGCCGTAGGCGACGATGTTCGCGCCGTGCTCCGAGAAGGTGCGGGCGACGTCCTCGAGCAGGCGTGAGCGGTCCCAGGCGTCGACGGCGATCTGCACCCGGAAGCTCTGGGAGGCGCCGCCCTCCCACTCAACCGGGGTGAAGCGCTCGGCGTTCCGCCGCAGCGCCCGCACGTTCGGGCAGTCCTCGCGGTGGATCGTGATCCCCTTGCCGAGCGAGATGTAGCCGACGATCGGGTCGCCCGGGACCGGCGTGCAGCACTTCGCCAGCCGCACGAGCACGTCCTCGACGCCGGAGACGTTGATCCCGTACGTCTGGCTGGCCGCCGTGTCCTTCGCCTTCGGCGGCTTCAGCGTGACCGCTTCCTCCTCGACCACCTCGGCGGTCTTGAGGCGCTGGATCACCTTGTTCACGATCAGGCTCGCCTGGAGCTTCCCGGAGCCGAGCGCGACGTAGAAGTCCTCGGCCTTCTTGAAGCCCGTCTCGCGGATCACCTGCGCGAGCACCGCCGAGCCGGCGATCTTCCGGTAGGGGAGGTTCTGCTGCTTCAGGGCCTGCTCCAGGGTCTCGCGGCCCTTGGCCTCGGCGTCGGCGCGCGTCTCGCGCGAGAACCACTGACGGATCTTGTTGCGGGCGCGGGAGGAGGCGGCGACCGACATCCAATCGCGCGACGGGCCGCGGCCCGACTTCGAGGTCATGATCTCGACGATGTCGCCGCTCTGCAGGCGGTAGTGGAGCGGCACGATCCGGCCGTTCGCCTTGGCCCCGACCGTGCGGTGGCCGACGTCGGTGTGCACCGAGTACGCGAAGTCGATCGGCGTCGAGCCGGCGGGCAGCGTCTTCACCTCGCCCTTCGGCGTGAACACGTACACCTCGTCGTCGAACAGGTCGGTGCGCAGCGTCTTGATGAACTCGCGCGGGTCGGCCTCGTCCTGCTGCCAGTCCATCAGCTGCTTCATCCAGGCCGTCCACTCGTCATCGCCCTTGCGGGCCTTCCCGCCGCGCTTGTACGCCCAGTGCGCGGCGATCCCGAGCTCGGCGGTCTCGTGCATCTCCAGCGTCCGCACCTGGATCTCGAGCGGCCGGCCCTGGGGCCCGATCACGGTCGTGTGCAGCGCCCGGTAGCGGTTCAGCTTTGGCATCGCGATGTAGTCCTTGAACCGGCCGGGCATCGGCTTCCAGAGCGAGTGGATCAGGCCGAGGGCGCCGTAGCAGTCACGGGTGCCCTCCTCCCCGGTCCGCTCGACCAGCACGCGCATCGCGGTTAGGTCGTAGATCTCGTTGAACTCGCGGCCCTTCTTCACCATCTTGTCGTAGATCGAGTAGAAGTGCTTCGCGCGGCCCGAGATCTGCGCGGGGATCCCGGCCTTGTCGAGCTCGCGCTGGAGGATCAAGCTCGCCTCCCGCACGTGCTCCTCGCGGTCGGCGCGCCGCTCGGCGACCATCGCCTTGATCTCCGAGTACTTGCGCGGGTGCAGCGTCTCGAACGCAAGGTCCTCGAGCTCCCACTTGAGCGCGTGGATGCCGAGCCGGTGGGCGAGCGGCGCGTAGATCTCGAGAGCCTCGCGCGCCTTCTGCACCTGCTTTTGCTTGCCCAGGTACTCGATCGTGCGCAGGTTGTGCAGACGGTCGGCGAGCTTGATCAGGATCACCCGCACGTCCTGCGCCATCGCCACGATCAGCTTGCGGTAGTTCTCGGCCTCCGCGTGCTCGCGGCTCTGGAACTGGATCCGCGTCAGCTTCGTCACCCCGTCGACGAGCTGGGCGATCTCGTCGCCGAACTCGTCCTTGACCGCCTTCAGGTCGCGGTCGGTGTCCTCGACGACGTCGTGGAGGAGCGCGGCGGCGATCGTCTGCTCGTCGAGGTGGAGCTCGGCGAGGATCATGGCGACGCCGAACGGGTGGTTGACGAACTCCTCTCCCGAGCGCCGCTGCTGCCCCTCGTGAGCCTGCGCGGCGAACGAGAACGCCCGCGTGAGCAGGTCGCGGTCGAGCTCCGGCTTGTACCGCTCGACCGCCTCGATCAGCTCGTCGACGAGCTCCTGATGTCGATCGGAGACCTCGAGCACGGCCATGTTCACAGTGTACTTCGGCGTTTCCGAGTCCAAACCTCACTCACTCGGGTGTCGATCCGAAGGAAGAGCGGTATCCGTGCCGAAGATTGGGTGCCTTGCGTAAACGCCAGTTCATCGAGCGGAAACGGGCCGAGCTGCTCGTCCGCGTGTTCGAGCTCCTGCTCGCCCGCTAGCTGCTACGCGGCGCGGGCGAGCTCGGGCGGCGCCTCGAGCAGCGCCCGGAAGGTCTCGGACTCCAGCAGGCTCCGCCAGCCTCCGCCTTCGGCGGCGGCTAGAAGACCCAGCTCTGCGAAGATCTGCCGGCCCTCCGGGCTCAGCGAGCCGGAGCGCCACTCAGCGGCGAATCGGTCGCGCAGCTCGAGGTAGCGGTCGGGCGTCTCGAAGATACGGCGGACGACGAGCTGCGGCGAGGTCGTGCCGTTCCAGGTGTTCTCCTGGAGCCGGAACGCGAGGTCGTAGCTCCCGACCCGGCGGAAGCGGTCGAGCTGCGGCCCGAGGCCGAAGGCGATCGCGCTCCCGGCGGGCCGTCCACGGTCGCGCACCCGGAAGCGGAGATGCTTCCCTTCGCCGACGGTGGCGAGCTCGGTCAGCTCGCAGCCGGAGACCAGGAGGTTGACGCCGGGGTTTCCGAGCCCGAACGGTGCCAGCCGGCGGAGCTCCGCGGCGAGGCCGAGCGTGAGCGCGGCGCCCGGGACGATCGCGTCGACCGAGGTGACGGGCCCCAGGGCGTCGTCGTCCAGCTGCTCGTCGGCATGGGCCGCGAACGCCTCGGCCAGCCCGGGGACCGCCTCGGGGCGGATCGAGAGCCCGGCGGCGGCGCGATGGCCGCCGAAGCGCTCCAGGTGGTCGCCGCAGGCTGCAAGCCCGGCGTGGAGGTCGAAGGCGGGGATCGACCGGCCGCTGCCCTTCCAGAGGCCGTCCGTTCCCGCGATCAGGACGATCGGACGGTGGTAGCGCTCGGCGAGCCGCGACGCGACGATGCCGATCACGCCTTCGTGCCAGCTCTCGTCGGCGACGACGTAGCCGCGCTGCCGGCGGCGCGCCTCGGGCCAGGAGTCGATCGCGGCAGACGCCTCCCGGAGGATCCGGTCCTCGATCGCCTGGCGCTCGCGGTTCAGCTCCTCCAGCTCGCCGGCGATCCTGGCCGCCGTCTCCTCGTCGTCGGTCAGGAGCAGGTCGAGGGCGGCCGTCGGCCGTCCGAGACGGCCGGCCGCGTTGATCCTCGGCGCGAGCCGGAAGCCGACCGCGCCCTCGTCGACCACCGCCGGATCGACGCGGGCCGCGCGCATCAGCGCGCGCAGGCCCGGCCTGGTGGTCGTGGCCAGCCGGCGGAGCCCGGCGATCGCGAGCGCCCGGTTCTCGTCGACGAGCGGCACGACGTCGGCGATCGTCGCGAGCGCGACGAGGTCGAGGTGGCGGGCAAGCCGTTCGTCACCCGACCCGAGCAGCGCCTCGGCGAGCTTGTAGACGACGCCGGTGCCGCAGAGCTCCGGGAACGGGTACTCGGACGGCCGGGTGGCGACGACCGGGCAGTCGGGAAGCGCGTCTCCGGGCCGGTGGTGGTCGGTGACGACGATCTCGAGGCCGGCCGCCTTCGCCGCGGCGACCTCGTCGACGGCGGTGATCCCGCAGTCGACCGTCAGCACGAGCCCGAACCCCTCGGCCGCGAGCCGCTCGAGCGTCTCGCCCGACACGCCGTACCCCTCCTCGAAGCGGCTCGGCAGGTGCCAGTCCACGTCGGCGCCGAGCTCGCGCAGCACGAGCACGGCCAGCGTCGTCGCGCAGATGCCGTCGACGTCGTAGTCGCCGTGGACGCAGATTCTCGTGCCGGCGGCGATCGCGGCCCGCAGCCGCTCGCAGGCTGCCTGCATGTCGCCGAGCGCGAACGGATCGTGGCCGGGAAGCTCGCCGCCGAGGAACCGGGCCGCCGTTCCCGGCTCGCCGTAGCCGCGACGGACGAGCACGCTCGCGGTCGTCCGGCTCAGATCGAGGGCGGCGGCGAGCGACTCCACCTGATGCGGATCGCACGGTTGCATCGTCCACGTCCCCTCGACCATGGACAGTCGAAGGTACGCACACGTCCGGACGGAGCCGGAGGCGCGGTCAGGCGCCGCCGCGGCGGCCCCGGAACGTGTCCACGATGATCCGGGTCCAGAGGACGACCAGGAAGCCCGCGGCGCCGGCGACCAGGACGATGACGGGGGACAGGATCACGGCTTTTCCGAACGACCAGTCGAGCAGGAGCGCAGTCAGCGCGGCCAGCCCGAGGCAGGCGGCAACGGCGATGAGAACGACGCGCAGATGCACTCCAGGCCAGTCTAGGCTGCGGAAAGCGGTTGGTATCCTGACCCCGTGGAGAGCGGCCCGCGGCCTGCCGGCGACGCCAACTACAGCTCCGGGGACGACTACGTCGTCGAGTTCCTCGGCTACCGCTTCAACTTCAACGGCGCCGACTTCGAGCAGCGGGTCACCGGCGCCGCGGTCAAGCTCGGCCTCGTCGAGGCGAACGAGCTCGACGAGGAGGAGACCGCCGACCTGGTCGAGCTCGCCGCCGAGGGCCGGATCGAGGAGCCGCGCAGCCAGCTCGGCCGTTATCTCGTCCGCCACTGGGAGCGGATCTCGCTGGTCGGCGGCGAGTCGCTCGTCTACTGGCTGCGCAAGCTGATCTTCCGGGGCGCGTGGCTCGACCACCGCGTCAAGGAGGGGCTGCTCGAGGTCGTCTGGGACGACGACAACTCCGAGTTCGGCTACCGCGACCCGCGCGGCTCCCGTGCGCTGCTGGAACTGGCGCCGGTGCCCAGCTGGCACGAGCTGCAATACCGCCCCTGAGGGCCAGGCTGAGCCTGACCCTCGATCACGCGCCCCGCACCGAGAAGCCCAGCTGCGTGCGCTCCTCCGCCGCCGCGCCGAGCTCGATCCGCTTGATCGAGCCGATCGGGACGATCACCTCGGTCGGCACGTCGTCGGCGGCATGTGGACGGATCGTCACGAATCCGTAACCGGGCTCCGGCGACAGTGACTCAAGCGTGTAGCGCACGCCGTCGGCAAGCTCGACCTCGACGTACGCCTGCTCGACGCCTTTGTCCTCGGCGAACTCCTCGATCTGCCGGTGGATGCGGCTGACGAGGTCGTCGAGCGGGCCCGCGAATCCGGGAACCCAGAGGTCGGGCACTAGAACAAACTATCGGCCCGGGCGGCCTGGTCGGCGGCGACGTGCGCGAGCCCGAGGTCGGTCACGATCCGGCCCCGCGGCGTGCGCTGGATGAACCCCAGCTGGAGCAGGTACGGCTCGTAGACGTCCTCGATCGTGTCGGGCTCCTCGCCCAGCGAGACGGCCAGCGTCGAGAGGCCGACAGGGCCGCCTGCGAACTTGTGCACGATCGACTCGAGCAGCTCTCGGTCGGTGCGCTCGAGACCTTCCTCGTCGACCTCGAGCAGCTCCAGCGCCTCCCACGCGATCCCCACCGTGATCTCCCCGGCGTGACGCACCTCGGCGACGTCGCGGACGCGCCGGAGGATCCGGTTGGCCACGCGGGGAGTGCCGCGCGAGCGCCGGGCGATCTCGCCGGCCGCCTCGTCGGAGATGCCCACCCCCACGATCCCGGCGCTGCGCCGCACGATCGTCGCCAGCTCCTGCGGCTCGTAGTACGCGAGCCGGAAGGTCATCCCGAAGCGATCTCGGAGCGGCGTGGTCAGCAGGCCGGTGCGCGTGGTGGCGCCGACGAGCGTGAAGGGCGGCAGGTCGAGCGTGAGCGTGCGCGCCGCCGGCCCCTGGCCGACGACGATGTCGAGCCGGAAGTCCTCCAGCGCCGGGTAGAGGATCTCCTCGACCGCCGGGTTCAAACGGTGGATCTCGTCGATGAAGAGCACGTCACGGGTCTCGAGCGAGGTGAGGATGGCGGCGAGGTCGCCCTTGCGCTCCACCGCCGGGCCGGCGACCGTCCGCAGTCCGACGCCCAGCTCTTCCCGGACGATGTGGGCGAGGCTGGTCTTCCCGAGGCCGGGCGGTCCGACCAGCAGGACGTGGTCGAGCGCTTCGTGGCGCGACGCCGCAGCGGCCAGCGCCACCTCGAGCTGCTCCTTGACCCGCTCCTGCCCCACGAACTCGTCGAGCCGGCGAGGCCGGAGCGAGCGGTCGAAGTCGTCCTCGCCGGCGTCCTGAAGGACGCCGGCTAGAAGCTGGCTCTCCGTCATGCCGCCCTCTTCAACACCTCGCGCACGCGTTCCTCCGCCGGCAGCTCCGGATCGACGTCGGCGAGCGCACGTTCGGAGTCGGCCAGCGTGAACCCGAGCTCCATGAGAGCTTCGCGAGCGACGAGATGCGAATCGCCCCCTCTAGCCTCCGGCGCGTCAGCGGCGGAGGCGACCTTCTCCTTCAGCTCGAGCACGACCCGCTGCGCGGTCTTCTTGCCGATTCCCGGGATCGCCTCGAAGCGCGCCGTGTCCTCGAGCACGATCGCCCGCCGCAGGTCGGACGGCGACGAGCCCGAGACGATCGCGAGCGCCACCTTGGGGCCGATCCCCGACACGGAGAGCAGCTGCTCGAACAGCTCGCGCTCGGCGGCGTCGGCGAAGCCGTAGAGCTGCAGCGCGTCCTCGCGGACGTGCGTGTGGATCTCCAGCGACAGCTCGCCCTGACCTTCGGCGCGTCGGAGCGCGCTCGGCGTCGCCGCGACCAGGTACCCGACGCCGTTCACGTCGAGGACCAGACCGTCGGGACGTCGTGCGACGAGCGTCCCGCGCAGCCGGGCGATCACGAGGCGACCGCCTTCAGCAACGGCGGCGCGAGCGCGTGGCAGATGGCGACGGCGAGCGCATCCGAGGCGTGGTTCGAGGCCGGAGGCGAGCGCAGCGCGAGGATCGTCTGCACCATGCGGGCGACCTGGCCCTTCTCGGCCCGCCCGTAGCCGCACACCGCCTGCTTGACGCGGGCGGGCGCATATTCGGTGCACTCGACGCCGGCGAGCGCGGAGGCGACGAGCACGGCGCCCCGCGCCTGGCCGACAGAGAGCGCGGTGCGGGCGTCGGCGCCGACGAAGGACTCCTCGAGCGCGACGGCATCCGGGGCGTGCTGCTCCACCAGCTCCCGGACGCCCTCGAAGATCGTCTTCAGGCGGAGCTCCGGGCGCGCGCGAGCCTCCGTGCGCCAGCACCCGTGGACGAGGGCCCGGAGGCGCCCGTCTGATTCGTGGACGATCGCGTACCCGCAAGCAGCTGTGCCCGGATCGATGCCGAGGACCTTCACGCGGTGAGGTTACGGACCCGGCCGGACGTTCCTCTGCGTGGGGGAAACGGCCGGTTTCCCCCACGAGCCCCCTTCCCTAAGCGACTCGGACCTCAGTGGCCGCAGCATGCGGCGCCCGCACATGTCGGGCGCCGCGACGTTAATCCCTAGTCGTCGGCGAATCGTCTCGCGTCATCCACGCTCGGATGACGCGATATGACGCGACTGCCAGGAGCGCGGCGCACAGGAGGTACCAGCCCTCGGCGAGAGACGACGCCCGGTACAGCGCAACAGGTCCCTCTGACGAGATGCCACTCGCTCTTGCTTCCAGCGAAGCCGAAAACCGTCTTTGGTGCTTCCTCTCGGTCAACGAGCCATCTAGACGGCGACAGCCTCCAGCACGTGCTCGGGGATGTCGAAGTTCGCGTACACGTCCTGGACGTCGTCGTTCTCCTCCAGGCCGTCGATCAGCCGCAGCACCTTGCGGGCGACCGCCTCGTCCTCAATCTCGACCGTCGTCTTCGGGAGCATCGTCACCTCGGCGTCGCTGACTGCGATCCCGGCCGCTTCGAGCGCCCCGCGGACGGCGTGCAGATCCTCCGGGGCGCACGTCACCTCGAAGCTCGAGCCCTCCTCGCCGACGTCCTCGGCGCCGGCGTCGGCCGCGGCCAGCGTCAGCTCGTCCTCGTCGGTCGAGTCGCGGTCGACCAGGACGACGCCCTTGCGCTCGAACAGCCACGCGACGGCACCCGACTCGGCCAGATTGCCGTCGTGCCGCGCGAAGACGTGCCGCACCTCGCCCGCCGTGCGGTTGCGGTTGTCCGTGAGCACGTCGACGTAGACGGCGACACCTCCGGGGCCGTACCCCTCGTAGGAGATGTGCTCGTAGGCGGCCGCGTCGGCACCCGTGCCGCTGCCGCGGGCGATCGCCCGCTCGATGTTGTCCTTCGGCATCGAGGCGGCGCGCGCCTTCTCGATCGCGTTCTGGAGGGCGAGGTTCGCGGCCGGGTCGGGCCCGCCGTCCTTCGCGGCGACGATCAGCGCACGCGTCAGCTTCGTGAACAGCTGCCCGCGCTTGGCGTCGGCCGCGCCCTTCTTGTGCTTGATCGACGACCACTTGCTGTGCCCGGACATCGCAGCGGATTGTACGGGCCGTCATTCCAGCCGGTCCGCGAGATCGGGGCGGCAGCCGTGCGCCGCCCAGCCGGCCGCCGTCCCGTCGTAGATCGCGTCGCGGATGGCCGGGTCGGCCCCGAGCTCGAGCAGGAGGTCGACCGTCGCCTCCTGCCCCGCCTGCGCGGCGAGGTGGAGGGGCGGGACGCCCTCGCCGTGGTCGGGCCCGCCGAAGGTGCCGCGGCCGTTCGGGTCGGCGCCGAGCTCGACCAGGCGCCGGACCGCGGCCACGCGGCCGTTCGTCGCCGCCCACGCGAGCGGCGTGCCACGGTACGGGTCCGCCTGGACGTCTGCGCCGAGCTGTACGAGCCGGTCGATCGCCTCGACGCGGTCGGCCTTGGCCGCCCAGACGAGCGCCTCGTCCAGGATCTCCTGCGGGTCGTCGGACGGCTGCCAGGCTGGGAAGCCGCCGTGCGGACGGTAGAACGCGCGGTGCGCGCCGGCGGCCGGCGTCCCGACGAGCTCGTCGATCAGGTCCACCCGGCCGAGCCCGGCGGCGACGCGCAGGTTCCGCGGCGCGAGCCCGAGCAGGTCGACCACCTCCCGGTGCCCCCAGAAGAGCGCACAGACCAGCGGCGTGCCGCCGTCGCCGCGGGCGGACAGGTCGGTGCGCGCTCCGACGGGGAGCAGCAGCTCCGCCAGCGGACGGTCGTTCCCGTAGCCGGCCTGGTGGAGCTTCGTCCAGCCGTAGTCGTTGCCGCGGTTGACGTCCGCCCCGCGGTCGATCAGCAGCGTCACGCTCTCCAGGTCGCCCGCCATCCCGAGCAGGTCGTTGCCGTTCGTGCCGCGCATGCGGACGAGCTCGGGATGCTCGTCGAGCAGCCCGGCGAGCCGGTCGCGGTCGCCGTCCTCGACCGCCCTGTAGGCGAGCATGAACGGCGTCGGCGGCTCCTCGCCGCTCGCGAGCGCGGTGACGTGGCGCGTGAGCGCCGTCCAGCTCGGGTAGCCGTGCCGATGGGCGAGATCCCGGCGTGCCGACGCGAGCGGGACATCGTTGACCGTGGCGATGCCCTCCGCCCGGCCCTCGTAGTACTCGAGATCGGTGCGGAACGGCTGCTCGGCGAGCTCGTGCACGAGCGCGGGCCAGCTCGAATAGCCCTGCTCACGGGCGAGCACGAGCTGCGCGCTCGCCAGCCTGACGCGCAGGTCGCCGAGGCGTCGGAGCGCGTCGGCGTCGCCGGCCTTCGCCTGCTTCACCAGCTCCTTCGCCTGCGTACGAAGCTGTTCGAGGTTCATCTCGACCTCCTCCCTTGCGAGGCCCGTGTCCGCGGCGGGCGGGAAAGAGATCGATTCGCTGTTGCGGTCGTGCCTGGAGGTGGGCTCAGCCCTTCCCGCGGACCGGGTGCGCCCTCGCGCGCGGGTCCGATCCTAGCTCAGACGGTCT
This sequence comes from Gaiellaceae bacterium, assembly GCA_036555585.1. Lineage (GTDB taxonomy): Bacteria > Actinomycetota > Thermoleophilia > Gaiellales > Gaiellaceae > DATBLE01. The sequence goes on from DATBLE010000056.1 coordinate 65,958, forward strand.
CGGCGGCGTCCGCGTCGCGCCGCCAGAGCACCATGCCGACGAGCGCGAGGAAGACGCCGAGGCAGAGGAAGGCCACCGGGCCCGCCCACGACGTCGGTGCGCGCGGCGTGTCGCTCGCGAGCCCGAACGTCTCGCCGATCGAGTAGTGGCCGGTCGCGAGCACGAGCCCGACCGTGCCGATCACCGCGTAGCTCGAGCGCCGGATCCCGGCCCCTACCGCCATGAACAGCAGGCCGACGACGATGATCAGCGCCCACTGGAAGTCGGACGAGTGCCACCAGTACAGCAGCGCCCCGCCGATCGTCAGCCCGGCGACCACGTGCACCCAGAACCCGTACGGCCGCGTGTCTCCGCCGTCGTTCCCGAGCCCCATCACGAACAGGAAGAGACCGACGAAGAGCGTCACCCAGGCGCTCCAGTTCCCTCCGCTGGAGACCACGTCGGTGACGAAGTACCAGCCCAGCCCGGCCAGGACGAGGGAGAAGAGCGGGAACTTGAAGATGCCCATGTCGATCGCGGCCGCCGCAAGCACGAGCAGGACGAGGAAGAGGTTTCCGACGTGGAAGCCATGGAGCGGACGGTCGTCGGACAGCCACCCGAACCAGGAGAAGAATGCGCCGACCATCACGGCGAAGAGCCCGAGGCCGACGAAGCCGAACAGCCCGGCGACCACCCGCCGGCCACGGCCCAGGAACGCGAAGGCGAAGACCTCCGCGACGATCCAGAAGAGCACCGACCAGCCGGCGAACGCGCCCTGGCCGTGGTCGTCCGAGATCACCGAGAGCCAGGCGATCGCCGCGACCAGCGCCGTCAGCGCGCCGGTGTACGCCAAGAAGGACCCGGTCATCCAGGCCGCGCGGTTCACCACCACGCGATGATCATGAGCCGGTCTCCGGACGGAATCGACCGCCCGGCCGGCCGTTCTAAGCTAGACCGGTGGAAGAGAAAGGCGCCGTTCTCCCGCTCGGCAAGCTGCCGGGCGAGCTACTGGGCCGACTGATCGCCGAGTACGCGACGAGAGACCCGACGGTCGTCGTCGGACCCGGGATCGGGGGCGATGCGGCTGCGATCGCCCTGGATGGGACGACGCTCGTCGTCAAGTCGGATCCGATCACCTTCGCGAGCGAGAGCCCGGCACAGTACCTCGTCGACGTCAACGCCAACGATCTCGCCTGCCTCGGCGCCACGCCTCGCTGGATGATGGTCACGGCGCTCCTGCCGGCGGGATCGACCGAGGACGAGGTGGAAGCGCACTTTCGTGAACTTCGCGACGCATGCGTAGAGCGAGGCGTCTCGCTCGTCGGCGGCCACACCGAGATCACGTCGGCGGTCACCCGACCGATCCTCGTCGGCGTCCTGATCGGCGAGGCCCGCAGGGGCGCGCTCCTGCGTCCGGGCGGCGGCCGCCCCGGCGACGTCCTCCTGCTGACAAAGGCGATCGCGATCGAGGGAACCGCTCTCGTCGCACGCGAGCTCCGCGACCGGCTCGGCGCCGCCGTCGATCCCGAGGTCGTCGAGCGCGCGGCAGGCCTCCTCGCCGATCCGGGCATCTCGGTCGTCGCCGAGGCGATGGCCGTCCTGGACGCCGGCGGCGTGACCGCGCTGCACGACCCAACCGAAGGCGGCCTGGCGACGGGCGTGCGCGAGCTCGCGCTCGCCGCCGGTTGCGGCGCGACGGTGGATCGCGACGCCGTGCCGGTGTTGCCCGAGACGTCGGCGATCGCCGGCGCGCTCGACCTCGATCCGCTCGGGATGCTCGCCTCGGGCAGCTTGCTGGTCGTCGCCGACGCAGTATCGGTCGACGGCCTCGTCGCTGCCTGCGACGCAATCGGTGTTCGGTTGACCCCGATCGGCGAGCTGACCGGCCGACCAGGCCGGTTCACCCTTCGGCTCGGAGACGGGGAACGAGAGCTGCCCAGCTACGAGAGCGACGAGGTTGCCCGCTCGCTGGGCGGCAACACCGCCCCGTCAGGCGAGTAGGAAGGTTCTCACCTCGTCGCGGAAGCGGTCACGCGCCTCGACGAAGACGAAGTGCCCGCAGCCGGGCAGCACCACCGTCGTCTGCCCCGGAATCGTGGCGAAGTCCGTCGCGCAGATCGGGCCGGTGATGAAGTCCTCGTGCCCTGTGATCACCAGGGTCGGCGCCGCGATCTTCGGCAGGTCCGGCCGCAGGTCGAAGGTCCAGAAGATCTCGTTGTTGAAGAGCAGGAGCGCGTCGGCGACGGGCACCTCGCCGCGCAGGGTCTCCAGGTAGGCCTGCTCGGCGTCGCCGTACCGCGCGAAGTAGAAAGGGAACTCGCGAAGCGCGAGCGCCCCGAGCTCCTCGTCCGACGCGAACCTCCCCGCCTGCTCGTCCTCGAGCGCGGCGCGCGCGTCCGCGTACCAGTGCTCACTCTCCTTCGCGGCCATGCCCGCCTCCATCGCGGCCTGCTGCTCCTCGGCGAAGCGGGCGAGCGTGCTCGCGAGCACGAGCCGTTCGACGCGGTCGGGATGCTCGGCCGCATACGCGGCGGCGACCACGCCCCCGTGCGAGTGCCCGAGCAGGAGCATCCGCTCCAGGCCGAGCTGCGTGCGCAGCTCCTCGAGATCCGCGACGTAGTCGGCGGTCTGGTAGGCGCGCGCGTCGCCGGGCCGGTCGGACCCTTCGCTGCCGCGGGGGTTCAGCATGACCAGCGTGAAGGCGTCCCCGAGCCCGGCCAGGTCGCCGAAGTAACGCGACGAGAAGCCGGGGCCGCCGGGGTGGCAGACCAGCGTCGGGCCGCTGCCCTCGCGCCGGTAGGACAGCCTCCGGCCGTCGGCCGTGCGAAACGTCTTCACGGGAGCGACCCTAGACGATCGCCGGCCGTCGCCCCAGGCCGTCTGCTCGGCCGTTCGGGACCAAGAGTTCGCCGAGCCGGTTGCGCTTTCGTCCACCCGGCCGACCGACCTTCCGCTTCCGCGTACTGCCGCCCGGCTGGGCTTCGACCTAATCGCGCTCCGTGCTCGGCGCAAGCGGAAACCTAGAGGCTTCGGACCTGTCCCGCAAGGGACCGGCCGACAGATTTTCGCGCAATTTGCGGCCCGCACGATTCGAGTCGAAATCCGTCCCTCTCCGCTCTATACTCCCGCCCGTTTCGTCGTTATCCGAGGAAGGGGTTACTGCAATGACTCGTCTGGAACGGCTGTCGCCGCTCGCCGGCGTGGCCGCCGTCGCGCTCTGGATCGTTGGGCTGGCACTGACGAAGACGCCGGACACGTCGTCGGACAAGACCGACGCGCAGATCCTCAGCGTCTACCAGCACAACGCCGACAGGATCCTGCTCGCGTCGTGGCTGTTCATGCTCGGCTGCGTCTGCTTCCTCTGGTTCGCGGGCATGCTCCGCAGCCGGATGGCAGAGGCAGAAGGCGGACGCACGACGTTCACCGCGATCGCCTTCGCCGGCGCGGTCGGGGCGGCGGCCTTCGGAATCGCGCAGATGGGCGGCCCGGTCGCGGTGGCGATCAACAAGAACCACGTGAGCGCGGCCACCGCCGGCGCGCTGACGCACACGGTCGACCTGTTCTTCGTCGGGATCGAGATGGCGCTGATCGCCATGTTCGCCGCGGCCGCGGTGGTGGCGTTCCGCACCGGGCTCTTCCCGAAGTGGTGGGCGATCCTCATGTGGATCGTCGCGGTCGTGCTCGTGATCGGCCCGATCGGCTGGGCGGCGGTGATCGTCGCCTTCCCGATCTGGACGCTCGGCAGCACGTTCATGCTGATGCGGCAGCGCAGCGACAGCCCGCAGGTCGCCCCGGCAGCGGCGTAAGCCCGGAGCACGGGCCCCGCGTTACGCTGAGCGGCGCGGGGCCCGTAGCTCAGCTGGTCAGAGCAGCGGACTCATAATCCGTGCGTCCCAGGTTCGAATCCTGGCGGGCCCACTCAAATTCCCTGCAAATCAGCTATTTCTGCTGTGGGGGCCTGGAACGCCCTTGCGAGTTGCGTACGAATTGCGTACACTCGTGGCGGTTCCAGCCACGTACGCAAGGAGGCAGAAATGGCATCTCTACGGGCGCGTCACAGCAAGAACTGCGCTCTCGGCGGCCGTGAGACGGCCGGCCCCCGCTTCGAGGGCGACAAGATCTCGAAGGAGATCGACGGCCGGCTCGTCGTCTGTTCGGGTAAGCCGACCTGCCAGCCGACATACTCGATCCGGGGCGCGGCCGGCGACGGGCACGAGCACGTCGGGAAGAACCTCCGCCAGGCGCTTCGCAAGCTGGCGAAGAAGAACGACGACGAGAACCCCGAGCCGATCGTCGGCAACATCCGCTTCGAGGCGTGGGCCGACGAGTGGCTGACCGGCCTGCACCGGCCGAGCGAGAGGACCATCGACGGGTACCGGCGGACGATCGCCTACGCGAACGACGCATTCGGCAACAAGTTCCTACGCTCCCTCAGCGGCAAGGACATCACCGATTTCCTCTCCGAGCTTGCCGACCGCAAGCGGAGAGGCGACAAGGACTGGCGGATGTCTGCGAGCACGAAGGCTCAGCATCTGCGAGTTCTTCACGCCTGCTTCGAGGCGGCGATTAAGGCCGACAAGATGACCCGCAACCCGGTTGGGCGGCTGTCGGACTCTCAGCGGCCTCGGGCCGAGAAGAAGGAGTCCGCCTACTTCACCGACGACGAGCTGCCCCGCCTGCTGGCCGAACTTCCCGAGGGGTTGTGGCGAACTCTCGTCCGGGTGGCTCTCGCGACCGGAATGCGCGAGGGTGAACTGTCCGCGCTGACGTGGGGCGACGTGGACCTGACCGGCGGGACGATCCGGGTGCGCCGCTCGTTCAGCGGCGGCCGGCTCGGACAGACGAAAGGGCGTCTTGCTCGCACCGTCGACCTTCCCGCGGAGACGACGGAGCTTCTCGGTGAGTGGTGGGGCCTTGCGGGGAAGCCGGACGATTCCGAGTTGGTATTCCCCCGGGAAGACGGCGGCGGCTACCAACCGTATTGGCGGTTCTCGAAGGTGTTGTATGCGGCGATGAAGCGGGCCGGGATCACCCGGGAAGGCCCGACCGGTGAGGAACGCACCTTCCACTCGACCCGCCACACCTACGCCCGGATTGTGCTCGAACAGGGCATCCCGATCAGTTGGCTATCGCGCCAGCTTGGCCACTCATCGGAGGCCGTGACGGACGGACACTACGGGCATTGGTCGCGGGCTCGGTCGCAGGAGGAAGCGAAACGGCTGAAAGGCGTGTTCGCGATCTAGGGACGCAACGTCGTCCTCCTGCGCTCGTACGCTGAGTACCTGATTCGGATCTCCGCGTTCCCCGGAGATGCCGCCGACGGGCCGGGTCATTCCCGGCCCCGAGGCAACTGCCGGGGAATTTTGGAGGAAGGGGAACGCATTGGAAGACGACCACGATTTCAAAGACGGCTCTCGCGCTAGTCGAGCTGAGCGGCGCGCGCAGGTAGCAGCGCTGTGTGGTCAACTCCCGATCGCCGGGCTCGCCGCAAGGTTCGGCGTGTCAGAGTCAACGATCCGTCGCGACCTAAAAGATCTTGACCTCACAGCGGTGTCGAATGCGCAGATGTGGCGCTCGATCGAAGATTCTGGCGCTGTCAAGCAGGAGATCTTCGACGCCTTTCCCGAATTGCGCCCTGCGATCGCCGAAGAGGCCGCCGCGTTGCGGCAGGAATTTGGCGAGTCGTTCGCCGATGTTCCTGACGAGGAGATGGTTCTTCTGTTCGGGCAGGGGCCAGCTGCCCGCGCTTACAAGGAAGCATCGAACCGAGGCACAGATGAGCTGCTCTCGTCTGGAGAGGTCGAGATTGGCGGCGAACCGGACGAGCCGCAACTCTTGCCCACCTTTTCGGGGAAGCAGCGCCTTCGTCGGGTGGCATTTGAGGCCATTGCCCGCTTTCGGGTTTTTCCTCCTGCTCGTGTGGCCGATGGCCGGCGAGACTTCTGCCCTCGGCGCAACTCGGCTCGCAGCCCCCGCTGCTCGCCGAGGCGTTCAGTCCGGCTTCGCCGCGCCCCTAGCGGCTGCTCGCCAGGGCGACCACGACCAGGTACCGATGACCCTGACCCCGAACCACCACGGGGGTGTTCTAGGCCGTATGAGGCGCGGAGTTGTTCCGCCCTCGGCTTGCTCCGCCGTGACCTAGCCGACCGCTCCCACCGGAGCAGCAACACGGGGCGCCGTTGGATCGCCGCGAGAGCGGCCGAGTCCTACAGCCAAACCTTCTTGACAAAGATCGCCGCGCCTTGCGCGGCGTTGCCGCGTTGGGTTTCTCCTCGGTTCCCCAACGCCACCGCCGAGCGGAATCACCGGGGCCGGCCGTCCGTCAGCGGCCGGCCCCGGCCGCTCAACTCAGACCGAGGCCGATGCCTGACGGCGTCGGAAATTCAAAGCAATCGAGGAGTAACACAAACTTGCGGAAGAACTCCGCCGCTGTAGACGTCAAGTCTGCCCGTTCCCTTTGCCTGTGGTGCGGTAGCAAACTTCCCCGCCGCAGGGCGTTCGTGTGCGAAATGTGCGCCCCCGCCGCGGAACCTGACGCTTCGCTCCCAGCGCACACCGTTGTCGGGCCGTCTGACCTGCTCAGGAGCGACGGGACGCTCAAAGCTGACCCCCGGCGCGGATCTAGTCTCCCGAGCAAAGATGCCAGCGGCAAAAAGCCCAAGAGAGCTTACGACGATGGCGGGCTGACCTTTTCGGGCACAAGCCAGCGTGAGGAGATGGCCCGGTGGTATGCGTCGTGTGGGCTCTCCGCAGAAGAAATCGCGAACCATTTCGTTGTCGAGTCGCTTGGCCAGTCGCGGCGAGCCGTATGTGTCGCGACCATTCGCCGCTGGGTCGGACCGGACATACAGCGATACCAAGCGCATCGGGAGGCTGTGCTGGAGTCACATCCTCTCGTCAGCGCTGTGAGAAATCTTAGGGTCGCCGATGTGCCTCGGATCAAGCGAGAGGTCGAGGCGCTGCGCGCCGAGTACGCGCGTACCCGCTCGTCCGCCTCCTGGATCGTTCTGGCGGAGTGCGATCGAGCGCTGAGTCGCTTCCACGAGAAGATCTGCGAGAGCTGTGGGGAGAGCTTCGTATCCAAACGGCGGGACGCTCGCTGCTGCCCTGCGGCTAGATGCCGAAAAGCGCTCAGTAGAGCCAATGTCACAGATAATCGCCGACTTTCAAACACCCGTCCCATATATGAGGGGGATGAGATGAAGGAACAGGTTGAACGGTCCGAAGCCGACAACGACGATCTTCGCGTAGTGCGCGAAAAGGTTGAGCTAATCGCAAAAGTTGTGGTCGATTTCGCGAAGAAAAATGCGGAGGATGAGAAAGCGCGGGAGACGCTCCAAGAGCCTACCCCGCTCAGGCTTGTAGTCAGTCGCCAAAAGCAGACGGCCCGGCGTGCAGGCCGAGCCGTCGACAAGCAAAGGAAACCGATCTGAGTGAAGGCTAGCATCATCGGAGGCGAGACGCGTTGCGTTCGCTGCCGTACTCGCGAAGCAGTGGCGTTCCGCAGGACTCCGAGCCACGTCGGGACGTGGAACCGAGCGCAGGGTGTCTGCGCGGTGTGCCGCGACGAACTCGATGATCTTGCGGAGCGGCTAGCCCGTTCCGCGATCAGGGTCGATCGGGTCGTCAGACGGTCAAAGTCTCGGGCGGCGGCGTGAAGAAGCCTTCTGGACTGCCCAAGCCGGGCGCCTACATTCTTCAAGGTCAGCCACGACGAAGACTGCCCGTGCCTAGCCGGCAAGCCGCTCCCGGCGTGCACGTGCGAGCGGGTCACGTACAAGCTGGAGCGCACTCGATGAGCACGCTCGCTTGGAAGCCGCTCAGCGAGATCGAGACGCGCCCAATCGTCTTCCTCGATAAACCGGTTTGGCAAGAGGCGGCGTTCCATCTCCTCGTCGGCCGAAAAAACTCCGGCAAAGGCACCTTCCTAGCCGGTGAAGTAGCCCGCGCCACCAGGGGCGAACTGGGCAAGCGCCGGAAGGTCATGTGGATCGCCTCCGGCGAAGACTCGTATGCGGTCGACGTTCGCCCCCGGATCGAGGTTGCCGGCGGCCTCGTCGAGCACGTGTCGGTGCTCCACCAAGGGCAGATGGTCCTCCCCAATCACTTCGACGAGATCGAGCGGGAGGCGCAGTCGCTCGGCGATGTCGGAATGATTATCGTCGACCCGCTCGGAGGCAGCCTTGGCGTAGGCAAGTCGTCTAACAACGACAGCGACGTGCGCCCCGCCCTCGCCTGTCTCAACGACCTCGCTGACCGGCTGCGCTGCATTGTCGTAGGCGTACGCCACCTGACGAACAAGGAGATCAGGGGCGGCACCCTCGCCGGAGTCCTGGGATCAAGCGACTGGGTCAACATACCTCGCGTCGTACTCGCGCTCGTCCACGACGACCAAGACGAGGATCGCCGCCACCTAACCGTTGTCACCGGCAACCGGGTCAAGGGCGGAGCAGGACGCCTCTACCGCATCGAAGGCGTCAAGCCCGCCGAAGGCGGCGAGGAAGTCACCCGCGCCATCCACGTCGGCGACTCCATGAAACACGCCGACGACCTCCTAGAGAACACACAGCCCACCAGCCGCAGCGGCCACGCCCGCGACCTCATCCTCGACACCCTCGAACAAGCCGCAGGACGGCAAATGGAGTCCGACACCCTCGACTCGCTCATCGCCAGGCAAACAGGCCTCTCCGCCAAAACCATCCAGAACCAGCGCGGCGCACTCAAAAACGACGGCCTCATCCGCATGATCCCCCGCAAGGACGAACACGGCGCGATCACTGCCTGGATGGTCGCCCGTACCCAGGCACCACGCGAAACGGCCGCACTACGAGAAGCCGCATGACCCACACCCCGCCACATCCCGACCCGCATCCCGACTTTTCTCTTACTCAGAAAGAAGGGATGTGGACGGTATCTGGACGGGATCTGAAGCCACATCCCGCCACATCCCTAGATCCCGTACTACCCCCACATCCCGACGCCCTAGGCGCATTCGTGTTCTTGCGTCTCCCCCACGCGTGTACGCGCGGGATGGGCGCCTGCGATAGGCGGGCGTTCCTCAAGGCCGGGGTTGCGTTGTGAGCGTTCGTCAGGCTGAGAGGGCTACTGCGCCGGCCGCTGCTAAGCCGATCTACCTCACCGTTGAAGAGGTCGCCGATCGGTATCGGACGTCTGTGAAGTCGATCCATGACAGGACCCGAACGAATCGCATCCCGTACTTGAAGCGCGGCGGTTTCCGCCGGCTGCTGTTCCCGGTGGCCGACCTGGACGCCTGGGATGCAGGCGCGGAGTTGAAGCTGGTCGAGCTGCCGGACGGCCGCGCTGTCCGTACGCAACCCGTACGCAGCGGCTCGCTAGCCGCCTAGCCATGCGGTGTCGCAGGCCGTGAGCGGATTGGCAATCCGTTGTGGTCACCGTTGTAGTCACGGGCACCACGCTTCGTCCGATTGGACGACCCACCACCGCAACCTCGCCGGGGGATATAGGCCCTGGTTGCGCAGAGAGGCAGCCCGACACACCAACACCCGCCCGAAGCCGGCGAAGCCGACTCCGCCCCCGCCGTATCCGCCGGGGTGAGAGGAGGCGGGGGCGGCACCCCCCCAACCGCGCGCCCCCGTGCGTGTCCTGGTTGTGCACATATCGATTCTGACCCTTTGAGTCTCGTCCGGCTCCAGGGTCGATCTCTTCTGCCTCGGCTCCGTCCAGAAGCCCCCGGTTGATCTTCGCGACGAGCCTTACCGTGCACGGGGGTCATGTGTTTGCTACACCGGGTGATAACGGCACAGGTACCAACGACTGGTTACTGATAATTGAGTAGACCACACCGGTATTGCAATAGACGAACAGGCCGAACTCAGGGGCTTGCCACCCAGCGACTCCTCAGCCTGCACTTTAGCAAGTCGCCCTCGAAGGGCGGGAACCCTGCCTCTGGTTTCCCAGCTGGCCGGTTCGCGCCCAAGCCGTCCGCGGAAAGGACCTCGCATCAGCAACCTTTACTCCGAACGTGCCGAATTACTCCACGAACATGCCGAAAGCGTGATGGAAGCGTTTCTCCAGCTGTACGACAAATCGAAGTGGACGGACGCTCAACTGATTGCGACGTCAGTTGTCTACGCTTGCGAACTGATCGCCGCCGCGATGTATCACCCGATGGCTAAGGACTAAAGCGGCCCGGGGGGCGCCACGTCGCGATTCGTATGCGCGCGCATGAAGCCGCACCGCCGCCCCGTAGTGCCCCGACCGCCCCCTCGGGGGTGGGCCAAGACCCGTGCGTCCGTGCCTAGCCGTACCGCCGTGCCACCAGAACTCAGACCGCCCCCTCGGGGGTCACCGAATTAACCATCCGTTCGCCGGCCAACCCCCTGCCGCGCAAGCGCCTAAGCCTGGATCGCCCCCTCGGGGGTCAGCACGAAGATCCGTGCGTCCGTGCCAACGCCGGTAGCGGTGAGCCGGCCTGGGAGCCATCCCCTCCCCTCAAGTGATGCCGGTCGGCTTCAGGCGCCGAGTCGCCGCTGCCTGATCCACTTCCCGACCGTCGCCTTCGACACGCCCACCTCGCAGGCTGCCTGTGTCCATGAATGACCGGCGTCGACAAGGGCTAGCGCGCGCCGCCGATGTTGCCCTTTGTACATGCGACGTCCCCTGACGGAGGCAGCCACCGCGTTCGAAGCGGCCTCAACGTCCTCAGTCGGGAAGATCACGTATAGCAAGGCGACCTCGCCGTCCACTGACCCCGCCGCCATCAACTCGTGGGCGGCGGCCGCCCGAATCTGTAGCGCGTCCACTACCGGCCCTCACCGAATCCGCAGGGAAGCATTTGATCTTAGTTGGGGTGGGGACGCGTCGCCGCCTGGATCGTGAGCTGTCGCATCTCGCCATACCCTTCCCGCGCACACCCGTCGCCCCCTGGATCGGCCTCCTATTCAGCCGAGGCAATGAGGACTTTGGCGACGCGGTCCTGGAGCAGGTGTGCGCTAACCCAATCGACGGGGTTGCCGTTGCTGAGGACCGCGAACGCGTACCGCGATCCGACGAAGCCGACGAGGGCCGAGGAGTGATCCGTCGTACCGGTCTTCCCGCGGACGAGTTGATGGCCGGGAAGGCCGAGCAGGCGATGGCGGAGAGTGCCGGTTGACCCTGCGACCGCGAAGGTCGTGAGGAGATGACGGAGAGCAGCCGTGTGGGCGATCGTCTCCAGGGTGGCGGCAAGGGTTCGGGCGGTCAGACGATCGAAGCGAGAGAGCCCGGAGCCGTCCGCAAGACGGACGCCTGTCAGCGGGATCTCGTTCTGGGCGAGCGTCGAGGCGACCACTGTCGCTCCGGCCGCTGTGGTGCCGCGGCCGGCGATTCGCGCGCCGAGCTGCTTGAACAGGATCTCGGCGATGAAGTTGTCGCTCCAGGCGTCCATCTGGCCGAGGAGTGTGATCAACGGCGGCGAGGCTCTCCGGGTGAGCAGAATGGCCTCGGCCGAAGCGCGCCCGACCGCGGGTGCGTGTCCAACTGCGATGCCTTCTGCCCGCAGCGATCTGGCAAAGAGGATCGCGGCCGCGAGGGCGGGGTGATCGACAGCGGTTCCGTCGAGGATTCCTCGATCTACGACGAGAGCCGAGAGGAGCGGGGACTCGTTCTTGGCGAACTCGGGCTTCCATCCCGGCGCAGTTCGTGCGTCGTCGAAATACGACTCATCGCCGACGATCCGCCCGGTCACGGATGTGATCCCTCGGCGCCGGACGGCTTGTGCGAGAGCGTTCAGCCCGGCGGTTGTGAGGGCAGGGTCGCCGTGGCCTTTCAGCACGAGGTCTCCGCGCCAGGTCGAGCCGATCAGCCTGCCGTCGCCGAGGACATCGGTCGTCGTCCGAAAGCCGCCGCCGAGGCGCTGGAGCGCCGCAGTCGCGAGCGGCAGCTTCTCGGTCGAGGCAGGTTCAAGGGGTGTTCCCGGGTTGACTTGGTAGACGATCGCGTCCGACTTCAGATCGACGACGACGAGGCTTGTTCGTGCGCCTGGCACCGTCGTCGTCGCGACGACTTCCGCGAGTGCTCTCGTCAACGACTGGGCTCTCGCCGAGGGGCGTGCTCCCCTGGTGCTCGAGGCTCGGCAGGTGCCTGGAACCGTGAGGTCGAGGCCCGCCAGAAGCACGCCATCGAGATCAAGCGCGTTCGCCGCCGCCAACTCCCGCACCCCGACCTTGAAGCGATGCGCGATCGACCAGAGCGTGTCGCCGGGCCCAACGCGATAACGGCTTGCGCCGCACCGGCCCGAAGCCGTCTGCGCCAGGTGGAGGCCGGCGCGGGCGCCAGTCGATGCACCGGCAACCGACTGTCCCAGGACCGCCACGGCAATCACGACGGTCATGAACACGAGACGACGTGCGCACGTCGGCATTGGCCAGCGTTTCGCCCTCGTCGAGAGCGATCCTCCACCTCAAGGGCCGAGCCCGGGTCGCTCGATGCCAGTAGGGACGAACTGAGCCCGGATCGCCCCCCGGGGTCGCCGAACCAACCCACCCGCCGCGCCGGCCCCCAACCGATGCTCCGCAGACACCGAAGAGCCGCCCCGGGGGGTCAACCCGAACGCGAATCCGCCCGCGCGCGAGCCTGCCGCAACGAAGCCACCCGCGCGCGAGCCGGCGTCAGCGTGCGCTGCGCACGGAAGTGGGTCGGCCGCTACCGCGGCGGCGACCGGCAGCTGCTCGACCGTTCCTCGGCGCCCAATCGGGTCGCCAACCGCACCTGTCCGGAGCGGGTGGCGGCGATCGCCAGGCTACGCCGGCTGCGGATGACGGCCGCCCAGATCGCCGAGACGCTCGCGATGCCGCTCTCGACGGTGTCCGGGATCTTGACCCGGATCGGGATGGGCAGACTCGGCCGGCTCGGGCTCGAACCGGCGGTGCGCTACGAGCGCTCCCCGCCGGGCGAACTCGTCCACATCGACGTCAAGAAGCTCGGCCGGATCGACGGCGGCGCCGGCAAGCGTGCCTACCGCGATCAGCGGCCACGCAGCCAGGCGACCTACACCGACCGAGACGGGCACCGGCGCGGCCGCAAAGGCTGGGAATACGTCCACATCGCCGTCGACGATCACAGCCGCCTCGCCTACGCCGATACCCTTGACGGCTGGCTCTGGCACTACAACCATCACCGACGACACCCAGCCCTCGGCCACCAACCCCCGATCAGCAGAACCAACCTGCTCGGGTCCTACATCTAGCGCCTCTTTCACGGACGAACGTGGCGGGCGATACCGCGAGCTAAGCGCCCCGAAGCGACGCAACGGCTTCGTCCACTGAGCGCGCCGTGAAGGGCCAGACGAAGAGCGCACGCTCGTGGCCGCTGCGGTCGATCAGGTAGGTGGCCTCGGTGTGGGTGATCTCGTGCACGGTGACCCCGGCGAGCGTCCTGGTCGTGTCCCGGACGCCGATGTCGTACCGGCGCCAGACGGCTGCAAGCGCGGATGGGCTCCCGATCGCCCAGCGCCATTCCGAACCGACCCGCCACTTCTGCTCGTCCTCGATCAGATTGGCACGGGCATCGCCCCACCGATTGACACTGACGGCGACGATCACGGGCCGTTCGCGGACTGGCAGCGACGTGACCGCCTCGCCCAGCACCCTCGCCTCGTACGGGCAGAAGTTGCGGCGCGGCAGAGCGGGTCGATGAAGGTCACGATCGCGTCCCTGCCGAGGAGAAGGGTGGTCGAGACCGGACGACCGTTCTCGTCGCTTAGATGGAGCGGCGGCGCAGGGCGGGCACCGCTGGGCCAGGTCCCGTCGGGCGCATTCGACGCCGGCGCGTGCGAGGCGCTCGACCGGCCAAGGACGAGCGCTGCTCCGGCGGCGGCTGCGACAGCGACTACCAGCGGCAGCAGGAACGCCCGCCTGCTCACCGGCTGAACCGACGGTGCGCCAACCAGCGGAGCACGAGCACGACGGCGATCACCCCTCCGACCACCGCGATCAGAATGGCGAGCCTGATCCGGTCGTCGCCTTTAGCGGGAGCCGCCGTGGCAACAGGTGGCCGCACCTGAACGCCGTGCGCGGCCGCGAGCTTTTCGACACCTGAGACGGCGGCTGTCATCAGCCCAGAGATACCGGAGGCTGGGCGGACATCCGCAAGCGTCCGGTATCCGGCCTTCGTCGCCCCGCCCGGGGCGTGGAAGCCGAGGCCGTTCGGCATGACGATCAGGAGTGGCCCCTTGTACACGAAGGCGATCTCGGCGGCGAGGAACGACGCGTAGGTCTTCGGCTGCTTCCAGAGCGCGGTAACGGCGCCGAGGTCGTAGCGCGTGGCGATTACGGCGAGGCGGATCTTGTAGCCGTGCTCGTTCGCGTTCCGCACGAGGCCAGCCAGTTGCTCGCTGGTGGCGGCCGGGATCTTGGCGTCGAAGGGCAGGAACGTCTGCTGGCTGAGCAGGTAGTCGCTCGCCGGGTCGCCGTCGGCGAGTGCGGCGGGGACGCAGGCGAGAGCTGCGATGATCGCAGTGACGACGAGGGCACCACGACGCAGGCTCATGCGAGGGCGGAGTGGAGCAGGACGATCGCGATGATCACCGCAGTCGAGCCCGCGGCGAGCGCGAGCATCGCCGCGAGGAGCCGGACGCGGGCGGCACGGTCCGTATCCGGGGCGCGACTCATGCGGTGGCGTGGTCGACGACAAGAGCGGTGAACGGTTGGCCGGTCCTGGGAGTGACGTTGAACGAGAGCGCCCAGCGGCCGACCATCACGAGCGCAGGGGCGGGGTGCAGGTAGATCCCCGGCCTTGTCTCGGCCAGCCGGTATTCCTGGTTGGCCATCTGCATGTCGAGCATCGCGAAGCCCAGGGTGACGTCGGCGCCGCGTACAGGGACGCCGTTCCTGGTCAGCTTCAGGGCGAACGAGTTCGCCACGACGGCCTTGTTCGGGCTGACGAGCACCTGCAGCGTGTACCCGTTCTTGTGGACGGTGGCGGCGACGCGGCCGGGGCCGACGTGTGCGAGCGCGGAGCCTTCTTTCGCCAGTGCTGCGGCAGGTGGAGCGAGGCTGGAGAGAACGGCCGCGGCGAAGATCGCGCACACCAGGAGAGCCGTCTCGCCACTGATCGCCCCGCGCAGCAGCGAGGCAGCAGACGGCCCTACTGCAGGACGGCTACGGGCCGCGACGAGACGAGGCTTGGTGATGAGCAGGTTGACGGCACCCAGCACCAGCGTGAAGGTGATCAACCCGACCTTGACCAGGATCGCCTTTCCGTAGGACGTCTGCCAGAGGGCGGCGAGGATCGGCATGTGCAGGACGGTCGCGCCGACGCCCGAGCCGACGAGGACGACGACGGAGACGAAGGCGACGTTGGAGAAGCGTGGGACACAGACGGCGAGCCCGGCAACCCTCGTGCCGGACGCGAGACTTCCCCAGACTACGAGGAGTCCGATCAGGCCGCCGATCCACAGCGAGCCGGAAGCGAGGTGAAGCCAGTCGAGCAGAACGGAGAGGCCGCGCGGTGCGGTCTGGGCGGCATGGCCCGCGGCGCCGGGGACGACGAGGACCGCGGCGGCCGCGAGCAGCGCACCGAGTGCGGCGACGATCTCGGCGATCGAGCGCTGCTCGCGCTCGGGCCGGTCGATCCACAGGGCGATCCAGCCTGCGAGGCAGAAGAGCGCGAAGCAGATCTCCATGGCCACGTAGCCGCGCCCGAAGGCGGTGGCGCGGTAGAGCGGCACGAGCGCACCGATCGCGAACGCGGAGCGCAGCGAGTCGATCGCCGTTGCGAGATCGAGGTAGATCGGGATCGCGACCAGTCCGAGGACCGACGTGACCACGAACGCGATCGAGACCGGTCTCAGGCTCGAACCGTGGACGCGCCTGACGAGCGGCCGGGCGATCGCGATGCGCAGGACGAAGAGACCGATTGCCGCCATCACGGTCAGAAACATCGCCCACCGTGCGACCAGCAGCCTCGTCGTGGTCGCGGTCCCCGAGATCTTCGGCACCACGAACTGCGGCTGCGGTCCCTCGTTCGGGCCGACGGCGAAGGTGAACGCGCTCTGCACCGGGTGCCCGTCGACGGAGATGGCCCGCCAGTAGACGAGGTACCAGCCCTCGGCCAGACCCGGCCGCAGCGGCACGACCAGCGTGTCCGGGTTCGCCGGTGACCGGCTCACCGCGTGAGTCGCCTCCTGGTGACCGGCCGCGTCGGTCACCGAGATGATCGCGAAACGGGGCTCGACCGCCTCGTCGAAGGTGAGAGCGACCTGCGAGGGCGGGCCGTTCAGGACGCCGCTCGCCGACGGCACCGTCTTGACCAGGTACGCGTGCGCGGACGCGGTCCCGGCCACGACCAGCGCGGCCGCGACGGCCGCGAGCAGCAGAACGACCCGCCCCCACAGCCTCACGCGAGCTGCCGCTTCCCGCCGCGGGAGAACAGGGCGACGCAGGCGAGGATGACGCCGACGGCGCCGAGGACGAGAGCGACGATCGTGAGCGTCGGCGTTCCCCCGCCGCCGAGCGAGCTCTTCGCCTCAATCGTCGGGGCCGGCGTGTCGGACGACTCCGACCCGGACCAGTCGACGATCGAGCCGTCCGAGTAGGTCTGCTCGACCTGGAAGGTGTACGTCTTGCTCGAGTCCGGCTGGGCGAGGAACTGGAACAGCGAGTCCTGTCCCGTCGGCACGTTGCCGCCGCTCCAGGTCACCTTCTGGACGACCGCCTCCTCGCCGGACCCGGTCGACTGCACCTGCTGCCGCCATCCGGGTGCGGGCACGAAGGAATCGATCCCGAACCCGCTCGGCACGGTCAACACGATCTTCCTCGTCGTCAGGCTCTCCTTCTCGGTCGGGACGGCGAGGCTGTAGAGCTGCAACTGCTTCGACAACGACACAGGTGGGCTGATCCGCGCGTGCGCGGACGCCGTGGCAACGCCGACCGAGAGCGTGGCCACACCGGCGAGGAACCCGACGAGCAACCGGTGTCGCGCAAGGACGTTTCTCATGGTTCTCTCCTCTCACTCGAGATCTACGACAGGTACGCCGTCGCGCACCGAGGTGGACCTCTCGGTCGGGAGAGCGACCAGACCTGGTCGCCAGGGATACGGAGCCCGGCGGGAGCGGCCTGGTCGCGGACACGCGCCGCAGGCGATCGCGGCCGAGCGAGCAGGCGGCGGATCGTCCTCCGCATCCAGGCGATCACGTGCTCGGCGCAGAGCCGGAGCGCCACCGCGACGAGTGAGAGCGCACCGAGGATCGGGATCGCGTCGCGGTGGACCGGTCCGACCAGGCAGTGGAGCCCGTGCCAGCCAAGGCCCTGGCGCCAGTGCAGGTACGACTCGAGATAGGCGAAGCACAGGCACGTCGCCGCCCACAGAGACAAGACGTGAAGCAAGAGACGCGCCGGCCGCAGCCGTGGGCGCGCGATCGTGAGCACCGGATCGAGCGACGCGCGCTCGCGCAGTGCGAGCGCGGCGATCCCGACGGCGCTGACCGAGACGGCCAGTGAGATGCCGATCGCGACGACCGCGATCACGACGAGCGACGGGCCGCCGAGCGACCGCCCAAGCTCGAGCGCGAGCAGCGTCGGGGGCGAGAGCGCGTACGCAATCGAGCGGGCGCCGAGAACGACGATCGCGCCGATCGCGCACCACGACGCAGTGTTGCCGGCCCGCCGGGTCAGGGCTTCACCGTCAGCGTGTACGGAGCGGTCAGGACGTGGCCGTCGACCTTGAACTGGAGGAACAGCCGCCAGACACCGGGGACGGGGACGAGCACGCCGATCGTGAGCTTCCCGGGCGTGGACGACGTTCCCGCGACACTGGCGCCGCCGAGCACGCTGGTGCAGCCGCTGGCCCCGGGAGCACAGATGTGCGTGTGGAAATAGTCGAGCGAGCCGCGCCGGAAGAAGATCGCGTGCGCAAGAGCCCCGTACCACGGCGTGAAGCTGGCCCGGCGGCCCTGCGGATCGTCGACCATGGCGGTGATGAACTCGGGCTGGATGGCGTGCAGGTTCGGGTTGCCGTGCAACGTCACCCGGTACCCGTCGACGACGTCGGTGGTCCGGAACGGCGGAAGCGGCGCGGGCCTGGGTGTCCCGGACGCGCGGATCGTCTGGAAGAGCTGGAAGTTTCGCTGCACCCCCGTCGCCGGATAGGCGTCGACGACGACGCGGTACGGCCCGGGCTTCGGCAGGACGATCCGCTGGGTGACCCGTCCGTTGGAGGCGACCGGCGGGTGGCGGTGGATGATCGTGGACAGATCGTTCGAGACGACGATCAGGTGGACACCGTTGTGCGGTCCTGCTCCGCGGTGGTAGCGCGTTAGCGGTTGCCCGTTCGGCTGACGGATCGTGAAGGCGAGCGTCGTCGTCTTGCCGGGCACGACCGGCCCGGCAGGCTGGAACCCGGCGAGCTCGAATGTCCGGGCGGCCTGAATCGTCGGCGTCTGCGGCTGGGACGAGCCGGATCCGCCGCAAGCGCTGAGCATGACGACGGCCGCGGCGGCGGCCAGCGGCCATGCGATCTTCATCAAAGGTGTCCTCCTGGAGAAGGTGGGTACGGTGCGCCCGAGCGTCATCAGCGTGTCCTTGCTCTGGGTCTCGGTGGGGGCTGCGTCGGCAAGCGGGCGGCACGCGCGGCCCGCGCGCGCTCGCTGTCGAACTCGGCCGTGATCGCGAGGGCTGTCGTCGCGCCGCCGGCGACGACGGCAAGCAGTACGGAGATCCGGGCTAGGTTGGCGGGAAGGGTCGAGATCACGTACCCGTGCGCGAACACGCCGATCGCCCCGAGGCTGAACGTCGCGCAGACGATCCCGATCGCGGCGCCGATCCAGACCCGCCAGCCCTCGCGGCGGCGGGCGATCGCGAAGGCGGCGAGTCCCACGAGCAATCCGACCGCAGCGACCTCGACCCACTCGCTGGCGCCGCTGATCTCGTCCGCCAGGGCAAAGGAGCTTGCACTCGCTAGCGCGCCGACAGCTGCCAGGGCACCAAGCACCAGTACGAGGTGGGGCTGCGATCGAGGCACGCGCCAGGCGACAACTACGATGGCCGCGGCGAGTGCAAGGGCACCGGCTCCCCACAGCCACCACCGCGGCGGCGCGACCCGAACGAACGTCCCGTCGACGGATCGCAGGCTTCCGTTCAGCAGGATCGGAACCGACCATCGCCCAGTCACGCCCCGTCGCATTGACACCGGGGGTGCGAGGCGGTGCTCGTGCCATCGAAGTGTGTGGCCGTGCGTGCGGAGCGACCAGGCGACCCCGCTCACAGAGGACGAAGGCTTGACGAGCTTGTCGGCCGCGGCGGTGACCGAGTGCGTGTTGACCCAGACTCCCTTCGAGTCGAATCGAACGACGGGCTCGCCGAGGTCGCCGCGAACGATCAGGGTCTCTTGCGGGTCGACGCGCAGCCTGAGGCCGCGATTGCCGTCGACGAGGTCGACCCGCACGCCGAGCAGCGCGCGCGTTGCGGGCGAGATGCGCAGGTGGAAGTCGAGCGCGACGGTGGGCGCAGTGGAGTGCGCCGACGCCGTTGTAGGCCAAGCCAGAACCGCGCCGACGGCGACGAGCCACGCATATCGCCGGACGCGGCGAACGCGCCCGGATGACAACAGATCCACTGTCCTCCTCTCGACTCGCGCCCCGGGCCGGGGCGCACGACTACGCGGTCGAGAGAAGGGGAGGCGCGCGGAGTGCGAACCGGGCGGCGAGCGGCCGGCGAGCGTGACGCTCGGCCGGGTGTGGCGTCCAGAGGGATGTCGGCTCGCCGACGAGGGGGTCCCCGCCCCTCAGCACAGCCCGAACGACGCGGGCGCCTGCGCGCAGCAGGAGCCCGAGGACCAGCGCCCCGCCGGCCAGGCAGAGGAGCAACCCCAGCACCTGGCCGGGGCCGAAGGCCACGAAGACGAACTCGCGGTTCGGGATGCTGTGCTCGAGGGTCTCCTGCAGGTAGACCCACACGAGCCCCGACACGGCGAGATCGGCGACGTACGAGCCGTAGCTCCGCTCCGGAGCGCCGGCGCCGAGCACCGGCAGTGGCCGTCCGAGACGCCTCGCCCTCAACGCGAGGACGAGTGCAATCGCCAGTCCGGCGATCGTGGCCAGCGACAGCACGGCAACGACGAGCGTGTACCAGCCGAGGTAGCCGTGAACCGAGTCGTTCGGCCAGAGCGACCGGTACAGCGCCGCGTGTGCGCCGAGCCCGACGATGGCCGCAGTCATGCAACGGCGTCCGGCGCGGGCGATTGCCGCGACCTTCATGACCGAAAGCATGGCTCGCGCGGCACTAGAGCGCTACCTAGCTCGTTATCAGGACACGGCGCGGCTCCGTAACCGACCTCATCTCCCAGGCGTGCACCGAACCGATGTTCAGAAGGGATAGACGTCGGTGCTGCCGTCTCTTGGCGGCAGGAATGCCGGCGTCGTGGGCCGAAGACGCTCTGGCTGATCAGGTAGTCGCTGGCAGGATCGCCGTCGCCGAAGGCAGCCGGCAAGCGCGCGCTCACAACGGGCCCGTATATCGATAGGGGTCGTCCGGATCCGGCGATCGCACCGCAACCGGTTCCAACGGCTGCAACCGGTTCCTGTGTCCCCATCGGCGGACAACGGCCAGGCCGACGAGGAGGAGAGCGCTGACGGCGGTCACGGCGATGGCTGTTGCCTCCCACACCGGAACGCCATGGGGCTTCGGTGGGGCCGCCCCCGGTCGCAGGTCCGAGCGAGGTGCGACGGTCGGCGCCGGGCGCACCTGATCTTTGGGCGGCGCCTGCTTCGGGGGGCCCGTCAACGCACGCACGAGCCTCACTGCCGTCGAGGCAAGGCCGTCTGCACCGGGCCCGACCTTCGCGTTGTCGACCATGGCGGTAGGCACGAACCGGCCCTTCTGCGAGAGCGCCGCTCCCTGCGGCATGACGACGAGCAGGCGGCCCGGATAGACGAACTGCAACTCCATCCCGAGGAAGCGCGCGTACGCAGCGGGCCGTCCGTACAGGGACGGCACCGCGCCGAGGTCGCTGGGCGCGGCGATAAGCGCGACCCTTACTTGCCTTCCCGCATGTTGTGCCGCCGCCGCCGTCGCCTGCTCGAGCTCGTGCGCTAAGGCGGGTGTCACCTTCGTGCTGTACGGGAGGAACACGTTCTGCGTGTACAAGGTGTCGCTGGCGGGGTCGCCGTCGGCTGGCGCGGCTCCGGGAAAGATGAGCCCGCAAATGATCGCCAGGGTCACAGCGGCACTCCAGATTGATTTGTGATCTGGCATCCGCCCGTAAGTAAAGCGCGCCGAACCCGCGTTATCTGCGCTGGCGCTGAGGTTCGCCCGGCCCTAGTCGTCGCCGAACTGATCAGCGCCTGGCAGACCATGATCGACTCGAAGCTCCGGTGGCCGAGCGTGCGGCCGCGGCGAGGACATAGATGCCCACGGCGGATGCGACGATCATCGAGCTGGGCGGCAGGGTCGGAAACGCGTAGCTGAGGGTCAGTCCGAGCCACACCGCCGCGACCGCGAGCGCAGCGGAGAGGAGCAGGCCGCGGAAGGGGTTGGTGGTCAACCGATGGGCGGCACCGGCGGGCGCCGAGAGGAGGCCGAGCAGGAGCAGTGCTCCGACGGCCTGGGTGGCCTGCGCGGCGACGAGGCCGACCAGGCCGAGGAACCCGAGCCCAAGGCCGCGGATCGGCACGCCTCGAGCTGCCGCGACCGCCGAGTCGAGCGAGGCGAACAGGAGCGGACGCGCGATCGCGAGCAGGAGGATGCTCGCCACCGACCCGAGCGCGACCGAGAGCCGAACGTCGGTCGTGCTCAGGCCGAAGATCGACCCGAAGAGGATGCGGACGCCTCCGGTGCCGTTTCCGGCGCTGCTCTTGGTCGTGAAGATCGAGAGGAACAGCACCCCGAGGCCGAGCGTCCAGGCGAAGAAGGAGCCGATCGCGACGTCGTCGGCACGCGCCCGGTCGCCGAGCAGGCCGAGGACGATGCCGCCGAGGATGGTCGCGGCATACAGTCCGACGCGGATCTCGGTCCCGATCACCGCCGCTGCGATCGCGCCGGTGAAGGCGACGTGGCTGAGGGCGTCGCCGGCGAAGACCTGGGCGCGGAGGACGACGAAGTAGCCGACCAGGCCGCAGGCGAGCCCGACGAAGGTCCCGGCGATCAGCGCGTTGCGCATGAACTCGTGCGCGAACATCAGGCCGGCTCCGTCGCGAGAGCAGCGGCCCGCCGCCGGACGGCCGGCACACGGATCACGCGGACCAGCAGGTGCAGCGCAAAGGAGAGCGAGGTGACGTAGAACCCGACCGGGTAGATCGAGAAGTAGGCGAGCGCCAGTCCGAGCCAGGTGACCGCGAGCGCGATCGCGATCGAGAGGGCGACCCCGAGGCTCGGGCGCGTGGTGAGCTGCTGCGCCGTGGCGGCTGGCGTGACGAGCAGGGCGAAGACGAGCAGCGCGCCGGTGATCTGGCTCGTCTCCGCAACCGAGAGGCCGAGCACGAGCAGGAAGCCGAAGCCGAGCAGCTTGACGGGCACGCCCCCGGCGCGGGCGACGTCGGCGTCGACGGAGGCGAAGAAGAGCGGTCTGGCGGCGGCGGCGACGAACGTGATCGTGACGACGGCGACGATCAGCAACACCGCCACCTGCCGCTCGGTGATCCCCAGGAAGGTGCCGAAGAGAAGCGAGTCGAGGCTGTTCAGGACGCCGTGGTAGAGGCTGACGAACAGAAATCCCAGTGCGAGCGCGAGCGCCTGCAGCGAACCGATCGCGGCCGACTCGGCGCCGAGGCTCCGCCTTGATCCGGCGATTGCGGCGAGGGCGAGCGCGCCGAACGCGCAGAAGCCGAAGTAGCCGACCATGATCGGTAGGCCCACGAGGCTGGCCGCCGCAGCGCCGGGGAAAGCGATGATCGAGAGCGTGTGCCCGGCAAAGGTCTGGCGGCGGATGACCATGAACCAACCCGTGACTCCGGCCATCGTCGCGACGATCGTCCCC
The DNA here is from genome assembly GCA_036555585.1 of Gaiellaceae bacterium. GTDB lineage: Bacteria > Actinomycetota > Thermoleophilia > Gaiellales > Gaiellaceae > DATBLE01. Next base: position 88,866 of record DATBLE010000056.1, read on the forward strand.
GCTTCGAGCGCGTGGACCATGAACGGGAAGGAGAAGAGCTCCCGGACGTCGCTGACGAGGTTCCAGGAGAGACCGTCGAAGACCGCGGACTCAACCATGGGCGTGCCGGTCGCCGTGGACGAACGGCGCCTCCGGCTGCCCGACGACCACGAGCCTGCCGTCGGATGCGCGGAGCACCTCGATCGGCACGCCGTACAGAAGGCTCAGCGTCTTGCTCGAGATCACATCCTCGGGTCGGCCTTCGACGGCCCCGCCGCCGGCGATGTAGACGACACGGTCGAGGTAGCCGATGATCGGGTTGATGTCGTGGGCGACGAGCAGGACGGCCACCTTCTCCTCGCGGCAGATCGTGCGCACGAGTGCCGCCACCGCAACCTGGTTGGGCAGGTCGAGGCTGTCCAGCGGCTCGTCGAGCAGGAGCAGCTCTGGCCGTCGCACGAGCGCCTGGGCGATCAGCAGTCGCTGTTGCTCGCCGCCGGAGAGCTCCCCGATCGGCCGGCGGGCGTAGCCAGAAGCGTCGACGAGGTCGAGCACCTCGGCGACGCGCGCCGCCTCGCGCCGACGGATCGGCAGGCCCGGAATCGGGAGACCCCAGCGCGCACCATCGAGCCCGAGCCTGACGATGTCGACGCCGCGGATGCGCGTGTCGGCGTCGAATGTCCTCCGCTGCGGCAGGTAGCCGATCCGGTCGTTTGCGTCACCCGGCAGACGACTCAGCACCGATGCTCGTCCTACGGTGAGCGGGATCAGGCCGAGCACTGCCTTGATCAGTGTCGACTTCCCGGCGCCGTTCGGGCCCAGGATCGCGACGAACGCGCCCTGTGCCACCGACAGCGAGAGGTCGCTCCAGATCGTCCTCCCGCCGAGCCGCGCGGTCGCGTGCTCGAACGCGACCGCGAACACCGGCTCGGGTCGACTCATCGGCCGGTTGCCTTCGCAAGGGCTCCGGCGAGCGCCTGGAGCTGGCGCGACTGCCAGGCCTGGAAGGTGGCGGAGGCCGGAACCAGCGTCTCGGTGATCGTGGTCACCGGAATGCCCTTCTTGTGCGCGGCGTCGGTGATCCGCTGGACGTCGGGCGTGCTGTTCTGGCTGTTGAACACCCAGACCTTGATCTGCCTGTGCGCGATCTGGCGGTCGATCGTTGACTTATCCCTCGCGGTCGGCTCCGTCCCCTCGCTAACGGCGTTGAGGAACGACGGGGGGGTGACCAGCTTCAGCCCGAGTGCTTGCGCGAGCGGCTGGAAAATACTCTCCGAGGCGCCGACCCGAACGCCGTGGTATTTCCGCCTGATCGTCGCGATCAGTCCCCTGTACCGCGCCAGATCACGGTTCGCGAAAAGCGCCCGCTGCCGCTTGAAGAAGCCGGCATCGTCGGGGTCGAGCTTCGAGTAGTCACGGACAATTTCGTCGATCACCTTCTGCACGTCCGTCGGCGAATACCAACGGTGCGGGTTACCACCCCGGGCGATCCCGACGAGCGTTCCGACGTTCAGCACGACGCGGCCCTTGACCGGGTTGGCGGCGAGCAGCTTGTCCGCCCACGGGTCGTAGCCGATCCCGTTGACGATCGCCAGCTTGGCCCGGGCCATGGTGCGCGCGTCCGCCGCGGTCGGCTCGTAGTCGTGCGGGTCGGTCGCCGGGCTGGTGATTACGCTCGTCACGTGCCCCCGGTCGCCGCCGAGTTGGGCCGCGATGCTGCCCCAGAAGTTCTCCGCCGCCACGACCTGCAGAACCTGTCCACGCCTTGCGGCGTGTCCGGCGGTCGATCGCCATGTGCCGATCGCACCGGCGACCGTGAGCGTAGCGAACACGACGGCGACGACGACTTTGGACCTGCGCATGGGAGCCTCCGATCTTCGGTCGGGTCGCGAGACCAGACCATACCACTAACGATACTGATTCCCGATCTCGCTTTAGACGAGAAGCGCTATCATTAGTGTCATGGGCGATCAGATCTCCTGGGCCGACGCGACTCTCGCCTCGCTGCGCGCGAAAGGACACCGGGACGGTGGTGCCCGCCGCGCAGTGATCGAGTTGCTCGGCCGCCAGCACTGCTGCCTGACCGCGCAAGAGATCTTCGACCAGCTGAGGACCGAAGGCCGCCGCGTCGGAACCGCAAGCGTCTACCGCGTGCTCGAGCAGCTCACCAACGACGGCTTCGTCCAGCGGATCGACATCGGTGCCGGCACTTCACGCTTCGAGCCGATCCATGCGGGCGGCGAAGACCATCATCACCACCTCGTCTGCGACGATTGCGGCAAGGTCGAGGCGTTCGCCGACGACGAACTCGAACGGGCACTGCACCAGGTCGAAGGGCGAACCGGCTACTCTGTCGCCGGCCACGACGTCGTCCTCCGCGGCGCTTGCAGCGACTGCGCTCCCATCGCGCGCGCCTCGTAGCTCAATTCGCACCCGCCCCGAAGCGGTGCCTCCGGGTAAGAGTTCGCAGTCGCGGGACGGAAACGACCCGCTATTGACCGAGGAAGGCCGCCCGTCCGAAAAAGCCGTCTAGCCGTCGCGGGAGGCTGCGCATAGCCTGAGCAGCAGGACGGAGACGGGGATTCATTTGACGGCATCAGGTCTTCCGACCAACCCGTCTCCGGCCCCTCTCGCCCGTCAGCACGTAGCGAGGCTCCGGCCGCCACACCCAGGGCGGTACGCTGACCCAGTAGACGCGGGCCTGTGCTTTGCCTCCCTTGGCTGGAACCCTTGGGTACGAGGCCAGGTCCGCGTTTGCGTACGGAATTGCGTACGGCCCTGCCACCACCCGCCGCTACCGGCCACTACCCGACCCCGGAAAAACCCCTGGAAACAAGACGCACGGTAGTCGCCGGTTGTCCTGCGTAGCCCCGGCATTCGCTCTCATAATCCGTTGGTCCCTGGTTCGAATCCAGGCGGGCCCACTCCGGAAGCTCAGTAACCGTGCCGGTTTGCGCGTCGTCGACGGCGTCCGTTTCGGAAACCGTGTCCCGAACGTGTCCCGAAACCGGCCGGAGACGCGGCACAGACTCGGCTCCGGCGACCAGCTTTGAGAGCCGGTCGGCAGCGTCGACGCGCGGGACGTGGTGGACGTAGATCATCGTCGTCGAGATGTCGGCGTGCCCCATGTACGCCTTCACGTCGGTCAGCGGGAACGCCGGCACCGCGAGCGTGCCGAACGTGTGCCGAAGATCGTGCAACCGCAGCCGCGGAAGGCCCGCCTTGTCGAGCGCCTCGTGGAAGCGGTTACGGAGCCGCCAGTCGTCCAGGGGTCCACCGACGTCGTCGACGAACACGAGGTCGTCGGGGTCGGTGAACCGGTCGCGGCGGCTGAGCCCGTCGAGCGCCTTCGCCGCCTGATCGATCAGCGGCACCGAACGCCCGGACTTCGGCGTCTGCTCGGCACCGTGCGTGAAGTTGCGGCGGACGTGGACGAGCCGCTTCGCAGAGTCGACGTCGTCCCAGCGAAGCGCGCGAAGCTCGCCGAGCCGGAGCCCGGTGAACGCGGCCACCCGGAACAGGGCGGCGTCCTGGTCACTCTCTGCCGCGCGGGCGAGCCCCTCGATCTGGGCCGGGTCGAGCACCGCGTAGTCGCCGGAGCGGCGGATCGGCTGACGGTCGACGAGCGCCGCCGGATTCGACCGGAGGCCGTAGACGCGCATCGCCCGGCGGAGGATGCCGTGCAGCACGACGAGCCGCTTGTTGATCGTCCGCGCGGAGAGCTTCCCTTCCTTCACGAGATGGGCTCGGTAGCTGTCGATCCGCTCGACCGTCACCGCTTCGAGCGGCAACTCGCCGAACTCTCGATCGAGCGCGTGCTCGACGACGCCGCGGTGGTCCGCGATGGTCGACGGCCGTCGCTTCCGGTCGTGCTCGACGTAGCGGAGCCACTCGGCGCTCGCGTCCGCGAACGTCGCACCGACGCTCACGGCGCCTCCGAAGGTGCCGCGGCGGGCGTCGGCCAGGATCGCTTGGATCGCCTGATCGGCCATCCGCCTCGTGAAGTACCCCGCGGGCGGACGGCCCTTCCCTGTCCACGCGGGGCCGAGGCGTTTCCGAACCTCACGAGGTAGTCGAGCCCGGTAGTACCAGGACGCGCCGCGCGCTCCGCGCTTCAAGTAGACGTGGCCGCTGATCGGGCCGAAGAGAGCAGAATGGCCTTGCATCAGGACTGACCTCCTGGTGCCGGGGCGGGGCCGTTCACGCGGTGCCCGCCCGTTGATGTGTCGGGCTTCATTCTACGCCGCTCAGGTGTAGCCTCGAAGGGCACATGGCGAACTTAGGGGAGAACCTCGAAGACTCCCAAAGAGCACGGGCCGGTGAAACGATCGCCCCTCGATTCCGTAAGAAGGCATTTCACTGTGTCTTCTGGCGCGGTCTTCGCCCCGCAGAGCTGGATAAGCCTCAAGCGGAGTTACGAACTCGGGAAGCCCCTCTCGAGTCCGATCTGGCGCGCGACTTGCGGGAACTGCGAAGTTCACACCTACTGGATGGAGGGGAGCGACGACCACGATGGACAAATGCTGTGGCCGTTCGGCTTGGGTCTGGCGCCCGCGCCGCACCACGCGCTGCCCGAGAACGTTCGCGAGGACTATGTAGAGGCGCGGTCGATTGTTGATCGGTCGCCGAGGGGTGCAGCAGCTCTCCTGCGGCTCGCAGTGCAGAAGCTCATGCCGCATTTGGGCGAGCCCGGCAAAGACCTGAACAAGGACATCGGCTCGCTGGTAGCCAAGGGCCTCGACGTGCGCGTTCAGCAGGCGCTCGATTCGCTCCGTGTGATCGGCAACAACGCCGTGCACCCAGGCGAGCTTGACCTGAAGGACAACGCCGACACTGCGCAGGCCCTGTTCGCGATCCTGAACTACATCGTCGAACAGCTCATCGAAATGCCGAAGCGCCTTCAGGCCGTGTACGAGTCGCTCCGACAGGAGCCCTCGATCAGATCGAGAAGCGCGACGCTCATCAGGCGAGCTAGTAACGCGCGCCGCCGGCGCAGGCCCCCATCCTCGGGACAAAGGCAGGGACACGCCACGCCCCACCGGATTCCGCTAAGCGTGCGCCTGCGAGCGCCGCTCCCACGGATTCGGCGTCCGCTGAGGTCATTTCGGCCCTCGCTTGACCGTCTGCATCCACCGTTCGAGGTCGGCTGCATCGAACCTGACGTATTTGCCGAGTCGAAGGTGCGGCACGGCATCTCTTCGCGCTTGAGCAAGCAGCCAACTCGCTGGCACTCCGAGAAGCTCGGCAGCCTCCTTTGCTTCGAGGAGCCTGTCCGTCATCTGCCGTGCTCCGTCCGGCGGCTCGTTTGACCGTTGACTGGGGTGGATACAGGATTTGTGACGGGTGCTCCGATCGGCGGAGGGCCACAAACCCTTCCCTGCGGCCCGCCGCAGACAACGGCGACAGCGCGGGGCACCCGCTCGCCTCGAGCGGACGATCGCTCATAGCCCCATCTCCTCGGCGATCGTCTCGAACCGTTCCACCTCGGCCTGTAGCGACCCGTTCCCTTCCCCGGTCCCTAGGACCGGGGGACGGGGAACTGGTCGCGCCGACATGGCCCTCGAACCCTTCCCCACCTACGTCGAATCCCCGATGCCCCATCGAGGTGAGCCTGCGATCGTTGAAGAGCAGATGAAGAGGAGGTGCACATGACTTCTGTCATGCACCCGCCGCGTGGCGGTTCCGTATGGCGACGAACTATCGGCGATGCCCAGGTCAGGGTGGCGCTGGTGGCTGGCATCTGCCTCGTCCTCGAGGCCGTGATCGCCAAGCACGTGATAGACGCCGACCTCGACTTCATCAGCCTGTTCGCGCCCTTCTGGGTGTTCATCGCCTACCTGGTGAGTGGACTGCGCGACCGGGTGAGCGAGATCTCTTTCATGGCGGCGATCGTAGTGACCACCGTCGCCGTGCTCCTCTTGTACGCCCTCTAGAGCCGTACCGGCTCGGTCGCGCCTCGTGGGAAACGACCAGGCTGAGCCTGCCGTCCGGCCCCACCGGGAGGGGCCGTTGACAGCGCAGGGACATCCTCGAGTCATCTTCAAGTGGGCGATCGTCCGATCGACCCATTCGGCCCGCCGCCTAGAACTGCGCCTGCGATATCGCGCTCAGGCTGGCCTGAATCCGCGCCGATAAGGGCTCAAGCCCTGTCCATTACGGCAGTCACTCCTGCGGTCGATGCGCGTGAGGCGGTCGATCTCGATCCCGAGGCTGATGGCCTCGTTGAACAGTCGCGCGAGCGGCGACTGCAGTCGGTCGTTGGACGTGAGCTGCTCGCGTCGCTACTCGCTGGCGGGAGCTTCGTTGCGGTCACCTCCCTCCTGTTGGCATTCTCGGCGTCGAGCCGGAACCCGTCGGTGTGGACAATCCTGCTTCTCGTCGCTCTCTATGCGCTCGTGGCAAGCGTGGAGTTCGAGGTAGGTGCCGGCTACGGAGTGCCGGCCGAGCTCGTACTGGTGCCGATGCTGTTTCTGTTGCCGGTCGCGTTCGTGCCCCTCGCCGTGGCGACAGGAATCGTGCTCAGTGAGGCCGTGGCCATTGGGCGCCGACGAGACAACCTCCAGCGCCTACTGGTCGCTCCCGGAAACGCTTGGTACGCCGTCGGACCGGTACTCGTCTTACTGGCAGCGGGCGAACCGGCCCCAAACTGGTCCGACTGGCCGGTATACCTCGGAGCGTTCGCGGCTCAAATCGGATTCGATTACGGAGCCTCGGCAGCTCGAGAGTGGATCGCTTTCGGGCTTCAGCCACGCTCTCACCTCCACTACATGGGATGGGTGTGGGCGGTCGACGGCGCGCTTGCCCCGATCGGCCTGCTAGTGGCTTTTGCAGCGGTTGATGCACCCGCCGCCGTCCTCTTGATCCTCCCGTTGGTCGGGCTGCTCGCCCTATTCGCGCGCCAGCGTCGATTTGGCATCGATCGGGCATTGGAGCTAAGCCACGCGTACCGGGGGACAGCATTTCTTCTTGGTGACGTGGTCGAGGCCGACGACAGCTACACGGGAGCCCATTGCAAAGACGTGGTCGAACTCGTGCTCGCGGTTGCCGACAAGCTCGGGGTAGATGCGCGCGGCAGGCGGGACGCTGAGTTCGCCGCGCTTCTCCACGACGTCGGGAAAGTCCGGATCTCCAAGGAGCTGATCAACAAGCCCGGGGCGCTCACGAGGGAGGAGCGTGCCGTGATCGAGACCCATACGATCGAGGGAGAGCAAATGCTTGCCCAGGTGGGCGGGCTTCTGGGCGAAGTCGGCCAGATCGTCCGCTCCCACCACGAGCGCTATGACGGGACGGGCTACCCAGACGGTTTGGCAGGTGAGGAAATCCCTCTTATCGCCCGAATCGTCTCCTGCTGCGACGCCTTCAACGCTATGACCACGAATCGCCCCTACCGCAAAGCTCTGCCCTTCGAGGAGGCAGTCGCCGAGCTACGCCAGCAGGCCGGGCTGCAGTTCGACCCCGCCGTGGTCGACGCCCTCGTGGACGTCCTCGAGCAGTTCTGATCGCCGCCCTCGATCGAGGGATTTCGGAAGACTCACCCCCCAACGGGGGATAGCCAGCCTCCCAGCCGGGCGCAAGGTGAGATCCGTGACGAAGAAGCTTGACAACCCGCTTACCTGGCTCTCGCTCGTCTGCACAGCTGGTCTCACCTTCCTGGCGACGCAATTCGGGATCGCGACGGCCGCGGCCGCGGATTGTCCCCCTCCGCCCAAGGCCGTAATGCCGTTCACGCCATGGAGCGACCAGAACCAGTACGTCCTGACGACCGGCGGTTCGTTCGAGCCTGGCTCTCCAGCTTGGACGCTTACGGGCGGTGCCGCTGTGGTCAGCGGTGACAATGCGCCCAACTTCCTCGACCCAACTACGCACTCACGTGCTCTCTCCTTGCCAGCGGGGAGCTCCGCGACGAGCGCATGCGTGACCGCTCCACACATCGCCGGCCTTGTCAGGTTCTTCGCCCGACACGTGGGAGCCGGCACGGCTTCACTGAAGGTCGAGATCCTTGTGAAGGGCAAAGTCTTCCAGGCGGGTTCCGTTTCGGCGGGCTCATCATGGACGCCGACTCCGATGCTGGTCTCAGATGCTCCTTACTACAAGGGTGCGGTGACGTATCAGATCAGGCTCACCTCGGTCGGCTCCGGCGGAGCATTCACAATCGACGACGTCTATTTCGACCCGTACTGCAGCCGCTAACCACGGTCGAGTCTTCGGGGCGAGTCCCAAGCGTCCGAGGGCAATCTTCGACGGGCGATCGGACACGGAAAGTCATGGTGGCCGAGGCGAAAGCTCGCGCGGAGGCGCTCCGACTCATTACTGCTGTACGCGGCGTATGAGCCGGCGAAGTGGAGCAGGCTGCGTTGCGGTGGTTTCGCCGATACCTGGACGAGGGGGAAGGGCGTGTCGTTGCTGCAGGCGCAGGTCGCGCTAGCGGCCTAAGCGTTGCGCTCTGACAGAGGCGCGGTCAAGAGCCAGACAAAGAACTCGACGAGGAGGCGCAGCTTGACCTGCGGGGCTATCGCATCTGGGTGATCCACATTGTTGCTCCACATGCCTCCAGATTGATCGCTCAGCGCCTTTGGAACCAGCGGCGCAATCCGCACATTTGGCGCGGTGAAGTACTTACCCCCCGGCAGCGTGACTCGCTTCGGCGGCCGACAGGGTCGAACACCGCGCCAGGAGCGCGGACCGCGACGGCGCCCCCGGCCACTCGCCGCCGGTCACGCGATAGGCTGACTCAGCCGTCCGGCCCCACCGGGAGGGCCGTTGACAGCGCAGGGACATCCTCGAGTGATCTTCAAGCGGGCGATCGAGCGGGGCAACGTAGTGGTTGCCGAGGCGACGGCGCGTGAAATCGGGCTGAGCCTCGAGGAAGCCTCCAGCTCGTCTTGCTGTGGGCGGCGTATGAGCCGGCGAAGTTGGAGCGGGCGGCTCTGCGGTGGTTCCGCCGCTACCTCGACGAGGGCAAGGCGGTCTCACTGCTCAACGCGCAGATCGCACTGGCTGCCCTCGCGGAGCTGCAACGGCGGAAGCGATTCGGCTCGTGGGATCTTGGTGGGGCTTGTGGACAAGGGCACGATGTCGGCGTAGGGTCGCCTCGGCAGCGCAACGTCGGGGAAGATGGCCGAATACGCGGTAAGTACGAGTGTCGTAATCACCCAGGATCTCGTCCTGGGCGTGAACTGGGCCGCAGTCAGTGCTGTTGCAGCCCCACTCGCATTGATCGTGGCTGGAATCGGGCTTGGCCTTCGATTACGCGACAGACGACGTGAGGCTAAGCAGGAGCGCCAGCGACACGCACGATCTGTTGCGGTTATCTGGGACGGGTCGTGCGAGGTGCGCATCCGTAACGGCGGCGAAGCGTGGATTCGCGAAGTCTGGATGGATGCATCTCTTGAGCCCACCCGCGTCCCCGTTCCTTACGGTTGGTCGACGGATGATGTTCTGCTGACGGTTGAGCCAGCGCACGTCGTCGTCGACGACATTCCTCCGCAAGACCCGGGTGCAAGAGGGACGGTGATTGCGTTGCGTGTTGGCGAGGAAGAGGACCAGCTCGGAGTGCACTGGGCAGCGCTTCCGGAGCCATACGCGCCAGTCGGACTGGACGAACAGACCTTCTTGCAACTGTTGCCTCCTCGAATGACCTCCGGTCGGGGCTATCTCCACCACGAGGCGGTCGAGTCAGGGACGCTCCCAAAGTCGCCCAAGGCTCGGGCTCGGTACTTCTACGAAGCGCTCGTGGGGATGGCCAAAACACCTGAGAAAGCGGTCTGTGAGGCGATCGAAAGGATTGCCCTCGAGTTCACAGACACCGATGGGATCCGCTGGAGACGCCTTGCCAATCAACATGAGATCGCTGAGTTACCCCCGCTCGGCGCGAGGCCCTGACTGGACCAGACCACCCTCATCTCCCGAATCACACACAGCAATGCGTCGACAGCGGAAACGGCCAAACCTGCGAATTGGCAGGCGGCAGGCCGTCAGCTAGCGTCGTGACCGGCCCGGCGGATGCGGGGGACGCGCTCGCCCGGCAGGCGCAGTGTTCGACCCTCGCGGGCCATCGCGAATCGTGTCCCGAACCATGTCCCGAACTGACCTAATCCACCGTGCCCCAGTGCACCTGAGAGCACCTAAGAACGCCGAGCGCGCCTTACCTGACGGCGAAGGCTAGCTCTCATAATCCGTTGGTCCCTGGTTCGAATCCAGGCGGGCCCAAATCAACCCGCACCGCTACGCGGAAATCGCATGGTTACGCGAGTCAGCCGTGCCGCAGATGCCGGTAGTGCTCACCCCGTGCCTACCCCGGTGCCTACCTCAGAATTTGCCGAACGTGGCAACGCGGGCGGCTCAGTAGATCGCGACGACGGCGACCGCGTCCTCGAGCTCGACCGACGCCGTGTGCAGCGCGCAGGCGAGCGCGAGCAGCGGCGACACGTCGGAGCGGCTGCGGGTGCGGGAGAACACCCAGCCCTCGTCGCCTACCGGCTTCACCACAGCCCCTCTGAGCGCCACCGACAGCTCCTGCTGGCCGCGGTGGCGGAACGCCCGCGACGAGACCAGGTCGGCGAGCACGCCGCAGGCGGCCGGGCCGGCGCGGGCGGCAGCCTCCCGGCGCAGATACCGGACGCTGACCTCACGCTCCAGCCGGCCCATGATGTCCAGGTTCGCCGCCGTGCCGTCGCAGACGACCGCGCGCACATCGACATCGTCACGGTCGAAGATGTGGCCGATCCGGCGGATCGCCTCGTCGGCGCCCTGGAAGCGGCCGGCAACCTCGCCGTGCAGGTCGCCGTCGTCGCGGCGGCCGGCGAGCGCTAGCGACACCCACCGCTCAGGGCTCGTGTCGAAGCCGAGCACGACCTCGGAGACCTCGGTCGGCCTCCGGTCGGGGATCTCGGAGTCGGCGTCGGCGAGCGCGTCCCACTCCTGGATCGAGATCGGCCCCGCGGTCGCCGCGGCCAGGTCAGGCCAGATCGGAATCGACAGGCACTCGACGGCGAACGCGGCCGGGTCGCGGGCGAACGCCTCCCGCTCCGCCTCCAGCCTGCTCATCGGGATGCGGCGCTCCGGCGCCGGCGTCGCCTGCCGCCACAGCTTGCGGTCGTCGAGCAGCTCCTCCGGGAGCTCATGCGCCTGCAGCTCGTTCC
>DATBLE010000057.1:0-10675 GCA_036555585.1 Gaiellaceae bacterium
AGGCCGGCCTGCGCGAGGTACTGGAAGAAGAACATCACGAGCCCGCCGCTCAGCTGCCTGTTCCGGAGAAAGCCCGGGCGGACGAGCGGCTCCTCGCCGCGCGAGAACCGCCGGACCTCCCAGCGCGAGAACAGCCAGAGCACGAAGAGGCCGGCCAGGATGAGGCAGATCGTCGCCGAGAGCCCGGCCAGGGACGGCGCGTCCGGCTTCGGGAGAATCCAGCCCCACTCGCTCGAGCGGAGCACGCCGAACACCAGGGCCCCGAGTCCCGCGGCGGAGAGGATCGTCCCGACAATGTCCAGGCTGGGCCGTTGCTCGACCGGCGCGTCGGCGATCTTCCTCGTCAGGACGAGGATGATCAGCACCACCACGACCTCGCCGGCGAACACCCAGCGCCACGAGAAGTACGTCGTGCAGAAGCCGCCGATCAGCGGGCCGACGGCGACGGCGATCGCGCCCGCGGCCGCGACGAGGCCGTAGGCGTACGGCCTGCGGGCCGCAGGGAAGTTGCCGGCGACGAGCGCGACGATCGCGGGCAGGATCAGCGCGGCGCCCACTCCCTCGAGGAACGACCACCCGAGCAGGAGCACCGCGTAGCTCGGCGCGATCGAGGTCGTGAACGACCCGCAGCCGTAGATCACGCAGCCGATCGCGAACGCCCGCTTCCGACCGATCATCGCGCCGATCTTGGCGCCGGTGATCATCAGCGCCGCCATCACGAGCGTGTAGAGCGTGATCGCCGTCTGGATACCGGTGACGGTGGTGTCGACGTCCTTCGCCACCTCCTCGATCGAGACGTTCATGACCGAGCTGTCCAGCGTCATCAGGAACTGGCCCGCGGCGAGCGTGAATAGGACGAGCTGCGAGCCGGATGCTTGCCGGGCGGACATCGCGCCGACCCTATCCGCCGGTAGCGAGCTCTGCCTAGCCGAGGTAGGCGTTGATCAGGGAGCGTTCCTCGGCGCGGATCTCGCCGGCCGACTCCTCGAGGGCGACCTCTCCGCCGGCCAGCACGTAGACGCGGTCGCACACCCGGAGCGCCAGGTCGACGCGCTGCTCGACCAGCAGGAGGGACCTGCCGCGCTCACGGAGCTCGAGGAGCGCGCCCGCGACATCGTCGATCGCCAGCGGCGCCAGGCCGAGCGACGGCTCGTCCAGGAGCAGCAGGTTCGGGTCGCTCATCAGCATCCGCGCGATCGCGACGATCTGCTGCTGGCCGCCGCTGAGGGCCGACGACGAACGGCCACGGAGATCGCGAAGAATCGGGAAGAGCTCGTACACGGAGTCCAGCAGCTGCCGCACCCGCGTTCCGTCGCGCCGCAGGTGGAGAGCACCGAGCAGCAGGTTGTCCTCCACCGACTGGTTGAGGAAGAGCCGCCGGCCCTCCGGGACGAGCGAGGCGTGCCCGCGCGCGATCCGGTGCGTCGGCATCCGGATGACCTGTCGCCCGCCGATCCGAATGGAACCCCGGCGATGCTTGACCAGGCCCATGATCGAGCGCAGCACCGTCGTCTTCCCGGCTCCGTTCGGCCCGAGCAGCGCGACCGCCTCGCCTTCCGCGACCCTCAGGTCGAGGTCGCGAACGACGTCGTAGCGGCCGTAGCCGGCGTGCAGCGACGAGATCTCGAGGATGTCCGGCGCCGCGCTCATCGGCCCAGGTACACCTCCCGGACCCGCGCGTTGTCCCGGACCTCGGCCGCGGGGCCCGTTGCGACCACCTCGCCCGCGTCGAGCACGGTCACCTCGTCGCAGAGGGCAAACACGAAGCGCGGCTGGTGCTCGATCAGGATCACGCTCACCCCCGCGCTCTTCAGCTCCCCGAGGATGGTGGCGACGTGCTCGACCTCGGTCGGGGACAGCCCCGCCAGCGGCTCGTCGAGGATCACGGCCCGCGGCCCCGCCACGACGGCCGCCGCGAGCTGCGTCAGCTGCTGGATCCCGTGGGGGACGTTGGTGATGCGCGTCCGGGTCCACTGCTCCGCGCCGACGAAACGGAGCGCGTCGGCGGCACGCGCCCGCACCCGCCGGCCGTCCCTGCGGGCGGTCGGGAGCGTCGGCCAGACGAGCGCCCGGGGCACCACGCGCGGGACGCGCGAGTAGAGCCCGACCCCGACGTTGTCGGCCACCGAGAGCTCGCGGACGAGCACGGGCGCCTGGAAGGTGCGCATGAACCCCGCGCGCGCACGGGCGGCCGGCCCGCCCCGCTCGAACGGGACGCCCTCGAGCCTGATCGTCCCGGCCTGGGGCCGGAGCCGGCCCGCGATCAGGTTGACGAGCGTCGTCTTGCCCGAGCCGTTCGGGCCGATCAGGCCGTGGATCGAGCCCTCCTTGACGAGGAAGTCGACGTCGTTCACGGCCGCGGCGCCGCTGCCGTAGGCGAAGCGGATGCCGCGGCACTCGACCGCGAGCCTGGACGAGGGCGCTCGGGTCTCCCCGTTCGCGACGGCCGGAACGGCCTCCGGGTGGTGGGCGCCCTCGCGCGCGGCGGCGACCAGCGTGGACACGCCGACCGGGGCCGCATGCTCGGGAGGAGCCGCCGCGGCGGCCGGGAGCTGCTCCCGCTCCCGCTGCGGCAGCAGCCCGAAGAGCCGCCTGCCCACCGCCTCGACGAGCCCCACGAAGCCCGCGGGGTAGACGACGATCACCGCGAGGAACAGCCCGCCGAACAGCACCTCCTGCCAGAACGGGTTGATGTTCACCTGGGCCGGGAACATCGTGACGAACGCGGCGCCGAGCACGGGCCCGATCGTGGTGTTGAGCCCGCCGAGGATGACCATCACGAGGATGTTCACCGACACGGTCCAGTCGAACTGGCTCGGCGAGATGAAGCCCTGGAAGGTGAAGACCCAGCCGGCCGCCCCCGCCATCGCGGCCGAGACGCCGAACAGCCCGATCCTGAGCAGCGCCGTCCTCGCCCCCGCGGCGGCCGCGAACGGCTCGGCGTCGCGGATCGCCAGCAGGATCGGGTAGAGCGGCGAGCGGCGCAGCGCCAGGCTCAGCAGGACGACGAGCCCGAGCAGCGCCATGCAGCACCAGATCAGCGACTGGCCCAGCCAGTCCAGCCAGCTCGGAAAGCCGGGGAAGATCGGCCCGATCAGCCCGCCGTAGCCGCCGGTGAAGGCGAAGTCGCTCGCCACCACCGTGATCACGAGCGTGAAGATGAACGTCGTGATCGCGAAGTAGAGGCCGCTGACCCGGAGCGTGAGCGTGCCGAGCAGCAAGCCGACGAGGCCGACGCCGAGCATGCTGACCGGCAGCAGCACGAACAGGTTCCAGTGCCGGTCGTTGTAGAGCAGGGTCGTCCCGTAGGCCCCGATCGCGAAGAGGCCCGCGTGGCCGAGAGAGTAGAGGCCGACCATCCCGGCGACCAGGTCGAGGCTGACCGCGAGGATGCCGAACACCGCCGCGACGAGGATGAGCCCCTGGAGGTAGAGCGAGCCGTCGTGGGCGACGTAGTACGTGAACGCGAGGTAGACCGCGACGGCGGCGAGCAGGGTCGGCGCGCGCCAGGGCAGCGAGCGGGCACGCGGCAGCGTGCCGACCTCACGGTCCACGGCCGCTGCTCGAGCGTCGGCCTTCACGAGGTCGCGGGTCTCGGTCTCCGCCATCGCCGGCTCAGGCCGCGGAGCTGCGGGCCGACCGAGAACAGCCCCTGGGGCGTGAGGAGCAGGATCACGACCACGACGACGAACGGGAACCAGTCCGAGGCCTGCGTGTTGATCAGGCTCTTCGAGGCCTCCTCGAGGATGCCGAGGATCAGGCCGCCGACCATGGCCGCCACGGGCCGCTCGGTGCCGCCGATCATCAGCGCGACGAAGCCCGCGATCCCGTACGTATCGCCGAGGTAGGGATTGGAGTACGTGATCGGCCCGATCAGGATCCCGGCGATGCCGGCGAAGAGGCCGGCGCCCGCGAACGCGATCACGGCCATCAGGCCCGTGTTCGCACCCAGCGCCGACGCCATCTCCGGGTCGTAGGCCACCGCCATCCCGGCTTTGCCGAAGAGCGTGCGCTTGCGGACGAGCTCGAAGCCGACCGCGATCCCGAGCGCCACGCCGATGGTGACCAGTTCCTGGACCGTCAGGGTCGCGCTGCCGATGTGCACGCCCGTCCCGTTCAGCAGGTTGGGGAAGGAGCGCGAGGTCGGGCCCCAGATGATCGCGGCGACGTTCTGGAGGATGACCGCGACGCCGAGCGTGCTCACCAGCCACGCGAAGCTGAAGCGGCTGAACGCGAGGACCGGGCGCACCGCGACGAAGTACGTGGCGATGCCGGCGAGCACCGCCGCCGCGACTCCCCCGGTGAGCGCGAACCCCGTCCAGGCGCCGGTGCGGGCGATCGCCGCCGCGACCATCACGCTGACCATCAGCAGCTGGCCCTCCGCGAAGTTGATCACCCGGGTGACGTAGAACGCGATCGCGAAGCCCATCCCGACCAGGCCGTAGATCGCGCCGATCGCCAGGCCGCTGAGAACGACCTGGAGCACCTAGCCCGGGCTCTCCTCGCCGGCGGCCGCGTACTCGTCGTCGGTGACCGCGTCCAGCCAGTCGGCCTCGCCCAGCGAGATCGCGACGTGGAGCAGGTAGCTGTCGGGGGCGGCGCCGTGCCAGTGCTCCTCGCCGGGAGAGATGTGCACCACGTCGCCCGCCTTGATCGGGCCACCCGCGCCGTCTCGGCGCCTGACGAAGCCCGCGCCGTGCGTCACGTACAGGACCTGCCCGATCGCGTGCGTGTGCCAGTGCGTCCTCGCGCCGGGCTCGAAGAAGACGTCGTTGACGGAGACCTCGTCCTCGGCTCCCAGAACGGGATCGACCCAGACGCGGCCCGTGAACGTCTCCCCCCGCAGCTCCGACGGCGCGCCCGCCGCCCGTCCGCTGGAGATCCTCATGTGCTCTCACCTCCGTCGTGGAGTCGCGTGCCCCCGGAGATGTCGCCGAGGGCGTCGACGACCCGGTTCGAGATCTGGTCGCCGTACCCGAGCGCCGCGGCCAGGTGGAACGCGCCCAGGCACGACGGCCCGGTGACGCTCGTCACCTCCAGTCGGCGAACGAGATCGAGGTACAGCTGGATGTCCTTCGCCATCAGGTTGCTCGTCAGCCCGCCTTCGAGGTAGTCGCCCTCGACGATGCGCGGGAAGCGGTTGAGGGTGGCGAAGTTGACGCCGCTGGAGTGGTTCACGACCTCGAGGAACCGCTGGAGATCGAGCCCGGCCTTGCGGGCGGCGACCATCACCTCCGCGGTCGCAGCGAGGCTGACGCCGTTGAGGAAGTTGTTCAGCAGCTTGGCGACGTGGCCGGCGCCGGGTGCGCCCATGTGGTAGACGCGGCTCGAGAAGGTCGCCAGGAACGGCCCGGCCGCGGCCAGCGCCTGCTCGGAGCCGCCGGCCATGATCGTCAGCGAGCCTTGCTCGGCCGCAGCGGCCCCGCCCGAGATGCCCGCGTCGACGAGCTCGACGCCCCGCTCGGCGAGGTCGGCGTGGATCTTCACCGTCGAGCTCGGCGCCGAGGTGCTCAGGTCGACCACCACCTGGCCTTGCTCGCAGCTCGTGAGCAGGCCGTCCTCTCCGTAGACGACCGCCTCGACCACGCGGCTGTCCGGCAGCGAGAGGAAGACGACGCGCGCTCCGCCGACGAGCTCGGCGACGGAGCCGACGGTGGGGACGCCGGCGCGCTCGGCCTGGCCCGGGTCGATGTCGTAGCCGGTGACGTCGAGCCCGCCGCCGTGGATCCGGCGCGCGATCCGGCCGCCCATGTTCCCCAGGCCGATCATGCCGCTGCGCACCGGCTCCGCCATCGGCTCAGCCGGCGACCGCGGCCGTCTCGTCCACCCGGCTCTGCTCGCCCGCGGCCAGCGAGAGCTCGGCCACGCGCAGCGAGTCGTCGAAGCGGCGGGTCGGGAAGCGATCCCAGAGCTTCTCCTCGTGGAAGGGGACGATGCGCGAGACGTCCTGGCCGACGTACTGCCACATCTCCTCCATCGTCAGCACGCACCGCTCGACGCTGCCGAAGATCAGGCCGATCGGGGTGAAGCGCCCGTCCGGGCCGAGGAAGTTCTCGTAGACGTAGACGTTGTCGCCGGCGAGCAGCCAGCGCCCGTCGTGCCCGTTCTCGATCGTCACGTACTGCGACCCGGCGGTGTGGGTGTCGTGCGCGGGGATGCAGCGAACGCCCGGCAGGACCTCGGTCTCCTCCTCGAGCAGCGTCAGGCCGCCGCGCTTCCTGCGGTTGACGAGCCAGAGCATCAGGTCGGGATCGGTGGCGCTCGTCAGCCACTGCAACCGGTCCGGGAGGCCGGACGCCCACATGTACCTCGACAGCTCGCGGGCCTGGAAGTAGACGTGCGCGTTGGGGAAGAACTCGACCCCGCCCGCGTGGTCGAAGTGGTTGTGCGTGAGGATCATCGTGTCGACCTCCGCGGGATCGATCCCGATCCGCTTCAGCACGACCTCGGGCGGCTGCCAGTCGCTGACTCCGTACGACTGCGCCAGTGCCTCGCCGAGCTCGACGTGGTTGTAGCCCGTGTCGACGACCGCGACGTGGCCCTCGCCCTTCAGCACCGCGTAGCAGTAGGGGGCGACCCTCGTGCCCGTGTTCCAGTCGCCGTACTTGAGGATGCCCTGGGCGAACTCGACGACGCGTGCGTACTCGACGACCCAGATCGAATAATCGGCCATGAGAGCTCCTATCGCTCCGGTCCGTGCCCGGCGGCGCAGCACGGCACGTATTCGCAGGGAAGGACTTGCCAGACCTCGCGCCGGAGGCGGCGGTGCGAGGCGCGGGCCCGGTCGACGTCCGCCTCCGGCGCTGCGCCGCCGAGGAGCCGCCGCAGGTCGCGGGCGGCGTCGACACACGCGGTGAGCTGGGGGCCCAGACGGGCAGCCCGGCTGCGGGCGTCGAGAGCGTCCCCGAGCAGCCTGTCGACCTCCTCGGCCAGCCCGGCGCGATCCGCCTCGAGCACGAGCGCCGCCGCCGCGGCGAGCGTCAGCGCCTTCGAGCGTGCGTAGAGATCCTGCAGCTCCTGCTCGGGAGCCGGCGTTTCGACCGTGCTCATGCCGACGTCCCTGCGGCGGCGAGCTCCTCCACGAGGATCGGCACCCCGACGGTGCAGGAGTGGATCCCGATCACGCTGGCGAGCTCGATCACCTCCAGCACCTCCTCACGCGTCGCGCCGTAGTCGAGCGCGTTGCGGATGTGCTGCCTGAGCCCCGACACGTACAGGTGCGTGGCCGAGACGTCGAAGGCCGTGTAGATCAGCTCCTTGACCTTCGGCTCCAGCGTTCCGCTCACCCACGGCACCGACGAGAACTGCGTGTACGCGGCGAAGAACTCCGGGTCGAGCCACAGCATCTCGTCCCAGAACGGGTTCCAGTACCCGCGCTTCTCGGTGAACTCGGCCTTGATCTCCTCCTGCCGCTCGGAGAGCTCCCGCGAGACCGGCTGCCCGGCGGCCTCCAGCTCGTCCACCAGGATCGGGACGCCGATGTTGCAGGCGTGGATCCCGAGCGTGGCGGTGAGCTCGAGCACCTCCATGATCTCCTCGGCCGTCGCCCCGTGCGCCAGCGCCTGCTTGATGTGCTGCCGGATGCCCGGGACGTACAGATGGGTCGCGGCCGCGTCGACTGCGATGTAGACGAACTCCTTGATCTTCGGCTCGAGCGGCCCCGACCGCCACGGCACGGACGAGAACCGGGTGTAGGCCTCGAAGAAGTCCT
The DNA here is from genome assembly GCA_036555585.1 of Gaiellaceae bacterium. GTDB lineage: Bacteria > Actinomycetota > Thermoleophilia > Gaiellales > Gaiellaceae > DATBLE01. Next base: position 7,712 of record DATBLE010000057.1, read on the forward strand.
CGTCCAGCTCAAGCAGGGCATCCCAGAACTCGTTCCAGTAGCCCCGCGCGTCGATGAAGGCGTCGCGGAGCTCCTTCTTGCGTTCGTTCGTCTCGGTGCTCATCCGCTCCCCTCGTCGGGTTGCGGGGTGGGCCCGGCCGGACCCACCCCTGTGACCATCCGATCCTCTAGGTCGTCGCTTTCCAGGTCTTCGTCTTCGCGTCGTACTTGACGAGCTGCAGCTGCTTCGTCGTGATCGTCGCGTGGTTCTGCGGGCTGAACGAGACGGTTCCCTGGAGGCCGACGAAGTTCTTGACGCTGTTGAACGCGTCCTTGAGCTTGTCCGGGTCGGTCGAGCCCGTCTTCTTGATCAGCGCGCCGAGCATCATGATCGCGTCGTAGTTCGCGACCGCGAACGGCGTCGCGTCCAGGTGGAACTTCGCCTTGTAGCGCTTGCGGAACGACTTGACGGCCGCGTTCGGGTGGTAGTCGGTCTTCAGCATCGCGCCGATCGCCCCGTTGGCGGAGGCACCCGCGAGCTTGGCGTACGTGTTGTCCGCGTTGATCTCGTCGTTCCCGAGCACCGTCAGCTTCGTGCCCGTGGTCTTCAGCGTCTGCGAGAACCGCGCGGTGTCCTGCGGCGTCAGCCAGACGACCACGCAGTCGGCCTTGGCGCCCTTGATCTTGTTGATCTCGTTGGTCAGGCCGACGGTCGCGCCGGTCGACCAGTCCTCGTTGATCGTCTCGTCGAGGACGAGCTTGCGGCCGTTCTTCTCGTAGCCGATCTTGACGCCCGCCTCGCCGCCGCGGCCGTAGGTCGAGGGGTCGTGCAGCACGGCGAGGCCCTTGCAGTGCTTGGTCGCGTACTGGCCCACGATCTCGCCCCAGGCGAACGTGTTCAGCCCCCAGCTCCAGACCCACTCGAACGGCGGCTTCGTCGGGCCGTTCGGGTAGATGGTCAGGCCGGCGTCGTCCACCGCCCCGATGTTCGGAACCTTCAGGCGCTGGGCCATCGCCGACGTGGCCGGCCCGGTGTCGCCGGAGCCGGCGATCGCGACCGCCCCGCCCGAGACCAGCCGCTGGAACAGCTGCGACGAGAGCGTCGCCGACGCCTGGTCGTTGAACGACTGGAGCTTGAACTGCTTCCCGAGCGCACCGCCCTTCGCGTTCAGGTCGGCGACGGCCATCGTCGCGCCGTTCACCATGGCCACGCCGGTGCTCCCGTACGCACCCGTCGTGCCGGCGATCGACCCGACCAGGATCGTTCCCGCCGACGATCCGCCCGAGGCGGTGCTCGCCCCGACGGCGACCGCGATGGTCGCCAGTGCGACGACGACCATCCTCCATGACCCGATCCAACCCTTCATCGAACCCTCCTTTACGTGTCGTCGCTGGGAATCGACTCCTCGCGGCACTCAGCCCACACGCACCGCGAGTCCGCTTGCCTCGTCGCCGAGACCCGGGAAACGGGCCATCACGGCCGGGTCGTGGCCGGGTACGATCACCGCACCCGGCGCCTTCCCGAGCTCGTTCACGAGGTCGTAGGCGCCGTACATCAGCTCGAGGTCGGCCACCACGCCAAACGGACGGTCGGCCTCGAGCTCCTCGTAGAAGTGCACCGCGTCGGACGTCAGCACGACGTCGCCCCCGGTGGCCGCCACGACGATCAGCTGCTGACCAGGGGAGTGCCCGCCGACGACGATCGCGGTGATCCCCTCCTGGATCTGCTCGGTGCCGTCGACCAGCCTGACGCGCCCCGAGCGGTGCGCGGCGTCGAGCAGCTCGATCTCCTTCGGCTCGACGTGCGCGGCGAACTGGTGACGATCCGCAAACGGTCCTGTCCAGAACTCGAGCTCCTTTCTCGGGACGACCAGCTGTGCCTGCGGGAAGGCCGCCAGGTTCCCGATGTGGTCGTAGTGCAGGTGGGAGACGACGATCGTGTCCACGTCCTCCGGATCGACGCCCAGCCGCCGGAGCGCCTCGAGCGGCTCGCAGTCGCACACGCGTCCGCGCCGAGCGCCCACGGCGGGGTCGAAGCCGGTGTCGACGAGAATCGCCCGCCCGCCGCCCTCGAGGATCCAGAAGTAGTAGGCCATCTCCAGCTCGGCGTCCGGCTCGCCGTAGCTCTCGTAGCGGTGGAAGAGGTGGCTCCTCGGCGCGCGCAGGGTCCCGTAGCGGACCGCGACGACCTCGAAGCGCGCCGTGCCCGGCGTGCGCGGCGTCGACTGGTCAACGGCCTGCACGCGCGACCTCCCCCGCCCCGGCGACCTCGACCCCGGCCCAGCCCTCGGCGAGCCGGACGAACTCGGTGTGGTCGTCCTCGTCCTCCGCGTGCGCCGCGGCCAGCGTCCAGAGCTGCTGGACGAGCCCCCCGACCGGCATCGCGTGCCCCCGGGCTCGCGCCTCGGCCAGGCAGAGCTCGACGTCCTTCGTCATCAGCTTGAGGCGGAAGCCGGAATCGAACGCCCGGGTCAGCACCTGCTTCGGGAACTTGTCCGAGGTGGCCGAGTTGCGGCCCGTGCTCGCGTTGAAGACGTCGATCAGCGTGGCCGCGTCCAGCCCCGCGCGCACGCCGAACACCGTCGCCTCGGACGTGATCGCGAACGCCGTCGCCGAGAGCAGGTTGTTCAGGAGCTTGGCGAGCTGGCCCTGTCCCGGCGTGGAGCCGACGTGCAGGATCGTCGTCGCGAACGTCGCCAGCATCGGCTTCACGTCCGCGAAGACGGCCTCGTCACCGGAGGCCATCACGGTCAGCCGGCGGGCGGTCACCCCGGCGACCCCGCCGCTGACCGGGGCGTCGAGGTAGCGGATCCCCCTCTCCGCCAGGTCGGCGGCGACGGCAGCCGTCACCGTCGGCCCGGTCGTCGACAGGTCGACGAAGGTGCGGAGCCCGCCTGCCGCGGCCACCTCGTCCGCAACGGTCCGGACGACGTCGGGCGTCGGCAGGCTGACCAGGACCGTCTCGGCACTCCCGGCGACCTCTGC
>DATBLE010000058.1:0-116384 GCA_036555585.1 Gaiellaceae bacterium
TCCCGGTCCTCGAGGCCGCTTCCGTTTTTCGCGCTCTTTCCTCCGTTCGCGTCGGGCGGCGTAAGGAGAGCCGTCGGAACGCAGGACTAGTATGGGCCGATGGCCTTGACGTTGCTGACCGGGCCGGCGAACGCCGGCAAAGTGGCCCTGCTCCTCGATCGCTACCTCGCCGACCTGTTGCGCGAGCCCGTGCTGATCGTGCCGACGGGGTCGGACGTCGAGCGGGTCGAGCGCGACCTGCTCGGCCGCGCCGGCGCGCTGCTCGGCGGGTCGATCGGGACGTTCGACGACGTCTTCGAGCGAATTGCCGCCGGAAACGGCGGCTCGCGGCCCGTGGTCGGCGACGCACAGCGGGCCCTGATCCTCCGTTCGGTCGTCGCCGGGGCCAGGCTCGGCGAGCTCGCCGCGTCCGCGCGGTTCGGTGGCTTCGCGGAGTCGCTGGGGACCGCGGTCGCCGAGCTCGAGGCCGGCCTGCTGGAGCCGGGCGACATCGACGGCGACCTGGCCGAGCTGTACCGGCGCTACCGGGAGGAGCTCGACCGGCTCGGGCTCTGGGACCGCGATCTCCGCCGGGCATACGCCTCCGGCCGGCTCGCCGGCGAGCTCGAGGCCTGGGACGGCCGTCCCGTCTACGCCTACGGGTTCGAGGACCTGAGCGGAGCGCAATGGCGCCTGCTCGAGGCGTTCGCCGGCCGTGCCGACGTGACCGTCTCGCTCCAGTACGAGCCGGGCCGGCTCGCCTTCGCCTCGCTCGAGCGCACGGCAACCGATCTCGTCCGGCTCGCCGACGGCCGCGTCGAGGAGCTGCCGCCCCGCTACGGCGAGTACGCGCACCCCGCGCTCGCCCACCTCGAGCGCGCCCTCTTCGAGGGTGTGGTGCCGCCTGCCCCGGCCGCCGACGGCGCGATCCGGTTCCTCGAGGGAGCAGGCATGCGGGCGACGCTCGAGCTCGTCGCCGACGAGGTGCTCCAGCTCCTTCGCTCGGGGACCGCCCCGGAGGAGATCCTGGTCGTCTGTCCGTCGATCGACCGCGTGCGGGCGCCGCTCGAGGCCGCCTTCGGCGCGCTCGGCGTCCCCTACGCGCTCGACGCGAACGTCGGCCTGCCGCAGACGGCCTTCGGCCGCTCCCTGCTCGCCCTGCTCCGCTACGCCTGGGCGAACGGCGGGCGGCGCGACCTGTTCGCCTTCCTGCGGTCGCCCTACTCGGGGCTCGCCCGCGCCCACGCAGACTTCCTCGAGGGGCGTCTGCGCGGACGCGGCATCCGCTCCCCCGAGCGCCTGGAGGCGACGATCGTCGAGCTGCGCGGCCAACCGCTCGCGCCGCTGGAGCAGCTGCGCTCGGCGCCGACGTCGCGGGCAGCGGTGCGCGGGCTGGCCGCCTCGATGCTCCGGTCCGCCCACGGCCTCGACGCCCCGCCCGCGACCGAGCAGGCCCGGGACGACCTGCGTGCGTACCAGGCGGTGCTCGCGCTCCTGGACGAGCTCGACGGCTGGGTCGACCTCGGCGAGCCTCTTCCGACGGAGAGCCTGCTGGGAGCGCTCGACCGGGCGGCGGTCAGGCCGGCGGGGTCGCGCGCCGGGCACGTGGCGATCCTCGACCTGCTCCGCGCCCGCACCAGGCGCGCCGAGGTCGTCTTCGTGCTCGGGCTGGAAGAAGGGGTGTTCCCGCAGCGGGCTTGGAGCTCGCCATTCCTCGACGACGACCGGCGCCGCGAGCTCGGCGACGGCGCCCGGCTGGCAAAGTCGGATCCGGTCGCCCGTGCGCGCTACCTGTTCTACACGGCGTGCACGCGCCCGTCGCGGCGGCTCTACCTCGTGCGCGAGGCCGCGACCGACGACGGCGCGCCGCGCCAGCCGAGCCCGTTCTGGGAGGACGTCCGCGGGGTCCTCCGACCCGAGGGCGTGTCGCGCGCGACCAGGCGGCGGGCCCTCTCCGAGCTCGTCTGGCCGCTCGAGGGGGCGCCTAACGAACGGGAGCGCCTGCGCGCGGTCTCGTGGCTGTCGACGAGCGACCGGCCCGCGGCCGAGGAGATCGCCCGGGCGAACGGCTTGGAGCGCCGGCTCGGGCGCGCGCTCGAGGCGTTCCGCCGTCCGACCGGTCTGACCGACCCGCGTGTGCTCGAGTCGCTCGCGAGTCGAACGATGTTCGGCGTCACCGAGCTGGAGGCGTTCGCCGGCTGCTCGTCGATCTGGTTCGTCGAGCGCCTGCTCGACCCGAAGTCGATGGACGTGGAGGTCGACGCGCGGATGCGCGGCTCGATCGCGCACCAGACGCTGTTCAAGTTCTTCTCCGGCCTGCCCAGGCGGCTCGGCACGGAGCAGGTGCCCGCCGACCGGCTGGACGAGGCGCTCGCGTTCCTCGGCGAGTGCCTGGCCGAGGCGATCGCCGGCGGCGCCGAGAACCGGCTCGAGCTCACCGACCTCCAGCGCAGCGAGCTGCGGCAGACGCTCTGGCGCGACCTCGAGGCGCTCGTCCGGGCCGAGGTCGAGTCGGAGCTTCCGCTCGTTCCGCGCCGTTTCGAGGTCTCGTTCGGCTCCGAGCGCTCGGCGCCCGAGCTCCAGCGCGGGCTCGACCTGGGCACGTTCCAGCTCTCGGGAAAGATCGACCGCGTCGACCTCGACCCGTTCGCGGCTCGCGGGATCGTCTGGGACTACAAGTCCGGGAAGAAGGCGCACACGGCAACCGAGATCGAGCGCGAGCTGCGTCTGCAGATCCCGCTGTACATGCTCGTCCTCCGCGACCTGGTCGGCGTCGAGCCGCTCGGCGGCCTCTACCGGCCGCTCTCGGGCGACCGCAAGGCGCGCGGCCTTCTCCGCGCCTCGGCGCGCGCCGACGGCGTCCCCGGCTACTCGGCGCGCGACTACGTGGGCGACGACGACTTCTGGGCCAAGATCGAGAAGGCGCAGGAGGGCGCACGCCAGATCGTCGCGCGCATCCGCGAGGGCGACGTCACGCACGATCCGCGCGGGGGCTCGTGCCCGTCCTGGTGCCGGCTCGGCTCCATGTGCCGGGTACGGAGAGGCTGAGGGCGGACGATGGCCGCGACCACAGAGCGTCCCCCGACTCCCGAGCAGCACGCGGCGATCGAGGCCGAAGGCCTCGTCTTCGTCTCCGCCGGCGCGGGCACGGGCAAGACGTCGGTGCTGGTCGAGCGCTTCGCACGGGCGATCGACGCGGGCGTCGACGTCGGCTCCATCCTGGTGATCACGTACACCGAGCGCGCCGCCGCCGAGCTGCGCTCGCGCATCCGCGCGCGGCTCGCGCAGCTCGGCCGGCCCGAGCTGACCCGCGAGCTGGACGGCGCGTGGATCTCGACCATCCACGGCTTCTGCCTGCGGCTGCTGAAGCAACATCCGTTCGCGGCCGGCGTCGACCCGCGCTTCCGCGTGCTCGACGAGAGCCAGGGCGCGGTGCTCCGCGCGGAGGCGTTCGACGAGGCGCTCGCGGAGTTCTGCGCGGGCGAACGTCCGGACCGTCTCGCCCTCCTGGCCACCTACGGCTCGGGGGCGCTGAGGCGGATGCTGACCGGCGTCTACGAGACCCTTCGCGCCGCCGGCCGGCCGCTGGAGCTGTCGCTCGGCGACTCGCCCGGCCTGGACGACGCGATCGCCCGCGTCCGCGCGGCAGCGGGCGGGTCGGACGAGGCAGCGCGGCTGGTCGAGCTGCTCGACCGCCGCCCGGCGACGGAGTCGTTGCTCGACCTCTCCGGCTACGCGGTCAAGGGCGACGACGACTACGAGGAGGCGCGGACGACGCTGGAGCAGGCGGCACTCAACGTCGTCGCGGCGCGGGACCGGGCGCTGCTCCAGGAGCTGCTCCAGGCGTTCGAGCGCGGCTACCAGGCCGCGAAGGACCGCGAGTCGGCGCTCGACTTCGAGGACCTCCAGCTCCGTGCCCGGGACCTGCTGCGCGACGACGACGCGATTCGCGAGCGCGAGCAGCTGCGCTTCAGGCAGGTCTGCGTGGACGAGTTCCAGGACACCAACCGCCTCCAGTGCGAGCTGATCGACCTGATCGCCCGCGAGGAGCTCTTCTTCGTCGGGGACGAGTTCCAGTCGATCTACCGCTTCCGCCACGCGGACGTCGAGGTCTTCAAGGAACGCCGGGGCCAGGTCGGCGACGTCCTGCCGCTGACGCAGAACTGGCGCTCGCGGCCGGAGGTGCTCGCGGTCGTCAACGAGCTCTTCGGCTCGACCTTCGGCGACGAGTTCCACCGCCTGGTCGCCGCCGGCCGCTTCGCCGACCCCGCGTCGGGACCGGCCGTCGAGCTGCTGGTCACGGACAAGGCCAGCTACAAGGACGCGAAGGCGGGCTGGCGGCGGGGCGAGGCACGTGCGGTCGCGCGCCGGGTGAAGGAGCTGGTCGAGTCGGGCGAGGCGGAGCCGGGCGAGATCGTCCTGCTGTTCGCGGCCGGGACGGACGCGGAGCAGTACGAGGAGGCGCTCCGCGAGCTCGACCTCCCGACCTACCGGGCGACCGGCCGCGGCTACTTCGGCCAGCAGCAGGTGGTCGACCTGCTCGGCTACCTGCGCCTGATCCACAACCGCTACGACGACGAGGCGCTGGTCACGGTGCTCGCGTCGCCGTTCGTCGGCGTCTCCAACGACGGCCTCGTCGCCGTGCGCCGCGCCGCGCCACGCCGCCCGCTGTTCACCGCGATCGAGAAGGGCCTGCCCGAGGGCTTGTCGGAACGGGACGGTCGGCTGCTCCAGGCGTTCCGGCAGCGCTACGAGCGGCTGACCGCGCTCGCGGGGACGGTCGGGCTCGAGCGCCTGTGCGAGCAGATCGTCGTCGAGCACGACTACGACCTCGCCGTGCTCGCCCAGTGGGACGGCCGCCGCCGCTACGCGAACCTGCGCAAGCTGGCCCGCCTCGCCCGCTCCTACGAGGAGCTGCGCGGCCCGGACGTCGAGGGCTTCGTCCGCTTCGTCTCGGAGCAGGACGCAGCCGGCGTGAAGGAGCTCGAGGCGGTCGCCGAGGAGGAGGGCACCGGCGCCGTCCGCCTGCTCACCATCCACGCGGCCAAGGGCCTCGAGTTCAAGGTGGTCGTCGTCGCCGACGCGGGCCGCGAGCGCCCGCCCACGAGCGGCGAGGAGATCATCTGCCTCCCCGACGGGCGCTTCGGCTTCAAGGTCGTCGACCCGCTCACCGGCCGGCGTCTCGCGGCCTTCGAGTACGAGGACGTGCGGAGCGCCGAGGAGGCGGCCGGCGAGGCGGAGCGGCTGCGCCTCTACTACGTCGCGATGACGCGCGCGATCGACAGGCTGATCGTCGCCGGCTCGGTCGACCCGGCGCGGCTCGACCCGAAGACGCCGATCGGCTGGGTGCTCGAACGGGTCGGCCTCCGCGAGCTCGAGGACGGCGACGTGACGCGCGGCGAGGCCGTGCTGCGGGTCGCCGTCGACCGCTATGCGCCGCAGCCGCCGGCGAAGGTCGAGGAAGCTCCGGTCGACGCGCAACTGTCGCTGTTCGAAGCGGCCGCCTCGGCGCCGCCGCCGACGGTGCCCGCGCTGCCGCCGCTCGTGCCGGTCGCGGCCCCGCCCGTCGATCCCGTCCGGCGGCTCTCGTACTCGGCGCTCGCCCTCTTCGAGCGTTGCCCGTACCGGTTCTACGCCGAGCGGCTCGCGGGCATGCGCCCCACGGACCACGGCGGCCCGGGAAGCGGTGGGGGCATGGCCGCCAGCGAGATCGGCGACTCCGTCCACCGCCTGCTCGAGCGGGTCGACCTCGCCGCGCCGGCCCCGCCGTCGCTCGACCAGGTGCTGGCGTGGTACCCGGGCGCGACGGCCGCCGAGCTCGAGCGGATCGGGGCCCTGGTCGAGGCGTACTGCTCGTCGACGCTGGCGGCGCGGCTCGCAGCGCTCGACGGGGTGTCGTCCGAGCGTCCCTTCGCGTTCGAGCACGACGGCGTGCTGTTCCACGGCGTCCTCGACGTGCTCCATCTGGACGGTGCGCGTGCGCTGGTCGCCGACTTCAAGTCGAACCTGCTGGGCGAGCACTCGCCGTCCGAGATCGTCGACGCCGAGTACCGGCTCCAGCGCCTCGTCTACGCGATCGCCTGCTTCCGCGCCGGGGCGGACGAGGTGGAGGTCGTCTACCAGTTCCTCGAGCGGCCCGACGAGCTCGTCCAGGCGACCTTCGGCCGTGCCGAGCTTCCCGGCCTCGAGGCAGAGCTCTCGGCTGCGATCGGCCGGATCGCGGAGGGCCGGTTCCCGCCGCGCCCGAGCGAGCTCGCCTGCGCCGGCTGCCCTGCGCTCGACGTCGTCTGCGCCGGCCCGGCCCTCGCGCAGTAGTGGCGCGCAGCTTCGTCCAGGAGGCCCGCCGGCGGGTCGGGCCGAAGCGGGCGCGCATCATGCCGATCGTCGAGCGGCTTCGCGACGAGCACGCCGACGCCCGGATCGCGCTCCGCTTCCGGACCGACGTCGAGCTGCTCGTCTCCGTGATGCTCTCCGCCCAGACGACCGACGTGAACGTCAACCGGGTGACGGAACGGCTCTTCGAGAAGTACCGGCGCCCGGAGGACTACCTGGCCGTGCCGGCGGAGGAGCTCGAGCGCGACATCTACGCCACCGGCTTCTTCCGCCAGAAGGCAAAGGCGATCCGCGGGACGATGGCGATGCTGATCGAGGAGCACGACGGCCGCGTCCCGCGCCGGCTCGACGAGCTCGTCCGCCTTCCCGGCGTCGCGCGCAAGACGGCGAACGTCGTCGCCGCCGAGCTCGGCTCCCCGCAGGGCATCGTCGTCGACACGCACGTCCGGCGGCTCTCCCAGCGCCTCGGCCTCACGCGCCAGGACGATCCGGTGAAGATCGAGCGAGACCTCCAGCGGCTCGTCCCGCGCGAGCACTGGCGGATCTTCCCGCACCTGCTGATCTGGCACGGCCGGCGGGTGTGCCTCGCCCGCGCGCCGCGCTGCCCCGAATGCGTCCTGACCGATCTCTGCCCTTCCTCGCGGGTATAGCCTCCGCCGGTGCCCGATCTGGAGACACGCCGGTTGCGCCTGCACGCGCTCACGGAGGAGGAGGCCGAGGTGCTCCATGCGGGCGTGCTCCCGGTCGGCTGGTCGTACGACGACGATTACCCGCTCCCCGACACGAAGGACGGCGTCGGTCTGTACCTCCGGCACGGCGAACGCGACTACGGCTTCCACTTCGTCGTCCGCCGCGAGGACGAGCGTGTGATCGGCGAGATCGGCTTCGTCGCTCCTCCACGAGGAGGCGCGGTCACGCTCGGGTACGCGATCGTCCCCTCGGCGAGGAGGCAGGGCTACGCGACCGAGGCGATCGCGGGGCTCGCGGAGTGGTCGCTCGCCCAACCCGGCGTCGGCGTCGTCCGTGCCCAGACGCTGCCCGACAACGAGGCGTCGATCCGTGCGCTGCTCAGCGCCGGCTTCGAGGAGGAAGAGCCGGGGTCGAAGGTGCGCAGGTTCGTCAGGACGCCGGGCTGAGCGCGACCAGCAGCCCGCCGTCGTCGTCGTAGGCCGGGAAGAGGTCGGCGATCACCGGCTTGACGACGCCCGCCTTCGTGCGCAGCTCCAGCTTCTCGCCGAGCCGGCGCACGCCCCACTCGAGCGCGACCGAGACGGGGTTCTGGTCCCGCTCGAAGCCTCCGAGCGAGAGCCGCTCGACCACGGGGTGGCCCATCAGGTCGTTCTCGCCGAAGCCGGTCAGCTCGAAGACCCCGCGACCGGATGCGAGGATCCGGCCCTCCTGATCGCACACGACGAGCCCGGTGTTCGGGCCCGGGTAGTAGTCGTCCATCAGCTCGAAGAGGAAGCCGAAGCCGCAGCGGTGGCAGGCGACCGCCTCGTCCGACATGCCCTCGAAGCCGTCGATGTCGATCGACCGGTCCTTGCAGTTCGGGCAGATGTAGTACGGCACTCACCCAGCGTAGCCGCCTCAGAGCCAGTTCTTGCGGCGGAAGTAGAGGATCTGGGCGAGTGAGGTGACTGCGATCAATCCGAGCGACCAGTAGTACCCCCAGCCCCAGTGCAGCTCGGGGATGTTGCGGAAGTTCTGGCCGTACAGGCCGACGATCAGCGTGGGGAGGAGCAGGATCGATGCGATCGCGGTCAGCCTCTTCATCACGTCGTTCTGCTCGTTCGCGATCTGCGCCTGGTGGTAGTCGCGGACGCCGGCGAGGAGGTCCCGGGCGAGCTCGAGGTTGTCCGCCGCCCGGAGGAGCTTGTCGTAGGCGTTGCCGAAGTTCAGCTCCGCCTCGTGCGTGAAGACCTCCTTGCCCGCGAGCTCGACCCGGTTGTCGATCACCTCCCGGACCGCGTCCCTGGTGGGCGAGAGCGTGCGCCGGATGTGCAGCAGGTCGTGGCGGAGCGCGGAGAGGCGCACGCGGATCCGCTCGGACGGCCAGTCCTCGACGTGGTCCTCGAGATCGTCGATCGCGTCGTTGACGCCGTCGACCAGGTCGAGGAAGCACTCGGCGACGTCGTCGATCACGTGGTAGACGATCGTGGCGACGTCGTCGTCGCCGCGGCACGCCGTCCGGGCCTTGGCGGGGTCCCACGGTGAGCGGCCGAGCTCGGGGCTCTTGCGAACGGTGACGATCACGTCGCGGGTGACGACGAGGTCGATCTCCTGGTAGAAGACCTCGTCCTCGCCGGCCACGAGCACCGGCACGAGCAGCACGCCGAAGACGTAGTCGCCGTGCGGCTCGAGCTTCGGCCGCGGCTCGTCGTCGTGCCGCGCAGGAGCGAGCAGCTGCTCCAGCGCCCGTTCGTGTACCGCCGCGGGAAGCCGGCCCTTCAGCTCGTCGGGGCTGGGGTCGAGCAGGTCGATCCAGCGGGCGCCCGCAGCCATCAGCGCGCAACGCTAGCGGCAGCTCCGGCTGGAGTGTGAGGAGGGCTCGGCGAAACATGGTCTGTGCCGCGAGGCCGCGCTGGGCGGCGCGCTGCGGCGTCCTCAGTCGCCCGATAGTTGGATCACTATCGGGACTCCCTGCGTCCTTGCATCGCCCTCGCCCATCGCACCCTGGCGACGAGCAATGTCCCGCCGAGCCCTCCTAGGTGCGCGGCGCGGCGAGCGCGGACTGCTCGTGGCCCTCGCGCGCGGCGAGGTAGCGCTCCGCGTCCAGGGCGGCCATGCAGCCCGAGCCGGCGGCGGTGATCGCCTGCCGATAGGTGTGGTCCTGGACGTCGCCGGCCGCGAAGACGCCTGGGACGTTGGTTTCCGTCGTCCCGGGCTTCGTCACCAGGTACCCGGCCTCGTCGTGGTCGAGCTGGTCGAGGAACAGCGCCGTGGTCGGGTCGTGCCCGATCGCGACGAACAGCCCCTTCGCCTCCAGCTCGCGCGTCTCGCCGGTCTCGGTGTTGCGCAGGAGGACGGCGCGCATCTTCCCCTCGTCGCCCGCCAGGACCTCGTCGACGACGAAGGGCGTCAGGAACTCGATCTTCTCGTTCGCGCGGGCGCGGTCGATCATGATCTGCGATGCGCGGAACTCGTCGCGCCGGTGGACGAGCGTCACCTTCGACGCGAACTTCGTGAGGAAGGTCGCCTCCTCCATCGCCGAGTCGCCCCCGCCGACCACGACCACCTCGAGGTCGCGGTAGAAGGCGCCGTCGCAGGTCGCGCAGTAGGTGACGCCGCGCCCCTGGAGCGAGCGCTCGGACTCGAGGCCGAGCTGCCGGGCGGTCGCGCCCGTGGCGACGATCACGGTCTCGGCGCGATGCTCGTCGTCACCGACCCAGACGCGGAAGGGACGTTCGGAGAAGTCGACCCGGGTGACGTCGTCGGTCAGGAACTCGGCGCCGAAGCGCTCGGCCTGGTAGCGGAACTCCTGCATCATCTCCGGGCCCATCACCCCGTCCGGGTAGCCCGGGTAGTTCTCGACGTCGCTCGTGATCATCAGCTGGCCGCCCCACTGGAAGCCCTCGATCACGAGCGGGTGCAGGTTCGCCCGCGCGCTGTAGAGCGCAGCCGTATAGCCGGCCGGCCCGCCGCCGATCACGATCACCTCGCGGACGTCGTCCATATCTCTGTAAACGTAGCGCCCGGAGCGGCGATTCCGGCCGTTACGCCGCTTCGATCGCCCGCGGAGGCTCGACCGGATCGAGCGCCGCCTCGCCTCCGTCCCACTCGTCGGCGCGCTCGAGCCGCGTCTCGAGGCGCTCGAGACGGCGGTCGGCCTCGGAGAACTTGGACTGCGCGTGGGAGAGGTGCTTGCCGATCGTGTCGAAGTCGCCGCGGAAGCGCTCGAAGTCCTTGGAGACCTGGCCGACGTACGCCATGACCTCCTGGGCGTGCTGCTCGATCTGCAGCCCGCGCAGCCCGAGCAGGATCACGAGCAGGAAGGCGTGGAACGTCGAGGGCGAGACCGGGAAGACCCGCTTCGCGAGGGCGTGCTGGTAGAGGCCGGAGATCCGACCGCAGGCGATCTCGTAGTAGACGGCCTCCGACGGCACGTACATGAAGGCGAAGTCGAAGGTGTTCTCGCCGGGCCGGATGTACTTGCTCGCGATCGCGTCGATGTGGGTCTTGACGTCGCGAGAGAACGCCCGCTCGTGGAGGGTGCGCTCCTCGTCGGACTCGGCGTTCGCGAGCCGCTCGAAGTTGTCGAGCGAGAACTTCGAGTCGACGGGGAGCAGCTTCTCGGCCCTGATCACGGCGTCGACACGCTCTCCGTTCGCGAACGTGTACTGCCGGCTGTACGAGTCCGGTGGGAACGAGTCCTGGAGCAGCTTCTCCAGCAGGATCTCGCCGAACCCGCCTCTGGCCTTGGGCGGGCGCAGCGCCTGCTCGAGGCGGGCGAGGTCGTTCGCCCGCTGCAGCATCTGGGCGGCGGTGCCGTCGAGCTTCCCCAGCCGCTCGACGATCTGGGTCGCGGTCTCGTTGGCGCTCGTCTGACCGGTCAGCAGGCGCCCGTCGAGGCCCTCGAGGCGCCGGTCGACCTTCTCCTCGATCCCGCCGAGCCGCTGCTCGAGCTTCTGGTCCAACCCGGCGAGCCGCTCGTCGAGCCGAGCGCGCGAGGCCGCCTGCTGCTCCCGCGAGTCCCTGGCCGCCCGTGACGAGCGCAGGGCAAAAGCGACCGCTGTGGCGATCGCCAGGACGAGAGCGACGACGAGTCCGATCGACATGGGCCGCAGAACGTAGCGCGGCCGTCGGACGGAGCCCCGCCGCCCGGCTAGTGCTGGTGGTCGTGCTCTCCGTGCTCGGGCGGCTCGTTCTCCGCCGGCGAGGCGGGAGGCTCGGCCGGCGCAGCGCCGGCCGGCATCGTCGCGGCCGGCGGCGCGGTCTGCATGCCTTCGGCGGCTTCGTCGTGCTTCTTCCGTCCGAGCAGCTTGTCGAGGAAGCCCATCGGGATCTCCAGTCGTCGGGGTCGGACGCGGTATTCCCGATCTAGGCCAAAAAAACGCCAGATCCGGCGAGCCCGAAGGCCTACCGGATCTGACGCGACGAATCTACAACGGCGTCCGCGGGCCTGTCAAGCACGAAACGTGCGCACGTTGCGAACATTTGACGCGCGCCCGGGCGAACAGGTGTTCCTCCGGCCGCAGCCCTCCGTAGGCTTGTCGGCGTGGAGGGGTTCTTCGGGCCCGGCGGCCGCCTCGAGCTCGTCCTTCCTGGCTACGAGACCCGGCCGCAGCAGGCCGCGCTCGCGGCCGAGGTCGAGACTGCGCTGGCGTCGGGGCGGCACCTGCTCGCCGAGGCCGGAACCGGCACCGGGAAGAGCCTCGCGTACCTGATCCCCGCGCTGGACTCCGGGCAGCGCGTCGTGGTCTCGACGGCGACGAAGGCCCTCCAGCAGCAGCTCCTGACGCAGGACGTCCCCGCCGCCGCGGCCGCGCTCGGCCGCGAGGTGCGCGTCGCGGTGCTGAAGGGGCGCCAGAACTACCTCTGCCGGCACGCGCTGCACGGCTTCGGGCTGCTCGGCGGACAGCTCTTCTCGCGGCCCGAGCACGCCGACGCTTTCGACGCGATGCGCTCGTGGATCGACTCGACCGAGACCGGCGACCGCGCCGAGCTCGAGCTGGAGCCGCCCGAAGCAGTCTGGTCCGAGATCGCCGTCGGAGCGGACCGCTGCCTGGGCCGCCGCTGCGTCTTCGCCTCGCTGTGCTTCTCGGAGGCGGCCCGCGAGCGCGCCTCGCACGCGGAGCTGATCGTCGTCAACCATGCGTTGTACTTCGCCGATCTCGGGCTCCGCAGCCGCACCGACGCGCCCGCCGTCCTCCCGGAGCACGATGCCGTCGTCTTCGACGAGGCGCACCGCCTGGAGGAGTCCGCGGCGTCGTGGCTCGGTGGACGGATCAGCGGCCCGGTGCTCAACCGGCTGCTCCGCGACGCCGACCGCGCGTGCCGCGAGGCTGCGGTCCCGGCGCCGGCTCGGGCGCTCGACCGGGTCGAGGGGGCGGGCCGGCGGCTGCTCGGAGCGGTCTCGCCGCCGGCCGGGCGGCGGCGGCTACGTGACGTTCCGACCGAGCCCGTCGAGGCGCTCGCGGCTCAGCTGGTCGTGCTCGCGGACGCGCTGGAAGGCGGGCGCGACGAGCTCGACGCCGTCGCCGCCCGCGCCCTCAGGCTCGCCGCCGACGCGACCGCGTGCCTCGAGGACGACCCCAACCGCGTCGTCTGGGCCGAGCCCGACCTGCTCGCCTGGGCGCCGGTCGACGTCGGCGGCGCGCTCACCGAGCTGCTGTGGGACGCAGGCCCGACCTGCGTGCTTCTCTCCGCGACCCTCACGGCCGGGGACGACTTCGGGTTCGTGCGGGAGCGGCTCGGTCTCCGCGAGGCCCGGGAGGTCGCCGTCGGCTCGCCCTACGACTTCAGGTCGCAGGCGCTCCTCTACCTTCCCCGCGGGCTGCCCGACCCGCGCGCGGACGGCGCCCTCGACCGCGTGGTCGAGGAGGTGACTGCGCTCTGCCGGATCTCGGCGGGCCGCGCGCTCGTCCTCACCAGCTCGTACCGTGCGCTCGCCGCCGTCGCCGGGGGGATTCGGGGCCGCGTTCCGTACGAGATCCTCGTCCAGGGCGAGGAACCCCGCGAGCGGCTGCTCGAGCGCTTCCGGGAGGAGGTCGCGTCGGTTCTCGTCGCGACGTCGACGTTCTGGCAGGGAATCGACGTCCCCGGCGAGTCGCTGTCCCTGCTCGTGATCGACAAGCTGCCGTTCGCCGCCCCTGGCGACCCGCTGGTGGAGGCCCGCTGCGAGCGGATCGCGGAGCAGGGAGGCGACTGGTTCCGCGAGTACGCCGTGCCCGCCGCCGTCCTCCAGCTTCGCCAGGGATTCGGGCGTCTGATCCGCTCGCATGCCGACCGCGGAGTGGTCGCGATCCTCGATCCGCGCCTGTCGTCGCGGCCCTACGGACGGGCCTTCCTCGAGTCGCTTCCGCCCTGTCCGATCGCCGCCGAGCGGTCGGCGGTCGCCGACTTCCTGGGCGAAAGGGCGCTCGTGAACGCCTGATACCTTGTTTTCAAGTGGCCAAGAAGAAGCCGCGTACCCCCCAACCGCCCCGCAAAGTCCAGGCACCGAAGCAGCGCCACGCGCCGCGGAAGGCGATGGACCCGGCCCGCCAGAAGAACATCCTCTTCGGGCTCTCGGCCGCCGGGCTCGTCGGCGTCGCGATCGTCGTGATCGTCATCCTCGCCTCGGGGGGAGAGAGCAAGGCCGGGAACCCGCAGGCGATCGCGGCGACGATGCGCGCGGCCGGCTGCACCTTCGCGACGTCGAAGGCGTCGCCCTCGGCCGAGCACATCGCGAAGGTCAGCGACCCGGTCACGTACTCGACGTTCCCGCCGACCAGCGGCCGCCACTACTACGTCCCGGCGATCTGGGGGAACTACACGCAGACCGTCGATCCGCGGCAGGCCGTCCACAACCAGGAGCACGGGGGCATCGACATCTGGGTCGGCCCGGGCGTCTCGGCGGCCGAGCGTCAGAAGATCACGGACTTCTACGACTCGAGCCCGAACGCGATCCTGGTCACCCCGATCGCGAACGCGACGCCCGGCATCACCTATCCGAAGCACAAGCCGCCGGACTCGACCATCTACCTGACCGCCTGGACGGCGAACGTGAAGAACGGGAAGGTGGAGAGCGGCGTGAACGTGGTCGCCGCCTGCCCGCGCTTCGACGAGAAGGCCTTCGCCGCGTTCCGCGACGAGCTTCGCGGCAAGGGTCCGGAGCGCTACCCGGTCGGCGACCTGTCCCCGGGCACCTGACGCTCGCGGCGGCGGGGCTATCCTGCGACCGCCGGGGTGGCGAAACTGGCGAGACGCGCCTGGCTTAAAACCAGGTGTCCCCTCGGGGGCATACGGGTTCGAGTCCCGTCCCCGGCATAGCCGGCGAAGATCCGCTCGCCTTCGGCTCGCATGACGATCTTCGCCGGAGGAACCCGTGCACCCCAGATGGTGGTCGGGGCGCGCCCGCGCCGGTCGGGCGCGGCGGCGGATGCCGTTAGGCTGTCGCCATGGCTGACGGAGCCACGGACTGCGGATCGCCGATCGCCTACCTCGTCCTCGCCAAGGGGACGGCGGTCTATTCGTCGGCGCGCGAGCGGATCGGGACGGTCGACGAGGTTCTGTTCGTGGCCGACGAGGACGTGTTCGACGGGATCGTCATCCAGACGGACGGCGGGCGCCGCTTCGTCGACTCCGACCGCGTCGAGCAGATCTACGAGCGTTGCGTGATCACGACGCTGAGCGCCGAGCAGGCGGCGGCGCTGCCCGAGCCCGAGGGAGGTCCGCCGGTGCTCGGGGTGGACCCGGCGGCCGGAACGGGGCACTCGCTGAAAGACCGCCTTTCCCGCCTGTTCGGGCGAGGGGGAGGCTGGAAGGAGCGCAGCTAGCTAGCGACGCCAGAGGAGCGCAGCGGCACCGCCCACGTAGGCGACGAGGGTGACGACCGCGCTCAGCTTCAGAGACCGTGACATCGGAGGGAGCCTTTCGTTCGACACGCAGAGGATCGGCTCCTGCGCCCTCGTTCTTGAGCCGTACACTGCCCGCGTGCCGGGTGTCGACGAGGTGACCGAGACGGAGGCGCCGCTCGAGTGGGAGACGCCGCTCTTCCACCAGGCGATCGCCCAGTTCGAGCAGGCGGTGCCCCACGCCGACGTCGGCGACGCCATCGTCGAGCGGCTCAGCCTCCCGGAGCGCTCGGTGATCGTCTCGGTGCCGATCAAGCTCGACGACGGCGGCCGCGCCGTCTTCCCGGGCTACCGCGTCCAGCACTCCAGCGTGCTCGGGCCGACGAAGGGCGGCGTCCGCTACGACCCGCACGTCTCGCTCGGCGAGTGCGCCGCCCTGTCGATGTGGATGACCTGGAAGTGCGCGCTGCTGCGGCTTCCCTACGGCGGCGCCAAGGGAGGGATCCGCTGCGACCCGCGCGCGCTGTCCGCACGCGAGCTGCAGGCGGTGACCCGTCGGTTCACGGCCGAGCTGCTGCCGTTCATCGGCCCACAGGAGGACATCCCCGCGCCGGACATGGCGACCGACGAGCAGACCATGGCCTGGATGATGGACACGTACTCCATGCAGGTCGGTCATGCCGTCCCCGAGATCGTCACGGGCAAGCCGATCTCGATCGGGGGGTCGGTCTTCCGGGCCGAGGCGACGGGCGCGGGCGTGGTGATGGTGGTCGAGCGAGCCTGCCGGCGGCTCAAGTGGGACCTCGCCGGGCTGCGCTGCGTCGTCCAGGGGTTCGGCAAGGTCGGCGCGGTCGCGGCCAAGGAGCTCCACCAGCGCGGCGCGGTCGTCACGGCCGTCTCCGACGTCTCCGGTGGCCTCCACGACGAGAGCGGGCTCGACATCCCGTCGCTCTACGAGGCGACGCTCGAGCGCGGGCACGCCACGCTCGCCGAGCACGAGGGCGAGCACCTGACGAACGAGGAGCTGCTCGAGCTCCCCTGCGACCTCCTCGTGCTCGCCGCGCTGGAGGAGCAGGTGACCGGCGAGAACGCGCCGCGGGTGAAGGCGCGCATGGTCGCCGAGGGCGCCAATGGTCCGACCACGCTCGAGGCGGACGCCGTCTTCGCCGACCGCGGCGTCCCCGTGCTGCCGGACATCCTCACCAATGCCGGCGGCGTGACCGTCTCGTACTTCGAGTGGGTGCAGGATCTCGGCCGGCTGTTCTGGGACCGGGACGACATCCGCTCGCGGCTCTCGGACAAGATGGGCGATGCCTTCGATCGCGTCTGGGAGCTGGCCCGGGAGCGCGACCTGACCCTGCGCCAGGCCGCCCTCGTCACCGGGATCCGCGAGGTGGCGGCTGCGCTGAACGACCGCGGGCTCTATCCCTAGCCATGACCCTCGTCCGCGACGGCATGCTCTCCGACCCGGCCGCGCTCCCGGCCGACGCGACCGCGCAGGACGCCGCCGAGCACCTCGTCCGCCCCGACGTCCGCGCCGTGCTGGTCGTGGACGGCGACGGCACGCTGGTCGGCGTGGTCACGTCCGACACGCTCGTCGAGCACGTCGTCGCCGCCGGTCTCGATCCGCGCTCGACTCCGGTCTCCACCGCCGTGAGGGAGCCGCAGCTCGTGCTCGACGCCGACGCGTCGCTCGACGACGGCTACCGGCTGCTCGAGGAGGCCGAGGTCGAGCGCGCCCCCGTGCTCGAGGACGGGAAGCTGGTCGGGGTGCTCTCCCGGTCGGTCGTCCAGCGCCGGCTGGCCGAAGACGAGGGCCCGGCCGACGAGGAGACGGACGAGGACTCCGCGTAGGCGCCGGTCACGTCTTGCTGACGAACGCGAGCACCGCCCGCACGGCGGCGAGCGGCTCCCGGACGGCATCGGCGAGCACGCGCGCCCGCGCCGTGGAGCGCTCGAGCCGCGCGAGCGCCGCCTGAAGCTCTTCCAACCTCTGCGTGAGGTGGTCGGCCTTGGCCGCAGCCAGCTCGCCGCGCGCGGTCAGGAGCTCAGCACCGGCAGCGCCGACGACGGCGAGCGACACGAACGCCTGCCAGGCACGCCACGCACGGGTGGCGACGTATGCCGTTCCGACCACGATCGCGGCCAGAAGTACGCCCAGCGCGGCCCAGAAAACGGCGTCCACGCTGGTATACTGCCGCTCGCGACGCGGGGTGGAGCAGCCAGGTAGCTCGCCGGGCTCATAACCCGGAGGTCGCAGGTTCAAATCCTGCCCCCGCTACTAGAAAAGGCCCTGGAAACAGGGCCTTTCGCTTGGGAGATGGGTGATCCTGCCGACGCTGCTGCAAGCGATCGACCCGCTATGTTCGTGCGGGCTTGCAGCGAGCGGGTGACGCCGCGACTACGGTGCCCCGGCACCGTCAGCAAGTGCTCCTGCTGACCCCCTTGGCCGGGGCCCCCGGACTACCCTTCGCCAATGGCGGTGGCATCGTGAGCGGCTGGGAGGCGTCGGAGCGCGTGCTCGAGTCCGGCGGCTTCGAGTCGCGCCAGCGGGTGCTGGTGGCGGAGCCTGTGGTCGAGGCGTCCGAGGCTGGCGCCCGCACGCTCGGTGTCACGTATTGGCGGGCGGTCGACCGTTTCACCCGCGGCGGCGTCCGAGCGAGCTGGAGGGGCGGCGGCGGCAAGTTGAAGCTGCTTGGTGGTGCGACGCTGCTCATCTTCGGGCCGCCGGAGCTCTCTTTCGACGGCGGCCTCGTCAGCTGTCGGCACGCGATCCAGGGTGGGCTGCTCGCGCTCCAAGCCGGCGGCTCGGTCACGCTCGCGCAGCGACCCGCGGGCGATCAGCAGGAGCTGAGTGTCATGGTCGAGGGGTACTTGCCGCGGCTTGCCGCCCGCGCGGGCGCACCGCCGTGGACCGGGATGCTGTACGCGAAGGGGCAGAGCCCCTTCCATGCCGCGGTCAGCCTGCGCTATTTCGAGCTCCTTGTGCAGAGCCGGGACTCGTGAACGTCTCCGTTTTCGGTGCAACCGGCGTCGTCGGCCGGGCCCTCGTACCCCTGCTGGCCGAGCATGAGCTGACCGTGGTCTCGCGCACAGCGCGTGACGAGCCCGGCGTCCGCTGGGTGGTCGCCGACGCTGCGAGCGGCGACGGCGTCGCCGCGGCCCTGGAAGGTGCGGACGTCCTCTACTACCTCGTCCATTCGCTCGGTGCGCGCGACTTCGAAGAGCAGGATCGCGCGGCGGCGGAGACGGTCGCGCGCGAGGCGGCGAACGCAGGCGTGCGGCAGATTGTCTACCTCGGCGGGCTCGGCGCCGACGACCCCGGCGCGTCGCCGCACCTGCGCAGCCGCCGCGAGACGGGAGAGAGGCTCGCCTCCGCGGGCGTCCCGGTGACGACCATGCGCGCGGCCATGATCGTCGGCAAGGGGAGCGCCGCCTTCGAGACGATCCTCGGCCTGGTCAAGCGGCTGCCGGTCATGGTGACGCCGAGCTGGGTCTCGACCCCGACGCAGCCGATCGCGCTCGACGACGTCGCCCGCTACTTGGCAGGCGTCTGCGGCAACGAGGCCGCGTACGGCGAGGGCTACGACACGGGCGGGCCGGAGGTGATGACCTACCGGCAGATGATCGAGCGGATCGCTGCCCTGCTCGGCCGGAAGCCGGTAATCGTCGAGGTCCCGGTGCTGACGCCCTATCTCTCCTCGCTCTGGCTCAACCTCGTCACGCCGGTCAGCGCCTCGGTCGCGCGGCCGCTCGTCGAAGGACTGCGCAACCCGACGATCGCGCGCGAGGAGCGGATCCGGAAACTGCTGCCGCTCGCCCTCACGCCATTCGACGAGGCGGCGCAGCGGGCGCTCGCCTAGGCAGCGTAGCGGCGACGAACGGCGACGCGCTTCCCAGGCTGGTTCCCTATTCGAAACGGCGGAGCCGAGCACGGCTCGGGCGGACTGAGATTCGCTTCTCGCCGGGGCGTGAGAGCTCGGTTATTCCAGGCGTGTGAGTTCAGTGCGACCTGCGGTCGAGCGCCGCGACTTGGATTGGGCGAGTTGGGTCAGCCGCTCGGCTTCGTGGACTGGGTCGCCGGTTAGCTGGAGCAGGTCGGCGTCGAGGCGGGCCTTTGCGGCGCCGGCTCCGCCTAGGCAGAGGCGGGTATCGAGGGCGAGTTGCTGAAGCTCTTGGGCG
Source organism: Gaiellaceae bacterium (assembly GCA_036555585.1). Classification (GTDB taxonomy): domain Bacteria; phylum Actinomycetota; class Thermoleophilia; order Gaiellales; family Gaiellaceae; genus DATBLE01. Next base: position 18,990 of record DATBLE010000058.1, read on the forward strand.
TGGCGCCAGAAGACGCGCGGGTCGACTGCGCTGACGACGACGGCGTCGGGACTGCACGACTGCGCGGCATCGGCGACGCTGGTGATCGGTGTGTCGGTGCCGAGGTAGACGATGCGCCAGCCGCGGGCGCGCAGTGCGAGTCCGAAGGCGAGGAGGCCGAGGTCGTGCTGTTCTCCGGGGGCGCACGCGAGGACTGCGACCGGCCCGATGCCGCGGCCCCAGCCGCGTGCGAGCCCGAGGAGGCGCCCACGGAGCAGCGTTGAGGCGAAATGCTCCTGCGCGATCGATACCTCGCCGCGTTCCCAGCGCTCGCCGAGCTCGTGCAGGTAGGGAACGATTACGTCGCGCAAGAGCGTGTCGATCGACAGCCGCGCGAGCAGTGCGTCGAAGACTGCGTGGGCGTCGCCGTCGTCGAAGCTTGCCAGTGCAGCCGCAAGCTCGTCCTTCGCGCGTGAGGTAGCGATCTCGTTGTCCCTGCGTCTTGTCGTTCGGGTAGCCAGGGCAGCAGCCTCGGCAGCGGCGTAACCATCGGCCAGGTGCCGTTGCATCGCCTGGACACGGGCAAGATCGTCCGGCGAGTACAGCCTGAGCCCGCCTGCTGAGCGGGCCGGCTGCAGCAGCCCATATCGCCGTTCCCAGGCGCGCAGCAACTCGGGACTGACGCCCGAGCGCCGGCTCAGCTCTCCGATCCGCAATGCGCCTGCAGTCTTCACCGCTCAGAATATACAGCACCTGTACAGAAGTTTGACAACCGCGGCATTGGGGGCGATAATATCTCCGATCTGTACAGACTCTCTACAGGAGGTGGACGAAGTGAAGAAGCTTGACCTACTCGCGGCCACGCTGGTGCTGATCGGTGGACTCAACTGGGGCCTCGTCGCCGTCGCCAAGTTCGATCTGGTCGCCTGGATCTTCGGCATGGACTTCGGGGAGACGAACGTGGCAAGCCGGATCGTGTACGGCCTCGTCGGCCTCGCCGCGGTCTACGGCATCGGCTCCTTGCTCACCTCGGCCCGCCGGCCGCGCGCACACGCAGCCGCTGCCGGTGCCCGCTAGACGCCTCATGTGGCAACGAACGTTCCCAGTGGGCGCTGACGGTGCCCGACCTCTCCTACGCGGTCGGCCGCCGGTCGGCCGCCTGACGAAAGGAAGTTGCAGATGACCATCAAGCGCATCCCGATCATCGCGGTCCTCGTACTCGCGCTCGCCGTCGGAGTCGCCACCGCCACCGCGGGCCGGGCGACGACCGCCGGCCCGAAGATGGGCGAGAAGAACCTCGTCCAGACCGCGATCGCGGCGGGGCAGTTCAATACACTCGCCTCGCTGCTCCAGAAGGCGGGCCTCGCCGGCACGCTCGAAGGCAAGGGCCCGTTCACCGTCTTCGCACCCACCGACGCCGCCTTCGCCAAGGTGCCGACGGCGACGCTCGCCTCGCTCGCGAAGAACAAGGCAAAGCTCCGCGCGGTGCTTCTCTACCACGTTGTCAAGGGGAAGGTCACGGCCGCACAGGCGATGAAGCTCCACTCCGCCAAGACTCTCGAAGGCAAGCCGGTCTCGATCCGGGTCAGCGGCGGCAAGGTGATCGTCGGCGGCGCGACCGTCGTCAAAGCGAACGTGATGGCCTCGAACGGCGTCATCCACGTGATCAACAAGGTGCTGATCCCCTGACGTGAGGGTCCGGACGTTGACTGCCGATCGCGTGCTCGAACGGTCGCAGGTCGTGCCTGTCGACGTCGAGGAGGCGTTTGCGTTCTTCGCCGACGCCTGGAACCTCGAGGCGATCACGCCGCCGTGGCTGCGGTTCCGGATCCTCGAGGCTCCAGGGACGCTGGAAAGGGGGTCGCTGCTCGCCTACCGGCTACGGCTCTTCGGTCTGCCGATCCACTGGCATACCGAGATCGTCGAGTGGCGGCCCCCGTTCGGCTTCACGGACGTGCAGCTCGCAGGCCCGTACCGGCGCTGGGAGCACACCCACCGGCTCCGCCACGTGGACGGCGGCACAGAGATCTACGACCACGTCGTCTACCGACTCCCGTACGAGCCCCTTGCTGCCCTGCTTGCGCCGGTGACAGTGCGCCCGTGGCTGACGGCGATCTTCGACTATCGCGCGCGTCAGACCGAGGCTCGCTTGCAGTGAGAACGGCGATCGTCCTCTTCACGCGCGACCTGCGCGTACACGACAACCTCGCACTCTCGACAGCGGCGCGCGAGGCGAAGCAGATCGTGCCCCTGTTCGTCTTCGACGACGGGATCCTCGGAAGCGCATTCGCGCGGCCGAACCGTGTGAGCTTCCTACTCGACGCGCTCCGCGACCTAGACGCAAGCCTCAGGTCGCGCGGTGCCCGCCTGGTGTTGCGGTCGGGTGACGTCGTCGCCGAGACGCTCGCGCTTGCTCGGGGGGCGGAGGAGGTGTTCGTCGCCGAGGACGCGAGCGCATACGCGCAACGGCGTCGGCGGCGCCTCGAGCACGCATTCCGCGGCGACCGCATCGCCCTCCGCCTCACTCCCGGCGTCACCGTCGCGCCGCTGCTGTCGCTCGAGACCAGCTCAGGCGGTCACTACAGCGTGTTCACGCCGTTCTACCGGGCCTGGTCGAGGGCCTCGCGGCGGCCGGTCGAGCCTGCGCCACGGCGGCTGTCGATGCCGAACGGGGTCTCGCATGCCAGCCTGCCCGCGCTCACCCGTCTTGTCGCCGGCAGCCCCTCGCCCGAGCTTCCACCGGGCGGCGAGACTGCAGCTCGCCGGAAGCTCGCCGCCTGGCTGCACTCCGGCGTTGCCGGCTACGGCCCAAGTCGTGACGATCTCGCGGCAGACGCGGCCTCGCGCCTGTCGCCGTACCTCCACTTCGGCTGCATCTCGCCGCTGGAAGTCGCACATCGGGCCGAAAAGGTCGCCGGGGCAGCACCCTTCGTGCGCCAACTCGCATGGCGCGACTTCTTCCATCAGCTGCTCGCCGCCAGACCGGAGACGGCGCATGAAGACATGCGTCCTGCCGCGGCCAGTGGAGCGGCGACGGCCAAGCGCTCGAGGCGTGGAAGAACGGCGAGACCGGCTGCCCGATCGTCGATGCCGGCATGCGACAGCTCCTCCACGAGGGACACATGCACAACCGCGCACGGCTGATCACAGCGTCATTCCTCGTCCACGACTTGCGCGTCGACTGGCGCACGGGAGCGCGACACTTCTTCGACTGGCTCGTCGACGGCGACATCGCCAACAACGTCGGCAACTGGCAGTGGGTCGCCGGCACCGGGGCGAACCCGCGCCCCGGCCGAGTGTTCAACCCGCTCAGGCAGGCTCGCCGCTTCGACCCCGAGGGCGCGTACGTCCGCCGCTACGTCCCGGAGCTGGCTGCGATCGAGGGACGCGCCGTTCACGAGCCGTGGAAGCTCCGAGAGAACACCGGCTACCCGACGCCGATCGTCGATCGCGCCTGACATGCCGACGCGCTTTCCGTTCCGGTTCGACCCTACGTGCCGGCGGCTCGCCCGGCTGTTCGGCGTCACCCCCGAACGCGCCTGGGTCGACCTAGGAGAAGAGGCGCTCGACGCTCCTACGGGCCGTGGCGAGTGCGCACGTCCACGAGCAATGTCGCCCGTGTCGAAGTAACCGGACCCTATGCCTTCCTCAAGACGGCAGGATTCGCGCGACTCGGGATAACCGACCGCGGCCTGACGTTCGCGTCGAACGGCGACCGCGGAGTGTGCATCACTTTCCACTCGCCGGTTCCCGGCATCGATCCCTTCGGCCGGATCCGCCATCCCGAGCTCACGGTGACCGTGCTCGACGTCGACGGCCTGATGAAAGCGCTGGCTCGAGACGAACCGGAAAGCAAGCAATGACGCGCATCACCGTCACAGGAGCCACCGGGCTCGTCGGGAAGAAGCTCGTCGCCGCGCTGCAGGCGCGTGGCGACGAAGTGACCGTATTCTCACGCCGGCCAAAGGACGCGCGCAGGATGCTCGGCGTCGACGCGGTCGGCTGGCAGCCCCATACCGAGCCTGCGCCGGTCGACGGCCTTGCAGGCCGTGACGGCGTCGTGCACCTAGCCGGCGAGCCGATCGCCCAACGCTGGACGCAGGAGAGCAAGGAACGCATCCGCTCGAGCCGCGAGCTCGGCACCACGCGGCTCGTCAAAGGGCTGGAGCAGGCCGAGCCGCGGCCCCGCGTGGTGATCACTGCCTCAGCCGTCGGCTACTACGGTGCGCGTGGCGACGAGCCTCTCGACGAGGACACGCCGCCCGGGAAGAACTTCCTAGCGAGCGTCTGCGAGGCCTGGGAGCAGGCCGCCGCCGCGGCCACCAAGCTCGGCGTGCGCACCGTGATTCTCAGAACTGGCGTGCTGCTCGACCCTGTCGACGGCGCGCTGGCGCGAATGCTCCCGCCGTTCCGGCTCGGCGTCGGCGGCCCTGTCGCCGGCGGACACCAGTACATCTCGTGGATCGCCCCCGACGACCTCGTTCGCATGTACCCAGCCGCGCTCGACAACCCGGACTGGTCAGGGCCATTCAACGCCACCGCACCCGATCCGGTAACGAATCGACAGTTCGCGCATGCGCTCGGCGCCGCGCTGCACCGCCCAGCACTGGTGCCGATCCCCGCTTTCGCGCTGCGCACCCTCTACGGCGAGATGGCGACCGTCGTCACCACCGGTCAGCGCGCGCTACCAGTTCGCGCGCTCGAGCACGGCTTCGAGTTCCGGTACTCGGCGATCGACGGAGGGCTGCGAGCCGCCCTCGCTCGGCGCCAATCGGCATGAACGGGGCCTGGAATCGGGCCCGTTGCTGCAAGCGTTCTGCAAGCATCGGGCTTCCGCAGCGATGTCACCGTGTTCCGCCTAAATGCAGCTGCAGAGGGCGAATCTGGGTCCCAGACTGCATTTCGGCGGAATACGGCGGAACGCGTGTACACGATCGAGGCGGCTCATAACCCGGAGGTCGCAGGTTCAAATCCTGCCCCGCTACTCGAAGGCCCTGCCAGGCAGGGCCTTTTCTTTGCTCCCTACGGCGTGCTCGCCGCCGGGCTCTCGAGTGCATCGTCCCACGCGCCGGCGCCGGCAAGCCACGTCCTGGTCAGCTCGAGCTCCGCTTCCTGCAGGCGAATCGCCTCGACGACGTCCTGCCCGAGCGCCCTGATCAGGCTGGGGCGCGCCAGCGCCGCCCGGAGCAGCGCCTGATCGCCACGGTTGGAGATGTAGGCGTCGTCCAGGATCTCGGCCAGCCGGCGGCCGCGCCGATGCTCCCTGCGGATGTACGCGGCCAACTCGGCCTCCCGGTACGGGCGCGGGCCGATGAAGTAGAACGGCGTTCGTGCGAGCGGCCATCCCGCCATGTCGACAACCTCCAACCGCCCGCCGGTAGCTCGTATCACGATATATCAGGCGGCGGACGGCGTGCCGGTGGCGACGGCCTGGCCGCCGCCACCGGAAACACACAGTCGGTCAGCGCACGCGGTACCCCAGCTTCGCGTCCCAGTGGAGCGGCCTGCCCTTCGGCAGCGGGGCGTCCCGATTCGAGATCGTCGTCCCCTTGGCAGTCCCCGGCGGGCAGATCGCGACGTAGCGCGCGTAGCCTCCGAGGCCGCCCTTGAAGCGCGGATAGCCGATGTCCACGAGACAGCCGGTCGCCGGAACTCCCTCGAGGTTGGTCACGCCCTCGGCCTGGGTGTAGCCGTGGTGCATCAGCCACGACTCGCCCTCCAGCGTCGGCGTCGTGTCGGTGTCGAGCGGCTCGTGCCCGTGGAAGAGGATGTGCCGCTGCAGGTGCAGGAACTTCAGCGCCGCCAGCGTGACGCCCGGGAAGACCGGGTCCGCCGCCAGCGCCTTGGCCTTCGCCGGGTCGTCGGTCCAGCGCTTCGACCAGTCGGAGCGGACCATGACGACCGACCCGCTCGGGATCCGGCCGTACCGCTGCTCGAACGCCTGGATGTCCGCGACCGTCAGCGCGTACTTCGGGTCGTTCGCCACCTGCGGGACGATCGAGATGACGACGAGCGGGCGCACCGCGTAGGTCGGGGGCAGCTCGTCGATCCCGGGATACTCGGGCGCCCAGTGCGCGGGCGGGTCGAGCTGCGTCCCGAACTGGTCGGTCGAGAGGCGGTAGGCGGTCGCCTCGAACCCGTCCTTCGCGTACGTGTACGGCTTCCCCGTCTTCGGGTCGACCGTCGCGCTGAACTTCCCCGGCCCGAATCCCTTCCAGACGGGCATGCCCGGGGTGATCGCGTGTGTGAGGTCGATGTAGCGCGCCTTGCTCAGCGCCTGGGCGTACACCCGCCAGAGCCCGGGGCTCTGCGCGGCTTTCTGCGTGACCGCGTGCGACGACCGCGGTGCCGCCAGCGCGACCACCGCGACGACGACGGCTGCTGCGACCGCGACGGCTGCGACGGCGGTCAGCGTCCGGTTGCTCATGGGAACCTCCTCGTGTAGTCGACCGGTTCGCCAGCGGGCAGCTTGACACGACCGGGCCCGGAAGGCGGGGGCGGATTGCGTTCCGCGCTACGCCGTCGTCTTCGCCGGCAGCGAGCGGGCGTACGCCGTGCCCCGCTCGACCCATGCCGTCAGCTCCGCGGCGTCCCGCACGTCGTCGGAGTCGACCCGGAGCCAACCCGGCAGCTCGCGGCCGCGCATCTCCATCGGGCGGGCGTTCGTCCCGGCGACGAGCTCGTCGGATCGCGTCGGGTCGACGCGGACGAGCAGACCGCCCTGGCCGCTCGCGGCGACGGCCATGTTGCCGCCGACCAGGAACGCGAGGCCGCCGAACATCTTCTTCTCGGTCACGTCGGCCGCGCCGGCCAGCAGATCACGGATGCGACCGGCGAGCTCCTCGTCGTACGCCATGGTTCGATGGTACGCGCGGACCAAGAATCAGGTGTAGGCCGAGAAGCGACGCGTAAGGATCGCGTCCGGAACGGCCGACTCGTCTTCGACCGGACGTTCCTCGACACGGTCGTCCGCCGCATGGACGACAACGAGGAGATCTTCAAGCGCATCCTCGACGAGCCGGACTTCCAGCGGACCGTGCTCGACTACTACGCCGAGCGGCTGTACGAGCGGCTGCGCGCCGACCAGGATCAGCTCGGGCTGACTCCCGCTACCTGAAGAGAAGAGGCCCGCTCGGTGCGGGCCTCTTCGGGTCGCGTCTTACGCCGAGTCGGCGAGCTCGTCGGCGTCCGCGCTGACCACGTTCTCGAGCTCCCGCTCGAGCTTTGCGAACGCCTCTGCCTCGAGCTGGCGGACGCGCTCTCGCGTGATTCCGAGCTTGCGGCCGATCGCCTCGAGCGACTGCACGTCGCCGTCGAAGCCGAAGCGGAGCTCGACGATGCGCCGCTCGCGCTCCGGCAGCGTCTCGACGGCCTTTCTCACGGCGTGGCCGCGGACGGTGTCGAGGGCCGCCGCCTGCGGGTCGACCGACTCCTCGTCGGCGAAGAGGTCGCCGAGCTCGACGTCGTCGTCGCCGACGAGCTTGTTCAGCGACACCGACGCCTCGACCGCCTCCAGCGCCTCCTGCGCGTGCTGGACCGACAGGCCGGCGGCCTCGGCGAGCTCCTCGAGCTCGGGCTCGCGGCCGTGCGCGATCTCGAAGCGCTGCCGGACGCGCGCGAGCTTGTTGCGCCGCTCGTCGATGTGGACCGGGATGCGGATCGTCTTCGACTGGTTGGCGATCGCGCGCTGGCAGGCCTGGCGGATCCACCAGGTCGCGTAGGTCGAGAACTTGAAGCCGCGGCGCCAGTCGAACTTCTCGACCGCGCGGTTGAGGCCGAGGATCCCTTCCTGGATCAGGTCGCCGAGCGCCACGCGGTGGCCGGTGTAGCGGCGGGCGATGTGCACGACGAGGCGCAGATTTGAGTTGATCATCCGCTCCTTCGCCTCCCGGTCGCCGCGCTCGATCCGCTTCGCCAGCTCCACCTCCTCCGCTGCCGTCAGCAGCGGGTAGCGGCCGAGCTCGTTCAGGAAGAGCGTGACCGACTCGGGCACGCCGCCCGCGGTGGGGTCGAACGAGAGGTCGAGCTCGGGCTGCTCGTCGCTCTCGTCCTCCTCGAGCTCCAGTCTCTCGACAAGGTCGTTCAGGGTGCTGTTCAGTTGTCTCAGTCCTCCTTCGAAAGGTCATCGGCACGGGCAATTGCGCCTGCGCCGGACGCACTTCTCATAACGCTCGACAGCATGGCGGCATTCCCTGAGAAACGGATGAGGCTAGCCGGGCGCCTGCTCGCGGAGCAGCCACTCGGCGAGGAACGGCTCGATGATGCGGTACTCGCGCTCCTCCCCGCGGCCCACGATCTCCTTGCGGATCAGCCCGTTCAACGCCGTCTGCAGCGTCGGGGTGGCGGGCAGATCGTGGCGCTCGTGGTAGCCGGCCGAGTAGACGCTGCTGGTGGGCTCGGCGGCCAGGGCGAGCAGCACGAGCCGCTGCGGACGCGGGGCGTCGTCCCAGAGCTGGGCGAAGTGGTTGTGCTCCGAGCGGACGACGCGGGCGACGCCCTCCTCGATGTCGGCGGTCGAGGCAGTCGCGCCGGATGCGACCAGCTCCCAGACGAAGTAGGCCAGCTCCTGCGTCCCGTACGGGTGGCCGCCGGTCACCTCCAGGAGCCGCTCCAGCGCCTCGCCGTCGATGCCCTTGCCCGAGGAAGCGAAGCGGTCGGCGATGAAGGGCGCGAACGCCGCCGGCGCGATCGGCCCGATCTCGAGTTGCTTCGCGCTGCGCCAGAACGGTTCGTTCCGGTCGCTGAAGATCCGCTCGAGCAGGTGACGCTTGCTGCCCAGGTAGACGTGGCTGACCTCGGGCTGCGCCTGGAAGACGGCCCGCATCAGGTTGGGGAACCGCCGGTCGAGGGCGATGATCTCCTGGAACTCGTCGAAGACGATCACGACACGGCGCTTGCGCTCGGCGGCCAGCTCGCCGAGCAGCTCGAGCAGCCGCTCGATCGTGTCGTCGATGTCGGCTCGGCGCCGGCCGACCTGGAAGCTGAATCGAAGCGAGCCGTCGCTCGGGTCGACCTCGATCGTGGGCCGCACGCGCAGGCTGCGGAAGAGCTGCGCTGCCCGTTCGAAGGCCTGGCCGACCGGCGAGGCGATGTCGGCGTAGATCGTCCTCGCCAGCGCTGCCGCAAGCCGCTCCTTCGTCGGCGTCTTCATCAGGTCGCAGTAGCCGACCAGCGCCTTTCGCCGCATCGCCTCCTGGGCCGCCCGCAGGACGAGGGAGGACTTGCCGTACCGGCGTGGTGCGTAGACGAGGACGTTCTGGCCGTTGCGCATGTCGGCAACGAGCTCGCGCAGCTCGTCCTGGCGGTCGGTGAACGCATCGTCGAGCGCGAGATCGCCGAAGGAGAACGGATTCGTCGCGCTCTCATTCATTCGAGCATTATGGTATCGACAATAAGGCGCGGCAGCTTCGTATGCGGCGCACCACTATGGCGAGCACCATAGGCATGGCGACGAAGATGCCGCAGCCATACACCGCGCTCTCGCGCCGCCTCGGAACCGGCGACGCCGTCGTCATCGGGCTCGGCTCGATGATCGGCGCCGGCGTCTTCTCCGCGTTCGCCCCGGCGGCGGAGGCGGCCGGCAGCGCCCTGCTGATCGGGCTGGGGATCGCCGCGGCGGTCGCCTACTGCAACGCCGTCGCCTCGGCGCAGCTGGCCGCCCAGTACCCGGCGTCGGGCGGCACGTACGTCTACGGCCGCGAACGGCTCGGGGAGTGGTTGGGGTTCTCCGCCGGCTGGGGTTTCGTCGTCGGCAAGACTGCCTCGTGCGCCGCGATGGCCCTCACCTTCGCCTCGTATGCGGTGGAGGGCCCCGAGTGGGCCGTGCGCCTGGTCGCGGTCTCGGCCGTCGTCGCGCTGACGGCCGCCAACTACCGCGGCATCACCCGCACGGCGTCGCTGGCGCGCATCCTCGTCGCCGGGTCGATCGCGGCGCTGCTCGTCGCCGTCGTCGCGATCGCAGCCGGCGGCGGGGAGGCCGGAGCGAGCGGGCTGTCCTCCTTCGGCGACGCGGGCGCCTACGGCGTGCTCCAGGCGGCGGGTCTCCTCTTCTTCGCGTTCGCGGGCTACGCGCGCATCGCCACGCTGGGCGAGGAGGTCCGCGACCCGGAGCGGACGATTCCGAGGGCGATTCCCCTCGCGCTCGGCATCACGATCGGGATCTACGCGATCGTCGCGGTCGCGCTGCTCGTCGCGCTCGGGCCGGAGGCGCTGGCGGCGAGCACGAGGCCGCTCGCGGAAGCCGTCGACGTCGCCGGTGCGGCGTGGGCGGTGCCGGTCGTCCGCGCGGGCGCCGCGGTCGCGAGCCTCGGCGCCCTGCTGGCGCTGATTGCCGGCGTCGGCCGCACCGGCCTCGCCATGGCGCGCAACCGCGACCTGCCGCGCTGGCTCGACTCGGTGCACCCGCGCCATCGCGTGCCCGACCATGCCGAGCTCGCCGTGGCCGGCGCCGTCTCCGTGCTGGTGCTGACGACCGATCTGCGCGGCGCGATCGGCTTCTCGTCCTTCGGCGTCCTGACGTACTATGCGATCGCGAACGCCTCGGCGTTCACGCAGGAGGCCGGCCACCGCCGCTGGCCGCGTGCGCTGAACGTCTTCGGGCTGGCCGCGTGCGTCGCCCTCGTCGCCACGCTCCCGTGGCAGGCCGTGGCCGCGGGAGTCGGGGTGTTCGCGGTCGGTCTGGCCGGCCGCCTGCTGCTCAGGCGGCCGCCCGCGCCGGCTCGAGCTCGACCTCGAGCCCGATGAGCTCGGAGCCGGCCCGACGGTCGGCCGGCGCTCTTGCCTACGATGCCGGGATGGAGTCGGCAACCGCCACTCCCGCGTTCGAGGAGCTGGAGTCGTATCGGCGCGAGCTGATCGCCTACTGCTACCGGATGCTCGGGTCGCCCTTCGAGGCGGAGGACGCGGTCCAGGAGACCCTGATCCGGGCGTGGCGCGCGGCCGACCGCTTCGAAGGCAGGGCCGCGCTGCGCTCGTGGCTCTACCGGATCGCGACCAACGTCTGCCTCGACCTGCTGAAGGGGCGCGAGCGGCGCGCGCGCCCGATGGACCTCGGGCCGGCCGGCGCGCCCGTCTTCGAGAACCTGAGCGAGCGCTCGGAGGTGACGTGGATCGAGCCGATCCCGGACCCCGCCGACGCGCTCGTCGAGCGGGAGTCGATCAGGCTCGCGTTCGTCGCCGCCCTCCAGCACCTGCCGCCGCGCCAGCGGGCCGTCCTGATCCTGTGCGAAGTGCTGCGCTGGCAGGCGAGCGAGGTCGCCGAGCTGCTCGAGACCAGCGTGGCCTCGGTGAACAGCGCGCTCCAGCGCGCACGCGCGACGCTCGAGGCGGCGAGCGTGAGCGTCGACGATCCGGCGTCCTCGCTGGGCGAGGCCGAGCAGGAGCTGCTCGCCCGCTTCGTCGAGGCGTTCGAGGCGTACGACATCGAGCGGCTGACCGCGCTGATCCACGAGGACGCGACGCAGTCGATGCCGCCGTACGACCTCTGGCTCTCCGGCCGCGACGACATCTTCGCCTGGTGGTTCGGCCCCGGGATCGGCTGCAAGGGCTCGCGCGTGATCCCGACCGTCTCCGCGAACGGCTCGCCGGCGTTCGGCCAGTACAAGCCGAGCCACGAGGGCGGCCACGAGCCGTGGGCGCTGATCGTGCTCGAGCTCTCAGCCGGGCGGATCGAGGAGCTGACGTTCTTCCTCGGCACCGAGCGGCTGTTCCCGCTCTTCGGCCTGCCGCGGCGGCTCGACGCGTAGCACCTGCTCGAGCCCCGCGAACGCGATCAGCCGCTGGAGGTCGGGGGAGGGACGACGGAGCAACACGTAGAGCCCGAGGCGCCCGGCGGCCAGCTGGATCCGCGCGAGCACGTCGAGGGTTGCCGCGTCGGCCGCGAGCACGGCAGCATCGACCACGATCCGAGCCGGACGCGGCTGGGCCATCTCTCCGTCTGACCGGCGAAGAGGCCGGAAGTCATCGGTTCTTCGCGGCTCGGCCGGCGGCCCGCCGACAGGAACCGATGAGTTTCGACGCAGGGTCGGGTCGAACCGGTAGAACCGAAAGGAGCATGACCATCACCGACACCCGCACAGATGCCCGTAACCGGTGGCTCGCGCTGATCGTCCTCTGCCTCGGCGACCTGATGATCGTCCTCGACACGACGATCGTGAACGTCGCGCTGCCGTCGATCCGCGACGACCTCGGGTTCAGCGAGACCTCGCTGGCCTGGGTCGTGAACGCCTACCTGCTGACGTTCGGCGGGTTCCTGCTCCTGGGCGGGCGGCTGGGCGACCTCTACGGCCGGCGGCGGATGTTCCTCGCCGGGATCGCCCTCTTCACCGGCGCCTCGGTCGTCTGCGGGCTCTCGACCAGCCAGGGGATGCTGGTCGCCGCGCGCGCGGTGCAGGGGCTCGGCGGCGCGGTCGTCTCGGCGGTCGCGCTCTCGCTGATCATGACCCTCTTCACCGAGGCGGCGGAGCGGACGAAGGCGATGGGGGTGTTCGGGTTCGTGATGGCCGGCGGCGGCAGCATCGGGGTGCTGCTCGGCGGCGTGCTGACCGACACCCTGAGCTGGCACTGGATCTTCCTGGTCAACGTCCCGATCGGCGTGCTGGTCTACGTGCTGACGCTGAGGCTGCTCCCTTCCTCGGAGCAGGCGACCGAGCGCGGGCGGCTCGACGTCGCCGGCGCGGTCACCGTCACCGTCGCGCTGATGCTGGCCGTCTACGCGATCGTCAACGGCAACAAGAACGGCTGGCTCTCGGCCGAGACGCTTGGGCTGCTGACCGGCGCGAGCGTGCTCTTCGTCGGCTTCTTCGCGATCGAGAGCCGTGTCCGGGAGCCGCTGATGCCGCTCGCGATCCTCAAGCTCCGCAACATCTGGGCGTCCAACCTGGTGGGGATCCTCTGGGCGGCCGCGATGTTCGCGTGGTTCTTCCTCTCCGCCCTCTACATGCAGCTCGTGCTGGGCTACACGCCGCTCCAGGTCGGCCTCGCCTTCCTGCCCGCGAACGTGATCATGGGCCTCTTCTCCGTCGGCCTCTCCGCCAAGCTGGTGATGCGCTTCGGGATCAAGCCGCCGCTCGTCACGGGCCTCGGGCTCGCGGCCGTGGGCCTGGCGCTGCTGGCGCTGGCGCCGGTCGACGGCAGCTTCGCGATGCACGTCCTTCCCAGCATGATCCTGCTCGGCATCGGCGCGGGGATGGCGTTCAACCCGGTGCTCCTGGCCGCGATGAGCGACGTCCGGCCCGAGCAGTCGGGGCTCGCCTCCGGTGTGGTCAACACGGCGTTCATGATGGGCGGCGCGCTCGGCCTCGCCGTGCTCGCCAGCCTCGCGGACTGGCGCACACGCGACCTGCGGTCGGGCTCGAGCGAGCTGGAGGCCCTGACCGGCGGCTACCACCTGGCCTTCGTCGTCGGCACGGTGTTCGCGGTGGGCGCCGCCGTGATCGGCGGGCTGCTCCTCCGCACCGCTCCGCAGCCCGAGCACGAGCGGCTCGGCGAGCCCGCCGTCGCCGAAGCCGACTAGGTCGCTTCGGTCCGACGCTGTTTCGAAACCGCCGCCGGCGTCCCTCCGTAGGCCGTCAGGAAAGGAGGTTCACATGCGGCACATCACGGTGTGGGCGATCGCGCTCGCGGTTCTCGCGGGCCTGGTCCTGGCCGGCTGCGGCGGCGGCGGCAGCTACTAGGCCCGGGAGCCCGAGAAACCGAAACGGAGGCACCCTCCGTTTCTGCTACCCTGGGGGCATGACGCACCTCCGCCGTGATGCCGCCAGGAATCGCGCCAGTCTGATCGCGGCGGGCCGCGACGTCTTCGCCGAGCACGGGCCCGACGCGTCGCTCGAGGAGATCGCACGCCGTGCCGGCGTCGGGATCGGGACCCTCTACCGCCACTTCCCGTCCCGCGAAGCGCTCGCGGAGGAGATCTTCTCGGAGCACATCGACGAGGTGGTGGCCGCGGCGGAGACCGCCGCCCGCGCGGAGGACGCGTGGGCCGGCCTGGTCACCTTCCTCGAGCACGTTCTCGACCTGCAGGCGCGCAACCTCCCGCTGCGGGGCCTCTTCCTCAGGCACGGCGCGGGGCGGGGCGTCGCCGAGCGTCGCCGGCTGATCGCGCCTCTGCTCGAGCGGGTGATCGAGCGCGGCCGCGCGCAGGGGGCGCTTCGTGACGACCTCACCGTCGGCGACCTCTCGCTCGCGCTGTGGTCGTTCGCACCGGTGCTCGAGGCCACGGCCGGGGTCGCGCCGAACGTCTGGCGCCGTCACCTCCGCATCCTCCTCGACGGGATGCGTCCGCAGGCGGCGACGCCGCAGGAGGTCGCGCCGCTCGCCGGGCGGCGCCTCGAGCGCGCAGCCGACGCGCTCCGCGAGCGCTACCACCGCCGGAGGGCCGCGGCGTGAGCCCCCAGCCGCCGCGCATCCGCGTCGTCTTCGGGGCGCTCGTGCTCGTCCTGCTGCTCGCGTCGCTCGACCAGACGATCGTCTCGACCGCGCTGCCGACGATCGTCGGCGACCTGGGCGGGATCGAGCACCTCTCCTGGGTGGTGACCGCGTACCTGCTGACGTCGACCGTCTCGGGGCCGATCTACGGCAAGCTCGGCGACCTCTACGGCCGCAAGCTGGTCCTCCAGGTCGCGATCGTGATCTTCCTGGTCGGCTCCGCGCTCTGCGGACTGAGCCAGAACATGGGCGAGCTGATCGCCTTCCGGGCGCTCCAGGGCATCGGCGCCGGCGGGCTGATCATCACCACGATCGCGATCATCGGCGACGTCGTCCCGCCGCGCGAGCGCGGGCGCTACCAGGGCCTGTTCGGCGCGGTCTTCGGCGTGTCGACGGTGATCGGGCCGCTGCTGGGCGGCTTCTTCGTCGACCACCTGACCTGGCGGTGGATCTTCTACGTCAACCTGCCGGTCGGCGTCGTCGCGCTCGTCGTGATCGGGGCCGTCTTCCATGCGCCGGTCGAGCGGGTGCGCCACAGGATCGACTGGCTGGGCGCCTCGCTCCTCACCGGCGGGCTCTCCGCGCTGATCCTGTTGATCAGCCTCGGCGGGACCACGTATGCCTGGGGCTCGGCCCCGATCGTGGCGCTGGCCGTGACCGCCGCCGTGCTGCTGCCGCTGTTCGTGCTCGCCGAGGCGCGCGCGTCGGAGCCGATCATGCCGCTCTCGCTGTTCCGGAACCGCGTCTTCGTCGCGTCGAGCGCGGTCGGCTTCGCGGTCGGCCTCGCGCTGTTCGGCGCGATCGTCTACATGCCGGTGTTCCTGCAGATCGTGAAGGGCGAGAGCCCGACCGGCTCGGGCCTCCAGCTGACGCCCATGATGCTCGGCGTCCTGGCCGCGTCGATCACGAGCGGGCAGCTGATCTCGCGCACCGGGCGCTACAAGGTGTTCCCGATCGTCGGCACGGTCGTCATGACTCTCGGCCTCCTGTTGCTCTGGCGGCTCGACGCCGGCAGCTCGACCTGGACGGCTTCGGCGTACATGCTCGTCGTCGGCGCCGGGATCGGCATGGTCATGCAGGTGCTCGTGCTGGCCGTCCAGAACTCGGTCGACCACCGGCTGATGGGCGTCGCCACCTCGGGCGCGATGCTCTTCCGCCAGATCGGGGGGTCGATCGGCGTCGCGCTCTTCGGCGCGATCTTCGCCAACCGCTTGAGCGCCAACCTGGCGGAGCGGCTGCCGGGCGTCCCGCTGCCGAAGACGGCCAACCCCGAGGCCGTCCGCCACCTGCCGCCGGGGATCCACGAGGCGTACGTGTCCGCGTTCGCCGCCTCCCTGAGGCCGATCTTCCTCGTCGCTGCCGCCATCGGCGTGGCGGCGTTCCTGCTCACCTGGCTCCTGCGCGAGATGCCGCTCCGCCACTCGACCGGCGTGGGCGAGACGGCCGGCGAGACCTTCGGGCTCGAGGAAGTCGAAGCCGCCTAGCGCGATCGCCGAACCGAGACGAGCTCGTTCAGCTCGTCGCCGCCCTTGACCGTCCGCTCGAGCACCGTGCCGGCCCCGCGCACGTAGAGCTTGTGGTCGAGGACGCCCGGCTCGAGCGGCGTCCACTCCTCGGTGAGCAAGGCGTTCCGGCCGAGGAAGGCGACGACGCGGAAGTGGTCCTCTGCCTGGCCCGGGTAGTACTCCTGCCGTCCCGTCTGGCCGACCCGCGGCCGCGCCGGCATGAAGATCCCCGGCCGGGCACCGTCGACGCCCGCCTGCCAGGTTCCCTCCGTGCTCGTCACGCGGCCCTTGCGGTCGAGCTCGGCCGTGTTCTCGCCGAAGTACCAGACGTTCCCGGCGGCGTCCTGCGAGTACCAGTCCGTCGTTCGCTCCTCCAGCCGGCCGGCGAGGTAGAGGCGATCCTCGACGACCGCGCAGGGCGCACCCGCGACCGTCTTCGTCCGGCGGGTGACGGTCAGCACCTCGCGCGACGCCTTGCCGTCCTTCACGCCGACGTAGGAGTAGCTCGTGCCCGGCTCGAGCGGGAACCACGGGTTCGTCACGTGCGCGGTGTACCTGCCGCCGGCCACGGCCGGTGGGGCGCCGAGGACGGCGACCAGCGCGACGCCGAGCAGGGCGGCTCCCGTCCGCATGGGTCTCCCGGAAGACTAGATGTCAGCCGGGCTCGAAGCAGCCGCGGCAGCGGGCCTCGTACGAGTCGAGGCCGCCGATCACGACCGTCTCGCCGCTGAACGGCGCCGGCGTCCCGTCGACGAGGCGCTGGGTGTACATCGCCGCCTCGCCGCACGCGTGGCAGACGGCCTTCAGCTTCGCCACCTCGTCGGCCATCGCGAGCAGGCGGGGCATCGGCCCGAACGGCGCCCTCCGGTAGTCGAGGTCGAGACCTGCGATCACGACGCGGGTTCCGCGCTCCGCCAGCTCCTCGCAGACGTCGACCAGCGAGTCGTCCAGGAACTGGCCCTCGTCGACGCCGACGACGTTGCAGCCCGCGGCGAGCCGGAGGATCGCCTCGGGCGTGCGGACGACCCGCGCCGCCATGCGCCGGCCTTCGTGGCTGACCACCTCGTCGACCGAGTAGCGGTCGTCGATCGCCGGCTTGATCAGGATCGCCGACTTGCGCGCGTAGCCCACGCGTCGCAGGCGGCGCATCAGCTCCTCGCTCTTGCCGCTGAACATCGGTCCGCAGATCAGCTCGAGCTGTCCGTGCGGACGGGCGGGTGCGGCGAGGCGGTGAGGAAGGGCGTTCATCGGAGCCGCGATTCTCGCATCGCCTCCTGACGGCGCCCGGCGCCCCGAGGGGCGATATCGTCGCGCGACGGCGACCGGACGTCCCCCAGATCGCGCGCGCGACGAGGACGCGCGGCTCCTCGACGGGCTGCGCGCCGGCGACGAATCGGCCTTCACCGCCCTGGTGGACGCGTACGGCCCGTCGCTCTTGCGTGTGGCCCGGCTCTACGTCTCCTCACGCGCGATCGCCGAGGAGGTGGTGCAGGAGACCTGGCTCGCCGTGCTCACGGGCATCGAGCGGTTCGAGGGCCGCTCGTCCCTGAAGACGTGGCTGTTCCGGATCCTGACCAACAAGGCCAAGACGCGCGGGCAGCGCGAGCGGCGGACGGTGCCCGTCTCCGCGCTCGCCGCCGACGGCGACGAGGACCAGACGGCCGTGGACATCGACCGCTTCGCCCGCGGCGGCGAGTGGAGCCTGCCGCCCCGCGGCGTGCCGGAGGAACGGCTGCTGGCCGGCGAGGCGCGGGAGACGGTGGAGACGGCGATCGCCGCCCTTCCGCCGAACCAGTGCGCGGTGATCACGCTCCGCGACGTCGAGGGGCTCTCGGCCGAGGAGGCCTGCAACGTCCTGGGCATCTCGGAGACGAATCAACGGGTGCTTCTCCACCGCGCCCGGGCCAAGGTGAGGGCAGCGTTCGAGGAGTACCTGGGGGCGACATGAGCACAACCGTCAGAGACCTCGCATGCCAGGAGATCGTCGAGCTCGTCACCGACTACCTCGAGGGAGCGATGGATGCCCGGCTCCGTGCCGCGTTCGAAGCGCACCTCGCCGGCTGCCCGCACTGCACGCACTACCTGGAGCAGATCGAGGCGACGATCCGCATCGCGGGCAGGATCGAGCCAGAGGATCTGTCACTGGACTTCCGGGCAGGCCTCGTGGAGGCGTTCAGGAGCCTTCGCCCCTAGCAGCTTCGCCGCCGCTGCCGACATGGCGGCAGCGGCTCGTCCCCGTTCGAGGTCGGGCGATGCGAGCGCAGCGAGCGAGCGGAGGAGAGGGGCCTTGGGGAGAACCAGGGGTTCTGCCCACGCGCTTCGCGCGTGAGGCAGGACACCGGCCGCGCAAGATCAACCCCGTCGCGGCCGGCTCTCTCCCCAATAGGTTCAGCGAGCCGGTGGCGGTTTCATCCCCCGCTTCCGCTGGCTTTCCGACTGGGCCTTGCGGCCTTCCCCGTACAACCCTCGGATGCGGCTTCGACTTACTCCCGCTCCGTGCTCGCTGCACGCGGGAACCTATGGGATCGGCCCGGGTCCGACAAGACCTCTCCGGAGGCGAATGCCGCAAAGAGCGGAACTTTCTTTTCGCGCGCCGGTGTCGCTGCTACCGTGTGTCCACGGATGGCAACGGGCCGTCCCGTGAGATAGAGCTTCTCGTTCCTCCTTCGGGCGTTCCGAGTCGGTCATCTCGAACCCCGAACACCAAGGAGTCGAACAGCACATGCAAGACCAATCCTTCCGCGCGCTGGGAGTCAGCGCAGAGGTGGCAGACGCGCTCCAGCGGCGCGGCATCGTCACGCCGTTCCCGATCCAGGCGCTCGTCCTGCCCGACGCGCTCGCCGGGCTCGACGTCCTGGCCAGGGCGCCGACCGGGTCGGGCAAGACGCTCGCCTTCGGCCTTCCGATCGTCGAGCGAGCGATCCCGGCGGACGGCACGCCGTCGGTGCTCGTCCTCGTGCCCACCCGCGAGCTCGCGGCCCAGGTGGCGGGCGAGCTCCAGCTGATCGGCAGCCGGAAGCGGTTGCGCGTCACGGCCGTCTACGGCGGGGCGCCGCTCCGAGGCCAGGCCGAGCGCGCCCGCGGCGCCCACGTGCTCGTGGCAACGCCGGGCCGCCTCCAGGATCTGATCGAGCGCCGCCTCGTCTCGCTCGACCGGGTCCGCACGCTCGTCCTCGACGAGGCCGACCGGATGCTCGACATGGGCTTCAAGCCGCAGGTCGACCGGATCGTCCGCCGGCTGCCGCGCACGCGCCAGACGATGCTCTTCTCGGCGACGCTCGACGGCGAGGTCGGGCTGCTGGCGCGCGCGTACACGAGCAACCCGGTGCGGGCCGAAGCCCGGCTGCCCGAGACGGCCGAGCAGGCCGAGATCGAGCACACCTTCGTGCCGGTCACGACCGACGGGAAGCTCGACCGGCTGATCGAGGAGCTCGAGGCCGAGCGCGACCTCGCCCTCGTCTTCGTCCGGACCAAGCGCGGCGCCGAGCGGCTCTCCCGCAAGCTCCAGGCGCGCGACGTGCCGGCGCTCGCCCTCCACGGGGACATGACCCAGGGTCAGCGCGAGCGCGCGCTCGGACGTTTCCGGGCGGGCAAGGTCAAGACCCTCGTCGCGACCGACGTCGCCGCCCGCGGCCTCGACCTGTCGGACATCACGCACGTGATCAACTACGACCCGCCGGAGGACGACAAGGGCTACGTCCACCGGGTGGGCCGGACGGGCCGCGCCGGCCGCGGCGGCCGCGGAATCACCTTCGTCCTGCCCGAGCAGCAGGCCGACGTCGGTCGCGTCGCCGCCCGCCTCGGCCACGGCGAGCAGTTCGCCCGCGAGGGCATGCGCGCCGGCCGGGCGAAGCTCGTCTACTCGGGCCGGCGCGGGCGCCGGTCGCGCTGGTAGACACCGGCTCGCCGAAAGGGTCAGACCCCGGCGGGGTCTGACCCTGCAGATCGCAGTTCGGCCGGCAGCGGCTCCGAGTACACGACCACGAGCGTCTTGGTCGCGCGCGTGAGCGCGACGTAGAGCGCGCGCAGGCCCTCCACTCCGCCGCCGGCGATCCGCGCCGGCTCGACCAGCACGACGCGGTCGAACTCGAGGCCCTTGGCCGCGCGCGGGGTCAGCGCCTGGATCGGCGACGAGAGCTCGTCGAACGCGGTCTCGGGGTGGGGGAGGAGCGGCTCGATCTCGGCGAGGATCTCCGCGGGTGCGATCAGCCCGGTGCGGCCCTCGCGGACGGCCTCCTGCGCGGCCTCGCGCACCGCGGTCGCCACCAGGCGGCCGGGCAGGACCCTGACGAAGCGGGGCGGCTCGTCCCCGTTGCGGTAGGCGATCGGAGGAGCGACGCCGGGCGCGATCAGCGGCAGCAGCGGCAGCGCCAGCTCCATCACCTCGGCCGGGACGCGGTAGGCGAGCCGCAGCTCCTCGACGGTCGGGGACACGCCCGGCGCCAGATGCCGGACGAGCTCGCTCCAGCCGGAATAGGAGACCGGCCCGGAAGACTGGGCGATGTCGCCGAGGATCGTGACCGCGCCCGCCGATCGCCGCGCGAGCATGCGCAGCTGCATGGGCGTCAGGTCCTGCGCCTCGTCGACGATCAGGTGGCCGTGCGGACGGCCGGGCCCGTCGAGCAGGGCCCGCGCCTCGTCGACCAGGGCGAGATCCGCCTCGCTCCAGCCCCTGCCCCGACCCGTCCGTAGGAGGCGCTGCTCGTCCCGGTCGAGGACGCCTTCGGCCGCGCTCGCAAGCTGCTCGGAGCTGGTCAGCAGCCGGCGGACGAGCTGCTCGGCCTTCTGCTTCGGCCAGAGCGCGGCCAGCGTCCGGTTGAGGAAGCCGCCGCTGCGCAGGGCGGCCTCGACGTCGTCGAACGAGTGGTAGGCGGCGACGCCGAGGCGGGCGGTGTACCGCTCGTAGAACGCGCGGACGAGCTTCATCCGCAGGCGCTCCCGTCCGGCCGCGTGGTCGGGCGACTCGGCCTGGGCCTCCGCCACGAGCGCCCCGACCTGATCGGGCGAGAGCCGCAGCTCCACGCCCTCGAGGCGGACGGCGAGCAGCTCGGCGGGCGGCTGCGGCAGCGCGCGCACCGCCGCGGCGATCACGTCCGCGAGGCGGGGATCGCCCTTCAGCCGAGCGACGTCCTGCTCGTCGCTCCGGCCGACCTCGACCCCGTCGACCAGCTCGGTCACCGCCCGCTGCTCGACGCGCTCCTCGCCGAGCATCGGCAGGACGTGCGAGACGTAGTCCATGAACACGGGGTTCGGCCCGACGACGAGGACGCCGCTCCGCTCGAGCTCTCGCCGGAAGGTGTAGAGCAGCCACGACGCGCGGTGGAGCCCGACCGCCGTCTTCCCCGTTCCCGGCCCGCCCTGGACGACGAGCACGCCGGCCGGCTCGCGGGTGATCAGGCGGTACTGGTCGGCCTGGATCGTCGCGACGATGTCGCGCATGTGCACGTCGCGGCTGCGCTCCAGCTCCTCGAGCAGGACGTCGGCGACGCCGTGCACGACGTCGCCGGCGGATCCGTCGAGCGGCTCGTCGTAGAGGTCGAGGAGCGTGCGGCCGTCGGTGCGGAAGCGTCGCCGCAGCGAGACCCCTTGCGGCTCTGCGACCGTGGCCGTGTAGAACGCCCGGGCCGCCGGCGCCTGCCAGTTGACGACGATCGGCGTCTGCTCCTCGTGCACCCAGCGGCGGCCCACGTACAGCGGGCGGACGACGCCGTCGAGGTCTAGCCGGCCGAAGCAGAGACCACGCTCCGCGTCCTCGAACGTGACGAGGCGCTTCGCCGCCCACGCCTCCAGCACGAGCGCCGCCACCTCGCCGATCCCCGCCTCGCCGGCGCGCTCCACCTGCCCGCGCATCTCCTCGAGGCAGGCGTAGGCGTGGTCGACGTAGGCCTGCTCGGACTGCAGCTCCGGGTGCACGGAGCCGCTACGCGGGCTGGACGGCGTCGCCGAGCGTCACGCGACCGGGTGTCTCCACCCGCCCCCAGACGCCGAAGGGGAGCGGCTCGGTCGTCTCGACGCCGTCGCGGTACTCGGCGAGGACGTCGAGCGTCGGCAGGTTGCGCACCCCGGTCTCCGGGTGGCGGCTCGTGACGATGCAACGTCCGACGTTGCCCCGGACCGTCACCACGGCGCCGCCGATGCGGACGCGGCGGCCGATCCACGAGTCCTCCTCGTGCGCTCCGACGCCCTCGACGCCGAACAGCATCCGGAACCGGCGGTAGTCGATCGGCTCGGACAGCCCCGCCGCCTCGCGCATCGCCTCGAGCGATCCGGTCGAGAGGATCGAGACCCCTGCGCGACCGCGGTCGACTCCGTCTCCCGCCTGCTCGGCCTGGACGAGGCGCAGCTCCTGGCCCACGAAGGAGGTCAACGCCGCCGACCACGGGCCCACCACCAGCCGGCCCGCGACGTCGCGGCCGAAGAAGTCGGTCGTCACCGGCTCGCCGAGCTCGACCGTGCCGTCGGCCTCGCTGCCGTCGGGGAAGCGGAACGTCAGCGTCGCGGCTTCCTCGTCCCAGGTCGCGCAGATCTGCTGGAGCTCGCCGAGCTGCTTCCCGTTCAGCAGCCGGCCACTCGCGCCGATCACGTGGAAGCGCCGGTTCTCGCGCACGCCGAACCGCTCGAGCTGCACCTCGTAGCGCTGCTCGAGCGCCATCCCCTTCACGGGCGCGACCGAGATCCAGGCGACCCGGGCCGTCATGTGCCAAGTCTCGCAGGCGCGATATGGTCCAGCGACCGCACCGTAGGCGACGTGGAAAGGACGGTCGAGATGCAGCTGAAGATCCGGCGCTCCACGCCGAAGCGCAGCCGGAAGAAGCAGGCGCTGATCGCCGCGGGCGCTGTCGGACTGGCCGCGGGGGCCGTGGCGCGGAAGCGGCACCGTCAGCACAGCGAGGAGCCCGGCGAGGTACCTGCCGAGTAGACGAGCGACGAGCTGGGGCGGCTCCGGCCGGGGCCGCCTCAGCCGTGCGGCCGGCTGTGCCAGGTGCGGAGCGCCCCTGCCCAGGCCAGCAGCGCGGCGGCGACCAGGACGCTCGCGCCCGCGTAGGCGAGCCCCTCGCTTCCGGTCAGCGGTGCGAGCCCGACCAGCTCGACGCCGAGCGCGAAGACCGCGCCCTCGAGCAGCCAGAGCGCGCGCGGGTAGAGCGCAGCCTGCCTCGGCCGCGGGCCCGGTGGCCACCAGACCCACAGGGACAGGGAGAGCATCTTGCCGATGTGGCCGAGCGTCACTCCCCCCGCCCAGCCGAGCAGGAGGAAGACGACGTACGCGGTGACTCCGGAGCCGACCGAGATCGCGTCGGCGAGCACGAGGAAGCCGATCACCGCCGCCTCGAGCAGGAACGCCACGCCCGCAAGGAGGTGCGCGAGCGGTGCCTCCAGGGAGGCCCGGCGGGCGCGCGCCACCCGAGCGAGGAACACGGCGAACGCCGCCAGCGCGGCGAGCATCGCTGCGCCGCCCGCGGCCTTGGCCGCCGTGGACGAGGCGGCGATGCCGGCCAGCAGCGTCCACAGCCCGGCGGTCAGCGAGAGCTCGAGGAGGGGCAGCCGCCTCGGGCCGGCCGTCGGGGCCTGGGCCAGCATCGGCGCCAGCGTGCGGCCGACCGTGACGATCAGCAGCGTCAACCAGCCCAGGATCGCGAGATCCAGGTGGACGAGCAGCCAGCGGTCGACGCCCACCCCGGCGAAGGGGCGGCCGTCCTGCGAGAAGACGACCGCGCCGAGCACGAGCGCGCACGCAGCGTGGAAGCCCGACAGGGCGACGCCGGTGCGGCTGGCGACGAGCGTCCGGCCGCGCGGCGCATGGACGACGAGGCCGAGCAGCTCTCCGAGGACGAGCAGCAGCGCGGCGGCGACGAGGCTTGCACCGGTCCAGACGAGCGCGTCGCGGTCGTACGCGAGCCCGGGAGCGAGCACGAACCCACCGGCGAGGAGCGGAAGGGCCAGCCGGAGGCGGCCCGGATGACGGACGTCGTTCCGGAGCATCACCGGAACGAGATGGAACGTCGCTCCGGTGACGGCGAAGGCCAGGAAGCCGAGTGCGAGCAGATGGGTGGCCAGGACCGGCATCCGTCCCAGCGGGCTCCCGCCGGCCAGGTCGGGCGCGGCGAGCAGCAACACGATCGCGGCGGCGAGGAAGCCGGCGAGCGCGACCCCCGCGTAGGCGGCCAGCAGGCCGAGCGCGATCGGGCCGCCGACGGCCCGCTTCTGCGTGAGCGGCAGCGCCTTCGTTCCCGGCCGTCCCCGGATCGGCACAGGTTCCATCGACGCCAGTTCTACCTAGGTTGTCCGAAATGGACGATACGGTCCGGCGCCGTGCGCCTGATCGTCGCCCGCTGCGAGGTTCGCTACACGGGCCGGTTGACCGCCGTCCTGCCGGAGTCGACCCGGCTCTTGATGGTCAAGTCGGACGGCTCCGTGCTCGTCCACGCCGACGCCGGCGGGTACAAGCCCTTGAACTGGATGACGCCGCCGACGGCGATCGAGGAGTCGGAAGACGCGATCGTCGTGCGCAAGCGGGCGGGGAAGACCGAGGACCGCCTCGAGATCAGGCTCGCCGAGGTGCTCAGCGACGTCTCGCACGAGATGGGCGAGGCGGCCGGCCTGGAGAAGGACGGCGTCGAGCGCGACCTCCAGGAGGTGCTGGCCGAGCGGCCGGAGGCGCTCGGGGAGGAGCTGCGGCTCGTCCGCCGCGAGTGGCCGACCGACATCGGGCCGGTCGACCTGATGTGCCGGGATGCCGACGACGCCTGGGTCGCGGTCGAGGTCAAGCGGATCGCCGGGATCGAGGCGGTGGAGCAGCTCGTGCGCTACCTGGAGCGGATCCGGCTCGATCCGGCCAGGGCCGACACCCGCGGCGTGCTCGCGGCGACGGGGTTCCGGCCGCAGGCGCTGACGCTGGCCGAGTCGCGCGGGCTCCGCTGCGTCGAGGTCGACCTGGCCGTGCTCCGCGGCGAGCGCGAGCCCGAGCTCACGCTCTTCAGCTGAGCGATCAGGCGACGCAGCCCTGCGAGCAGCGGTGACGCCAGCTCGCTCCGCCTCCACTCGGCGTGGAGCTCATGCTGGGAACGGGGAGCGTCGCTAGTTAGCACGATCGGTCGTTCTTGATAATACGAACGGTCGTGCTACTTTGTCAAGCGTGAGCGCGACGACCAGAAGGCGGCGCGCCGACGGCGAGCAGACGCGGGCGGCGATCCTGGACGCGGCGACGAAGCTGGCGACCGTCGAGGGCCTGGACGGCCTGTCGATCGGGCGGCTCGCCGACCACATCGGCATGTCGAAGAGCGGCCTCTATGCCCACTTCGGCTCGAAGGAGGAGCTCCAGCTCGCGGCCATCGACACGGCGACCGAGATCTTCAGGGATGCCGTCATCCGCCCGGCCCGACGGGCCGACACGCCCCTGGGCCGGCTGGAGGCGCTCTGCGAGAACTTCTTCGGCTACCTCGAGCGGCCGGTGTTCCCCGGCGGGTGCTTCTTCGCCTCGGCAACCGCCGAGCTCGACACCCACCCCGGCCCGGTGCGGGAGAAGCTCGTCGAGTCGCTGGACGGCTGGCTGGCGCTGATCGAGCGCGGCGTTCGGGAGGCGCAGGAGGGAGGCGAGCTGGATCCGCTGGAAGACGCGGCGCTGCTTGCCTTCGAGCTGGACGCGTTCATGAAGATGGGCAACTCGCTGCGCGTGCTGCACGGCGACCGCAGCGGGCTCGGCCAGGCGCGCGCCGCGATCCGCTCCCGGCTCGACCGGGCTCGTGTGACGAAGCGGTAACGATCCGTCCACCGACGATGCGCCCGGCGCGGCCGTTGTCCATCCTGACGGCATGCCCAGGGTCGCGACCGCGGTCGCCCTCGTGGGCTTCGTGCTCGGCCTTGCCCTGCTCTGGCACGCCTCGACGCCGGCGCGTCCTGTGCTCGTCGCCGATCCGGTCCGCACGCCCGGGGTGGTGAATCCGGAGGTCACCCAGGCGACGATCGGCGAGACGATCTGCACGTCGGGCTGGACGCGGACAATCCGCCCGCCCGTCAGCTACACCAACGAGCTGAAGATCCGGCAGATGCGCGAGTACGGCGTCGGCGGAAGCCCCTCCGACTACCAGGAGGACCATCTGATCAGCCTGGAGATGGGAGGCCACCCGACCGACCCGCGCAACCTCTGGCCCGAGCCGTATCCGCGCGCGTCCGAGGTCGACCGGATCGAGAACGAGATCAACGACGAGATCTGCGCGGGGAAGATCACGCTCGCCGAGGGCCAGCGGCGCGAGTCGGAGCTCAAGCACCGGTCGGGATGAGAAGATCCGCGGCGTGCTCGAGCTCACCCCGGACGAGCTGCTCTCGACGACCAGGGCGGTGCGCAAGCGGCTCGACCTCGAGCGGCCGGTCGAGCGCGAGGTGATCGAGGACTGCCTGCGGCTGGCGCAGCAGGCGCCGACCGGCAGCTACGCCCAGAACTGGCACTTCGTCGTCGTCGCCGATCCCGCGCCGCGCGCGGGCCTGGCCGAGCTCTGGCGGCAGGGCTGCGAGAAGTACCTGGCCGCGGTCGAGGATCCGGAGGCGATCCCCGGGATGATGGGCCGCGTCCTGGGCGGCGTGTTCCACCTGCGCGACCACCTGCACGAGGTCCCCGTCCACGTGATCCCCTGCATCGAGGGCCGGACGGACGGGAAGGGCGCGTTCGCGCAGGCCTCGAAATGGGGGTCGATCATGCCGGCGGCGTGGAGCTTCATGCTCGCCGCGCGTTCGCGAGGGCTGGGCACCTGCTGGACGACCTTCCACCTGTTCCGGGAGCAGGAGGCCGCCGACCTGCTCGGGATTCCCTACGACGAGGTGATGCAGGCCGCGCTGATCCCGGTCGCCCACACGATCGGCACCGAGTTCAAGCCGGGCGTGCGGGCGCCCCTCGACTCGTTCGTGCACTGGGACCGCTGGTAGCGGGAGACTGGATCGAGGACGGGCTCAAGTCTGTCCCCGATGCCGTTTCCCAGGCGTCACCTTCAGCTCGAGCACGTCCGGCCGGTGGTAGTGACCGGCCGGGTCGAAGCGCTGGCGCTCCTCGTCGAGCCGTTGCGGCTCGAGGTCGGCGTAGAGGATCCCCTCCTCGCCGTAGAGCGGGCCGGCAAGGTAGGAGCCGTCGGGCGCGAGGATCGCCGAGCCGCCGCGGCCGATCAGGTCCATCCCGGCGAGCTCCTCGCGGAGCGGGAAGTCGTCCGGGTACGAGCCGGCCCGCTGGAGGTGCGCCGGCGCGACCACGAACGCCCGCGACTCGCGGGCGATGTGCACGAGCGTCGCCTGCCAGGCGTCGCCGTCGTCGGCCGTCGAGGCGATGTAGATCTCGACGCCGGACTCGTACAGCGAGAAGCGGGCAAGGGGCATGTAGTTCTCCCAGCAGATCAGCCCGCCGATCCTGCCGATCGGGGTCTGGACGGCGCGCAGGCCGCCGCCGTCGCCCTGCCCCCAGATCAGGCGCTCGTGGTTGGTCGGCACGAGCTTGCGGTGATGCACGGCGAGCTCGCCGTCGGGCGAGTGGTAGAGGAGGGCGTTGTAGAGCGTGCCCGGGCTCGACGGGTCGCGCTCGTTCACGCCGGTGACGAGCCAGACCTCGTTGTCCCGGGCGATCTCGGTCAGCCGGTCGGCTGCCGGCCCCGGCACCTCCACCGACTCGCGGGCCAGCATGGCGAAGGCGCCCTTCGCGCGCGGGTCGGCCCAACCCGCCAGGAACTTCGCCCAGGCCGAGCTCGGGTAGGCGGGGACGAACGTCTCCGGGAAGACGACGAGGCCCGCTCCCTCCGCCTTCGCCTCGGCGGTCAGCGCGGCCAGCTTGTCGAGCGTCGCCTCGCGGTCGAGGATGACCGGCTCGGCCTGGACGCACGCGACGCGGACGGGCCCGTTCACCGGCCGTACACCGAGACGTGCCGGGGGCTGCCCGAGCCGAACGGCTCCTTCCGCCAGCTCGACCACCGGTGCTTCAGCTCGAGGCCCGCCAGCCGCGCCATCAGGTCGAGCTCGCTCGGCCACGCGTAGCGGAGCTGAACCGGGTAGAGCTTCGTGCCGGCCTCGCTGATGTAGATGTGGCTGGCCTCGATCCGTTGCGACACCTGGTCGTGGCGCGCGGCGTCGATGAAGACCTCCCCGGACGAGATGCGGTTCACCTGCAGCCGCTGGTCGCGGTCGTAGCGGCCGAGGTCTGGGACGAACCCCTCCAGCGCGAAGACGCCGCGGTCGGCCAGGTGCTCGGCCGCGTTCGCGAAGCAGCGGACCTGGTCCGCCTGCGTCGTCAGCGCGTAGAACGTGTTGAAGCCGACGAAGATCAGCGAGTACCGCCCGTCCACTGCGACGTCGGCGAAGTCGCCGATCGTCACCGGGATGGCATCTCCGCCCGGCTTCTCGCGGAGCTTGGCGACCATCGCGTCGGACGCGTCGATTCCGTGCACCTCGATGCCTCTGGCCGCCAGCGGCAGTCCGAGCCGGCCGGTGCCGATCGCCAGCTCGAGCACCGGCCCGCCGCCGGCCAGCTCGGCGAGCGCCTCGACCGCGACCTCCGTGTCGAGGCCGAGCGCTGCGACCTGCTCGTCGTACGCATCGGCGACTTTCTCGCCGTAGGTCTCGGGGCCCCAGTCCTCCATGGGCGAACGCTACCTCGCCCGCAGCGCGGCGATGTTCTGCCGGAAGCCCTCGGCGAACTCCCAGCCGGCGAGCTCGGCGGGGACCTCGTGGTCCCCCGGCAGGGCGGCCAGCTCGACCACTGTCTCGATGTAGCGGCGGGCCGTCTCGAGCGCCTCTGGCCCGGCGGGCTCGCCGTGCCCGGGGACGACGTGCTCCGGCTCGAGCGCCCCACCGCCGGTGAGCTGCTCGAAGCGGTAGTGGTCGGAGATGACGCCTCCAGCGTCACGACATCGCCTCGCACCGACCCCGACAGCTTCGCTGTCGGCTTCGTGCTCGGCTTGGTCTCTCACCGGTCGAGCGCCTCGCGCAGCGTTCGCGTGTAGGCCTGGAGCGCGGCGGGGCCTTCCTCGGCCACCTCGACCGCGCGCGAGCCGACCACGATCCCGTCCACGAGCGCGGCCGCGGCTCGCGCGTGGTCGGGCGTCGAGATGCCGAAGCCGGCGTAGAGGGGCTTGTCGGTGGCGCGGCGCGCCCGCTCGACCAGCCCGGCGAGAGCGGGAGAGAGGTCGGAGCGGGCCCCCGTCGTCCCCGTCAGCGTGACGAGGTAGAGCCAGCCGTCGGTCTGGGCGGCGGCGAGCTCGAGGCGCTCGTCGGTCGAGGTCGGCGCGACCAGCTGGACGCGCCTGAGTCCCGGCCGCTCGCCCGCCGGCAGGTCGGCGACGATCAGGCTCGCCGCGCCGGCCGTGCGCGCGTCCTCGGCGAAGCGCTCCCAGCCGTACGCCTCCAGCAGCGAGGCGTAGGTCATCGGCACGAGCGGGACCGAGACGCGATCGCGCGCGGCGGCCAGGCACTCCAGGCACGCCTGCGTACGCATTCCTTCGGCCAGCGCCTGCTCGGCTGCGCGCCGGATCACCGGCCCGTCCGCGAGCGGGTCGGAGAACGGAAAGCCGATCTCGACCAGGTCGGCGCCGCCTGCCTCCGCGGCCGCGGCCAGTTCGGGCGTTTCCCCGCCGGCCATGAGGTAGACGACCAGGGCCTTGCCCGCCATCAGAGGTGGGCGAGCGCCTCGTCGAGGTCCTTGTCGCCGCGACCGGACAGGCAGACGACCACGACGTCGCCCTCGAGCTCGCCGGCGCGGGCCAGCGCGTGCGCCGGCTCGAGCGCGGGGATGATCCCCTCGGTCTCGGCGAGGCGGCGGAAGGCGGCGAGCGCCTCGGCGTCGGTTGCCGCTCGGTACTCGACGCGGCCCGCGTCCCGGAGGTAGGCGTGCTCCGGCCCGACCCCCGGGTAGTCGAGCCCGGCGGAGATCGAGTGGGCGTCGACGATCTGGCCGTCCTCGTCCGCGAGCAGCGACGAGCGCGCGCCGTGGAGGATCCCGGTTCGGCCGGTGCCGAGGCTCGCGGCGCCCGCCGCCTCGACCCCGTAGAGGCGCACGTCGGCGTCGTCGAGGAAGCCTGCGAACATGCCGATCGCGTTCGAGCCGCCGCCGACGCAGGCGATGGCCGCGTCGGGCAGGCGTCCCTCCGCCTCGAGCATCTGCGCCCGGGCCTCGCGGCCGATCACCGCCTGCAGCTCGCGGACGATCTCCGGGTAGGGCTCCGGGCCGACGCACGAGCCGATCAGGTAGTGGGTCGTCTCGACGTTCGTGATCCAGTCGCGGATCGCTTCGCTCGTCGCCTCCTTCAGCGTCTTCGTCCCGAACTCGACCGCGCGCACCTCGGCGCCGAGCAGGCCCATCCGCTCGACGTTCGGCCGTTGCCGGCGCATGTCCTCGGCGCCCATGTAGACGACGCACTCGAGCCCGAAGCGAGCGCAGACCGTCGCGGTCGCGACGCCGTGCTGGCCCGCGCCCGTCTCGGCGACGACGCGCTGCTTGCCGAGGCGCCGCGCCAGCACCGCCTGGCCGAGCGCGTTGTTCAGCTTGTGGGCGCCCGTGTGGAGCAGGTCCTCGCGCTTCAGGTAGAGGCGCTTGCCGGGGGCGAAGCGCTCGGCGAGCGTCAGCGGCGTCGGGCGGCCGCCGTACTCGCGGCCCAGCCGGTCGAGCTCGGCGGCGAAGCCCGGATCGGCTCGGGCCGCCTCCCAGCCGGCGGTCAGCTCGTCGAGCGCGGGAACGAGCGTCTCCGGGACGTAGCGCCCGCCGTAGCCGCCGTAGCTCACGGCCGCCCTTCCTGCAGGGACAGACCCCCGGGGTCTGTCCCTGAAACAGCCGCCACGAACGCCCGCACCCTGTCGTGATCCTTGACGCCCGGGCTCGACTCCAGGCTCGAGCTCGCGTCCACCGCCCACGGCCGGGTGGAGGCGATCGCGCGGCCGACGTTGTCGTGATCGAGCCCGCCGGCGAGGACGAGCCGGCCGTCGACCGCGCGGGCGCGATCGAGGCGAGTCGGGTCGTCCTCCTGCCACGGCAGGTCGACCACGGTCGCCACCTGCCTCCCCTCGTGCAGGAGCACGGCGTCGCGGCCCCGCACGCGGCCGTCCTCTCGCTCGTAGAGCTGGACGAGGTCGGCATCGGTCTCCTCGGGCTGCCCGACGAAGACCGCCACCGAGAGCGTGGTGTCCGGAACGGGCAGGACCCGGCCGGCCGCGCGCGGGCTCGCCCGCTCGAGGACGAACCCGCACAGATCCGCGCCCGCCTCGACGGCGACCTCGACGTCCTCCTCCCTGGTCAGCCCGCAGACCTTCACGAGCGGGCGCGAGAGGATCTCCCGGAGCTTCGCGGCCGGGTCGCCCGCGCGCATCAGCGCCGTGCCGACCAGGACGGCGTCGGCGCCGGCGAGCTCGGCGGCTGCGCCCTGCGCGCGCGTGTGGACTGCGCTCTCGGCGATCACGACGCGGTCGGCCGGCGCCTCGCCGACCAGACGCAGCTGGGCGTCGCGGTCGATCGCGAAGGTGTGCAGGTCGCGTGCGTTGATCCCGATCGAGTCGGCGCCGAGCACGGCTGCACGCCGCAGCTCCTCGGCGTCGTGGGCCTCGACCAGCGTGTCGAGGCCGATGGTCGCGGCGTGCCCCATCAGCCGGGCGGCTGTCCCGTCGTCGAGGTCGCGGAGGATCAGGAGCGCGGCATCGGCGCCTGCGGCGCGCACGTCGTCGAGGTGCTGCTCGGTCGAGAAGAACCCCTTCGCGAGGAGCGGCACGTCGCTGGCCGCCCGCGCCGCGCCGAGATCCGCCGGCGTGCCGGCGAAGCGCTCGTCGACGAGGACCGACACGGCGGCGGCGCCTGCCGCCGCGAACGCGGCCGCCAGCGCGGCCGGGTCGGCGTCGGGGCGGAGGTCGCCGGCCGACGGCGACCGCCGCTTGATCTCGGCGATTCCGGCCAGGCCGGGGGCGGCCAGGGCGTCGCGGAACCTACCCACGCGAGAACGCCGCCAGCTCGTCGAGCCGCTCGGCCGCGGCTCCCGAATCGATTGCCTGCCGCGCCGCCTCCAGCCCGGCGCGGAGATCCTCCGCGTGGCCGCCCGCTGCGATCGCGCCGGCGGCGTTGAGCAGGATCGCGTCCCGCTTCGCGCCGCGGTCCTCGCCCGAGAAGACGGCCCGGATCGCCCGTGCGTTGTCCTCCGGCGAGCCGCCGCGCAGCTCGTCCGGCGCGCAGCGGGGGACGCCGAGCTCGAGCGGGTCGACGGTGCGCTCGTGCACGCGGCCGTCGACCACCTCGCAGACGAGGTTCGGGCCCGAGGGCGACAGCTCGTCGATCCCGTGGTCGCCGTGGACGACGAACGCGCGGCGGGCGTCGAGGCGGGCGAGCACCTCGGCGATCGTGCGGACGAGCGCCGGGTCGTAGACGCCGACGATCTGGGCCCGCGCTCCGGCCGGATTGGTCAGCGGCCCGAGCACGTTGAAGACGGTCCGCGTCGCCAGCTCCTTGCGCACGGGGGCAGCGTGCCGGAACCCCGGATTGTGCGTGGGCGCGAACAGGAACCCGAACCCGAGCTCGTCGATCGAGGCCTCGATCCGCTCCGCCGGCAGGTCGAGGTCGAAGCCGAGCGCCTCGAGGACGTCGGCCGAGCCGCACGCCGACGAGACGGCGCGGTTGCCGTGCTTGGCGACGCCGGCACCGGCCGACGCAGCGACCAGCGCGGCCGCGGTCGAGATGTTGATCGTCGCGTGCCCGTCGCCGCCCGTGCCGGCGGTGTCGACGAGGTCTTCACGGCCGGGCGCGACCGACACGCCGCGGCCCCGGATCGCCTCCGCGAAGCCTGCGATCTCGTCGGGCGTCTCGCCCTTGAGCCGGAGGGCGACCAGGAAGGCGCCGATCTGGGCCGGCGTCGCCTCCCCGGCCATGATCTCGTCCATCACCGCCCGCGCCTCGGGCCGGTCGAGGTCGTGTCCGTCGAGCAGCTGCGTGAGCGCTCTCTGGATCATCGCCGCAGGAAGTTCCCGCAGAGCTCGGCGCCGACCGGCGTGAGCACGCTCTCCGGGTGGAACTGGACGCCGTCGACCGGTAGCTCGCGGTGGCGCACGGCCATGACCTCGCCGTCCGGGCTCGTCGCGGACACCTCGAGCCCGGCCGGCACCTCGACCGCCGCGAGCGAGTGGTAGCGGCCGGCCTGGAAGCCCTGAGGCAGCCCCGCGAAGATCCCGCTTCCGTCGTGGTCGACCGCGCTCGCCTTGCCGTGCACGAGCTCGCGGGCCTGGCCGATCCGGCCGCCGAACGCTTCGACGATGGCCTGGTGGCCGAGGCACACGCCGAGCGTCGGCGTCGTCGGCGCCAGCCGCCTGACGATCTCGACGGTCGCGCCGGATTCGGCCGGCCGCCCCGGGCCGGGGGAGACGACCAGGTGGGAGGGCGCCAGCTGCTCGGCCTTGTCCGCGTCCACCTCGTCGTTCCGCCGCACCAGGACCTCGGCGCCGAGCTCCTCGAACAGATGGACGAGGTTGTAGGTGAACGAGTCGTAGTTGTCGACGAGCAGGATCACCGTTCGGCAAGGGTAATCGCGGTCTCGAGCGCGGCGAGCTTGCGCAGGCACTCCTCGTGCTCGGCGCGCGGGTCCGAGTCGGCCACGATCCCGGCGCCCGCCTGGAGGTGCGCGACGCCGTCGTGGAGCACGATCGTGCGGATGGCGATGCACGTGTCGAGGTCGCCTCCCGGCAGCGAGTAGCCGACCGCGCCCGCGTACGGCCCGCGCCGGCGGCCCTCGAGCTCGGCGATCAGCTGCATCGCGCGCACCTTGGGGGCGCCGGAGACGGTCCCGGCCGGGAAGCAGGCGCGCAGCACGTCGAACGGCCCGATTCCGTCCCGGAGCCGGCCGGCCACCTCGGAGACGAGGTGGGTGACGTGGGAGAAGCGCTCGGCTTCGAGGAAACGCTCGACCCGGACGCTGCCGGCGCGGCACACGCGCGAGAGGTCGTTGCGTCCGAGGTCGACCAGCATCACGTGCTCGGCGCGGTCCTTCTCGGAGGCGAGCAGGCGCTCGGCGTCGCCCGGCCCCGGCCGGGTCGTGCCCGCGATCGGGTTCACGCTGGCGCGCTCTCGCCCGACCTTCACCAGCGTCTCGGGCGACGAGCCGATCAGCGCGAGGTCGCCGAGCTCGAGCAGGAACAGGTACGGCGAGGGGTTCACGCGCCGGAGCGTCCGGTACAGCTCGACCGCGCTCGCGCGCGTGGGCCGCTCGGCCCGCTGGGAGAGGACGACCTGGAACACGTCGCCCGCCCGGATGTGCTCCTTCGCCGCGAGCACGCCCCGTTCGTACTCGGCCCGCCCCGGGTCGCGGCTCGCCCGGCTCGGGCGGCGCGGGCCCACCGAGGCCGGGAGCGCCGGCGCCGGGGCGTCGAGCACCGCGCGCAGCCGCTCGGGGTCGCCGCAGAGGACCTCGGCGACACCGCCGGGGTGGTCGAAGCGGACGAGCACGTCCGCGACCACGAAGCGGCTCTCGGGCAGATCCGGCCCGGCGTCGGGCCGGGGGACGGTCGGCTCGAGCTCGTGGGCGTGGTCGTAGGCGAGGTAGCCGACCACCGGAGCGCCGAGCCGCTCGGCCTCGGCCAGCGAGACGAGCCGGGTGCCGCAGCCGACGAACGAGTACCGGCCCAGCCGGCCCTGCTCTACCGACTCGAGCAGGAACGCCGCCTCGGCTTCCCGGCGCAGCCGGACGTAGGCCCCGAGCGGGGTGACCAGGTCGGCTGCGATCGCGGTCGTGACGTTCATCTCAACGAAAAAGACCTTCCGCGAGGAAGGTCTGCGAGCGGGTCGGATGGTGCGTTCGATCAGGCCGTGCGGCCGCCCCGCTCGTGGCGCCGGAACCAGGCCCAGGTGCGGGACGAGGACTGCATGGACGGCAAGCCTAGCGCGCCGGCCCGGCGCATGCCTGGGGATACATTTCGGCCATGCCCCGCTCCGTCATCGTCTCCGCGGTCCGCACGCCGTTCGGCAAGTTGGGCGGCGGCCTGGCCGCCTACCGGGCGACCGAGCTCGGGGCGCTGGCGATCCGGGCAGCGCTCGACCGGGTGGACGTCCGCGACGACGAGGTCGAGTACGCGATCATGGGTCAGGTGCTCCAGGGCGGCGCCGGACAGGCGCCCGCCCGCCAGGCAGCCGTCGGCGCCGGGCTGCCGGTCGATCTCCCCGCCGACACGATCAACAAGGTCTGCGCCTCGAGCATCCGTGCGGTCGGGATCGCCGACCAGATGATCCGCGCGGGCGACCACGGCGTGATCGTCGCGGGCGGGATGGAGTCGATGTCCAACGCGCCGTTCGCGCTCGAGCGGGCGCGGTTCGGCTACAAGCTGGGCGACGGCACCCTGCTCGACCTGATGGTGCACGACGGGTTGCGTTCGACCTTCGACGGGCGGCACATGGTCGAGCAGGCGTCGTTCGTCTCCCGGGAGCTGGGCATCGGCCGGGAGGAGCAGGACGAGTGGGCGCTCCGCTCGCACCAGCGGGCCGTCGCGGCGGCCGACGAGGGGCGCTTCGCGGACGAGATCGTCCCCGTCGGCGAGGTGACCGCCGACGAGGGGCCGCGACGGGACACGACCCTCGAGAAGCTTGCGGCGCTGCCGCCCGTGTTCGACCCCGAGGGGACGACGACGGCGGGCAACGCGCCCGGCGTCAACGACGGCGCCGCGGCGCTGGTGGTCGTGAGCGAGGAGCTCGCGAAGAAGCGCGGCCTGGAGGTGCTGGCGACGATCGTCTCGCAGGGGTACGTGGCCGACGAGTTCGCCTACCTGGCGAGGACGCCGGCCGGAGCGGGCGACGTCGCGCTCCGGAAGGCCGGGAAGAAGATCGGCGACGTCGAGCGGGTCGAGGTGAACGAGGCGTTCTGCTCGGTCGCGCTCGAGTCGACGCGCCGCCTCCAGGCCGACCCCGAGATCGTCAACGTGAACGGCGGCGCCGTCGCCCTCGGCCACCCGATCGGCGCCTCGGGCGCCCGGATCCACTCGACGATGATCTACGAGCTGCGTCGCTCGGGCGGCGGGCTCGGGCTCGCCGCGATCTGCTCGGGCGGCGGCCAGGGCGACGCGATCCTGCTCGAGGTCTAGATGGCTGACCGGTAATTCGCGTGGTCGCGGGGAGGGTCTGCACCAAGCAGTGTGGTCGACTCGACCGGTGGCAAGGCTGGTGAGCCTTGGCGCCGGGCGAGGCGGCCGCAATGCGCCGTGTGCAGGCCCCCAGCCGCGGCTGCGTGGAATTGCCGGTCAGCCATCTAGCCGGCTAGCGCAGGAAGTCGAGGATCAGCCCGGCGAGCTCGTCCGGAGCCCGCCACGGGACGACGTGGTCGGCACCCTCGATCACGGCGGAGCGGGCGCCCTCGATCTCGCGGGCGAGGATCTCGCCGACCTCGTTGATCTCCGGGACGTCCCGGTCGCCCGTGATCACGAGGGTCGGCACGGCGATCTCGGCGAGCCGGTCGGCCGCCGGCCCGTCCGCCCAGGTGCCGGGGTCGTCGCTCCAGGAGAACTCGACGTTCTCGACCGTCATCGCGCGCAGCTCGTCGTCCGCGCCGAGCGGGGCCCAGACCTGCAGGTCGAAGGCGGCCATCCCCTCGAGGTCGCGGTCCGCCTCGGCCTGCTCCGCGGCCCGCTCGAGCTCGGCGGGGAAGCTCAGCCCGAGCGGATGGCCCGACATGGCCGCCGCGACCGGGACGAGCGCGCTCACGCGCTCCGGACGCTCGAGCGTGAAGTCGATCGCGATCCGGCCGCCCCGCGACAGACCGACGAGCGCTGCCCGCTCGAAGCCGGCGTCGTCGAGCACCCGGGCGAGGTCGTCGAGCAGGGAGTAGGGGCCGTCCGGCCTGGGCGAGCGCCCGTAGCCGCGCTGGTCGTAGGCGAGCACCGCGTGCTCCGCGGCGAGCAGCGGCACGGTCGTCTTCCAGATGCGCGAGTCGACGATCCCCGCGTGCAGCAGCACGATCGGCGGGCCCGAGCCGATGAGCTCGTAGTGGAGCACGTGCGGAGGTTAGCCTCCAGGCGATGGAGCTCGGCCACGTCCTCGTCGTCGGCGCCGGACAGATGGGCGGCGGGATCGCCCAGACCGTTGCGGCCTCCGGCCGGCGGGTCTCGCTGCACGACGCGGCGCCGGGCGCGGTCGAACGGGGGCTGGAGGCGATGCGCACGAGCCTGGCCAAGCTGGCCGAGAAGGGCGGCGCAGATCCGGACGAGGTGCTCGGCCGGGTGGAGCCCGTGGACGACCTCGTCCCGGCCGACCTGATGGTCGAGGCGGTGGTGGAGGACGCAGTGGTGAAGGAGGCGATCTTCCGCCGGGCGGACGAGACGCTCCCGCCGGCGGCGATCCTCGCCTCGAACACGTCCTCGATCCCCATCGCCTCGCTGGCGGCCGTGACCGGCCGGCCCGACCGCGTGATCGGCATGCACTTCTTCAACCCGGTGCCGGTGATGGCGCTCGTCGAGGTCGTGCGTGCGCCCTCGACCTCGGACGAGACGGCGGCGGCGATCGTCGCGCTCGCCCGCGAGCTCGGGAAGACGCCGGCCGAGGCGAACGACTTCCCCGGCTTCGTCTCCAACCGGATCCTCATGCCGTTCGTGAACGAGGCGGTCCGGGCGCTGCACGACGGCGTCGCCGAGGCCGAGGCGATCGACACGATCGCGAAGCTGGGCTTCAACCACCCGATCGGCCCGCTCGCGCTGGCCGACCTGATCGGGCTCGACACCTGCGTCGCGATCATGGAGGTGCTGCACGAGGGCCTCGGCGACGAGCGGTACGCACCGTGCCCGCTCCTGCGCGAGCACGTCGCCGCGGGTCGCCTGGGCCGGAAGACGGGCCGCGGCTTCTACGACTATCCGTAGACTGACGTCGCGGTGCGCGCGCTGATCGCGGAGAAGCGGGAGGTGGCGAAGGGCACGCTGCTGGTGCTCTTCGACCTGCTCGGCGAGGAGGTCGACTTCCGCCCCGGCCAGTACTTCTGGGTCGAGCTGCTCGATCCGCCCTACGACGACGAGAAAGGGCCCCGGCGGCACATCTCGGTGGTCACGTCCCCGACCGAGCGAGGGATCCTCGGCCTGTGCACCCGCCTCCGCGACTCGGCCTTCAAGCGGTCGCTCGCCGAGCTTCCGGTCGGCACCGAGGTGGAGGTCGAGCAGCCGAAGGGCGACTTCGCCCTCCCGGAGGACACCGGCTCGCCGTACGTGTTCGTGGCGGGCGGGATCGGGATCACCGTCTTCCGGAGCATGCTCCGGTACATCGACGACACCCGCGAGCCGTACCGGGTGACGCTCGTCTACTCCAACCGCGACCGAGAGTCGACCGCATTCCTCGACGAGCTCGAGGAGCTGGAGGGCCGGAGCGACTGGTTCCGGCTGGTGGCGACGATGACCCAGGATCCGGGCTGGGAGGGCGAGACCCGCCGGATCGGCCCGGCGATGCTGGCCGACGTGCTCGGCGGCGACCCGGTCTCGTACACGTATCTCGTCGCGGGCCCGCCGGGCATGACCGAGGGCGTCGTCGGGGCGCTGAAGGAGGCAGGCATCCCAGAGGAGCGGATCCTCTCGGACGGCTTCTCCGGTTACTAGAGTCCGTTCTGTGGACTTCGAGCTGACGCCGGAGCAGCGCGAGATCCAGGCGCTGGCCCGCGAGCTCGCCCGCGCGGAGATCGACCCGTACGCCGCCGAGTGGGACCGCGAGCAGCGCTTCCCCGCCGAGCTCTACCCCAGGCTCGCCGAGCTCGGCCTGCTCGGCGTCTGCGTGCCGGAGGAGTACGGAGGCGCGGGCGCCGACTTCGTCTCCTACGTGCTCGTGCTGGAGGAGCTCTCCCGGGCCGACGCCGGGGTGGGGGTCACCGTCGCCGTCCACACGAGCGCGGTCACGCTGCCGATCCTGCGGTTCGGCACCGACGAGCAGCGGTCGCGCTTCGTCCCGGCGCTCGCGCGCGGCGAGTCGCTCGGGGCCTTCGCGCTGACCGAGCCCGAGTCGGGCTCCGACGCCGGGTCGCTGCGCACGTCGGCCGTCCCCGAGGACGGCGGCTGGCGGATCTCCGGCTCGAAGCGCTTCATCACCACCGCGCGCCAGGCGGGCACCTTCCTGCTCTTCGCGCGCACCGACCCGGCCAGCTCGACCGCCGGCGGGGTCTCCGCCTTCGTCCTCGACGCGGCCCACGTCAGCGTCACGCGCGACGAGGAGAAGCTCGGCCTGCACTCGACGACGACGAGCGACGTCGCCGTCGACACCGTGGTCGACGGCGACCGCCTGCTGCACGAGGAGGGCAAGGGCTTCACCGTCGCGATGGCGACCCTCGACGGCGGCAGGATCGGGATTGCGGCCCAGGCGGTCGGCATCGCCCGGGCGGCCTACGAGGCGGCGCGGGACTATGCGCTCGAGCGGAAGCAGTTCGGCAAGCGGCTCGCCGACTTCCAGGCGATCCAGCACAAGCTGGCGAACATGTCGATGGAGATCGACGCCGCCCGGCTGCTCGTGCTCCGGGCGGCGTGGCTGAAGCAGACGGGCCGTCCGCACACCGAAGAGGGCGCGAAGGCGAAGCTGTTCGCCTCCGAGACGGCGAGACGGCAGACCGCCGAGGCGATCCAGGTCTTCGGCGGCTACGGCTACACGAAGGAGTTCCCGGTCGAGCGGTACTACCGGGACGCGAAGATCACCGAGCTCTACGAGGGCACGAGCGAGATCCAGCGGCTGGTGATCGCCCGCTCGATCCTCGGCCTCGAGCAGCAGGCGCTCGCCTCGGGCTGATGTCGCGCCGCCGGGACGAGCCGGTCCGGCTCACGCGGATCTACACACGCGGGGGTGACGGGGGCGAGACGAGCCTGGGCGACGGGTCGCGCGTCGCGAAGACCGATCCGCGGATCGCCGCCGTGGGAGCGGTCGAGGAGCTGAACGCCCAGCTCGGGCTCGTGCTCGCCGCCGAGGTGCCCGACGGCCTGCGCGAGCCGCTCGAGCGCATCCAGAACGAGCTCTTCGATCTCGGCGCGGACCTCGCGGTGCCGTTCGCCGGCGGCGACGACAGGCTCCGCGTCGCCCAGTCGCAGGTGGACGGGCTGGAGGAGCTCTGCGACCGGTTCAACGAGGAGCTGCCGATGCTGAAGAGCTTCGTCCTGCCCGGCGGCGGCGAGAGCGCGGCGAGGCTCCACCTGGCGCGAACCGTCTGCCGGCGGGCCGAGCTGACCGCGCTCCGCGTCTCGCCGGCGAACCCGCTTGCGCTCGTCTACCTGAACCGGTTGTCCGACCTGCTGTTCATCCTCGCCCGGTGCGCGAACGCCGGCCGGCCGGAGCCGTTGTGGAAACCCGGCGGCTCTCGCTAGCGGCTCCGACGCGTGCGCTCTTCGGGTCGGGCCTGTTCGTGGGCGTGGCGGTGTTCACCGCGAACGGCCTGAACGCGCTCTTCCAGATCGCGCTCGCCCGTGTGCTCTCGCCGGCCGAGTACTCGGTGCTCGTCGCCCTGGTGGTGATCACGCTGATCGCGGCCGTGCCGCCGCTCGCCTTCCAGGCGAGCGTGGCGCGCGAGGTGGCGCTCGAGCTGGACGGCGGCCGCCGCGACCGGGCCGGGGCCGCGCTGCGCGACACGGTCCGCGGGCTCGTCCCCTGGGCGGCGTGCGTCCTGCTGCTCGGCGCGATCGCCTCGGGGGTCATGGCCGCGAGCGGCGGGGGCGATGCGGCGGCGACCTTCGCGACCGCGGCGACGATCGCCTTCGCGCTGATCATCCCTGCCGTCTGGGGCGGCCTGCTCGGCGCGCGGCTCTTCCTCGTCTTCGGTCTCGCCCAGCTCGCGTTCGCGGGCACGCGGTTCGCCGCGGGCCTGGCGATCGGGCTCGCCGGCGGCGACGCCGCCGCCGTGATGGCCGGCGTCGCGGCGGCGACCGCCGTCACCCTCGTCGTGACGTTCAGGCCGGTGCGCGGTCTCTGGCACGACGCCGAGCGGGCGGGGCGCCGCCGGTTGGCCACGCTCCCCAACGCGGCCGCCGCCACCGGTCTGACCGTCCTGATGGCGCTCGCAACCGTCGACGTGCTGGTGGCGAACCTCGCCTTCGCCGCGGGCACGTCCGGGGCCTACGGGGTGGCGTCGGTCTGCGCCCGCGTGCAGCTGCTGCTGCCGATCGGCGTCGTCACCGTGCTGTTCCCGCGCGTGGCCACGCTTCGCGATCCCGAGCGGGAACGGCGCCACCTGCTCGCCGGCCTCGCGGTCGTCTCCACCCTCGGCGCGTTCCTCACCGCCCTGCTCTGGGCCTTCGCCGGCCCGATCGTCGACCACATCTTCGGGAGCAAGTACGCGGCCGCGGTCCCGTGGCTGGGGCCGCTGTCGCTGGCGATGACCCTGTACGCGCTGGCGACCGTCTACCTCTACCACTTCCTCTCGCTCGCGCGCACCCGCTTCGCGCTCGTGCTGGTCGCGATCCAGGCGGCGCAGCTGGTCGCCTTCGCCCTGCTCCACGGCAGCCCGTCCGAGCTGATCGGCGTCCAGATCGCGACGGCCGCGGTGACGGTCGCGGCCGCGGAGGCCTGGTACCTGCTGCGCGGGCGGGGCTAGGGCACAATTTCCAGGAGTGGCGATCACGGAAGACACCGCGGGGCTCGACAGCCGCCCTGAGCGCGAGGAGCTCCACTCGACCATCTCCGGCGTCCCGGTCGACCCGCTCTACTCGCCCGAGAACGTCGACGTCGACTACGGCCGCGACCTCGGCGCCCCGGGCGCGTTCCCGTTCACGCGCGGGGTCTACCCGTCGATGTATCGCGGGCGGCTGTGGACGATGCGCCAGTTCGCGGGCTTCGGCACCGCGGTGGAGACGAACGAGCGGTTCCGCTACCTGCTCGAGCACGGCCAGACGGGGCTCTCGACCGCGTTCGACATGCCGACGCTGATGGGGTACGACTCCGACCATCCGCGCGCGCTGGGCGAGGTGGGCCGCGAGGGCGTCGCGATCGACTCGCTGGACGACATGGAGACCCTGTTCGCGGGGATCCCGCTGGACGAGGTGTCCACCTCGATGACGATCAACTCGCCGGCGGCGATCCTGCTTGCCTTCTACGTCGCCGTCGGCGACGAGCAGGGCGTCGCGCGGGAGCGGCTCAGGGGAACGGTGCAGACCGACATCCTCAAGGAGTACATCGCGCAGAAGGAGTTCATCTTCCCGCCGGAGCCCTCGATGCGGCTGGTGGTGGACATGATCGAGTGGTGCGCGGCCGAGCTGCCGCGGATGCATCCCGTCTCGATCTCGGGCTACCACATTCGGGAGGCGGGCTCGACGGCGGCGCAGGAGCTGGCCTTCACGCTCGCCGACGGGTTCGCCTACGTGGACGCCGCCCTCGCCCGCGGCCTGGACGTGGACGAGTTCGCGCCGCGCCTCTCGTTCTTCTTCAACGCCCACATCGACTTCTTCGAGGAGATCGCCAAGTACCGCGCCGCCCGGCGCATCTGGGCGCGCGAGCTGCGCGACCGCTACGGGGCGAAGAACCCGCGCTCCTGGCTGATGCGCTTCCACACCCAGACCGCGGGCGTCTCGCTGACCGCGCAGCAGCCGCACGTGAACATCGTGCGCACGGCGATCGAGGCGCTGGCGGCGGTGCTGGGCGGGACGCAGTCGCTGCACACGAACTCGTTCGACGAGGCGCTGGCGCTGCCGACCGAGGAGGCGGTGCTGCTCGCGCTGCGGACGCAGCAGGTGATCGCCCACGAGACGGGGGTGGCGCGCACGATCGACCCGCTCGGCGGCAGCTACTACCTGGAGGAGCTCACCAACCGCCTGGAGGCGGAGGCCTACGAGTACTTCCGGCGCATCGACGAGCTGGGCGGGGTGGTTGCGGCGATCCGGGACAACTTCTTCCAGCGCGAGATCGCCGAGGCGTCGTTCCGCTACCAGGCCGAGGTCGAGGCCGAGGAGCGGATCGTGGTCGGCGTGAACCACTACGAGCTGGACGAGGACGAGCCGATTCCGATCCTGCGGATCGACCCGGGCCTCGAGCGGGAGCAGATCGAGCGGGTGCGTGCGGTCCGCGCGCGGCGCGACTCCGAGGCGGCGGAGGGAGCGGTCGTCCGGCTGAAGCAGGTGGCCGCCGCGGACGGAAACCTGATGGACCCGATCCTCGCCGCCGCGAAGGCGTACGTGACCATGGGCGAGATGTGCGACGCGCTCCGCGAGGTCTGGGGGGTGTGGCGCGAGACCCCCGTCTTCTGACCCGACCGCCGAGGCTAACTTCGGCGCTACCCTGACCGTCTCAGTGGTAGCCCCGTGCAACCGTCGACGATGAAGCTCGGATCACCGCGGACCCAGCGGAGCCTCCTCTGGGTGTCCGGCTTCGTGCTGGCCGCCGGCATCGCGGCGGTCCTGATCGTGTTCCTGCGGAACACGGGCCACTCCGAGGAGGCGCCGCTCTCGACCGTCCCGGTCCAGACGGTGACGACGCCGAAGAAGGCGCCCCTGGAGAAAGAGGCGCGCGAGGTGGCGGGCAAGTTCATCCTCACCGCGGTCCAGCGGAAGGAGCTGCCGGAGGCGTGGAAGCTCGTCGGCCCCGGCATCCGCCAGGGCCTGACCTACAAGCAGTGGCTGACCGGGACGATCCCCGTCGTCCCCTTCCTCGATCCGATCAAGCTCGCGCCGATCAAGGTCGACCTGTCGACGAAGAACTACGCGCTGCTCGAGGTGATCCTCGTGCCCGTCTCGAGCAAGGTCCGTGCGCAGATCTTTACGATCGAGGTGATCAAGGTCGGCAAGGGCAAGCATCGCCACTGGGTGGTCAACTCGTGGGCGCCGCGCTCGCACCCGACGATCCCGAACAACCCGAGCGGCTAGCCCGGGCGGCGGGATGCCGCCCGCTCC
Source organism: Gaiellaceae bacterium (assembly GCA_036555585.1). Lineage (GTDB taxonomy): Bacteria > Actinomycetota > Thermoleophilia > Gaiellales > Gaiellaceae > DATBLE01. The sequence goes on from DATBLE010000058.1 coordinate 62,693, forward strand.
GCACGGGCGTATCCTGAGCCGATGAGGCCGCTGAGCTCGAGCCGGTTCCGCAGGAGGGCCGCCTGGCTCGGCGTCTGTGCGGCGGTGGCGGGCGCAGTCGCGTTCGTCGGGATCCACTACTCGAACACCGGCCACACGCTCCCGCAGACCTTCCGGCCCGGGAAGCCGCAGCTGGTGCCCAAGAGCCCCAAGAGCGACCCGTTCACCCCCGCCGAGCAGCGCGAGGTGCGCGCGGTCGCCGTTCGCTTCATCGAGAGCGCCGTCTACCGCAAGCACGTGGGCGACTCGTTCGCGCTCACGACCAGCGAGCTGCATCAGGGGCTCTCCCGGGCCGACTGGGCGCGAGGGACGATCCCGGTCGTCCCGTTCCCGGAGAAGGCGGTCGACACGGTTCGCTGGCGGTTCGACTACTCGTACGCGAAGGAGGTCGGGCTCGAGGTCGCGTTCTACCCGAAGGTCGCATCGGGCGTGCAACGGCAGATCTTCGACATCGCGCTCCAGGACCACGGCAAGACCGGCGCGCCGCACTGGCTCGTCTCGTACTGGGCACCCGAAGGCGGCGCGCAGCTCGCGCAGGCAGACCCGCGCGCGGCGCCGATCGACACGACGGCGCCGAAGCCGCCGCTCGGAGCGGTCTGGCTGATCGTCCCGGTGGGAGTGGTCGTCGGCGGAGTCGTCGGCGTGATCGCGTTCGTCGCCATCCGCGGGCGGGTCCGGCAGCGCCGCGCCGTGCGGCTCTACAGGTCGAGCTCGAGCCCGTCCTGAGCCCGCTCGAGCCCGGGCGGGAGGTCGAGCTCGTCCGGCCGGTGCGTGACCAGCAACCGCTTCGCTCCCGAGGCTGCGAAGGCCGCAACCGCCTCGTCGGCGGAGAGGTGGCCGCGCGGCTGGCCGTCCGCGTCACCGTCGATCAGCGTCGCCTCGCAGACGAACAGGTCGGCGTCGCGGGCGACCTCCGCGAGCGTGTCGCTCGGCGCCGAGTCGCCCGAGTACGCGAGGGTCTTCGAGCCGTCCGTGACGCGGAAGGCGAAGGTCCGCACGGTGTAGTGCGGAACCTCGGTCGCGGTCACGGTCAGCTCGGCCGCCGTCGTGAACGGCTCGTCCTCCGGATACTCGACGAGCTCGAACGCGTTCCAGAACATCGTCGGCGTCCCCATCCGCTCGCCGAAGGAGCCGAGCAGGTCGATCCCGCCCGACGGCAGCCAGAGCTCCGGCTTCGGCACGTTCCGGCCGAGGCCGAACATGCTGCCCCACACCCACGGGACGAGGTCGCCCCAGTGGTCGAGGTGCCAGTGCGAGATCAGGATCGCGTCGACGTGCGGCCAGCCCTCGCTGAGGCGCAGCTTGGCGAGCACGCCGGCGCCGCAGTCGACCAGGAGCCTGCCGGACCCCTCGACCAGGTAACCGGACTGCGCGCCGCCGGGGTTCGGCCACGCCGGCGAGCAGCCCACGACGGTCAGCTTCATTCTCGGTCTCCGGGGCCGGGGGCTGCGAGCATCGCCGTATACTGCCGCCCGGGATGAGCCGGCGGATTCGGGTAGTGATCGCCAAGCCGGGCCTCGACGGTCACGACCGGGGCGCGAAGATCATCGCCAGGGCCCTTCGCGACGCGGGCATGGAGGTGATCTACACGGGTCTCCATCAGACGCCGGAGCAGATCGTCGAGACCGCGATCCAGGAGGATGCCGACGCCGTCGGCATCTCGATCCTGTCGGGCGCGCACATGACGCTCGTACCACGGATCCTCGCGGGCCTACGGGACAACGGGGCCGACGACGTGCTCGTCGTCCTGGGGGGCACGATCCCGGGCGAGGACGCCGAGGAGCTGAAGGCCCAGGGCGTCGCGGCGGTCTTCACCCCCGGAGCGCCGACCTCCGAGATCGTCGACTTCCTGCGCTCGAGGGTTGCCGCATAGGCGTCGGGCTCGAGCAGCGCGACGACGGCGTCGCCGTCGTCACCATCGAGCGCCCGGAGGCGCTGAACGCGCTGAACCGCGAGACGCTCACGGAGCTGCGCGACCGGCTCCGCGAGCTCGCGACCGACACCGAGGCCCGCGCGGTCGTCCTCACCGGGGCCGGCGACCGTGCGTTCGCGGCCGGCGCCGACATCAAGGAGATGACCCACATGGGCGTGCTCGAGGCGCACGCGTGGGGGACGCTCGGCCACGAATGCACGCGTCTGCTCGAGTCGATGCCGAAGCCGACCATCGCCGCGGTCAACGGCTTCGCACTCGGCGGCGGCTGCGAGCTCGCTCTCGCCTGCGACATCCGCCACGCGGCCGAGAACGCGAAGTTCGGCCAGCCGGAGATCAACCTGGCGGTGATCCCGGGCTGGGGCGGGACGCAGCGCCTCGCCCGCGCGGTGGGCGCGGGCCTGGCCAAGGACCTGATCCTCACGGGTCGCACGATCGACGCCGGCGAGGCGCTCCGGATCGGACTCGTCAGCGCCGTCCACCCGGCCGGGGAGCTGCTGGACCGCGCGCTCGAGACGGCGGCCGGGCTCGCGCAGAAGAGCCCGGTCGCGCTCTCGGCCGCGAAGGACGCAGCCAACCGGGCGATCCAGGGCGACCTCGGCACCGGCCTCTCCTACGAGGCGATCCTCTTCGCGGCGCTGTTCGCGACCGAGGACCAGAAGGAGGGGATGATGGCCTTCTCGGAGAAGCGCGAGCCGGGCTTCAAGGGACGGTAGGCGCGGCAGCGGAGCTAGGAGCTCGGGACGAGGACGACTCGGGCGGCGGAGAATGCCCCGTCCTGGGCCGCCTGCGTGTCGAGCGTCGTCCGGGCGGGCAGCGTCAGGATGATCGCCGACTTCCCGACCAGCGACTCCGCGCGGTCGGCGACGCTCCCGGCCGGCATGCCGGGCACGTCCACCAGCGCGGTCGACGTCAGCGTCAGCATCATCGGCTTGCGCAGGCCGAGCAGCTTGAGCCGGGACGGGAAGACCATTGCCGTCTTCACGGCCAGGGTCAGCTCGGTGTCGGTGGCGGAGACGATCGCCCCCTTCAGCGAGAGCGTGACGGCGCTGCCCGGCGGCGCGGTGAACAGGATCCGGGTCGCCCGGTTCAGGTACGGGTAGGGATTGGTCGCGCCGCCGTCGTGGGGGTGGACCTCGAAGTGGAGGTGGGGCGTCCCGTTGGCGTCGCCCGAGTCGCCGACGAAGCCGATCGCCTGGCCGGCGACCACCTTCGCCCCGTCCTTGAGCCCCGGCCAGTACGAGCCCCCGGCAACGCACTTGCCCCGGTTGTCGTTTGCCATCGTGACGTCGTTGTTCAGGTGGATGTACAGGTAGGTCGTGCCGCTGACGCCGTAGAGGTACAGCATGCAGCCGGCCCTCGCCGAGGTCGTCCAGAACTTGATCTTGCCGTCCTCGACCGCGACGACGGGCGAGCGCTTGGGCGCGAGGATGTCGTTCCCCTCGTGGCTTCCCTGCTGCCGCGCGTCGCCGAAGTCGTTCGTGTAGCGATACGGGCCGACCACCGGGAAGATGATCGGGCTCGGGACGCCGCTTGCACGCGGCGAGGCGAGTGCCGGCCCGGCAAGCAGGGCGGCGGCCAGGATCACGATGACCCCACGGATGACGCTCCGGCGATCGCGCATCGAGTCGGTTCTCGGTCCCGAGGGGCAGGAGCGTACCAGTGCACCCGGCGGCCACCGATGCGGTAGTAGTACTGCCCGGTGAAGATCGCGGTCTGCGTCAAGGAGGTTCCCGAGGCCGGTGCGGCGCGCCGCATCGACCCGCAGACGATGAGGCTCGACCGTTCCGGCGAGGCGGCCCTCAACGCCTTCGACGTGAACGCCGTCGAGGAGGCGCTCCGGCTGAAGGAGGCACAGGGCGAGGCCGAGGTCGTCGTCGTCTCGCTCGGGCCCGCGCGCGCCGTCGAGTCGCTGCGCAAGTCGCTCGCCATGGGCGCCGACCGTGCGGTCCTCGTCTCCGACGAGGGCGCGGCCGGCTCGGATCTGGTCGCGACCGCGGGGGCGCTGGCGAAGGCCCTGGAGCGCGAGCAGGCCGACCTGATCCTGTTCGGCCAGCAGTCCTCGGACTCCGACGGCGCCGTCCTCTGGGCGGCGGTCGCCGACCGGCTCCGGCTGCCGATGATCTCGCAGGCCGCCGAGCTCACCGTCGCCGACGGCACGGCGACGGTGAAGCGCCAGACCGAGTTCGGGTACGACCGGATCGAGGCGCCGCTCCCGGCCGTCGTCGCCGTCTCCGACGCGATCAACGAGCCGCGCTACCCCTCGCTGAAGGGGATCATGGGCGCGAAGTCGAAGCCGCAGGACGTGCTGTCGCTCGCCGACCTCGGAGTATCCGCCGACCTCGTGGGCGAGGCGGGCTCGAAGACCGAGGTGCTGGCGCTGGGCCCGCCGCCGCCGCGGGGGGAGAGCAGGAAGATCGAGGACGACGGCTCCGGCGCCCAGCAGATCCTGGACTTCCTCGTGGAGAGGAAGCTCCTCTGATGGCGGCGCTCGTCTTCCTCGAGCACCACGACGGCGAGCTCCTGAAGGGGCCGCTGGGCGTGCTCGCCAGGGCTGCCTCGCTCGGCGAGGGCGAGGTCGCGGGCGCAATCCTCGGCGCCGGCGCTGCGGCGCTCGCCCCGGAGGCGGGACGCCACGGAGCCGCCAAGGTCTGGGTCGCGGAGGACCCGGCGCTCGAGGCGCCTCTCCCGCAGCCGCGGGTGGACGTGCTGGCGAAGGTCGTCGAGGCCGGTGGGTACGACACGGTGCTCTTCGCCGCGTCCGTGCTCGCCGCCGACGTCGCCGCCGGCCTGGCCGCACGGCTCGACGCCGGGCTGAACTGGGATCTCGTCGACCTTGCCCGGGAGAACGGCCGCCTCGTCGGCAAGCGCCCGGCGCTCGGCGACACGGTGGTCGCCGACGTCGGCTGGAAGGGCGAGACGGCGGTCGCGATCGTCCGCGCGGGCACCTTCGAGCCGGCGGAGACCGGCGGCGGCGAGCCCGAGGTCGTGCAGGCGCCGGTCGAGCTCGAGGGCTTCTCGATCAGAGCGAAGATGCTCGAGCAGGCCCACGAGGAGCAGGCAGGGCCCTCGATCGAGGACGCCGATGTGATCGTCGCCGGCGGCCGGGGGCTCGGCGGCCCCGAGAACTTCGCGCTCGTCGAGGACCTGGCGAAGGCCCTGGGCGGCGCGGTCGCCGCGACCCGCGCCGTCGTCGACGCCGGCTGGTACCCGTATTCCGCCCAGGTCGGCCAGACGGGCAAGAACGTCGCGCCGAAGCTGTACGTGGCCTGCGGCATCTCCGGCGCGATCCAGCACAAGGTGGGCATGCAGGGCTCGCACGTGATCGTCGCGATCAACAAGGACGCGAACGCGCCGATCTTCGAGTTCAGCGACCTCGGCGTCGTCGGCGACCTGCACCAGGTGGTGCCGAAGCTGGCCGAGCTGGTCCGGGCGAAGAAGGGGGGCCAGTAGTGGGCTCGGTCCCTGCGAGGTTCCCGCCGCCGTGGCGGCCCGGGGACGCGGTCGGCCCGCCGCGCGACGCCGACCCGATCGAGGTCGGCGTCCTGATCGTCGGAGCGGGGCCGGCGGGACTGGCGTGCGCGATCAGGCTGGGGCAGCTGCTCGCCGAGGACCCGGAGACGGCGAAGCGGCTGGGCGAGGTGCCCGTCGCCGTGGTGGAGAAGGGGAAGCAGCCCGGCTCGCACCTGCTCTCCGGGGCGGTGATCAACCCGCGCGGCCTGCGCCGGCTGTTCAACGGCAGCAAGCGCTTCGACGACATGCCCCACTACGGCGAGGTCGCGCACGAGTCCGTGTACTTCCTCACCGAGCAGCGGGCCTTCCGGATCCCGGCGCCGCCGACGATGCGGAACCACGGCAACTACGTGGCGTCGCTCTCGCAGCTCGGCCGTTTCCTCGGCGCCGAGGCGGAGGCGGGGGGTGCGACGGTCCTGGCCGAGACGCCTGCGGTCAAGCTGCTCGTCGCCGACGGACGCGTGCGCGGCGTCCGGACGGCCGACCGCGGCCGCGGCCGGGACGGCGACGAGCTCGGCAACTTCGAGCCGGGCTCGGACCTGCTCGCGCGCATCACCGTCCTGGCCGAGGGGACGCAGGGCCATCTGACCGGCGCGGCGATCGAGCGCTTCGGCCTCCAGGGTGCGAGCCCGCAGGTCTGGGCGCTCGGAGTCAAGGAGGTCTGGAAGGTCGCGCGCCCGCTCGACCGCGTCATCCACACGATGGGCTGGCCACTGCGCTCGGGCAAGCGCTACCGCGAGTTCGGCGGCTCCTTCGTCTACCCGATGGGCGACGACCTGGTCACGCTCGGCATGGTCGTCGGGCTCGACTACCGCGACGCCGAGCTCTCCGTCCACGACGTGCTGCAGCAGCTGAAGACGCACCCGCGGATCCGCAAGATCCTCGAGGGCGGCGAGCGGCTCGAGTGGGGGGCGAAGACGATCCCCGAAGGCGGCTTCCTCTCCCTCCCCACACGTCTGCACGCGCCGGGGCTGCTCCTCTGCGGCGACGGCGTCGGGATGGTCAACGTCCCGGCCCTGAAGGGGATCCACTACGCGCTCGAGTCGGGCCGCCTCGCGGCCGAGGCGGCGTTCAAGGCGCTCCAGCCGGGCGAGTCGGTCGGCCGCCGCGGGGCGCTCCAGAGCTACGACGACTCGGTCCGCGAGAGCTACATCTGGAAGGACCTGAAGCGCGTGCGGAACGTCAGGCCCGCCTTCTCGCGCGGCTTCTGGCTGGGGAGCGCGCTCGCCGGCGGCGCGATCACGTCGTTCGGGAAGCTGCCGCCCAGGGACGAGCAGCTCGAGCGCGACGCCGACCAGGAGCTGATCACGACCGGTCGCGCGGCCTCGTACCCGGCGCCCGACGGGAAGCTCACCTTCGACAAGCTCTCCTCGGTCTTCGCCTCCGGGAACAGGACGCGGGACGACCAGCCGAGCCACATCCGGATCGAGACCCGTGTCCCGCGCGACCTCGCCGAGATGTGGGCTCGCCTCTGCCCGGCGCAGGTCTACGAGGTCGGCCAGGAGGACGCGGGCAAGGTGGCGGTGCAGGTGACGCCGTCGAACTGCATCCAGTGTGGGGCGATCACGGCGAAGGGCGGCCGGCTGACGCCGCCCGAAGGCGGCTCCGGCCCCGAGTACACCCGCTCGTAGCCTCGGATCCTTTACGACCGCTTTACCTCGCGGAGACGGCCGCTTGACCGGCGCGGCCGAGGTTAGGTGCGCAACCGATTCTCAGGAGGTCGAACGAATGCGCACGAAGCTCTTCCTCGCAGCGGGTACGGCGGCGGTGGCCGCCGGGCTCGCCACGACCGCAAGCGCCGCCGGCGGCGGCATCGCCTACTCCTTCCTCGGCAAGCTCTCGGCGGCGCCGTCCGGAGGGCACGTCTCGATCACGGTCGAGGGCGGCAACCGGCCCGCGCTCCGCGCGCTGCTCGGCTCGTCCGTCGCCCAGACGTTCGCCTACGGCGACAAGACCGAGTTCCTGCGGTGGACGGGGGGCGCGCCGAAGGTCGTCGAGGCCGGCGACCTACAGCCCGGCGACTACGTCCGCGTCAATGTCCGCGCTCCGCGCGGCAGCTCGCTGGACGCGATCGAGAGCACCGACGCGGGCCTGATCGGCGACCACGGCACCCAGCTGACGCGGCCCGACCAGCCGGCCTACCTCTTCCGCGGCCAGGTGACCGCCGTCGGCTCGTCGACGGTCTCGCTCGAGGTGCGCGGCGGCAACCGGCGTGCGCTCCGGCTCCTGATCGGGAGCTCGCGGGCCCAGACCTTCGCCGTCGGCGGCTCGACGATCTACCTCCGCTGGCAGGGGAAGGTCCCGACCGTGATCGACCTGGCCGATCTGAAGGCCGGCGACCGCGTTGCGATCCACGTTCGCGCCGCGGCCGGCTCCACGCTGGCCCAGGTCGAGGCGACGCCCGCTGCGAGGGTGGGCGAGCACGAGCCGGCGAACCAGCCTGCCTGATCCGTTCCGCAGCGCCCACGGACCGAGCGCCGGGTCGCTTCTCTGCGGCCCGGCGCGGTTTTACGCGCTTCTTACGTGTCGATCCGGATTCGGGACGATCATGTGAGCATGTCCCGCCGCCGCTTCGCCCTGCTGCTCTGCGCCGTGGTCGCCGTCAACGCGTTCTTCTGGCTCGCCCAGGGCAGCTTCGCCCTGCCCCGGGGGATGATCGACCGCTTCTTCGGCCCGCGGATGATCCGCGCCGAGGTGATCCTCGGAGGCCCTCGCGCCGTGAACGACTTCCGGCTCGACCGCGGCGTGATCACCGCCGTCGCCCCGGGCTCCATCGACCTGCGCGAGCGAGACGGCACCACCGTCACCATCCCCGTCGCGCGCAGAACGCGCGTCGTCGGGGCTTCCTCCGTCACGACCGCGGCGCAGCTGCGCCCGGCGATGCGCGTCCTCGTCGTGCGCAAGGCGAACACGCCCGCGAGCACGATCCAGGTCGAAGCCGGCGGGTAGTGGTGAGCCCGGTGGCGGGGAAGGCGACCGGCAGCGTGCTCCTGCTCGTCGAGGACGACGATGCGATCGGGCGGCTCGTCAAGCAGTACCTCGAGCAGGCCGGCTGGCGCGTGCTCTGGCTGCGCACGGGCGAGGAGGCGGTGGCGGAGTTCCGCCGCCACCCTGTCCGGCTCGTCGTGCTCGACGTCGGCCTGCCCGGCATGGACGGCTTCGAGGTCTGCCGCCGGCTCCGCGGCCACTCGAACGTGCCGATCGTGATGCTGACGGCCCGCGACGAGGAGCCCGACCGCGTGGTCGGCTTCGAGCTCGGCGCGGACGACTACGTGCCCAAGCCCTTCTCGCCGCGCGAGCTGGAGGCCCGCATCCGGGCGATCCTCCGGCGGGCGGAGCCGCGCTCGGCCGACGAGGTGCTCACCGCCGGCGAGATCGTGCTCCGCCGCGATTCCCACGACGTCACGGTCGACGGGCAGGCCGTGCAGCTGACGGCGAAGGAGTTCGACCTGCTCAGCTGCTTCCTCGAGCATCAGGGCATCGTCCTCTCCCGCGAGCGGCTGCTCGACATCGTCTGGGGGATGTCGTATCCGGGCGGCACGCGGACGGTGGACATGCACGTCGCCCAGCTGCGGCGCAAGCTCGGCAACGCCGAGGCGATCCACACCGTGCGTGGCGCCGGGTACAAACTGGTACATGCCAGAGCGTCCTAACCCGACGCCCAGCTTCCTGGGCAGGTTTCGCCGCCGCGATCGACATGGCGGGCGCGGCCCCGCGCGGCCCCCTGGGAAAGCATCCGCGAACGCCGGTGGCGAAGCCGCCGGCGGAGCTCGGAAGGGGGCACAAGGGGGAAACCGGCTGTTTCCCCCGTGCTGAACAGCCTGCGGGCACGCCTCTTCGCGGCGATCGGGCTGATCGTCGCGCTGTCGGTCGCGGTCACGCTCGTCCTCGGCGTCGTCCTCACCCGGCGAGCCGTCCAGGACGCGACCCTGAAGGACCTGGCCCACCAGGCTGCCCTGATCGTCGGCGAGGAGCGCAACGCGCTCTCGCCGCTGACCCACCTGCCGCAGCTCAGGCCCTATCTCGCACGCCAGCACGAGCGCTACCTCCTCGACGCCGGCGTTCTCTCCTCGGGCGCGAGGAGCAAGCTCGCGGCCGGCCGCCCCGTCACCGGCAGCGTGACCGTCGGCGGGACCGCCTACTACTACGCGGCCGAGCCGGTCGGGCGGCGGGCGTTCATCCTGCTCCGGCCGAAGAGCTCGACGACCCCGCGGTGGACGCCCTTCGTCGAGGCGATCGTGATCGCCGCCCTCGTGGGCGGCGTGCTGGCCGCCGCCGCCGCCTTCTTCCTCGCCCGGAGGATCGTCCGCCCGGTCGCGCGCGTGGCGGCGGCGAGCCGCAGCCTGGCGGCCGGCCGGCATCCGGAGCCCGTGCCCGTGGAAGGGGCGGCCGAGCTCGAGACCCTGGCCGTCGCGTTCAACGAGCTCGCGGAGCAGCTGGCCCGCGCGCGCGAGGCCGAACGGTCGTTCCTGCTCTCGGTCAGCCACGAGCTGAAGACGCCGCTGACGGCGATCGCAGGGTATGCCGAAGCGCTGCGCGAGGGAGCGGTCACCGCGGACGACGCAGCCGAGACGATCGCGGCGGAGGCCGAGCGGCTGAGCCGCCTCGTCGGCGACCTGCTCGACCTCGCGCGCATGAACCGCACCGACTTCGCCGTCCATCCGACCGAGATCGACCTGGCCGAGGTCGCCGGCGACGCCGTGCGGCGGTACGACCAGCAGGCCGCTTCCTTCGGCGTGTCGCTGGCGGCGATCTCGGACGGCCCCGCGCCCGCGGTCGCGGACGCCGACCGGGTGCTCCAGGTGGTCTCGAACCTGGTCGAGAACGCGCTGCGGCTCACCCCTCCGGGCGGAGAGGTCCGCGTCGTCAGCGAGCCGGGCCGGCTGCGAGTCGAGGACACGGGGCCGGGGCTCGCCGGGGACGACCGCGAGCACGCGTTCGAGCGCTTCTACCTGCACTCGCGCTACGGACGGGAACGGCCGGTCGGGACCGGCCTCGGGCTGGCGATCGTCAAGGAGCTCACCCAGGCGATGGGCGGGTCGGTCGAGGTGGCGAGCGAGCCCGGCCGGCTGACCGTCTTCACGGTCCACCTCGCCGTCCCGGCGGCCGAGCCCGCGCACGTCTGAGCCTCCGGCTCGGGGACAGTCCCTCTGACAAGACGCGAATAGACTCGGCCGGTGGGGCTCCCCGTGGACCTCGACGCCGTCCTCCGCGCGCGCGAGACGATCGCGGGCCGGATCCTGCGCACGCCCATGCTCGGCTCCCGCACCCTCTCCGAGCTGACCGGCGCGCACGTCCGGCTCAAGGCCGAGCTCTTCCAGCGCACCGGGTCGTTCAAGGTGCGCGGCGTGCTCGCGAAGGTCGCGTCGCTGACGGGAGACGAGCGCCGGAGCGGCGTCGTCACCTGGTCGGCGGGGAACGCGGCTCAGGCTGTGGCGTGGGCGGCGGCGGGAGCAGGAATCGACTGCCGCGTGTTCATGTGGCGCACGGCGAACCCGCTGAAGGTCGCCGCCACGCGCGGCTACGGCGCCGTGGTCGACCTCGAGGCCGCGAACGCCGCCGAGGCCTACGAGCGGCTGCTCGCCCACGTGGAGGAGACGGGCGCCGTCTTCGTCCACCCGTTCGACGACCCGGTGCTCCACGCCGGTCACGGGTCGCTCGGGGTGGAGATCCTCGAGGACGTGCCGCACGCCGCGACCGTCGTGGTCCCGATCGGCGGCGGCGGCCTGATCTCGGGAGTCGCCGTCGCGGTGAAGAGCCTCCGCCAGGAGGCCCGCCTGGTCGGCGTCGAGCCCGACGGCGCCGCGGGCATGACCTCTGCGCTCGCCGCGGGGGAGGTGGTGCCGATCGCGCCGGAGACGGTCGCCGACGGTCTCGCGGCGCCGTTCGCCGGCGAGGGGACGCTGGCCGTCTGCCGTGAGCTCGTCGACGAGGTGGTGGTCGTCCGCGACGACGAGATCGAGGAGGCGTTCCGCTTCCTCTACGCGCGTGCCAAGCTCGCCTGCGAGCCCGCCGGAGCCGCCTCGACCGCCGCTCTATTGGCCGGAAAAGTCGCGCCGGAGGCGGGTTCGGAGACGGTCGCCGTCGTCTCGGGCGGCAACGTGGCCCCCGAAACCGCCTCTGCTATCCTGGCTGCGCGATGAAGGTCGGCATCCACCCGGAGTACGTGCTCGCGACCGTCCGCTGCGCGTGCGGCAACGAGTTCCAGACCCGCTCGACGAAGTCCGAGCTGCACGTCGAGATCTGCTCGGCCTGCCATCCCTTCTACACCGGCAAGCAGAAGCTCGTCGACACCGGCGGCCGCGTGGAGCGCTTCCAGCGCAAGCTGGAGAAGGCCGCCGCCGCTTCGAAGCGAAGCTAAGCAGCATGAGCACGGCGATCGGCGGCCAGGCCGTCCTCGAGGGCGTGATGATGCGCTCGCCGTCGTCCTGGGCCGTCGCCGTGCGCAAGCCCGACGGGAAGATCGCGCAGGTGGTCAACGAGATCGCCTCGCCGATGGCGAAGCGGCGCATCTGGCGGCTGCCGGTGATCCGGGGCGTGATCGCGCTCGGCGAGTCGCTGGCGATCGGCTTCCGGGCGCTCGCGATCTCGGCCAACTACGCGGCCCAGGAGGAGGGCGCGGACGAGGACGAGGAGGTCTCCACCGAGCTCTCGCGCGGCCAGCTGATCTTCGCCTTCGCGATCGCCATCGGCTTCGCGGTGATGCTCTTCAAGGTCTCGCCGGCGCTGATCACCAACTGGTTGCCGGTGCACGGGACGAGCGGGTTCGTCGTCGTCGAGGGCGCGATCAGGGTGACCCTGTTCGTCGCCTACCTGGCGCTGATCTCGTTGCTCCCCGACCTGCGCAGGGTCTTCCAGTACCACGCGGCCGAGCACAAGGCGATCAACTGCTACGAGGCCGGCGACGAGCTGACGCCCGAGAACGTCCAGCGGCACAGCCTGATCCACGTGCGCTGCGGCACCGCCTTCCTGCTCTGGGTGATGGTCCTCGCGATCTTCGTCTTCGCCTTCTTCGGCCACCCCGTCTGGTACTGGCTGATCGCGACGAGGATCCTGCTGCTGCCCGTGATCGCCGGCCTGGCCTACGAGCTGATCCGCTTCGCCGGCAAGCACGCCGGCAACCGCGTCGTCCGCTGGCTGCTGGCGCCGGGGCTGTGGTTGCAGCGCCTGACCACGAGGCAGCCGAGCCTCGACCAGCTCGAGGTGTCGATCCGCGCGCTCCAGCAGGTGCTGAGCCGCGAGCGCGCCGCCGCCCCGGCGGCGTCGCGGGTCGAAGTGATGGCCTAGCACGAATCGCGGCCGATAGAGTCAGCTCACCCAGACCGAGGAGGCCGAGATGGCGGTAGAGCGGCACGCAGAGGTGACCTGGAACGGTGGCCTGATGGACGGCTCGGGCAGGATCGACTCGAGCGGCAGCGGCGCGTTCTCCGGGCTGGACGTGACGTGGGCGTCCCGCTCCGAGCCGGACGAGTCGGGCCGGACGAGCCCGGAGGAGCTGATCGCGGCCGCGCACGCCACCTGCTTCTCGATGGCGCTCTCGTTCGGCCTCGCGAACGCCGGGACGCCGCCGGAGGAGCTGCGAACGTCGGCGACGGTCAGCTTCCAGCCCGGCGAGGGGATCACGAAGATCGCACTCGCCGTCGAGGGCCGCGTGCCCGGGATCGACCAGGACGCGTTCCAGGCTGCGGCTGAGGGCGCGAAGGAGAACTGCCCGGTCTCGAAGGCGCTCACCGGCGTCCCCGAGATCACGCTGGACGCGAAGCTCGCCTAGTAGATGCCGGTCCCGGTCTCGGGGTCGAAGAAGTGGAGGCGCCGGGTGTCGACGGCGACCTCGAGGCGGTCTCCCTCGCGCGCCCGCGTCCCGCGCTCGAGCCGGGCGATGAACGGCACCCCGCCGCGCATGCGCTCGCGCACCGCGCCCGCAACGTCCTCCTCCTCCATCGCCTCGAGCACCTCCTCCGTCTCGACCGGGTCGGCGTCGACGCGGAAGTGCGCGTACACCTCGGCGCCCATGTCCTCGCGGATGTCCACCTGCACGGGGAGGACGGCAGAGGCCTCGAAACGCGCGAGCGCCGCGTCGTCGAGGTCCTCCGGCCGGATGCCCAGGACGACCCGCTTGCCGGCGAAGGCCGCGAGGCCAGGGCGGGCATCGGTGACCGACTTCGGCACGGCCAGGCTGCCCGACCGGAAGCGCGCCTCCACCTTCCCGTTCGCGGCCGCGAGCTCGGCCTGGACGAGGTTCATCGCCGGTGACCCGATGAACTCGGCGACGAAGAGGTTGGCCGGCCGCTCGTAGAGCTCCTGCGGCGAGGCGGCCTGCTGGAGGAAGCCCCCGCGCAGGACGCACACGCGGTCGCCCATCGTCATCGCCTCGACCTGGTCGTGCGTGACGTAGATCGTGGTCACGCGCAGGTCCCGCTGGATCCGCTGGATCTCCGCGCGCATCTCCACCCGCAGCTTCGCGTCGAGGTTCGAGAGCGGCTCGTCCATCAGGAACGCCTGCGGCTCGCGGACGATCGCGCGGCCCATCGCCACCCGCTGCCGCTGCCCGCCCGAGAGCGTGCGCGGCTTCTTCTTCAGCACCTCCGAGAGCCCGAGGGTGCCCGCGGCCGAGGTCACGCGCCGCTCGATCTCGGCCTTGTCGAGCCCGCGCATCTTCAGCGCGAAGGCCATGTTGTCGTACGCGCTCATGTGCGGGTAGAGCGCGTAGTTCTGGAAGACCATCGCGACGTCGCGATCCTTGGGCGGCAGCGTGTTCACCACCTCCTCGCCGATCCGGACCGCCCCGTCGGTGATCGGCTCGAGTCCGGCGATCATCCGCAGCGCCGTCGTCTTGCCGCAGCCGGACGGGCCGACGAAGACGACGAACTCGCCGTCGGCGATCTCCAGGTCGAGCTCCGAGACGGCCTTCGTCCCGTCCCCGTAGACCTTCGTCAGCTTCTCGAGCCCGATCTCCGCCACGCCGCCCCTTTGAATCTAGACAACGACCGCCACGGTTCGCCTTCCTTGTCTTCCGAACCACATCATTTCGTAATACGATCCTCGCCGTGGCAGTCGCAGCCGGGGGGCTAGCGCGCGCCGGCCGATCCCGCCGGCGGCATCTGCTCGAACAGAACCGCGTCCTCGGGCCGCTCCTGATCTCCCCCGCGGTCCTCTTCGTGGTCGTCGTCGTCGGCGTCCCGCTCGGCTGGGCGATCTACCTGAGCATGACGAACGCGATCGGCGGCTCGCTCTCCGGGAAGTTCGTCGGCTTCGACAACTTCAGGGCGGCGTGGCGCGACCAGAACTTCCGCAATGCCCTCGAGAACACGCTGATCATCACCTTCGCCGTGCAGGCGATCGTGGTCGTCTCCGCGGCCGTCCTCTCGAACGCGCTCGTCCGCGACTTCCGCGGCAAGTGGTTCGTTCGCCTGCTCATCGTCCTGCCCTGGGCGGCGCCCGTCTCGCTCGTGACGATCGGCTGGCTGTGGATCTTCGACTCCCTCTTCAGCATCGTGAACTGGACGCTGAAGGAGCTGCACCTGCTCGGCGTGGTCTGCGCCGCGTTCGGCGTCCACGGCTGCGGCGCGAGCAACCCGCCTCAGTGGCTCGGGAACGACAAGCTCGCGATGTTCGCGATCATCGTCGTCCAGGCCTGGCGGATCATCCCCTTTGCGGTGATCATCTTCATCGCCGGCCGGTCGTCGATTCCGACCGAGGTCGAAGACGCCGTCAAGATCGACGGAGCGTCCGCGCTGAAGAAGCTCTGGTACGTCGACCTGCCGCTGCAGCTGCCGATCGCGCTCGTCGCGGTGCTCTTCGGGATCGTCTTCACCGCGGCCGACTTCGCGGTCGTGTTCATCCTCACTCACGGCGGGCCGTTCAACTCGACCCAGGTGCTGACGACCTGGGCCTACACGGTCGGGATCGACTCGGGCTCGCTCGGCGAGGGCGCGGCGATCTCGCTCTTCCTCTTCCCGCTGCTCATCGCCGTGACCATCCTGATGCTCTTCTTCGCCAAACGGGCCCAGGTGTCCTGAGTGACGGCCTGGCTCGCGGGGACGTGGCGGAGGTCGAGCACCTGGGTGATCGTCGGGCCGTTCGCGATCGTGCTCGCCTTCCCCTTCTACTGGGCGCTCACGACGACGTTCAAGCACGACCTCGACCTCTACAACCAGAAGAGCATCCCCTACACCTACAACGACGCCTCCGGGCACGCGCACTGGGACTTCTGGAACTACATGACGTTCCACCACGTCTCGTTCCTGTTCAAGCACACCGAGTATCCGACCTGGTTGCTGAACACGGCGATCGTCGGGGTCGCGGTCGTGGCGATCACGCTCGTCCTGGCGCTGCCGGCCGGCTACGCGCTCGCGCGCCTGAGCGGGGCCTGGGGCCAGATGGCGGGCGTCGGGATCTTCCTCGTCTACCTCGTCCCGCCGACGCTCCTCTTCCTGCCGCTCTCGCGCCTGATCGCCGAGCTGAACCTGCAGGACACGCTCTGGGCGATGATCCTCGTCTATCCGTCGTTCACCGTCCCGTTCGCGACCTGGCTGCTGATGGGGTTCTTCAAGACCATCCCGCAGGAGCTCGAGGACGCCGCGCTCGTGGACGGCTGCTCGCGCCTGAAGGCGCTGTGGCGGATCGTCTTCCCGGTCTCCGTGCCGGGCATCCTGACGGTGGTGATCTTCGCCTTCTCGCTCTGCGTGAACGAGTTCATCTACGCGTTCACCTTCACGTCGTCGACCAGCGAGCGGACGATCTCGGCGGGTGTGCCGAACGAGCTGATCCGCGGCGACGTGTTCTTCTGGCAATCGCTGATGGCGGCGGTGCTGATCCCGAGCATCCCGCTGGCGCTGCTCTACAACTCGTTCCTGGACCGTTTCATCAAGGGCTTCACGGGCGGGGCGTTCCGATGAGGCCAAACGGAAAGGAGGAAGGGATGGCGAAGGACGGCGACGAGCTCGAGGTCGTGAGCTCGGGCCTGAGCAGGGAGGACCTGCTCAAGCGAGGGGCCGCGGGCGCGTTCGCGGTCTCCATGTTCGGCGGCCTGGCCGAGCGCGCGCACGCGTTCGCGGGCCCGATGAAGTTCAAGGGACGGCAGCTGAAGGGCGACCTGTCGATCCTGCAATGGGCCCACTTCGTGCCCGCGTACGACCAGTGGCTCGACAGCACCTACATCAAGCAGTGGGGGGAGAAGAACGACGTCCAGGTCAAGGTCGACCACATCAACAACGCGCTGCTGCCGAGCGCCGCGGCGGCCGAGGTCGCGGCCCAGAAGGGCCACGACATGGTCCAGTTCCTCTTCCCGCCGTCGGCCCTGGAGAAGTCGACGCTGCCGATGAACGACATCGTCCAGGAAGTGACGAAGAAGCTCGGGAAGATGACGGACGTCGCCTACCGCTCGACGTACAACCCGAAGACCAAGCGGTACTTCGGCTTTCCGGACAACTACGTTCCCGACCCCATCCAGTACCGGAAGAGCATGTGGTTCAACGTCGGCATAGCCCCGAACACGTGGGAGAACGTCCGCAAGGCGGCGCCGCTCCTGAAGAAGGCCGGCCATCCGGTCGGGCTCGGGATGTCGAACGAGCTCGACTCGAACATGTTCCTGATGTCGCTCCTGTACTGCTACGGATCGTCGCTGCAGGACGCGAACGGCAACCCGGCGATCAACAACAAGGGCACGATCGCCGCCCTCAACCTGATGAAGGACATCTACCAGAACGGCATGTCCGACGAGGTCTTCGCCTGGACCGCCGCGTCCAACAACCAGGCGTTCCTCGCCGGCCGGCTCTCCATGGCCGTGAACGCGATCTCGATCGCACGCTCGGCCGAGGACTCCGGGAACACGGCGTTGTCGGACGACACGTGGCTCCGGCCGATCCCGAAAGGCTCGACGCGAGCGCTCGGCAACGAGCACGTCATGGGCATCTACTTCATCTGGCGCTTCGCGCAGAACAAGGAGGCGGCGAAGCAGTACATCGTCGACCAGCAGCTCGGCTACCGGAACCACTTCCTGCAGTCGAAGTTCTACAACTTCCCCGCGTGGACGAACGCGGTCAAGGGCGGGTTCAAGGCGATGAACAAGCTGGCGGCCGCCGACAAGCACAAGCCACTCGGCAAGTACACGATCCTGACGACGATCGCGCAGCGCTACACGACGAACGTCGGCTACCCGGGCTTCGCGAACGCGGCGATCGGCGACATCTTCAACCAGTCGCTGATCCCGCAGATGTTCGCCCAGGTCGCGCAGGGGAAGATGACGGCCGCCGCGGCGGCCGCCTCGTACCAGAGCCAGTTCAAGACGATCTTCGCCAAGTGGAAGGGGCAGGGCCTGCTGTAGCGGCGCCCGCCTGCGGCGACGGTGAGGGACGGGGCGGCCGGTGGCCGCCCCGTCTACCCTGTTCGGCGTGGCCGGCATCGCAGACCTCGTCGACGATCTCGAGCGCTCCTACCGCGAGACGCAGGAGCGGATGTCCGACCCTGCGGTCTACAACGACCACCGGGAAGCGGCCGAGGTCGGGCGGCGCCTGAAGGAGCTGGAGGCGCCTCATCGGCTCGCCACGGAGTGGCGGGCTGCGAGCGCAGATCTCGCCGAGGCGCGCGCCGACGGGGACCTGAAGGAGCTCGTCCCGGAGCTCGAGCAGCGGGTGGGTGACCTCGAGGAGGAGCTGAAGCTGGCGCTGGTCGAGGCCAACCCGGCCGACCGCAAGGACGTGATCGTCGAGATCCGCCAGGGGGTCGGCGGCGACGAGGCGGCGCTGTGGGCGGGCGACCTCTACCGGATGCTGACGCGCTACGCCGAGCGGCGCGGCTACAGGCCGGAGGAGCTCTCGGCGAGCCCGAACGACGGCGGCGGCTTCAAGGAGCTCGTCTTCGCCGTCAAGGGCGACGGCGCCTACTCCGTGTTCAAGTACGAGGGCGGCACGCACCGCGTCCAGCGCGTCCCCGAGACCGAGTCGCAGGGCCGCATCCACACCTCGACCGCGACCGTCGCGGTCATGCCCGAGGCCGAGGAGGTGGAGGTCGAGATCGATCCGAACGACCTGAAGATCGACGTCTACCGCTCGACCGGCCCCGGCGGCCAGAGCGTGAACACGACCGACTCGGCCGTGCGGATCACCCACCTGCCGACCGGGCTGGTGGTGGCGATGCAGGACGAGAAGTCACAGCTCCAGAACAAGCAGAAGGCGATGCGGGTGCTTCGCGCCCGCCTGTACGAGCAGGAGCGCGAGCGGCAGCAGGCCGAGCTCGCCGCAACCCGCCGCTCCCAGATCGGCGGCGGCGAGCGGGCCGAGAAGATCCGCACCTACAACTTCCCCGAGAACCGGCTTACCGACCACCGGATCAAGCTCACCGTGCACCAGCTCGACCGGATCCTCCAGGGCGAGCTCGACGAGTTCACCGAGGCGCTCGCCGCCGAGGATCGCCGCCGCGCGCTCGAGGCATGACGCTTGGCGAGGCGGTGGCCGAGGGCGAACGACGGTTGGCGGCGGCCGGCGTCGAATCGCCGCGGCTCGACGCCGAGCTGCTCGTGGGGAAGGCTCTCGGAGCGAGTCGGACCGAGCTCTACCTCGATCCCGAGCGGGACCTTTCGGCCGAGGAGTCTGCCGCGGTCGAGGGGCTGCTCGAGCGCCGCGAGCGCCGCGAGCCGCTCGCCTACGTGCTCGGCGAGTGGGGCTTCCGGGGCCTGACCCTGAAGGTGGACAGCCGGGTGCTCGTGCCCCGGCCGGAGACCGAGGTGGTCGTCGGCCGCTGCCTCGAGCTCCTGGACGGGCTCGACCGGCCGGCCGTGCTCGACGTCGGCACCGGCTCGGGCGCGATCGCGCTCGCGATCGCCGCCGAGCATCCCGGCGCGCGCGTCACGGCCATCGACGTCTCCGCCGACGCGCTCGAGCTGGCGCGCGCGAACGCCCACGCGGCACGCGTCGACGTCGCCTTCGAGCTGCGCGACGTCCGCGACGGGCTCGACGGGACGTACGACCTCGTCGTCTCGAATCCGCCGTACGTGACCGAGGAGGAGATCGAGGGCCTCCAGCCCGAGGTGAGGGACTGGGAGCCGCGACTGGCGACGGTCGGCGATCGACACACGGAGGCGATCGCAGACGCGGCGGCGGCCGTGCTGGTTCCCGGCGGCAGCCTGGTGCTCGAGGTCGCCGACGGCCGTGGCCGCGCGGTGTCGCAGCTCCTGCGCGACTGTGGGTACGACGACGTCCGGGCGACCCCGGATCTCACCGGGCGCGACCGGGTCGTCGAGGGACGATGGTCGAGCGGGCGGTAGCCGCGATCAGGGCCGGGGAGCCCGTGATCCTGCCGACCGACACCGTCTACGGCCTGTGCGCGGCACCCGAGCACGCCGCCGTCCTCTCGCTGCTGAAGGGCAGGCCGGGGTGGATGCCGGTGGCGCTCCTGTGCGCCGACGTGCCGACGCTGCTCGAGCTCGTCCCGGAGGTGAGCGGACAGGAGTCGCTGCTCCCGGGCCCCTTCACGCTTGTCGTCCCGAACCCGGCCGGGCGCTTTCCCGCGCTGGGGGGCGGCGAGACCATCGGCGTCCGCGTGCCGGTGCTCCGCGGGCAGGTGCGGGAGATCTTCGAGCAGGTCGGGGCGCTTGCCGCGACGAGCGCCAATCGCCACGGCGGCCCCGATCCGCGCCGCCTCGACGATGTTCCCGCGGCGATCCGCGAGGCGTGCGGGGTCGTCGTCGACGCCGGCGAGCTCCCGGGGGTGCCGTCGACGGTGATCGACCTGACCGGCTCGGAGCCGTCCGTCCTGCGCGAGGGCGCGGTCCCCGCCGAGGAGGCGCTGAGACGCCTCCGCGGCGCGGCCGAGTAGGATCGGCGCGGTGCCCCGCTCCGCTGCGCCCCGCAGGAAGAAGGAGGTCGTCCAGGACCTCCGTCGCGCCCGGCTCGCCGAGGTCGACCCCGAGATCGCGGAGCTGATCGGCCGCGAGCTCGAGCGCCAGCGCGGGCAGATCGAGCTGATCGCCTCCGAGAACTTCACCTGGCCCAGCATCCTGGAGGCGATCGCCAGCGTCCCCACGAACAAGTACGCGGAGGGCTACCCGGGCAGGCGGTACTACGGCGGCTGCGAGGTGGTCGACGAGCTCGAGCAGCTGGCGATCGACCGCGCGAAGGACCTGTTCGGCGCCGAGCACGCGAACGTCCAGCCGCACGCGGGCGCACAGACCAACATGGCTGTCTACTCGGCCGTGCTGGAGCCCGGCGACACGATCCTCTCGCTGCGCCTCGACCACGGCGGCCATCTCACGCACGGCCTCAAGGTCAACTTCTCCGGGCGGCTCTACTCGATCGTCCACTACGGCGTCAGCCGCGAGACGATGACGGTCGACTACGACGAGGTGCTGGCCCTGGCGAAGGAGCACCGGCCGGCGCTGATCGTCTGCGGCGGCTCCGCCTATCCGCGTACGGTCGAGGCCGATCGCTTCCGCGCGATCGCCGACGAGGTGGGGGCCTACCTCCTCTGCGACATGGCGCACTTCTCGGGCCTCGTCGCCGCCGGCCTCCACCCGAGCCCGGTCCCGCATTGCGACTTCGTCTCCTCGACGACGCACAAGACGCTCGCCGGCCCCCGCTCCGGGTTCGTCCTCTGCCGCGGGGAGCACGCCCAGGCGCTCGACCGCGCGGTGTTCCCGGGCATGCAGGGCGGGCCGATGGAGCACGTGATCGCGGCCAAGGCGACCTGCTTCCGCCTCGCGGGCACCCCTGCGTTTCGCGCCTACCAGGCGCAGATCCGGGCCAACGCCGACGCGCTGGCCGACGAGCTCCAGGCCGGCGGGCTCGACGTCCTCACCGGCGGCACCGACACGCACCTGCTCCAGGTCGACCTGCGCGACTCGGAGTGGACCGGCAAGGACGCCGAGGAGCGCCTCGCCGAGGTCAACATCACGGCCAACCGCAACACCGTCCCGTTCGACGAGCGGCCCCCGACGGTGGCCTCGGGCGTGCGGATGGGCACGCCCGCCTGCACGATGCGCGGGTTCGACGAGGACGACTTCCGCGAGGTCGCCCGGATCGCGGTCGGTGCCCTCCAGGAGGACGCCGACCTCTCAGCCCTGGCCGGGCGGAGCCTGGCGCTCTGCGAGCAGCACCCGCTCTACCCGGGCTTCCGCGGCTGGACGGCCTACGAGGCGTGAGGCTCTTGGCGCGAGGTCGGCGCACTCCGGTAGGGGGTCTGACCCCCTACCGAAGTGTGACCACCGTTCGACCTCCGTCGGCCGGCGGAAAACGGCCGCTCATTGCGGAAGATCCGGCCTCGGGCGGCACGGTTCCGGTGCGCTTTCGTGGCATTTCCGTAGGGGGTCTGACCCCTTGACGGAGCGCGACCCCTCGACGCAGCGCCGCCTGACCGTCGTCACCCACCCGCTCGTCCAGCACAAGCTCTCGTACCTCCGGGACAAGGACACGCCCACCGTCCACTTCCGCAAGCTGGTCAACGAGCTGACGCTGCTGCTCACCTACGAAGCGACGAAGGACTTCCCGACCGAGCCCGTCGAGATCGAGACGCCGCTCGAGACGATGGAGGCGCAGCGGATCTCCGGCAAGAAGGTCGCCGTTTGCCCCGTCCTCCGCGCCGGGGTCGGGATGCTGGAAGGGACGCTCTCGCTGATCTCCAGCGCGCGCGTCGGGTTCATGGGCATGTACCGCGACGAGGAGACGCTCGAGGCGATCCAGTATTACGTGAAGCTGCCGGAGGACCTGGGCGAGCGCGACGCGATCGTGCTCGACCCGATGCTGGCGACGGGCAACTCGAGCGTCGCCGCGATCGAGCACGTCAAGAAGGCGGGGGCCCGCTCGGTCACGCTCGTCTGCCTGGTGGCCGCGCCCGAGGGGATCGAGAAGGTGCACGCCGCCTACCCGGACGTGCACATCGTCTGCGCCTCGCAGGACCGGGGCCTGGACGAGCGCGGCTTCATCGTCCCGGGCCTCGGCGACGCGGGCGATCGTCTGTACGGCACGAAGTAGTCCGAGGGACACTCCCTTAGGGACTGTCCCCGCAGGGGGACTGTCACCACCGGGTCGCCGCGCAAACGTTCTCGGCAGGGTCAGACCCCTCCGGGGTCAGACCCTGGTGGCGCGCGCGAACACCACCGGTCTCCGCCCGCAGGAGTAGCGTGTAGGCCGCGGTGACGCTGCACCAGCTTCGCGACCACCTCGAGGTGATCTACGGCGCCGCGCTGGCGTTCCTGATCGTGATCCTGCTCACCCCGGCGGTCGCCGGCATGGCCCGCCGCCTGGGCGCCGTCGACCTCCCCGACGAGCGCCGCGTCCACCGGATCCCGATCCCGCGCCTCGGCGGGCTCGCGCTCTTCTTCGGGATCATCGTCCCCTCGCTGGCGTTCCTCGACCTGAGCAGGCCGGTGCGCGGCCTGCTCCTCGGCGCCACCGTCGCGACCGCGGTCGGCGCGATCGACGACTTCCGCGGCCTCCGCTGGTGGGAGAAGCTCGGCGGTCAGGTCGTCGCCGCCTCGATCCCGCCGATCTTCGGGATCTGGATCGACCACTTCACCTTCCCGTTCCTCGGCGTCTACGACCTGTCGCCCTGGGTGGGCGGCCCGCTGACCGTGCTCTGGATCGTCGCGGTGATGAACATGGTCAACTTCCTCGACGGGCTCGACGGCCTCGCCGCCGGCGTCTGCGGGATCGCGGCCTTGACCTTCACAGTGATCGAGCTCTCCCTCGGCAAGCCGACGGCCGCGGCGTTCACGGCAATCGTCTTCGGAGCCACCCTCGGGTTCCTGCGTCACAACTTCTTCCCGGCGCGGATCTTCATGGGCGACTCGGGCGCGATGCTGCTCGGCTTCTCGCTCGCGGCGGTCTCGGTCGAGGGCCTGCTGAAGACCGCCGCGACCGTCGCCCTGTTCTTCCCGCTGCTCGTGCTGGCGGTGCCGATCCTGGACACGGGCTTCGTCGTCGCCCGCCGGCTCAAGTACCGGATGCCGATCACGACCCCGGACAAGACCCACCTCCACCACCGCTTCGTGGACATCGGGTTCTCGCAGCCGCGCGCGGTCGCGTACATCTACTTCTGGGTGGCGACCCTCGCCGCCGCGGCGCTCGGCACGCGCTACATCCCCTTCCGCGAGGACGGCCGCTGGCATCCGTGGCCGACCGCCGCCGCCGCGGCGCTCGGCGTGCTTGCCGTCGCCGCGTCCGTCTACATGGTCTACCTGCTCGAGATCGTCAAGCTGGCGAACCCGCGCATCCGGCGCCGGCGCCGCGAGGCGGCCGAGCAGGAGCGACGCACCGCGTAGCTACAATCTGGGCACAAGATCGGGGAGGATCCGCATGAGCAAGCGATTTTCCCGTGTCACAAAGTCGGATGATATGCTCGCCGCGCAGATGGAGCCTGCGCGCCAGACGTTCGATCCCGCCGGCGCGGGCGCTCTGCTGGTCACGGGTACCGCGGCAGGCATCGCGGGTGGCGCCCTGATCGGCTGGGCTACCGGGTCGCTCGCCTACGGCCTGCTCGGAGGAGCGGCCGTCGGCGTGCCGCTCGGCATCGGCGCCGTCTACCACCGCTACAGGGACTCCTTCTGATGCCCTCCGCGCTCTTCACCCCGCGCCCCGAGCCGGGGCACCTGCTGCCCGCCCTGGCCGGCGGTGTCGTCCTGCTGGTCGCGCTGCCCATCTTCCTGATCGCCGGCTGGCCGATCGGAGGCTGGGCGCTCGCAACGGTGCTGTACGTCGCCGTGCACCTGCTCGACCTGATCCTCGTGCGCATCGGCAACGGGGCGAGGGTCTTCGGCGTCGTCTTCAAGTCGATCGGCCTGCTGGTCCTCCTGCTCGCGGTCACGGCCTCGAACAAGGAGCTCGGCCTGGCCGCGGTGCTCACCTACGCGCTCGCGTACACGGCCGAGCTCGGCCTCTCGCTGGCGACGTACTACGGGAAGGAGCCGAGCAGGTGAGGCGCTGGATCGTCGCCGCCGGCACCGTGGCGCTCCTCTTCCCCGGCACCGCGCTCGCGCGCGGCAAGTTCGACCCGACCACGGAGTTCGAGCAGCACGAGTGGGTGTCGATCCACATCGGAGGCCTCAACCTGTCGATCACCAAGGCGGTCGTGTACCTGATGATCGGGACGCTGCTGACGATCCTGATGGGCCTCGCGCTGATGCGGCTGCGGGTCACCTCGGGCAAGGATGTCGGCCGGCGCCAGTCGATCGGGGAGCAGGTGTACGAGGTGGCTCAGGTGCAGGTCGCCGAGCAGGGCCTGCCGACGAAGGCGATCGGGCGCTGGTTCCCCTACGTCGCCACGATCATGCTCTTCATCTGGGTGGTGAACGTCCTCGGGTTCATCCCCCTGCCTCTGACCGGCGAGAAGTGGCACGGCGTCCCGACCTGGGGGATCTACGCCGCCACCTCCTCGCTGTCGGTGACGCTGGCGCTCGCCCTGCTCACCTTCGTGTTCACGCACTACGAGGGGATCAGGTGGAACGGGCCGCGGCGCTACTTCAAGAGCTGGATCCCGGAGGCGCCGAGGGCGCTGCTGTTCCTGATCGTGCCGCTCGAGATCCTCGGCCAGTTCATGCGGCTGATCTCGCTCAGCGTCCGGCTCTTCGCGAACATGCTCGCGGGCCACATCCTGATCCTCACCTTCATCGGCCTGATGTTCATCCTGCAGTCGATCATCCTGGCCGTGTTCGTCGTCCCGATCGCGGCGGTCTTCTACCTCTTCGAGGTCGTGATCGTCGTGTCGATCCAGGCATTCATCTTCGCGGCCCTGTCAGCCATCTACATCGGCTCGGCGATCGAGCCGGAACACTAGGAGGAACGCTCGAATGGCAGCAACGCTCCAGCTTCTCTTCGCCACCACCGGCGACGTCACCAAGGCGGGCAAGGCGATCGGCCTCGCCCTCGGCGTCGGCCTCGGCGCCCTCGGCGCCGGTGTCGGCATCGGCAACATCTTCGGCTCGATGATCCAGTCGGTCGCCCGCCAGCCCGAGCTCCGCGGCGAGCTGCAGGGCATCCAATGGCTCGGCTTCGCGCTGACCGAGGCGGTCGTGTTCTACGGCCTGCTCGGCTCGATCCTCGCGTACGTCCTCGTCTAATGGTGCTCCTTCCAGCAATAGTCAGGGCACCTCTGGCGGCGCCCGGACCCGCCATGCGGCGTCCTCAGTCGCGCCAATATCTCGTCCCGATATTGGCGCTCCCTGCGTCCTTGCCTGGCGGCCCCGGTCACTCGCCAGAGACGCGAGACCATTACTGGACGGAGCACTGATGCTCGCCGCCAACGCGCTGATCTCGGTCACCCCGGGGCTGATGATCTGGACGATCGTCTGCTTCCTGATCGCCCTGTTCGTGCTGAAGCGGTACGCGTTCGGCCCGATCCAGAAGGCGATCGACGACCGGCGCGACCGGATCCGCCAGTCGATCGAAGAGGCCGACCGCGCCCGCGAGGAGGCGCGCAGCCTGCTCGAGGAGCACCGCAAGCTCGTCGGCAAGGCCAAGTCGGACGCCGAGGAGATCCTCGCCGAGGCGCGCAAGCAGTCGGATGCGCAGCGCGACCGCGTCCGGGAGGAGACCGAGGCCGACCGGCAGCGGCGGCTCGAGGAGACCAAGAGGCAGATCGACGCCGAGACGCAGCGCGCGCTCGAGCAGATCCGCGCCGAGGTCGCCGAGCTGACGCTGGTCGCCACGGCGAAGGTGACCGGCAAGGTCCTCGACCGCGACGACCACCGCAAGCTGATCGAGGACGCGATCGGCGACCTCGACTTCTCGGTCCTGGAGAAGGAGACGGTCTAGCCATCATGCTGCGCATGCCGGCTAGAAGGGCACGAACCCCGATGCTCGAAGGCAAGCCTTCTAGCCACCCCCCGACCGGAGGGAGGGGTGTGGCGTGAGCGTCGTCCACCGCACGTACGCACGGTCGCTCTACCAGGCCGCGAAGGAGGCAGGCCGGCTCGCGCCCGCCCGGCAGGACCTCGGCGACTTCGTCGAGGCGACCAGGCAGGTGCCGGAGCTCGACGAGCTCCTGCGCAACCCGCAGCTCGACAGGCGCGCGAAGGCGGCCGCCGTCGAAGCGGTCGCCGGCGAGGCGGATCCGCTCGTGCTCAACCTCCTGCGCCTGCTCGTCGAGAAGGGCCGCGGGGGCGAGATCGAGGAGGTGGCGCGCGAGTTCGAGCGCATGGCCGCCGCCGAGGAAGGCGAGCTGTCCGTCGAGCTGACCACCGCCTACGAGCTGTCCGACGACGAGGCGCGCGCGATCGTCGGCCAGATCGAGCAGCGCTCCGGCCGGAAGGTCGAGGCCAACCGCACCGTCGATCCGGAGCTGATCGGCGGGATGGTCCTGCAGGTCGGGTCGCGCCGGGTCGACGCCAGCATCCGTGGCCGGCTCGAGCAGCTCGGCCGAGATCTCCGTACCCGTGTCTGAAACCGAAGGAGCCCGAACGTGAAGCTGCGTCCCGAAGAGATCACCGCCCTGCTCAAGGAGCGGATCAAGGAGTTCGACGTCGAGACCGACCTCGCCGAGGTCGGCCAGGTCCTGCAGGTCGGCGACGGCATCGCCCGTGTCTACGGCCTGGAGAGCGCCGTCGCGCTGGAGATGCTGGAGCTGGAGCACGGCGTCACCGGCGTCGCCCTCAACCTCGAGGAGGACAACGTCGGCGCCGCCCTGCTCGGCGAGTGGGACAAGGTCAAGGAGGGCGAGCCCGTCCGGCGCACCGGCCGCGTCGCCAGCGTGCCGGTCGGCGACGCGCTGGTCGGGCGGATCGTCGATCCGCTCGGCAACCCCGTCGACGGCGGCGGGCCGATCGAGGCGAAGGAGCGCCGGCCGCTCGAGTTCAAGGCGCCCGGCGTCGTCCAGCGCCAGCCGGTGAAGGAGCCTCTCCAGACCGGCTTGAAGGCGATCGACTCGATGATCCCGATCGGCCGCGGGCAGCGCGAGCTGATCATCGGCGACCGCACGACCGGCAAGACGGCGATCTGCGTCGACACGATCCTCAACCAGCGCGGCCAGAACGTGATCTGCATCTACGTCGCCATCGGCCAGAAGGCCTCCACCGTCGCCCAGGTCTACGAGCGGCTGAAGGAGGAAGGGGCGATGGAGTACACGATCATCGTCAACGCGGCCGCCTCGGAGGCCGCCCCGATCAAGTGGATGGCGCCGTACGCCGGCTGCGCGATGGGCGAGTACTTCATGTTCGAGGGGGGTCACGCGCTCTGCATCTACGACGACCTCTCGAAGCACGCCGACGCGTACCGGCAGATGTCGCTGCTCCTCCGCCGGCCGCCCGGCCGCGAGGCGTATCCCGGCGACGTCTTCTACCTGCACTCCCGGCTGCTCGAGCGCGCGTGCAAGCTGAACGACGAGCTCGGCGGCGGGTCGCTGACCGCCCTGCCCGTGATCGAGACCCAGGCCGGCGACGTCTCCGCCTACATCCCGACGAACGTGATCTCGATCACCGACGGGCAGATCTTCCTGGAGAGCGACCTGTTCTACTCGGGCGTCCGGCCGGCGATCAACGTCGGCATCTCGGTCTCGCGCGTCGGCGGCAACGCGCAGGTGAAGGCGATGCGGCAGGTCGCCGGACGCCTGAAGCTCGAGCTCGCGCAGTACCGCGAGCTGGAGGCGTTCGCCCAGTTCGGCTCCGAGCTCGATCAAGCCACGCAACGAACACTGGCCAGAGGGGAGCGCATGGTTGCCACCCTGAACCAGCCGCAGTACTCGCCGTGGCCGGTGGAGGAGCAGGTGGTGGCGATCTTCGCCGGGATCAACGGCTACCTCGACGAGGTGCCCCCTCCGCAGGTCCCGCGCTTCCAGGACGAGCTGCGCGAGCACATGCGTACCGAGAAGTCGATCCTCGACGAGATCCGCGAGCAGAAGGAGCTCTCCGACGAGCTCGAGGAGAAGCTGAACGCGGAGCTGAAGCGGTTCGCCGGCATGTTCAACGTCCAAGAGGAAAGCGCTCTCGTCTAGATGGCCTCGGTCCAGGACCTCAAGCGGCGGATCAGGTCGATCCGCAACACCCGGAAGATCACGAAGGCGATGGAGCTCGTCGCCTCCGCCCGGCTTCGCCGGGCCCAGGCCCGGATCGAGGCGATGCGGCCGTACGCCGACCGGATGATGGAGCTGATGGTCGGCACCGCCCGGGCCAGCTCCTCCGTCCGGGGGCTGCCGCTGCTGCAGCGGCGCGACGAGATGCGCTCCGCCGCGATCCTGCCGCTGACGGGCGACCGGGGCCTCGCCGGCGCGTTCAACGCGCAGGTGCTGCGGCATGGGCTGGCGCTCGACCGGCAGCTTCGCGCCGAGGGCACGCAGGTGCGCTGGCTCGTCTCCGGCCGCAAGGGCGCCTCCACGCTGCGCTTCCGGCGCTTCGACGTCGTCCAGGCGTGGACGGGCTTCAGCGACCGGCCCACCTATGCAGACGCGCAGGCGATCGCGCACCGGGTCTCCGAGCTCTACGTCGACGGAGAGGTCGACCGGGTCGTGATCGTCTACAACCACTTCGTCTCGCCGCTCGTCCAGCAGGTGGTGGAGCAGGACCTGCTGCCGATCCCGGAGCAGATGCTCGAGGCGGGCGAGGAGGACGAGCAGCATGCCGCGCTCGTCGGCGACTTCATCTACGAGCCGGAGCCGGAGCAGATCCTGGAGCGGTTGCTGCCGGTCTACGTCGAGACCGAGCTCTACCGCGCCCTGCTCGAGTCCGCCGCGTCCGAGCAGGGCGCCCGCATGACCGCGATGCGGAACGCCTCGAAGAACGCCGGCGAGCTGATCGACAGCCTGACCCTGGCGATGAACCGCGCCCGCCAGGCGGAGATCACCCAGGAGATCCTCGAGGTGGTCGCCGGCGCCGACGCGCTCACGGCGTAGCCGGCCTAACTTTTTCGTCCGATCGAAGTCCCAGCGTGGGAATGCGGGCACCGTGCCCGTTATGCTCCCGTTAACCCAGTGGCCACCACCGAACGCCCCGAGCTGGTCTCCTCCGGCGCAGGCCTCGCCTCCACGGTCGCCGCGGAGTCGCACGGCGAGCTCGGCACCGAAGCTGCTGTCCGCGCCCGCGGCTACTGGGAGGGCGTGTTCATGCGCTTCCGCCGCGACAAGTTCGCGATCGCGGGCGGCGTCTACATCGTGCTGGTCGTCCTCATCGGGTTCATCGGCGCG
The DNA here is from genome assembly GCA_036555585.1 of Gaiellaceae bacterium. Classification (GTDB taxonomy): domain Bacteria; phylum Actinomycetota; class Thermoleophilia; order Gaiellales; family Gaiellaceae; genus DATBLE01. The sequence continues at coordinate 92,274 of DATBLE010000058.1, forward strand.
CCGATCGCCGCGCACTTCCTCGGCCACGGCCCGGACGACCAGTTCGCGGGCGGGCTCGATCCGAAGACGGTGCTGCCGGTCGGGCCGCTGTCGCACGTCTCGACCCAGCCGTACCCGGGAGCCACCGGCAACTTCCAGCACACCTACTTCATCCTCGGCGCGGACGGACAGCTCGGCCGCGACGAGTTCCTGCGCCTGCTGTACGGGACGCAGGCCTCGCTCGAGGTCGCCGTCGGGGCGACGCTGCTCGCGATGGCGGCCGGCGTCATCATGGGCGCCCTCGCCGGCTTCTACAGCGGCGTGACCGACACGATCATCAGCCGCATCACCGAGATCGTGATGGCGTTCCCGGTGCTGCTCTTCGTGATCGCCCTCGCGAGCACGGCCGGCGAGCGGCTGAACGGGATCACCTTCGGGTTCCTCGCCCCGGGGGCCGTCACCCTCATCGTCGTGCTGGCGCTCTTCGGCTGGTACTACCCTGCCCGAATCGTCCGAGCCCAGGTCCTGTCGCTGCGCGAGAAGGAGTTCGTCGAGGCCGCGCGGATGATCGGGACGAGCGACTGGAGGATCATCCGGTCGCACATCCTTCCTCATCTTGTCGCACCGATCATCGTCTACTCGACCCTCGTGGTCGCCACGAACATCCTGCTCGAGGCCGGCCTGTCGTTTCTCGGCCTCGGGATCCAGCAGCCGACTGCGAGCTGGGGCAACCTGCTCTCGACCGCGCCCGACTACTACCTGACCCAGCCGTGGCTGATGGTCTGGCCGGGCGTCGCGGTGCTGCTGGCGACGCTCGCGTTCAACCTGCTCGGCGACGGCCTGCGCGACGCCTTCGACCCGCGGTCGTCGGGCTAGCGCGAGGCGTGCTTCGGGGTCGGACCGCCTTCCTCCTGGTCGCGGCGGCGGCCGCCGTCCTGGCCTGGCCGGTCGCCGGCGCGGGGGCCGGGAGCGACGTCGCGCGGGCCAGGACCGTGCAGATCGTGTTCACGGGCAAGGGCGGAGGCCGCTACCTCGACCACACGCGCTGGCTCCACGAGGTCACGCGCGAGTGCTATGCCAGCCGGCTGGCCGACGAGACGCTCTCCGTGCAATGGCGCATCGAGTGGACGGCCAGGCTCGTCCCCGGCGCGAAGGGCTACGTCCTCCGAGCGCCCGCGCGCGGGGCCGACGCGATCGCCGGCTCCGTCAAGGGCACCGCGGTGCAGGACAACTGCGACTCCGCCGACGAGGAGCCCGGCTGGGCAGGGACGTCCGTCTGCGAGAGCGACCTCGAGCTGCACACCAACGGCCAGCTCGCTGCGACCCGGACGGAGGACGGCCTGCGCCTCGACCTGACCGGGCCCCGGTACAGGAGCCCCGGCCACCCCTGCGAGCTCGACATCAGGAACGACCAGCTCGTCGCCGCCGTCTCCCTCGACGCTGCGGCGCTCGCGCGGGTGTCGTCCGGCCGCGCGCTGACCCTCCCGGTCGGGACCCGTCATCCCGGTCCCGGGGTCCGGTACGTGCCCACCCGGAGCTGCTCGCACTTCCCGCACCTCTACGACGGCATCGAGTACCTCTACGACTGCGACGACACGCTGATCTGGAACGGCGCCCTCACTATCCGGGCGCTCTAGCCGCGCTGGTCGCTGCGGCCCTGCTCGCCGGCTGCGGCGGGGGCGACGCCCGGTCGGACGCCTGCTCCTCGCTCGACGTCGCGCCGCCCGCCACGGCGGCGGCCGCGGCGGCCGGGCTCAGAGCCGCGATCGCCGCCGACCGGCAAGCGCTGGCCGCACTCGACCCCGACGACCCGCTGGCCGCCCGCTTCCGTGGCGCGAAGGCGCGGGCCGAGCAGGCGCTGGCCTCGTTCACCGGCGATCCGCTGCGCTCGGGGTCGATGAGCCCGACCGCCACGATCCTGCCGACGGCACGACGGGTGGTGGCGGAGACGCGTGCGCTCCGCACCGACCTTTGCGGCTAGGCCGTCAGCTCCCGGTCCCGCAGTGCCGGTACTTGTTCAGGCAGTTGGCGACGAGCGTCGCCAGCGCCTGCTGGTCCCAGGCGTTGATGAAGTCGGCGTGGCCGGAGTACTGGCCGCCCGAGGCGAGCTCGACGGAGCCGCCCGGCGTCTTGACCGGATAGCGGAAGACGAGCTGCAGGGCGGGCATCGCGACCGGGTAGCCCTTCGGGCAGCGGCCGTTCCCGGAGTACGCCGTGTTCTTCTGGTTGTCGTACAGGAGGTTCTTCCCGTCCCAGCAGTCCGGGAAGTTGACGTGGAGGCTGAGCGTTCCGTCGGCGCAGTCGGGCACGCTGCTCGAGGGGGCGACGTTGACCAGGTCGCCGCAGTCCCAGTAGGTGACGACGAGACGCTGCGGCGCCGTGGCGTGCGAGTTCCCGGCGACGATCTGGAGGCCCGCCGGGAACGGCCGGAGCGGCGTCCTCACCAGCCGCCGGTAGTACGCGATCGCCGTCGTCGGAGTCACCGCCTGGCCGCCGACGAGCAGGGTCGGCATCCAGTAGGCGGCCCTGTCGCCGGCCCGCCGGCAGGTGGTGCTCGCCGTCCGGAGCTGGGCGGGCGTGGAGAAGGCGTTCGTCGAGTCGTTGCCCACGAAGGTGTGGTCGTGCGAGTAGCCCGGCTGCCGCGGCAGGACGATCGGGTCGTCCGGGCCCCGGTGGCTGAAGCTGCAGACGCTGATGAAGTTGACGCCGCGCAGGGGCGGCGAGGTCGCGCTCGAGCCCGTCGCAGTTCCTGCGACGACCGCCGCGGAGACGAGTGCGCACGCGACGAAAAGGAGGGTCCGGACCCCCGTCATTCCGACGAAAGGGTAGCCGGACGCAGGGCTTCTTCACATTTTCGTGACGTGCAAACTAAACTCCGCGCGGCTCGTCTAACGGGTCGAGGATGCGTCTACCACGGAGCCCTGCCGCCGCGCCGGGCCCGTGCGTCATCGAAAGGAGATCGATGCACAAGAAAGTCTGGCTATCCGGCGCCATGGCCGCGCTCGGAGCCGCGATGTTGCTCGCGGCTGCGTTTGCCGGCCCGGCGTCGAGCAAGTCGAACCGGCCGTCTGCCTCCGCGCAGAAGAAGGGCGGGACGATGAACATCAACATGTCGGGCACCGACGTGGACTACATCGACCCCACCCTCGCGTACGGCACGATCTCGTGGCAGATCCTGGATTCGGTCTGCGTGAAGCTCCTGTACTACCCCGACAAGCCCGGGGCTGCGGGGAGCAAGCTCAGCCCTGACGGCGCCGTCGGCTTCCCGTCCGTCTCCAAGGACGGCAAGACGTACGTGTTCACGGTCAAGTCGGGCATCAAGTCGAACACCGGTGAGACCCTGACCGCTGCGAACTACGCCGCAGCGATCAACCGCATCCTCAACCCGAAGATGCAGTCGCCGGCGGTTCCGTTCATCACGGGCACCAGCGGCATCGTCGGCGCGCAGGCCGTCGCCGACGGCAAGGCCGCGACCGCGAGCGGCGTCGTCGCGAAGGGCCAGAAGCTGACGATCAGGCTGCTCCAGCCGGACGGCTCGCTGCTGCCGAAGCTCGCGATGAACTTCTTCTGCCCGCTGCCGAAGGGCACGCCGGTCAACCCCGACGGGATCAACTCCTTCTCGTCGTTCGGCCCGTACTACGTCGCGAGCCGCCAGGTCGGACGGCAGATCATCACGAAGACGAACCCGAACTACAAGGGCTCGCGCCCGCACAACATCAGCACGTTCGTCTTCACTGCCAACACGAACCTCGACCAGAGCCTCCTGCAGGTCAAGGCGGGTCAGGCCGACTACGACGCCGGCGGTCTTCCGGCCACGGCGAACGCGCAGCTCGCGCAGCAGTTCGGCATCAACAAGGGTCGCTACTTCCTGAACGGCGGTCTGAACGTCGACTACATCGCGCTGAACATGACGCGGCCGGCGTTCTCGAACGTGACCATGCGCAAGGCGGCGAACTACGCGGTCGACCGCCCGGCGCTCGTCCGTGTCCGCGGCTACCTGGCCGGGAAGCGAGGCGATCAGATCCTGCCGCCCGGCATCGCCGGCTACAAGCCGGTCAACGCCTACCCGATCAAGGGGTCGAACTACCCCAGGGCGAAGCAGCTTGCCTCGCAGGCCGGGGGATGCAAGGACGTGACCGTGTACACCGGCAACACCGCGACCGGCCAGAACCTGGCGCAGGTCTTCAAGTACAACCTCAGCCAGATGGGCTGCAACGTGAACGTGAAGCTCTTCGCCGGCTTCCAGATCTACATCGCGGCCGGCACGAAGGGTGAGCCGTTCGACGCGGTCTTCGCCGGCTGGTTCGCCGACTACGCGGACCCGTACGACTTCATCGACATCCTCCTGAACGGCGACAACATCCACGAGGCGAACAACAACAACCTCGCCTACTTCAGCAACGCCGGCGTCCAGAAGGCGATGAAGGTCGCGAACAGCCTCACCGGAGACAAGCGGGCTGCCGCTTACTCCGCGCTGGACAAGAACATCACCACCAACTTCGCTCCGTGGGCGGCGTACGAGAACCGCAACACGCGCGAGTTCATCTCGGCCCGCATCGGCGGCTACCTGTTCCAGCCGTGCCACGGCCAGGCCGACCTCAACACCTTCTTCATCAAGTAGGGAGAAGACGCGAGGAACGCACGTAGGAAACGGTGGGCGTCGGGTAGAACCCGGCGCCCACCTGGTTTACAGTCAGGACCGGAAAACGTGAGCTCGACAACCAGATGACGACCAGACCGTGACGCGCTACCTGATCAGACGGCTTCTGTGGGCGGTGCTGCTCTTCTTCGCGGTCACGATCGTCAGCTACATCCTCTTCTTCATCATCCCGGCCGACCCGGCCAGGCAGTTCGCCGGCAAGGGGGCGACGCCGGACACGGTCGCGAAGGCCAAGCACTACCTCGGCCTCGACCAGCCGATCTACGTCCAGTACGGCAACTTCGTCAAGCGGCTCGTGATCCACGGCGATCTCGGCCACTCCTGGTACAACCGCGAGAGCGTCAACCACATCATCGCCGACGCGGCTCCCGTGACGGCGTCGCTCGTGCTGGGCGGGGCGTTCTTCTGGATGCTGATCGCGATCCCGATCGGCGTCCTCTCGGCGCTCCGGCCGCGCTCGCTCCTGGACCGAGGGGCGATGACGTTCGTGCTGATCGGGATCTCCGCGCACCCGGTGTGGATCGGGCTGATCTTCGCCTACTTCATCGGCTTCAAGTGGCACATCACCCCGATCACCAACTACGCGGACTTCTTCAACCCACCTCCCGGACAGCCGGGAGGACCGGTGCAGTGGGCCTACCACCTGATCCTGCCGTGGATGACGTTCATGATCCTGTTCGCCGCCCTGTACGTGCGGATGATCAGGGCGAACGTGATCGAGACGCTCAACGAGGACTACGTGCGGACCGCGCGCGCGAAGGGTGCGCCGGAGTCCGTGGTGCTGCGCTCCCACGTCCTCCGCAACGCAATGCTGCCGGTGGTGACCATGCTCGGCATGGACATCGGGCTGGCGCTGGGCGGCGCGATCTTCACCGAGAGCGTGTACAGCCTTCCCGGCCTCGGCCGTACGTCGGTGCAGGCGCTCCAGAACTACGACGTCCCGACCGTGCAGGGCGTGATCGTCTTCGCGACGATCGTGATCATCGTCTTCAACCTCGTCGTCGACCTGCTCTACGCAGCGATCGACCCGCGCATTCGGCTGGCATAGTTTCCGGCCGGCTCTATCATCCCCTGACCCGTTTGCATCGTTAAGCCTGGCCGTATGCCCCTCCTCGAAGTCAACGAGCTGAAGACGTACTTCCGGACGGACGACGGCATCGTCAAGGCCGTCGACGGGGTGAGCTTCGCGGTCGAGAAGGGGAAGACGCTCGGGATCGTCGGCGAGTCGGGCTGCGGCAAGAGCGTCACGTGCCTGACGATCATGGGCCTGAACAACCGGAAGACCACGATCTCGAGTGGCGCGGCGCTCTGGAAGGGGCAGAACCTGATCGGGATGAGCCCCAGGCAGCTGCGCTCGATTCGCGGCGGGGAGATCGCGATGATCTTCCAGGACCCGATGACCTCGCTGAACCCGGTGCACAAGATCGGGTCGCAGCTGACCGAGGCGATCCTCCTGCACCAGGACGTCACGAAGGGGGCCGCCCGCGCGCGTGCGCTCGAGCTGCTCAAGGCGGTCGGCATCCCGCGCGCCGACGCCAGGATGGACGACTACCCGCATCAGTTCTCCGGCGGCATGCGGCAGCGCGTGATGATCGCGATGGCGCTCGTCAACAACCCCGACCTGCTGATCGCCGACGAGCCGACGACGGCGCTCGACGTGACCACGCAGGCGCAGATCCTCGACCTGATGAAGCGTCTCCAGGACGAGTTCGGCAGCGCGATCATCATGATCACCCACGATCTCGGGGTCGTCGCCGAGGTCGCCGACGACGTGGTGGTCATGTACGCGGCCCGCGTGCAGGAGGAGGGAGAGGTCCGCAACCTCTTCCGGCGCCCGAACCACCCCTACACCTGGGGCCTGCTCGGCTCCCTGCCCCGCCTGAACCAGGACGTCGATCGGCTGGTGCAGATCTCCGGCCAGCCGCCGTCGCTGCTCTTCCCGCCGAGAGGATGCCGCTTCCATCCGCGCTGTCCCTACGTGATGCCGATCTGCAGCCAGACCGAGCCGGCGCTCGCCGCCGTCCCCGAGACGGCCGGACACCACCGCGTCCGCTGCCATCTCGACCAGGAGACGAAGGACCACGAGGCGGCGAAGCTGGTCGAGGGCACGCTCGCGGACACGCTCGCGGAGGCGAGTTGAGGACAACTCGCCTCCTGCTCGCTCGCGTGGGGGGAACGGCCGGTTCCCCCCACGAACCCCCCTCCCCAAATCCGTTCGCACCTCAGGGGCGGTTACGGGCCGCGCCCGCCATGTCGGTCGCGGCGGCGAACACCAGTTGCCGACCGTGGTGCAGGAGCCGATGAGCACGACGAAGCGCGAGCAGACGACGGCTCCGGCTCCCGCCGTCGAGAAGATCCCGCTCGAGCTCACGGGCGACGAGCTCCTCGTCGTCGACGACGTCAAGAAGCACTTCCCCGTCACCCGCGGGATCATCTTCCAGAAGCAGATCGCCTCGGTGAAGGCGGTCGACGGGGTCACCTTCGCCCTCCGCGAAGGCGAGACGCTCGGGATCGTCGGCGAGTCGGGCTGCGGCAAGTCGACGCTGGCGCGCTGCATCTTGCGGCGGCTCGACTCGACGAGCGGCCGGATCGTCTTCGAGGGCCGCGACATCACGAACCTCTCGCGAGCCGAGATGCGCCCGGTCCGCCGCGAGATGATGATGATCTTCCAGGACCCGTACGCGTCGCTGAACCCCCGCAAGCGCGTCGGCTTCATCATCGGCGAGCCGCTGCAGGTCCACGGGATCGGCTCCGGCGGCGAGGTCAAGCGCCGCGTGCAGGAGCTGCTCGAGATCGTCGGCCTGAACCCCGAGCACTACAACCGGTTCCCGCACGAGTTCTCCGGCGGGCAGCGGCAGCGGATCGGCGTCGCCCGCGCGCTCGCGATCAACCCGAAGCTGATCGTCTGCGACGAGCCGGTCTCGGCGCTCGACGTGTCCGTGCAGGCGCAGATCCTGAACCTGCTCAAGGACCTCCAGCGGGACTTCGGGCTCACCTACGTGTTCATCGCGCACGATCTGAACGTGGTCCGCCACATCTCGGATCGCGTCCTGGTCATGTACCTCGGCCACGCCGTCGAGATCGCGAGGCGGGAGAGCCTCTACAACGAGCCCAAGCATCCCTACACCGGCGCCCTGATGTCGGCCGTGCCGATCCCGGACCCGGACATGGGCCGCGCCCGCAAGCCGGTCGTGCTCCAGGGCGACGTGCCGAACCCGATCAACCCGCCGTCCGCCTGCTGGTTCCACCCGCGGTGCCCGCGCTTCCACGCCGGCCACTGCGACGTCGAGACACCCGAGCTTCGCCCCATGGGCGCCGAGGACCATGTGGCCGCCTGCCACTACCCGCTCGAGGGCTGGCCCCTGTCGGAGGAGGAGTTCCGCGGCACCGGCTCCCCGCTGCCGCCGGCGGCCAACCGGGCAGAGTAGTTGCGGTGTGGCTCGCGGCTGCACGCCGCTTCTTCACGCTCCTCGGCGTCGTCGTCGGCGCAGTCCTGCTGTGCGCGGTCTCGATCGGGCTCCTGCTCGGCACGTCGCTGAACCGGTCGATCGCCGTCGGCTTCGAGGCCTTCGGCTGCCTGCTCCTGCTGTTCGCGTTCTTCGTCGGCAACCGCGGCCCGGTCCGCATGAAGGGGGAAGCGGCACCGTTCTTCGGCCCTCGCTTCCTGCGCTGGGCGACACCCGAGGAGCATTCCTCGACCATCGCCGAGTCGGCGATCTTCCTCGTCCTCGGGCTCGTGCTGATCGTGATCGGCCTCGCGATCGACTCGCGCTACCGGTTGGTGTGACGGTTTCCGGCTAACAACGCGTAGGCTGAGACGTCGTAAGCCGTAATGGCACTGCGACCGCAGCCGGATGCGTGCGACCGCGCCCGCGGATGGGTTTCCCTGCGCCTGGACGAGGAGATCTCGGAGCTGGAGTGGGCGCTGCTCGAGTCGCACCTGCGCCGCTGCGCCGCGTGCCGCGACTTCGAGGCGACCGTCCGTGGAGCGGTGCTCGCGCTGCGTGCGAGACCGCTCGAGCGGATGGAGCAGCCGATCACGGTCGCCGGCCGGCGCAGGGCGCACTTCCGGCCCGGCGCGGTCGCGAGAGTCGCCGCCGTGATGGCCGCCGTGGTCGGAGTGACGACCGTGCTCACCACCCAGGCCGCCAAGGGGCCGAACTCGAGCGTGCCGGCGCAGACCCCCGTCGCCTCGGTCACCGACGACCAGGACATGAAGCAGCTGCGCACCCTGCGGGTGATCCAGCTCGGCGGCAGGCCGCCGCGCGGCTCGGGCGTCGGCGCCTTCGGCGCGGTCACGGGCCGCCAGCTCGGCTCGCCGTAACGCATTCCCGCGGCCGCTAGTCTTCGAGCGGATGATGCCCTCGCTCGTCACCTCGTACTGCTGATCGCTCGACCACGAGGCCCGTGTGGCCTCGGCGATCCGGGAAACGGAACCGGGGACAGGCCCGTCGGGCCAGTCCCTCTCTGTGCTCAACTCTGGCTACGCTAGACTCCTCTCGCTCGTGCGGCGCCGTGCGCGCCCGACCGGGCGTCCTCTGGTGCAATCGCCTCTTCAGGAGTCCAATGGCTGAGCGCAATACCTCTGAGAACAACGTGGGCAAGGTCGTCGAGGTCAAGGGCGTCGTCGTCGACGCCGTCTTCACCGGCGCGCTGCCCGAGATCAACAACGCCCTCCGGATCTCCGTCCCCGCCGAGGACGGCTCGCCGGGCCTGGACCTGATCGCCGAGGTGCAGCAGCATCTGGGCGACGATCGCGTGCGCGCCGTCGCGATGGACTCGACGGACGGGCTGCCGCGCGGCGTCGACGTCGTCGACACGGGCGCCCCGATCAGCGTGCCGGTCGGCAAGGAGACCCTCGGCCGGCTCTGGAACGTGCTGGGGCAGCCGGTGGACGACGGCGACCCGGCCTCGGGCGAGCGCTGGCCGATCCACCGCGACCCGCCGGCGTTCCGCGAGCTTTCGCCGAAGGCCGAGATCTTCGAGACCGGGATCAAGGTGATCGATCTGATCGCCCCGTTCGTGCGCGGCGGCAAGATCGGCCTGTTCGGCGGCGCGGGGCTCGGCAAGACCGTGCTCATCCAGGAGCTGATCCACAACGTCGCCGAGCAGCACGGCGGCGTGTCCGTGTTCGCGGGCGTGGGCGAGCGGACGCGCGAGGGCAACGATCTCTGGCTCGAGATGGAGGAGTCGGGCGTGATCGACCGCGTCGCGCTCGTCTACGGCCAGATGAACGAGCCGCCGGGCGCGCGCCTGCGCGTAGGCCTCGCCGGGCTGACGATGGCGGAGTACTTCCGCGACGAGGGCCAGGACGTCCTCTTCTTCATCGACAACATCTTCCGCTTCGTCCAGGCGGGCTCGGAGGTGTCGGCGCTGCTCGGCCGCATGCCGAGCGCCGTCGGCTACCAGCCGACGCTCGCGACCGAGATGGGCCAGCTGCAGGAGCGGATCACCTCGACCCGCGTGGGCTCGGTGACGTCGGTGCAGGCGATCTACGTCCCCGCCGACGACCTCACCGACCCGGCGCCGGCGAACACGTTCGCCCACCTCGACGCGTTCATCACCCTGGCGCGCTCGATCTCGGAGAAGGGCATCTACCCCGCGATCGACCCGCTCGGCTCGAACTCGCGCGCGCTCGTGCGCGGCGTCGTCACCGACGAGCACTACGACACCGCCACCCGCGTGCAGGAAGTGCTCCAGCGCTACCGCGACCTCCAGGACATCATCGCCATCCTCGGGATGGACGAGCTGTCGGACGAGGACAAGCTGGTCGTCCAGCGCGCCCGCAAGCTCGAGCGCTTCCTCTCGCAGCCGATGTTCGTCGCGGAGGTGTTCACGGGCCAGCCCGGCGCGTACGTCAAGCTCGAGGACACCGTCAAGGGCTTCGCCGAGATCCTCGACGGCAAGCACGACGGCCTCCCCGAGCAGGCGTTCTACATGGTCGGAACGATCGACGACGCGGTCGCGAAGGCGAAGACGCTCGCTCCGGAGGACGAGGCCCGGCCCGAGGCCGAGCCCGAGGCGGCGGAGGCCGAGGCAGAGCCGGAGCCGGAGCCGGCGGCGGTCTGAGCCGGTGGCGGACGACACGCGCGTCGTCGACGTCTCCCTCGTGACGCCGGACGGCTCGGCGTTCGAGGGTGAGGCAGAGCTGCTGATCGTGCCCGGGGCAGACGGGGAGATCGGCGTGCTCGCCCGCCACGCCCCGCTCGTGGCGATGCTGAAGGCGGGCTCGACCCGAGTGCACATCAGGCGCGGCCAGGAGGTCCGGGAGTTCGCGACCGGCCCCGGGTTCTTCAAGGTCGAGCACGACCGCGCGCTCGCCCTGGTCGACGACGCGGTCGACGTCGACGAGATCGACGCGGCCCGCGCCCAGGAGCAGCTCGAGACGGCGCGGGCCGAGCTGGAACGCGTCGAGGCAGGCGAGTCGGACGCCGACCGCTGGCAGCTGGAGCAGCGGATCAGGCACGCCGAGAACCAGCTCGCAGTCGCCGGCGGCACGACCTCGCCGCCGATCCACGCGTCGGCGCCGGTCCCGGGCTGACGAGGGTCGGGCTTCAGCCTGACCCGGCTGTCCGTGGCGCCACCGCGGCAGAGGTAAGCGACAGGCCAAGCCCGTCCGGCCGGCATCTCAGCTACGCTGAAGGTCCCGGAGAGCTTTGAAAGGCAGCTTGGCGACCGGGTTACCAAACGCCTAAAGAGCCCGCGCGCACCGCCGGTGGACTCTTCGGGCGGAGCGCGAATGAGTGACCGGACCGACAGACTGAAGAACCTCCTCGACGAGCGGATCGTCCTGCTCGACGGGTCCTGGGGCGTGCTGATCCAGCGCGACGTCCGGGGCGAGGAGGCGTACCGGGGCGAGCGCTTCCGCGACCACCCCCACGACGTCGCCGGCGACCCCGACCTGCTCAACCTGACGCTGCCGGAGGTCATCCTCGACATCCACCGCAGCTACTTCGCGGCCGGCGCCGACATCGCCACCACCAACACCTTCACGGCGACGGGTATCGGGCAGGCCGACTACGCGCTCGAGGCCTTCGCGGCCGAGATGAGCCGGGAGGGCGCGCGTCTCGCGCGACAGGCGGCCGACGAGGCGGGCGGCTTCGTCGCTGGAGCGATCGGCCCGCTGAACGTCTCGCTCTCCGTCTCGCCCAAGGTGGACGACCCCGGCTTCCGAACGGCCACGTTCGACCAGGTCTACGAGGCCTACGCCGAGCAGATCGTCGCGCTCCGAGACGGCGGGGTCGACCTCCTGCTGGTCGAGACCGTCTTCGACACGCTGAACGCCAAGGCGGCGATCGCCGCCGCGCTGGACGTCGCCCCGGAGCTGCCGCGCTGGGTGTCGTTCACCGCGATCGACGTCAGCGGCCGGAACCTCTCGGGGCAGACGGTGGAGGCGTTCTGGGCGTCGGTCGAGCACGCCGAGCCGCTGATCGTCGGGGTCAACTGCTCGCTGGGCGCGGCCCAGATGCGTCCCTACGTCGAGGACCTCGCGCGGATCGCCGACACCTACGTCTCCTGCCACCCGAACGCCGGGCTGCCGAACGCCTTCGGCGAGCACGACGAGCTCCCGGCCGACACCAGCCGCTACCTGTCCGAGTTCGCCTCCTCCGGGCTCGTCAACGTCGTCGGCGGCTGCTGCGGGACGACGCCCGAGCACGTCTCGGCCATCCGGGACAGGACCGAGGGACTGTCCCCGAGACGTGTCCCGGAGCGACAGGCGCGGCCCCGGTTCAGCGGCCTGGAGCCGTTCGAGATCGAGCGGCAGACCGGCTTCGTGATGATCGGCGAGCGCACGAACGTGACCGGCTCGGCCCGCTTCCGGCGACTGGTCGAGGCGGGCGACTACACCGGTGCCGTCGCGGTCGCCCTCGAGCAGGTGCAGGGCGGCGCGAACATGATCGACGTGAACATGGACGCCGACCTGCTCGACGCCGAGCAGGCGATGACCACGTTCCTGAACGTGATCGCGACCGAGCCGGAGATCGCGAGGGTACCGATCATGGTCGACAGCTCGCGCTTCTCGGCGATCGAGGCGGGCCTGAAGTGCAGCCAGGGCAAGGGGATCGCGAACTCGATCAGCCTCAAGGAGGGCGAGGACGCGTTCCTGGCGCAGGCCCGTGCGGTCCGGCGCCTCGGCGCGGCCGCGATCGTGATGTCCTTCGACGAGGAGGGGCAGGCGGTCACCGTCGAGCGCAAGGTGGAGATCTGCGAGCGGGCGTACCGGCTCCTCGTCGCCGAGGGCTTCCGGCCCGAGGACATCGTCTTCGACCCGAACGTGCTCGCGGTCGCGACCGGGATCGAGGAGCACAACGGCTACGCGAAGGCGTTCGTCGAGTCGCTGCCGCTGATCAAGGAGCGGTGTCCGGGGGCGCGCACCTCCGGCGGCATCTCGAACCTCTCGTTCGCCTTCCGGGGGAACGACGCCGTCCGGGAGGCGATGCACTCGGCGTTCCTCTACCACGCGATCCGCGCGGGGCTGGACATGGGGATCGTCAACGCCGGCCAGCTGACGGTCTACGAGGACGTCGAGCCCGAGTTGCTCGAGCGCGTCGAGGACGTGCTCTTCGACAGGCGGCCCGATGCGACCGAGCGGCTGGTCGAGCACGCGGCCACCATCTCGGGCGAGGCGACCAGGCGCGAGATCGACCTGTCCTGGCGCGAGCGCGGGGTGGAGGAGCGGCTCTCGTTCGCGCTCGTCCACGGGATCGTCGAGTTCGTCGAGGACGACGTGGAAGAGGCGCGGCAGGCGTTCGAGCGCCCGCTCGACGTGATCGAAGGCCCGCTGATGGAGGGGATGCGGATCGTCGGCGACCTGTTCGGCTCCGGCCGGATGTTCCTGCCGCAGGTGGTGAAGAGCGCGCGCGCGATGAAGCGGGCGGTCGCATACCTGGAGCCGTTCATGGAGGCGGAGAAGGAAGGCGCAAGCCGCACGCAGGGGACGGTCGTGCTCGCCACGGTCAAGGGCGACGTGCACGACATCGGCAAGAACATCGTCGGGGTCGTGCTCGGCTGCAACAACTACGAGGTCGTCGATCTCGGCGTGATGGTCCCGGCCGAGAAGATCCTCGACACCGCGCTGGAGCTGGGCGCGAGCGTGATCGGCCTGTCGGGCCTGATCACACCGTCGCTCGACGAGATGGTGCACGTCGCCCAGGAGATGGAGCGGCGCCGCATCGAGCTCCCGCTGCTGATCGGCGGCGCGACGACCTCGAAGCAGCACACTGCCGTGCGCATCGCGCCCGCGTACTCGAACCCGACCGTGCACGTGCTCGATGCGTCGCGGGTCGTGGCGACGGTCTCGAGCCTCCTCGACCCGCACCGGGTCGAGGACTTCGACCGGGAGAACCGCGCGCTCCAGCAGCGGCTGCGCGAGCAGCATGCCGAGCGCGACCGCAAGCCGCTGCTCCCGCTCGCCGCGGCGCGCGCCAACCTCCAGCGGGTGTCGTTCGCGGACCTGCCCCGGCCGCCCTTCACCGGCACGCGGCCGGTCGAGCCGGACCTCGCCACGCTCACCGGCTTCGTCGACTGGCAGTTCTTCTTCCACGCGTGGGAGCTGAAGGGGAAGTTCCCCGCGATCCTCGACCGGCCCGAGGCCCGGGAGCTCTACGAGGACGCGCTCGCGCTGCTCGAGGAGATCGAGGCCGAGGGCACGCTCGCGCCGCGAGGCGTCTACGGCTTCTGGCCCGCGCGCTCCGACGGCGACGACGTCGTCCTCGGAGAGGGCACGCGCTTCTGCTTCCTCCGCCAGCAGTCCGACTACGGCGACTCCCGGCCGAACCGCTGCCTGTCCGACTACGTAAGTCCCGCGGGCGACGCGATCGGCGCCTTCGCGGTCGCGGTCCACGGCGCGGGCGAGCTCGCAGAACGCTTCGAGGCCGAGCACGACGACTACCGCGGGATCATGGTCAAGGCGCTCGCCGACCGGCTCGCCGAGGCCTTCGCCGAGTGGCTCCATGCGGAGACGCGGAGGGGCTGGTACGCGCCCGACGAGCGGCTCTCGAACGAGGAGCTGATCGGCGAGCGCTATCGGGGGATCCGCCCGGCGTTCGGCTACCCCGCCTGCCCCGATCACAGCGAGAAGGAGAAGCTCTTCGCGCTGCTGGGGGCGGACGGGGCCGGGCTCGAGCTCACCGAGACGTACGCCACCTCCCCGGCCGCGAGCGTCAGCGGCGTGTACTTCGCACACCCGGACGCGCGCTACTTCTCGGTCGGCCGGATCGGGCCGGACCAGGCCGAGGACTACGCGGCCCGGAAGCGCCTGCCGCTGGACGAGGTCGAGCGCTGGCTGCGGCCGAACCTCGCCTCCGACCGCCCGGTCGAGGTCGTGAGATGATCGGCGGGTGAGGCAGGCGCTCGTGACGGCGGCCGTCGCCGCCGCCCTCCTCGTCCCGGCAGCCGGTGCGGCCGGCGGCGAGCCGAAGCATGCCTTCACGAAGGCCGACCAGGCACGGGCCAGGGCCGCGTCGCTGCGGCTCTCGGACTTCGCGCCCGGCTGGACGGCGGCGCGCTCCGCCGGCTCCGACTCCCAGCCCCGGTGCTCGACCTACGACCCCGACCAGTCGGACCTGGTCGAGACCGGGAAGTACGACTCTCCCGACTTCACCCGCACGGCCGACACGTCGTTCGTCTCCGTCTCGACCGGCGTCTTCCAGACCGAGGCGATGGCGAAGCGGGGGTATTCGCGCGTCGCGGTTCCCCGGCTGCCCCAGTGCTTCGGCGAGCTGTTCGCCGGCGGAGTGGCCAAGCCGAGCTCGGCGAAGGTGGTCTCGTCCGGGCCTCTCGCCTTCCCGCGTGCCGGCGACCGCACGAACGCCTACCGGCTGGTCGCGGCCGTGCGGGCGCCGAACATCACGGTCCCGGTGACCGCCGACATCGTCCTCTTCAACAAGGGGCGGACGGACGTGGCGATGATCTTCGTCGGCATCGGCAAGGCGCTGCCGGCTTCGTTCGAGCAGGCGGCCGTCGCCCGCGTGCTCTCGCGGGTCGCGTAGCCGGCCGGTCACCAGGTGACGGCGAGGTCGGGCGACGCCTTCGCTATCCTGACCGGCGGCGTGTCGATGCGGGCACGCCTTTTTTCCGACCCGGTGCGCGCGTGAAGACCACCCTGAAGCGAGGAATCGGACGGGGCGGCGTCCTCGAGACGAACGGCCATTCGGTCCTGCCGCCGTCGGCGCTCACCCCGATGAGCCGGTACCGGGCCGAGGAGCCGCCCTCGCGCTCGGGCATCCGCACGGTCGGCCGCATCCTGCTCTGGATGGCGATCGCGGTGGCGATGCTGGTCGTCGCGTTCGTGGCCGGCCTCTACCTCTGGTTCCACGAGAGCGTCGCCGCGATCCAGGCCCACTCGGCCGACGTGAAGAGCGCGCAGAAGTTCCTCGGCGAGCCGCCCGCGCCCGGCCACGCCGCGATCGGGCTGGTGATCGGCTACGACCATCGCGCCAACGAGACGGCGAGCACGCCTTCCCGGTCGGACACGGTGATGCTGGTGCGCACCGACCCGGCGACGAAGACGGTCTCGATGATGTCCTTCCCACGCGACCTGCTCGTCGACGTGTACTGCCCGGGCCAGCCCGTGTACTCCGGGAAGATCAACTCCGCGTACGCGGCCTGCGGGGCGAAAGGCACCGTGCAGACAGTCAGCCACATGATCGGCCTGCCGATCAACTACCTGATCACCGTCAACTTCCGCGGCTTCAAGAAGATCGTGAACAGCCTCGGCGGAGTGTGGATCGACGTCGACCGCCGCTACTTCAACGACAACGCCGGGCTCAGTCCGACGTTCGGCTACGCGAAGATCAACCTCCAGCCCGGATACCAGCGGCTGACCGGCGGCAGCGCCCTCGACTACGTGCGCTACCGGCACACCGACTCCGACCTCTTCCGGGTGGCGCGCCAGCAGCAGTTCGTCAAGGCGATGAAGTACCAGTTCAAGCACAGCTTCAGCGTGCTCAAGGTGCCCAAGATCGTCGGGACGCTGACCAAGAACATCGAGGTCGCGGCGGGGGGCGGCGGCGGGGTCTCGGGCCGCACGATCCTCAGCTATGCCTTCTTCGCCTACCATCTGCCGCCGGGCCACTTCTTCCAGACCCAGATCCAGGGCCTGAGCGGGTACTCCGACCTGCGCACGGATCCCTCGAACATCGCCGCGGCCGTCCAGGACTGGGAGACCCCCGACGTCGAGGCGGCGCAGGTGGCGACCGCGGTCGCCCTTGGCCGGAAGGTGAAGCTGCGGACGCCGACCCCGGCGCAGACGACCGTCACCGTGCTGAACGGGAACGGCGTCGCCGGCGCGGCCGGAGAAGCCGGGAGCGGGCTGTCGCAGCAGGGCTACCACATCCTGCCCCTGCCCCCGAACGCGACCGGGAACGCGCCGAGCTTCGACTACTTCCACACGACCGTCTTCTGGAACCCGCACGCGAAGCGCTCGGCGGCGGCGGCCAACGCGGTCGCGAAGCTGTTCGCGCCCGCCGACGTCAAGAAGGTGCCGGGCGCGATCGCGCCGCTCCAGAACGGCGCGATGCTCACCGTCGTCGTCGGGCGGACGTTCCACGGGACGGTCGCGCCTGCACCGCCTGCCCGCGCGCCCGTGACCCGCGAGCCGGCCCACGTCCAGGCCAATCCCTACGACACCTCGGGGCCGCTCCGCGCCCTGCGCAAGCAGGTCGGGTTCGAGCTGATGGTCCCGACCGTGCTGGACAGCTCGTCCTCGCCCGACTCGAAGAAGCCGGTGCACGCGTACAGGATCGAGGGCAACCACCACGCGGTGCGGCTCGTCTTCGAGACGGGCAGCGGCGCGTACTGGGGGATCGAGGAGACCAACTGGGAGGACGCTCCGGTCCTCTCCGATCGCAGCTTCCGGCACGTCCTGGGCGGCCGGCCGTACGACTTCTACTACAACGGTCCGAAGCTGCACATGATCGTGCTCCACCAGAAGGGCGCGACCTACTGGGTGGTCAACTCGCTCCTCGACAACCTCTCCAACGAGACGATGATCGCGATCGCGAAGGGGCTGAAGCCCCTGAAGGCGAAGTAACCTCTTCGGCCGTGGCACGCATCGCCTTCTTCGGCGCCGGCTATGCCGGTCTCGTCAGCGGAGCCGGGCTCGCCGCGCTCGGCCACGAGGTCGTGATCCGGGACGTCGTGCCCGAGCGGATCGCGCTGCTCGACTCCGGGAAGGTTCCGTTCCACGAGCCCGGGCTCGAGGAGCTGATCGCGGAGAATCGGCAGCGCCTCCGGTACACGCTGTCGATGGAGGACGCCGTCGCGGGCAGCGGCTTCCTGTTCGTGTGCGTCGGCACGCCGCCGACGCCGTCCGGCGACGCCAACCTGTCCGCTGTGTGGTCGGTGATCGAGGACCTGCCGGCAGACATCGGCTCGCCCGTCCTGGTGATGAAGAGCACCGTGCCGGTCGGGACGGGCGACAAGGTGCGCGCCGCCCTCGACGCGCGAGGGCTGGAGCGGATCGGCTACGTCTCGTGCCCGGAGTTCCTGGCCGAGGGCACCGCGGTACGGGACTTCATGGAGGCCGACCGGGTGGTCGTCGGGGCGATCGACGAGGCGGACGGCGACGCCGTGGCCGCGCTCCATGACGGCCTCGACGTCGAGGTCGTGCGCACCGACGTCCCCTCGGCCGAGATGGTCAAGCTCGCGGCCAACGCCTACCTCGCCACGCGCATCAGCTTCATCAACGAGATCGCCAACGTCTGCGAGCTCGTCGGCGCCGACGTCGAGGATGTCGCACGGGGAATGGGATTGGACCGAAGAATCGGCACGCATTATCTTCGCGCAGGCCTAGGGTATGGTGGTTCGTGTTTTCCGAAGGACATATCGTTCTTGAAATTGCTGGCAGGGAATTCCGGATACCATTTCCAGCTCGTCACCGCGGTGATGGGGGTGAACGACCTCCAGATGCGCCGGCCGGTCGCGAAGCTCCAGAAGCACCTGGGGTCGCTGCAGGGCAAGCGCATCGCGCTGCTCGGGCTCGCGTTCAAGGCGAACACCGACGACATGCGCGAGGCGCCGAGCATCGTGCTCGCCGCCCGGCTGATCGCCGAGGGCGCGGACGTGGTCGCGTGGGACCCGGTCGCCGATGCCGCCGCCCTGCTGCACGGCGTCACGTTCGTCCGCTCCGTCAAGGAGGCACTGGCCGGCGCCGATGCGGCCGTCGTCGTCACCGAGTGGCAGGAGCTGCGCGAGCTTTCCTGGGCCGATCTGCGCGGAACCATGCGCTCGGCGGTCGTCGTCGACGGGCGCAACCACCTCGACGCTGCCGCGATGCGGGCCGCCGGCTACGTGTACGAGGGGATGGGCCGCTCGACCTCGTCCCTCGCGGCGCTGCCCGAGACGCCGGAGCCGGCGCCCACGCTCCCGCGGGAGTAGGCCGGCCCGTGGAGGCGATCGTGCTGGCGGGTGGGAAGGCCGAACGCATGGGCGATGCCGCCGGCGGCCGGCCGAAGGCGCTCGTCGACGTCGCCGGGAAGCCGCTGGTCGCATATCAGATCGGACGCCTCGCGGCGGCGGGCGTCGGCCGCGTGATCGTCTCCTGCGCCGTCGGCCAGGGGGAGGCCTTCCGGGAGGAGCTCGCAGGGCTCGGGGTCGAGATCGCCTGTGCGGAGGAGCCCGAGCGCCTCGGGCGCGGCGGGGGGATCAAGTTCGCCGCTCGCCGGCGCGCCGAGAGCGGCGACGTCTACGCGATGAACGGCGACGAGCTGGTCGACGTCGACTTCGAGGCCATGCTGGCCCGTCACCGGCAGACGGGCGCGGCTGCGACGGTGGCGGTCGCGCAGCCCGCGTCCCCGTTCGGGGTCGTCGACCTCGACGGCGACGTGGTCACCGGCTTCAGCGAGGGCGGGCGCATCCCGTACTGGGTCAACTGCGGTGTCTACGCGCTCACCGACGAGGCGATCGAGCGCTTTCCCGACCGTGGCGACCACGAGTCGACCGCGTTTCCCGAGCTCGCCGCCGAGGGCCGCCTGCGCGCCCACCGGCACGAGGGTCTCTGGCTCACCGTGAACACGCCGAAGGAGCTCCGCCGCGCGCAGGAGCACGTCGCCGCCCACCCCGAATGGCTGGCATGCGGGTGAGCGAGCACGCCTTCGAGCCGCGGGTCGTCGAGAAGCCGTGGGGGTCCGAGCTGATCTGGGCCGAGAGCGAGCACTACGCCGGCAAGATCCTGTTCGTGAGGGCGGGGGAGTCGCTCAGCCTGCAGTACCACGACGTCAAGGACGAGTCCTGGTACGTGCTCGAGGGGCGGGCCACGCTCGAGCTCGGCCGTGCCGGCCGGGAGGCGCTGGACGGAGTGGAGATCGCCGGCGGGCAGGCGTTCCGCTTCCGCCCGGGCACGGTGCACCGCGTGACCGCGATCGAGGACACGCGGATCCTCGAGGTCTCGACCGCCCACCTGGACGACGTCGTCCGCCTCGAGGACAGCTACGGCCGCGAGGGTACGTCCGATCCCTGAGCTCCTCGTTCCGCCCCACCGCTCGAACATTGACACGCGTCTGATAAGGTTGCGCCCGTGGAGCTGACCGTCGGCACAGCCGCGCGGCAGACGGGCTGGTCGGCCCGGATGCTCCGCTACCTTGAGGACGCCGGCCTCGTCGTCCCCGGGCGGCGCCCGAGCGGGTATCGCGTCTACGGCATGCGCGAGGTGAATCAGCTCCGTTCGCTTCGCGAGCTGCGCAATCGCTTCGGCGTCGAGCTCTCCGACGTCCTGTTCGCGGCCCGCCTCCGGCGCGACCCCGGGCTCAGGGACGCCGTCCACACCTGGCTCGCCGGCACCGACGCCGCGCTCGAGTGGGAGCAGCGCAAGCACGAACGACTTCTGGCCGCGTAATCGGAAATGGAACCGGAGCCAGAGCAAGCTCTGGCACCGATGCTGAAAGGAGCTGCATGGCCACCACGAAGAGATACGACGTGAAGGACCTGGCGCTCGCCCCCGAGGGCGTCCGCCGCATCCAGTGGGCCGACCGGCAGATGCCGGTGCTCGCCGCCATCCGCGAGCGGTTCGAGAAGGAGCAGCCGCTCTCGGGCTACCGGGTCTCGGCCTGCCTGCACGTGACCACCGAGACGGCCAACCTCGCCCGGACGCTCAAGGCCGGCGGAGCGGACGTCGTCCTCTGCGCGTCCAACCCGCTGTCCACGCAGGACGACGTCGCCGCGGCGCTGGTGGACGAGTACGACATCGCCTGCTTCGCGATCAAGGGAGAGGACAACGACACCTACTACTCGCACATCGAGGCCGCGGTCGACCACAAGCCGCAGCTGACGATGGACGACGGCGCCGACGTCATCGGCGTGCTGCACTCGGCCCGCCGCGAGCAGCTCGGCGACATCATCGCCGGCACCGAGGAGACGACCACCGGCGTCATCCGCCTGAAGGCCCTCGAGGCCGACGGCAAGCTCGGCTTCCCGATCATCGCGGTCAACGAGGCCAAGACCAAGCACCTCTTCGACAACCGCTACGGCACGGGGCAGTCGACGATCGACGGGATCGTCCGCGCGACGAACGTCCTCCTCGCCGGCAAGCGCTTCGTCGTCGGCGGGTACGGCTGGGTCGGTCGCGGCGTCGCGTCGCGGGCCCGCGGCATGGGCGCGCACGTGATCGTCACGGAGGTCGACCCGATGCGCGCGCTGGAAGCCGCGATGGACGGCTTCGAGGTGCTGCCGATGGCGAAGGCGGCCGAGATCGGCGACGTCTTCTGCACCGCCACCGGCGACAAGGGCGTGATCACCGCCGAGCACATGGGGCGGATGAAGGACGGCGCGATCCTGGCGAACACGGGCCACTTCGACGTCGAGATCGACAAGCCCGCACTGCGCTCGCTCGCGGCGGAGACCCGCCAGGCGCGCGAGTTCGTCGAGGAGTTCACGATGGCCGACGGCCGGCGGATCTACCTGGTCGCCGACGGCCGGCTCGTCAACCTCGGCGCCGCCGAAGGGCATCCGGCGCTCGTCATGGACATGTCGTTCGCGAACCAGGCGCTCGGGGCCGAGTACGCCGTGCAGAACGCGGCGTCGCTGGAGCGGAAGGTCTACCCGGTGCCGGACGAGATCGACCGCGAGATCGCACGGCTGAAGCTCGCGACGATGGGCATCGACATCGACCGGCTGACCGAGGAGCAGCAGCGCTACCTGGCCAGCTGGGACGAGGGGACGTAGTCGTAGGGTCTGACCCGAAAGGGGTCTGACCCTGCAGGAACGGTGGCGGCACGGCCCGGCGAGAGTCGGGCCGTGGCCGTCTCAGGCGAGCTCGCGCTCGACCTCGTCCACGAGCTCCAGGTGGAGGTCGACGTAGCGGCGGAGGAAGCCGACCACGAGCTGCAGGTACTTGCGGCGGTGGGGGAGCAGCTCGGCCGACTGCCGGGCGTCGTCGAGTTGCCGCTCGAGGACGGCGACGTCCGCTCGCAGCGTCGCCAGGCTCTCTCTCGTGGTCTGCTCGCCGACCAGGTCCGCGATCAGCAGCCTGATCAGCGGCTCGCTCTTGAGCGGCGTGAGCGTCACCGGCGTCCGGGCGTACTGACGAAGTGCGTCCAGGCCCTTGTCCGTCAGGCTGTAGACCGTGCGCTCCCGCGTCTTGCCCGGCTCCTTCCGTGCCGAGAGGTAGCCGAGCTTCGCGAGCCGTTTCGGCTCGACGTAGTACTGGCTCTCGCCGGCCCACGCGAGCATCCGCCCTTGCCGAGCGAGCCGGAGCAGGTCGTGGGCGCCTGCGCCGGTCCTCCCGACCAGGCCGAGGATCTCGTACGAGAACAGGCTCAGCTCGCGGCTTGACTTACTATGGAGCATAGTTTATACCTATGAACCATAGCCTAAGCGAAGGAGCGGATGATGGTGACCACGGCACCGATGTCGGAGCGGGCCGTCCGGTGGGGGCGAGCGTGGGGGGCACGCGCGAGGGACTGGGAGCTGAGCGAGCTGCAGCAGCTCCCGACGTACGAGGAGGCGATCCGGCGCGCTGGGATCTCGGCGGGGCAGCGGGTGCTCGAGGTCGGATGCGGAACGGGGGTATTCCTCCGGGCTGCCGCGGAGGTCGGAGCCGAGGTCTACGGGCTGGACGCGTCGGAGGCGCTGCTCGAGCTGGCCCGTGCCCGTGTGCCCGACGCCGATCTGCGGCTGGGTGACCTCGAGTCGCTGCCGTACGAGGACGACGCCTTCGACGTCGTCGCCGGGTTCAACTCGTTCTTCTTCGCCCTCGACCTCGTGACCGCTCTCCGGGAGGCCGGCCGGGTCGCGAAGCCCGGCGCACCTGTGGTGATCCAGGTCTGGGGCAGGCACGACCGCTGCGACCTTGAGGCGATGAAGGCAGTGGTGAGGCCATTCATGCCGCCACGCCCGCCGGGCGCCCCGGCGGAGTCGGACCTGTCGGCGCCGGGCGTGCTCGAGGGCATTGCGACCGAGGCGGGGCTGGTGCCCCGGAGCACGTTCGACGTCGAGTGGGCGTACGAGTACGGGGACGCGGAGGAGCTCGGCCGGGCGATGCTGGCGCCGGCGGGCATCGGCGAGCTCGTCGGGCCCGCCCGCGAGGGTGAAGTGCGCCGCCGGATCGTCGACGCCCTCGCTTCGTGCAGGACGCCACAGGGCGGCTACCGCCTCGAGAACGAGTTCCACTTCCTCGTCGCCTCGGCCTGACGGCAGCGGCGGCCTCGCCGGTTCGCTACCCTCGTCTCAAAGGGGAGTATCCCCAACGGGTTGCCGTCGTCACCTCGGCGTCCTTCGCCCGGCGGCACCGGCCGTACGCCACGGCGGGAGAGACCTTCGTTCCACCCGGCTTCGGGCGACGAAGGAGGTATCCGCATGGACGTGGAGTGGTGGCATTGGGGAGCGTTCGCGGCGTTGGTGGTCGCGCTGCTCGCGGTCGATCTGCTCGTCTTCGCGCGTCGCGACCAGGAGATCTCGTTCCGGCGCGTCCTCGGCTGGAGCATCGGGTGGACGGCGCTGGGGGTGGCCTTCGCCGGCGTCATCCTCCTCTGGCAGGGAGGCGCGGCCGCGAGCGAGTACCTGACGGGCTTCGTGATCGAGAAGTCGCTCTCGATCGACAACCTGTTCGTGTTCGCCCTGATCTTCGGCTACTTCGCCGTCCCCGCGGCCTACCAGCGCCGGGTCCTGTTCTGGGGGATCGTCGGCGCGATCGTGCTGCGGGCGCTGTTCATCCTCGCCGGTGCTGCGCTGCTGGACGCTTTCCACGCCACCGTCTATCTCTTCGGCGCCTTCCTCGTCGTCACCGGGATCCGGATGGCCCGGCATCGCAACGTGGAGATCCAGCCGGAGCGGAACCCGGTGCTGCGCCTGATCCGCCGCGTCGTCCCGATGACGACCGCACACCATGGCGACCGCCTGCTCGTGCGCGACGGCGCCCGCCGCGTCGCGACACCGTTGCTGGCCGCCCTCGTGCTCGTTGCGACCTTCGACGTCGTCTTCGCCGTCGATTCGATCCCCGCGATCTTCGCGGTCACCCGCGAGACCTTCGTCGTCTT
>DATBLE010000059.1:0-5195 GCA_036555585.1 Gaiellaceae bacterium
TGTGCGCGTCGGCGGGGATCCGCTTCGACGCGAGGTCGACCGGGTCGAACTCGGCGTGCTCGCCGAGCGGAGCGCCGCTGTCCTTGACCCGGCCGATCGTTGCCTCCTGGTCGGCGAGCGACGCGCGGTCCCAGACCTCGATCAGCATCCTGATCCGCCGCGCGACGAGGTAGGTCCCGCCGCGGAGCCACTCAGGCCGGTCGGCAGGCCCTACCCAGACGTGCTGCGCGAGCGCCGTGCCGTCCTCGAGCTTGATGTTGTTCGTCCCGTCCTTGAAGCCCATCAGGTTACGCGGGGTCTCCTGGGCGCGGCTCGTCGAGGACGTGCGGCCGAACCCGAGCTGCGACCAGCGCATCACGACCGTGCCCCGGCCGATCCGGGCGAGGTTACGGACGGCGTGGAAGGCGACCTGCGGATCGTCCGCGCACGCCTGGACGGCGATGTCGCCGCCCGAGCGATCCGGCTCGAGCTCGTCGCCCGCGAACGGCGGCAGCTCGGTGAGCGCGGCCGGACGCGAGCGCTCGAGGCCGAAGCGCTCGAACAGGGCCGGGCCGAAGCCGAAGGTGACCGTCAGCCGTGCCGGGGGCAGTCCGGCCGCCTCGCCGGTGTCGATCGGCGGCGCGAGCCTCCGAGCCGCGTTGCCGACTGGCTCGCCGCGCGTCATCCGGGCCGAGGCCTCCGTCCACGCGCGCAGCAGGTCGCGCAGCTCCGACCGCGAGTCGGCGACCACGTCGAACGAGGCGAAGTGGAGGCGGTCCTGCGCCGGCGTCGCGATTCCGGCCTGCCGGTCGCCGTAGAAGGGGACCGGCTCCGAGGCGTCGTGGTCGCCGCCGGCCGTCAACCGCTCGACGCCGACGCCGCCGAGCGCGACGCCCGCGCCGACTGCGCCCGCCGCGAGCAGCCGGCCCCGTGTGAGCCCAGGGCTCATCGCCCCGCGCCGGCGGCGGCGAAGCCGCCACCTGCGCTCATCGGGAGCCTCCGTCGAGCCTACGGCTCATTGCCCCGCGACGATCGCCCCCACCTGGGAGAGAGGCTCGGCGAGCGCGTCGATCGCCCGGCTCAGCGCGCGCGTGTCCGTCTTCGTCAGCGCCGTGTAGGGGACGAACCCCGTGCCGCGGCGGTAGGGCCGGAGCGCCGAGTCGACGTCCGCGAAGCGCTCGTCGATCTGCGCGGCCAGCGCCGGGCGCCGAGCCTGCACGAGGTCGTGGACCGAGTCGTACGCGGCCTTCGCCCCGTCGACGTTGCCGTCGAAGTCGACGAGGTCGATGTGCGAGTAGCGCTCCTCCTCGCCGGTGATCTTCGACTTGGAGACCTCGCCGAGCAGCTCGACGGCGCCGTTCGCGACCTGCGCCGGCTCCAGCTCGATCCTCCGCACCCGGCGCTGCAGCTCGAGCACGTCGTCCAGCAGCTTCTCCCGCAGCGCCCTCGGCCCGGTCGCCCCCGACACCCAGAGGAGCTGCTCGATCGGGTGGAAGCCTGTCCACTTCGCCTTCGGGACGTCGCCGGCGCGCGCGTCGATGGCGGGGTCGAGGCTGCCGAAGCTCTCGGCCACGGGCTCGATCCGCTCGTACGGGATGCGCGCCGCGGCGTACGCGGACTTCGCGCCGTCGACGTCGCCGGCATTCAGCTGCTGGACGAACCTGCGGGTCTTCGCGACCAGCAGCGCCGTCTGGGTCTCGACGTAGTGCCGGTAGCGCCCGACCGCGGCGGCCGCCGCCGCGCTCGTCGCGGACGCCGCGCCGGTGACGACGAGCGTGCCGCGCTCGGCGGTCTTGCCGCCGGGGCAGTACATCGTGAAGCGGCCCGGCTTCAGCGTCAGCGAGAACCGCCCGGACAGGCCCGGCGCCAGGTTCTCGACCTCGCCGAGGATGCGGTCGCCGTCCAGGACCTCGAACTCCGTGACCGCGTCCGCGCCGTCGTTCGCGACTCGGAAGGTGACCGGGCCTGCGGGCAGGCGGAGCTCGGCCGGGTCGCAGCCGGCGTCGGTGAGCGTGACGTCGACGGTGCGCCCGCCCGTCGCGTCCTTCTTGCCGCCGCCGCAGCCGGCCAGCGCAAGCGCCGCCGCGACCGCCGTCGCGGCGAGGAACAGGGTGCGACCTGTCACGCGGCGCGGCCTGCCGGAACCGGTTCGTGCCGCCGCTCGCGGCGCAGCCGGAGGCCGTTCGGCCAGAGCACGTAGATCGCCATCGGGATCGCGTACACGAGGTAGCCGATCGTCTCGGCCGTGACCGGCCTCGGCTGGAAGCCGAACAGGCCGGTGAGGAGCGACGAGCGGATCGTGCCCGGCGCGACGAGCCAGCGCAGGTCGACGGTCTCGCCCTGGAGCCCGTTCAGCCACCCGGCCTCGTGCGCGGTGTGGAGCACGGTGGCCAGCAGCCCGGCGGCGACGAGCACGAGCACGACGCCGGTGATCCGGAAGAAACGGGCGAGGTTCAGGCGGATGCCGCCGCGGTAGATGCCCCAGCCGATCGCGACCGCAACGGCGACGCCGAGCAGCGCGCCGCCGCCGGCCGCGGCCGGGTCGGTCGACGAGTCGAAGGCGGCGAGCAGGAAGACCGACGTCTCGAAGCCCTCGCGGATCACCGCGAAGAAGGCCATCGCGACGAGCGCGATCACCGATCCCTGCGCGAGGGCGTCGGACGCTCGGCCCTCGAGCGCTCGCTTGAGGCCGCGCGCGTTGCGCCGCATCCACACGATCATGAACGTGACCGCCGCGACCGCGACCGCGCCGATCACGGTCTCCAGCATCTCCTGCTGGCGCTGCGGCAGGTCGCGGCTGACGAGCTCGAGCGCGACCCCGCCGGCGACGCAGATCGCGACGGCGCAGGCGACGCCGACCCACATCCACCGCAGCGCGTCCCGCCGGCCCTCCTGGCGGAGGAAGGCGGCGACGATCCCGACGATCAGCGCTGCCTCCACGCCCTCGCGCAGGCCGATCACGAAGGTCGGGAGCACTAGGCGGCGGTCTCGGCTGGCACTGGCGCGATGGTCAAGATCAGGCTTCGCTGCGATCTGTTGTAAGGCGTACCTTACAACCGGTGCGACTATAGTTCCCGCCCCCGGCAGCGTCAAACGCGAACCGCCATGGCCCAACGGCACTCCGTCGACGAATACCTGGAGACGATCTGGTTCCTCGCCTTCCCGATCGGCGAGTACCGGCCGACGACCACCGGCACGCCCACGCTGGCGTCGCGCGTCGCTGAGATGCTGGGCGTCTCACGGGCCTCCGCGGGGGAGATGCTCAAGCGCCTCGAGCGGGACGGGCTCGTCGAGCGCGGCGAGCACAAGGAGGCGATCCTCACCAGGGCCGGCCGCGAGCGGGCGGAGCGCGTCGTCCGCCGCCACCGGATCATCGAGCGGCTGCTCACCGACTTCATGGGCTACACCGCCGCGGAGGCGCACGTCCACGCGGACGAGCTCGGCGACACGTTCACCGACGACATGATCGAGCGGATGGCCGAGAAGCTGGGGAACCCGGAGCGCTGCCCGCACGGCTGGCCGGTCGACACCGAGTTCGAGCAGCGCGAGAACCGCGAGCTGGCGCCGCTGTCGGCGCTCGACAAGGGAGACAGGGCGACCATCGTCCGCCTCGCCGAGCACGACGGCGAGCTCCTGCACTGGTTCTACGACCAGGGGCTGGTGCCTGGTACGAAGCTCCAGGTGACGTCGGCCGAGCCCGCGGCGGGTCAGGTGGTCGTGCGCCTGAACGGCGACGAGCGGTCGATCGGCGAGAAGGCCGCCGGCGGCTTGTTCGTCAAGCCGGGCTGAGCCGCTAGGCGGGCGTCGCGGTCACGGGCCGAAACCCGGCCGCGTCCCGGAGCTCGTCGGCCTTGTCGGTCCGCTCCCAGGTGAAGTCGTGGTCGTCCCGGCCGAAGTGGCCGTACGCGGCCGTCTTCGCGTAGATCGGCCGGCGCAGCTGGAGGTCGCGGATGATCGCCGCCGGGCGCAGGTCGAAGTGCTCGCGCACGAGGTCCGCGATCCGGCGCGCCGTCAGGCCTTCGCGCTCGGTGCCGAAGCACTCGACCTCGACCGAGACCGGGTGCGCGACCCCGATCGCGTAGGCGACCTGGAGCTCGCAGCGACTGGCCAGCCCGGCCGCGACGATGTTCTTGGCGACGTACCGGGCCGCGTAGGCGGCCGACCGGTCGACCTTGGTCGGATCCTTGCCCGAGAACGCCCCGCCGCCGTGGCGCGCCGCCCCCCCGTACGTGTCGACGATGATCTTGCGGCCGGTGAGCCCGGTGTCGCCCATCGGGCCGCCGACGACGAACTTGCCGGTGGGGTTGCAGTAGAAGAAGTCCTTGTCGCCGAGCAGGCGCTTCTCGTCGTACATGTCCGGCGGCAGGATCGGGTGGAGGACGTGCTCGGCCAGGTCGGGCTTGATCAGCGCGTCGGCGTCCAGCCCCTCCCGGTGCTGGGTCGAGATCAGCACCCGCACGAGCTCGACCGGCCGCAGCTGCCCTTTCTCGTCGGATTCGTACCGGATCGTCACCTGCGCCTTCCCGTCCGGACGGAGGTAGGGCAGGACGTCCGCCTTGCGCACCTCGGCGAGCCGGCGGCAGACGAGATGCGCGAGCGTGATCGGCATCGGCATCAGCTCTTCCGTCTCGTCGGTCGCGTACCCGAACATCATCCCCTGGTCGCCCGCGCCCTCGCGGTCGAGCGGATCCATGTCGTCCGGGTCGTGCTGCGTCTCGTAGGAGGCGTCGACGCCCTGCGCGATGTCGGGCGACTGCTCGTCGAGCGCCACGATCACGCCGCAGGTCTCCGCGTCGAAGCCGTACTTGGCGCGGTCGTAGCCGATCTCGCGCACCTTGCGGCGCACGAGCCTGGGGATGTCGACGTACGTCTCGGTGGTGATCTCGCCGGCGACGACGACGAGGCCGGTCGTGATCAGCGTCTCGCACGCGACGCGGCCGAGCGGGTCCTCGGCCAGGACGGCGTCGAGGACGGCGTCGGAGATCTGGTCGGCCATCTTGTCGGGATGGCCCTCGGTCACCGACTCGGATGTGAACAGAAACTCGTTGTCCGAAAGGTCTGTAGTCGTCATAGAGGCGAGGAAGCGTACCTATGTGCGTCGGGGCTTGAAATCGATCACCAGAGGAACGCCTTCCAGCCCGTAACGCTCACGCAGCCGGTTTTCGAGGAAGTACGCGTAGTCGCGCGTGATCAGCTTGCGGTCGTTGACCTGGATC
>DATBLE010000060.1:0-77843 GCA_036555585.1 Gaiellaceae bacterium
GGGCGCGTGCTCTCGATGCGGAGCTTCGGAAAGCTGCGCTTCTTCGACCTGCTCGAGAACGGCGCGAAGATCCAGGCGAGCGCGCGCAAGGGCGAGACGCCGGAGGCCGTCCTCGAGACGCTCGCCGACGTCGACGTCGGCGACTTCGTGCGCGTCGAGGGCCCCGTCTGGCGCACGCGCACCGGCGAGCTCACGGTCGACGCGAAGAAGGTCGAGCTGCTCGCGAAGAGCCTGCGGCCGCTTCCCGAGAAGTGGCACGGCCTCGCCGACGTCGAGGCGCGCTTCCGCCAGCGCTACCTCGACCTGCTCGTGAACGAGGACGCGCGCGAGGCGTTCCTCGCCCGGAGCCGGATCGTCGCGGCGCTCCGGCGGCGGCTCGACGCGGAAGGGTTCGTCGAGGTCGAGACGCCGATCCTCCAGCCGCGCTACGGCGGCGCATTCGCGACCCCCTTCACGACGCACCACAACGAGCTCGACCAGGACTTCTACCTCCGGATCGCGGACGAGCTCTACCTGAAGCGGCTGATCGTCGGTGGGTTCGAGAAGGTCTACGAGATCGGCAAGGACTTCCGCAACGAGGGCGTCTCGACCAAGCACCAGCCCGAGTTCACGATGCTCGAGTGGTACGAGGCGTACGCCGACTACCGCGACACGATGGCGCGGATCGAGGACTGCGTCCGGTTCGCCGCGCGGGAGGCCCTCGGCACCACGAAGGTGTCCTTCCGCGGCCACGAGGTCGACTTCGGGCCCGACTGGCAGCGCCTGTCGTTCGTCGAGTCGCTGGAGCGCATCGAGCTCTGGACGCGCGACGAGGCCGAGCTCCGGGCCTGGCTCGACGAGCGCCGGGTCGACACGCGGCAGGACACGACCTGGGCGCACCTGGTCGACCACGCGTTCTCGCACTTCGTCGAGCCGGAGCTGATCGAGCCGACGATCGTCCACGACTACCCGGTCGAGCTGTCCCCCTTCGCGCGCACGACCGACGGCGATCCCGCGTTCACCGAGCGCTTCGAGTACTTCGTCGGCGGGATGGAGCTCGGCAACGCGTACACCGAGATCAACGAACCCGACGAGCAGGCCGCGCGCTTCGCCGAGCAGGCGAGGGTCGTGGGCGGGGTGCAGGGCGATCCCGACTACGTCGAGGCGCTCGCCTACGGGATGCCGCCGACCGGCGGGCTCGGCCTGGGGATCGACCGGCTGGCGATGGTCTTCACCGGCCGCGAGACGATCCGCGACGTGATCCTGTTCCCGGCCCTCAGGGAGCGCAAGTCGTAAGACGCCGGCAGGTCGCGAAACCTGCATACGTCGACTCGACCGCGAGATGCGATTTCGACATGCGCGTGGCCGTGCTCCGGCAGCAGATGCGCGTCCCGACGTCCCTTGGCGCTTCGTGCTTCGCGTACTCTGAGTGGACGGAGCGATACGTGGCGTTCGATCGGATCACCGTGCGGGCCGACCAGATGGGCGGCGTTCCCTGTATCCGCGGGCTGCGGATCCCGGTCGCGACCGTGGTCGGAATGGTCGCCGACGGAATGAGCAGGGAGGAGATCCTGGTCGCCTACCCGGATCTGGCAGCCGAGGACGTCGAGCAGGCGCTGCGTTACGCGGCGGAGGCGGTGCGGGAGCGGCAGCTTCCGATCGCCGCCGGTTGAGATTTCTGCTCGACAGCGCGCTCTCCCCGCTCGTCGCCGAGCGGCTCGCCGCCGCCGGGTACGACGCTGTGCACGTCCGCGACTACGGGCTACAGGCGGCGAGCGATGAGCAGGTGTTCGAGCGCGCCGTCGCCGAAGGTCTTGTGCTCATTTCAGCCGACACCGACTTCGGCACCCTGCTTGCTCTCCGTCGCGGACGCTCGCCCTCGGTTGTGCTGTTCCGGCGTGGCACGGAGCGGCGCGGCCCGAGCAGCAGGTGACGCTCCTGCTCGCCAACCTCGCTGCAATCGAGAACGACCTCGCCGCCGGCAGTGTCGTTGTCTTCGAGCCCGACCGCATCCGCGTCCGCGCGCTCCCGATTGCCGAGTAGACGTCGCGGCGTGTGTGAAGAGTCAGCGCACGAAGTCGGGCCCGAGGCCGAGCTGCTGCTCCCGGCGGAGCTGTCGGCTGCGGAGCAGCGGCCCGAGCAACGGCGGCGCGGCGCGCAGCGCGCCCGCCTTCCAGACGAGGGCGCGCTCGCTCGGGCACAGCTGGGCCGCCTCGCGGTAGAGGCGCGCCGCCTCGCCGTAGCGAGCGTCGCGCAGCGCCTCGTCGCCGTCCCGGCTCAGCCGCCGCGGGCCCGGCCCGGTCCGGCGGCGCCGGAGGTAGGCGAGCTCGGCCGGGGTCAGCCGCACCCGCTCCTCGAGGCCCTCGAGGACCGACTCGACCTCCGCGTCCATCTGCCGCCAGTCGGACGAGAGGCTGTCGTTCCGCCAGCGGTACAGCGCGAGCGGCCTCGGCTGCAGCGTCACGCGCACGCCCGAGAAGATCGCGCGCAGCCAGAAGTCCCAGTCCTCCGCCCGCCGCTTGCGCTCGTCGAACCCGCCGAGCTGATCGACCAGGGCCTTCGGGAAGACGGACATCGTCGAGACGAAGTTCTGCTGGAGGATCGCCAGGCGCTGCTCCTGCGGGCGCGGGAAGCGTCCGCGGTAGCGGGTCTTCGAGCGCGAGATCCCTCCCGGCAGGAGCCAGTACGAGTTC
Source organism: Gaiellaceae bacterium (assembly GCA_036555585.1). Lineage (GTDB taxonomy): Bacteria > Actinomycetota > Thermoleophilia > Gaiellales > Gaiellaceae > DATBLE01. The sequence goes on from DATBLE010000060.1 coordinate 2,673, forward strand.
GCGGTCGCGATCCCGGTCGTTCCCCGGTCGTACGCGGCGACGAGCGCCGCGAGGTGGTCGGGGAAGAGGTAGTCGTCCGCGTCGCAGAAGGCGATCAGCTCGCCGCCCGCCTCCGCGATCCCCCGGTTGCGTGCCGCCGCGACGCCGGCGTTCGCCTGGGAGACCACGCGGATCGGGCCGCGCAGCGCCCGGGCGATTGCGGCGGTCGCGTCGGTCGAGCCGTCGTCCACGACGACGAGCTCGAAGTCGGCGTAGCTCTGGCCCAGCACCGAGGAGGCAGCCGCGCCGATCGTCCGTTCGGCCTGGTAGGCGGGCATGACGACGGTGACCCTGGTCACGCCGAGAGCTCCTCGTAGAGCCGCAGGTAGTCCGAGACCATCGCCTGCTCGCCGTAGCGGGCTGCCGTATCGCGCGCCCCCTCGGCCAGGCTTGCCCGCAGATCCGCGTCGAACAGCGCGCGGCGCAACGCCTCGGCCATCGCCTCGGGAGCGTCGGGCGCGACGAGCAGCGCGTCCGCCCCGTCCGTGAGCAGCTCCCGCAGACCGCGCACGTCCGTGGCGACGAGCGGCGTGCCCGCGACGAGCGTCTCCAGGGCCGCCAGCGGCAGCCCCTCCGACCGGGACGGGAGCAGCACGGCGTCGGCCGCGCCGATCAGGGCACGCGCGTCCGGACGCAGGCCCGCGAAGACGACGCGGCCGCGCAGCCCGTTGCGCTCGGCACGCGCGCGGAGCTCCTCGAGCAAGGGGCCTTCTCCGACGAGGACCAGGTCGGCCTCGGGCACGCGGGCGAGCGCGTCGAGGGCGAGAGCGTGATTCTTCACCGGCACCAGCCGTCCGACGCAGGCGACGAGCGGCCGCTCCGGCGACAGACCCCACTCGGCGCGGAGCTCCTGCCGCGCGGCGGGCGCAGGAGGCGGGCCGACGCCGTTCACGATCGTGCTGCGCACGTCGAGCCCGGCGGCCGACAGGCCTTCCGCCACGGCCGGGCCGCAGGCGACCACGGGCAGCCCCGCACGCCGCAGCAGCCGGGCCGACGCGGCGTAGTCCTCGTCGGGCACGCCGTGGACGCTGACGAGGCCGGGCAGGCGCCGTCCGCGCACGGTCACCAGGCCGCCCAGCACGGCCATGGTCGGATTGTGGACGTGCAGGATCGTGGGCCGCTGGTGCTTCCGGGCGCGCTCGAGCGCGAGCGCGGCCGCCGGGACCCGCGTCGTGCGCCGGTCGACGAGCGGGAGCGGGAACCAGTGGGAGACCTCGGCGCTCAGCGCGCCCGGAGCCGACGCGACTCCGGCGTCGTGGCCTGCCTCCTCCGCGGCGCCGGCGAGCGTCACGACGATGCGCTCGGCTCCGCCCATGCGCAGCTCCTGGATCGCGTGGAGGATCCGCATCAGCGACCGCCGCCTCGGGCGAGCAGCTCCTCGTACATGCCAACCATCCTGCTCGCGACCGCGGCCGAGTCGTACTCCGCCGCGATCCGGGCCGCGCCCGCTGCGCCCAGGCTCGCTCGCCGTACCGGATCGCGGACGAGGGTCTCGATGGACGCGGCCAGTCCGTCGCGGTCGCCCGCCTCCACCAGCAGGCCCGTCTCGCCGTCGAGGACGGCCTCCGGAACGCCGCCGACTCTGGTCGCGACGACCGGGAGCGCCCAGGCCATCGCCTCCAGGATCGCCATCGGCAGGTTCTCCGACCAGGACGGCAGGACGAACAGGTCGAGCTCGCCGAACCGGTCGGACGCGTTCTCGACGTGGCCGTGGAAGTGGGCGGCGACGCCTGCGCGCCGGGAACGGGCCTCGAGGTCGGGGCGCGCCGATCCGTCGCCGAAGATCTCCAGCCTGAGCTCGACGTCCGCCCCGGCGCAGGCGTCGATCAGCAGGTCGATCCCCTTGAGCGGCTCGAGCACCGCGGCCGTGCCGACGACGACGACGTCCCCGGCATCGCGCGGCCGCTGTCTGCAGACAGTGACGGCGTTGGGGATCACGCGCAGGCGGCCCGGCTCGAACCCGTGCGTGGCGAGGTAGCGGGCCAGCGCACGAGAGGGAACGACCGTCACGCCGATGCGACTCAGGAGCGCCTCGGCCCGCAGGCGCGCACGGTCGGCCAGGCCGGCGTCGTCCGCCTCGGGCAGCTCTCGATCGGCGGGGACGAGGGAGGAGGTGAGCCCGCGGGGCAGTCCGTGGAGGGTGTGGACGACCGTGGCGCCGCCGAGGCCCGCGGTCGGCCTGACCAGGAAGCTCGTCCGGCGGTCGTGGGTGTGGACGAGGTCGGCGTCGCGCAGGTACGGCCTGACGCGCAGGACGCCCGGCACGTCGGCCCTGCTTTGCAGCGGTACCGACGCCGCGGCCACGCCGCGACTGCGGAACGCCTCCGCCAGCCGGTCCGAGGCGCAGAGCACGGTCACGTCCACTCCTTGCCGGGCGACGGCCGGCGCGAGGTCGAGGAGGTGGGTCAGCGGTCCACCGACCTCCAGGCTCGACGCGTAGACGACCTTCACGGGTCCGAGCCCCTCAGGCCGGAGGGTCGGCCCGCTCGTGCCAGAGCGCGGTCGCGAGCCCGCCGAGGAGCCAGAACTGGGCGAAGTACTGCTCCGAGAGCGTCAGCGTCGCGACGGCGCCGATCACCAGCGCGATCGTGACCGCCCCGGCCAGGCCGGGCGGCCCGCGGCGCGCGACGCTCGCGGTCCAGCCGCGGGCGACGGCCATGACGAGGTACGCGACGAACAGGAGGGCGGCCACCACGCCCAGCTCGGCGGCGATGTCGAGGTACGCGTCGTGCACGACCTTCAGCGACTGCGACCCCGGGATCCGGTCGGTCGCGGCCACGTAGCGGTTGCCGAACTCGCCCGGGCCGATGCCGAGCAACGGATGGTCGACGGCGAACCGGGCCGCGAGCCGCCAGGCCTCGAGCCGGCTGGAGACGTTCGCCGCGGCCACCTTCTCCTTCGCCCGCAGGCCGGTGTCGACCCGGTCGCCGGCGAAGTACACGACCAGCCCGATCACCGTGACGGCCAGCACCGCCGCGGCCGCGATCACCTTCAGCTGCCTGCGGTCGACGACGAGCTTCCAGATCAGCCCGGCGCCGAGCCCGACCAGCGCTCCGCGCGAGAAGGTGAGGACGATCGCGACGGCCATCATCGCCGCCATGGCGGCGGCGATCAGCCGGAGCACGCCGCGTTCCCGGAGCAGCCAGAACGCGAGCGGCAGGGTCGTCGCGAGCACGAACGCGACGTCGTTCGGATCGCCCGTGGGCAACCGAGCGAGCAGCTCGTGGCCGGAGAGGAACTCCCGCACGGCCAGGAAGCCGGTGATCGTCGAGCCGATCGAGAGTGACCAGACGATCAGCCGCTGGAGCCGGTGGTCGTCGCCGAGCTGGCTGATGATGAAGAAGAGGACGACGAAGCTCCCGTACCGCGTGGTCGTGGAGAGGGCGTTCCCGGTGTCGTCGACCTGCAGCGTCGAGAGCAGCGCGAGCGCGAGGATGCCGAGCACCACGGCGTGGCTGCGGTCGAACACGATGCGCCTGCGGGTGACGACGGCATCGAGGGCGAAGCTCGCGAAGGCCACCAGGCCGACCACCTTCGTCGGCGAGAGCTGCGAGCTCGCGTGGTACGTGACCGCCAGCTCGAGGGGGCCCGAGGCGACCAGGAGCAGGATCGGGACCTCGACCCAGACGAGGCAGACCACGCCGGCCGCGACGGCCGCGACCACGACCAGGGTGGTCAGGGGCGCGATCGACGCGCACACCGCGAGGACTGCGGCAAGGCCGATCGCCGCCGGCGCGACCAGCTGCTCGGGCGACAGCCGGCGCGCGGGCGTCAGCCGCTCCGCGCGGCTGATCACCGGACGCGCGGACGCCCGTCGGCCACGTCGGCCTCGGCAGGCTCGCGCAGGCGAGGCGCGGGAGGCCCTGCCGCAGGGCCGTAGTAGGCGAGCGCCTGCCGGCCCTTCGACATGTTCAGCACCGCGGCCGTGGGGACGATCCCGATCAGCGCCAGCCGGTCGACCGAGTCGGCGACCACGCGACGGGAGACCCGCCCGGAGGCGGCCACGAGCAGCGTGGCCTTCGCCAGCCGGGCGATCACGCGGGCGTCGTTGACGGGCGTCAGCGGCGGCGCGTCGACGACCACGGCGTCGTACTCGTGCTCGAGCCACTCGAGGATGGGCTTGAACCGGGTCGCCAGCAGCTCCCCGGGGTCGCTGTCGATGCGGCCGGAGGGCAGGAAGTCGAGGCCGGCGATCTGGGTCGGCCGCAGGCATTCCTCGAGGTCGGCGCCCTCGAGCACCTCGCGGAGGCCCGGCGCGGGAGCCAGGCGCAGGAGCTCGGCGATCCGGCCGCGGTGGAGGTCGGCGTCGACGAGGAGCGTCCGCGCTCCGGTGTCCGCGATGGTCGCCGCGAGCCCGGCGGAGACCGTCGTCTTCCCGTGTCGTCCTTCCGGGCTCGTGACCACGATCGACCCGGAGCCGGCGTCGGAGAAGACCAGGTTGGTGCGCAGGTCGCGCAGGGCGACGGCGACGCTGCGCAGCTGCGGGTCGGTGTGCAGGCTGGCGAGGTTGCTCATGGTGCGCAGAGGCCTGACCAGCGGGACCTCCGCGAAGACCGGGACGCCGGCCGCAGCGGCCAGGTCCGCACGCGTCCTGACCCGGTGTCCGAACGACTCCCAGAGGAAGGCCGCGGCAATGCCCAGCCCGAGCCCGAGCAGAGCGGCGACGGCATAGGTCAGCTTCCGGTTCGGGTAGATCGACGCGGTCGGCAGCGTCGGCCGGTCGATCTCCTTCAGCTGGAGGCCCGCGACGCCGACCTGGCCCGACGCCACCCGGGCAGCGAGCGCGTCCGCGACCGCCTGTGCCGAGCTCGTCGTCAGCGCCCGAGCGGTTCCACGCGCGTCGATCTTCATGATCGGGGCGGCCAGGTACGTCCGCACCGAGATGTCGGCCAGCTTCCCGCCGTTCCGCCGCCGCGCGTCGGCCAGGGTGGTCTCGGTCTGGGCGGCTGTGGCGTAGAGGGAGACGACCTGGTCGACGGTCTGGAGGAAGAGCAGGTCGTTGCCGAGAGCACGCGGAGTGAGCGAGAGCGTGGCGGTCGAGCGGTATTCGGGCGTGATCACCCGGAGCGCGGCAACGGCGACGCCGATCGCGATCGCGAACACGGCGACGACCACGAGCTTGCGCCGCCACAGGACGGAGGCGATCTCGGTGGCGCTCATCTCGAAAGTGGACCGGCGACGACCGGTCGCCGACGCAACAGAATAGCCGCCATGGTTTCCACATCGGCTCGCCGCAGGCTTCTCTTGACCGTGTACCCGCCGGACGGCGGCGCCGCACGGCACGTCGTCGACCTCGCCCTCGGTCTCGATCCCGACCGGTACGCGGTCGACCTCGCCTGTCTGGAGGGCTCGCAGCCCTGGGTCGAGCTCGAGGGCGCCGGGCACGTTACCCGCCATCGGCTCGGCGGGTCCCACGGGCGGCCGGGCGTCGCAGACTTCGGAGACCTGCCGCTGCTGGTCCGGCTGGCCGGCCGCGCGGACCTGGTCCACGCCCATTCCGCCAAGGCCGGCTTCCTCACGCGCCTCGCCGCGGCGCTGCGAGCCGGAGGGCGGCGAAGGGCGATCTTCACCCCGCACGGCTGGTCGTTCTGGGCGGCGGACCACGCCGAGCGTGCGGTCTACCTCGCGCTCGAGCGCCTGGCCGCCCGCTGGTGCACGGCGCTGGTCGCCGTCTCGGCTTCGGAGCGCGCGGCGGGCCTGGCCGCCCGTGTCGGACGTCCGGACCAGTACCGCGTGATCCGCAACGGAATCGACCTCGAGCCCTTCGCCGGCGACCCCGGGCCGCGCCCGGGGAGGATCGTGTTCGTCGGGCGCCTGCGCAGCCCGAAGCGGGTCGACCTCGCGCTGGAGGCGCTTCGCCGGTTGCGGGCGGCCGTTCCGGAGGCGACGCTCGACGTCGCCGGCGACGGGCCTCTCCGCAGCGAGCTCGAGGAGCTGGCGACCCGGCTCGGGGTCGCCGACCGCGTGCGCTTCCTCGGGTCGCGGACCGACCTTCCCGGCCTGCTGCTCGACGCCCACTGCCTCGTGCTCGCCAGCGACTACGAAGGGTGCCCCCTGTCGGTCCTCGAGGCGATGGCCGCGGGTGTGCCGGTCGTCGCCACCTCGGTAGGCGGTATCCCCGAGCTGGTCGTCGACGGAGAAACCGGCGTCCTCACGCCCCCCGGCGACGCCGAGGGGCTGGCGACCGCGCTACGGGACGTGCTGTCGTCGCCAGGCCGAGCGCAGCTGCTCGGGGAGAACGGGCGCGCCCGAGCCCGCCGCCTGTTCTCGCGCGAGCGGATGGTCGCGGACACGTGCGCGCTCTACGACCAGGTGGTCGAGCGACGCTACCCGGCGGCCATCCGCTCGTAGAGCTCGACGAGCGGGCGGGTGGCCGGCTCGGGTGCGTAGAGGCGCTGGAACGTCGCCCGGCACGAGGCGCCGGCGGCACGGCGGAGGCCGTCGTCGGAGAGCAGCTCGGCAGCGGCGGCGGCCAGCGCCGCATCCTCGGTCTCGACGACGATCCCGTCTCGCTCGATCCCCTCGGCGCCGAGCGGCGTCGTCACGACCGGCAGCCCGCAGGCGATCGCCTCGAGCACCTTCACCTTCATCCCGCTGCCGCGCTCGAGCGGGAAGACCAGCACCGACAGCGAGCGGAGGAACGCCGCCGCCGACGGCACGGTCCCCAGCAGCTCGACGCCGGGCCCGCCGTCGAGTCCGAGCGACTCGACGCCGCGGCCCGCGACGAGCAGCCGCGCGTCGGGGACGCGGCGGCGGACGAGCGGCCAGACCGCGCCGACCAGCCGCCTCATGCTGCGCGCCGTCGGCTCCCACGCCGCGGTCCCGATCAGGCCGACCGTCGGCGGCCCGTCCAGCGGGGCGGGCGGATACAGGTCCGGGTCGAGGCCCAGCGGCGCGAGCACGACCTCGGCGTGCGGCGCTTCCCTGCGGAGCGTGCCGGCGACGAGCGGCGAGGAGGCGACGAGGTAACGATGACGGCGCCGGGCCGCGCGCTCGGCGAGCCGGTACTCGAGGACCTCGCGGAACTGCCTCCGCCACGGCAGTCCGAGATCGCGGTCGCGCCGGACGAGGTAGTGGACGTGCACGAGCGACGGCGTCGCGATCCCGTCGTCGAGCCACGCGGTCTCGGTCTCCTCGAGGTGGACGACGTCGGCCTCCCGCGCGGCCTCGCGGACCCGCTCGTGGAGCTCGCTCTCGGCGAGCCAACCGCCCGGCCGCCGCAGCCTGCGCAGCTGCGCCCGCCAGCCCGGCTGCTCCGCAGGCACGGGGACGACCTCGACAGGGAGGTCTGCGGGCGGATCGCCGTCCGCGGCGAAATGCTGGCGGGCCGCGATCGCACGAACGTCGACCCCGTGGGCCTGGAGCCCGCGGACGAGCGCGAGCGCGCACTTGCCCGGCGCGCCGCCCTCGGGCAGCGGCGGCTGCGTCAGGACGAGCAGCGCCTTCACCGGCGCCACGCGCTCCAGGTCGGCCCCAGGGCGGGATCCGCGAGCCAGAGCGGCGCGATCTGCTCGATCGGGGGGACTCTGCTCCTGGTCGCGCCGGCGCTGCTCAGCTCACGCGCGCGCGAGAGATGCGAGCGACCGTGATGGAGGAAGCAGAGCGTCGCCAGGGTCCCCACCGCGGCTGCCGGGATCCCGATGTCGGACACGGCTCTTCCCAGCCAGGAGAAGAGGAGCCCCGACGACCGCGACTCCCCGCGCACGAGCTTCAGGGCAGCCTGCACCCGTTCGGTGTCGGTGCGGGCTCCGTCGAGCTGAGGCAAGGCGTCGACGAGGAAGTAGAGGAGGTCCCAGAGCGGGAAGCCGTGCTCGCGCGCCCATTCCCAGTCGATCGCGGTGAAGCCGGCGGCGTCGACGACGAGGTTCCAGGTTCCCAGGTCGTTGTGCTGGAGCACCCCCGGAACGGGCGCGAGCCGGTCGACCCAGGCCGGATCGGCACCGGACCGGGTCCACTGCGGCAGGATCTCGTCGGTGAGGCGCTCACGCTCCGCGCGCAGCGCATCCGCCGGCGAGGCGGTGTCGACGCCGACGCGGACGACCCAGTCGGCGATCTCGTCGATCTTCCGGCGGGCGTCACCCGGGGAACGGCGGACGAGGGCCGAGAGCGGCTCGCCGCTCGCCGCAGTTTCCACGGAGGCGTGCACTCCGTCGACCTCGAGCCTCCCGAACAGCCGCGGAACGTGCGCGACCACGGTCTCGCCCGCGGCGGCGGCTAGGCGCAGTCCCTGCTCGTCGCGGTCGAACGGCTTGCGGTACCCGGGGATCCGAGCGAACTTCAGAACCCAGTCCGGCTCCCTCGACGCGGGTCTGAACAGATAGAAGGTCCCGCGCGTGAGTGCGTCGCCGTGTCCCGGCGCCAGGTACCAGGAGACGTCGCTCGGCACGCCGACCTCCGTCGCCGCGGCGACGAAGTACGGATATGCCGTCGGGCCGCGGGTGCCGACGGCCTGGAGCGGCCGCACGGGCGGCAGGGCCCGGCTGGAGATCGCCGCCTCGGCAATGCGGTTCCTCACGCGCTTCGCCGCCGTGGACGCGGGTCGCCAGCGCCGGAGGGCGTAGCGCACGGGCGCGGCGTCGCCGGTCGGGAGAATGAGCCCGGGCGCCTCGATGCTGGGCAGGGGCAGGTAGCGCCGGACGGCGAAGCCGGCCCTCGAGAGCCGGTGGAACGCACGACCTTCCAGCACGATCGTCGGCGCTCCCGTCGCCAGCGCGGACCGCGCGAGACCCACGGGCGCGACCGCGACGTCGGGACGGCGGGCCCGATCGTCCACCTGCACCCCCGCGAACGCGAGCGCCTCCGTCCACGGTGCGAGGTCCCCGAGCACGACGGCGCTCCTCACAGGGCTCGCCAGCACGAACCGGAGATCCGCGCGCGCGACGCTGCTCATCGGCGCGGGCTCAAGCTGCCAGCGCTTCGGAATAGACCGCGACGGTCTCGCCGACCATGCGGTCGATCGAGAAGCGCTCGACCGCTCGTGCGCGAGCCACTTCGCCCAGCGACCGCCGCCGCTCCGGCGAGTCCACGAGCTCGCCGAGAGCCTCGGCCAACGCGTCGGGATCGTCCGGGGGCACGAGGATTCCGGCAGGTCCGAGCGCGTCGGGTACCCCGCCGACCGCGGTCGCCACACAGGGGAGGCCGGTCATCATCGCCTCGAGGAGGGCGAACGGCAGACCCTCGACGCGCGACGGCAGGCAGAAGACGTCGAGACCGCCCAGGAACGCGGCTGCGTCGACGACGCCGTCGAGCGCGACCGGGAGACCGACGGCCTGGCGCTCGAGCACGTCCCGCTCCGGTCCTGCGCCGGCGATGGCCACCTCCACCGAGCCGGTGTCGAGCCGTCGCGTCGCCTCGATCAGCACGTCGAGCCCCTTTTCGGGGCTCAGGCGCCCTAGCGCGCCGATCCGTACGGTCGGCCCCGCCCGGCGGGGCGCGCCGGGGTGCTCCGCGACCCCGTTCGGGACGATCCGGACGACGTCGTCGCTCATCCGCAGGTCGTAGCACAGTTGCCGCCGGGTTTCCTCCGACACGGCGATCGCCCGCGCCAGCCGTCCGTAGGCGGCGCGCAGGAAGCGGAGCTGAAGACCTCCGTTGATGCGGACGTGACTGTGGAGCGTCGCGACGAGCGGCGTTCGGAGGAGAGCCAGCGCGGCCAGCACATGACGGCTGTGCCCCACGGTCGCCAGGTTCACGTGGATCAGGTCGGGGCGGGTGCCGCGCACCGCCTTCACCTGCTGCACGAGCCGCACGAGGTCGAACTTGCCGCCGACCGGCTCGGCGGCGACGAGCGGGACTGCCAGGCGTCCGGCCGCATCCGCGATCTCTTCCTGCACGGGCGTCACGGTCACGACCGCCCGCTCGAGCCAGCCCGGGAGATGCTCCAGCAGGCGGACGACGTACGTCTCCGCGCCGCCGTACGCGGAGCTGTCGACGACGAAGGTCACGCGGGCGGGCGTTCGCGTGCCTGCCTCTGTCACCGCCGCCCGTCCCGCGGCCGCGAGACGAGCTCGCCCCCGATCCGGGCTTCGCGGCGGCTGATCCCGCGCATCAGTCCGGAGCCGAGGAACGCGAGCTGGGATCCGTACGCGCGGCAGGCCCGCAGCTTCCTGACGCGGTCGTATGCGTCGGCCGCGGCACGCTCCCAACGGTTTCCGCCGGGCGATGCGGTGCTGGTCTCCGAGGTCCAGAGGAAGTACGGCTGCTCGACGTAGAAGCCGACCTGCCGCGGCTCGAACGCGTCTTCGAGCAGCTGCGTGAGCCAGGCATGGTCCTCGTGCCCGAGCGGGAATCCCGGCACGTAGATCGCCGCGTCCCCCACGAGCTCGACGATCTCGGCGCGGATCGCCGCCGGCTCGAGGTTCCGCTCGTACTGGTGGTCCGGGTACGGGAGCCAGACCGGCTCTGCGCCGAGGATCGCGCACGCTCGCCGATCCTCCTCTCTTCGTGCCCGTGCCGCCTCGCCGGCCGTGCGGAACCCCGGTCGCTCGTCCCACGGTCCGGCCGCGGCCTCCGAGGCGGGATCACCCGCGAAGACGGTCAAGACCCGCACGCGGGCACCGGTGCGCGACGCGTGGGAGATGGCTCCCCCGAGCGAGAGGACGGCGTCGTCGAGGTGCGGCGAGACGACGACGACCTCCCCTTCGAGCCGGACCGCGGCGTCCGGCAGGCCGAGCCATCGAGCGAGCCCGCGCAGCCGGGAAGCGCCGGGCTCGTTCATGCGCGGGGCGCGCCCGTCCAAGGGCGGGACCGGATCAATGTGCCTCCAGGGTCGACGGGAGTCGAGCGGACCGGCCATATGATCTTGGCGTCGTCGGACGCGTGTTTCGCCGGGTTCGACGCTTCTCGGGGTCAGAGCAGTAGCACTGGCGGGGCACACCGATTCAACGTGGAGGAGTCGTGCTCGCGCGGCTGCAGAGCGGCGCCTCAGGTCCCGGCTTCCGGACGATCGACCGCCGGGCGGATCTCCGGCAGCGCTCGACGCATCCAGACCGTCGCCAGGGCGCGGCGTGCGTGGCCGCGTCGCGCTAGCTCGCGCTGGAGCGCCGGTCGCGGCCTTCGTCGGACGGCTGACCGCGGCGATCAACCATCCGGTGCCGTCGTGAACGGCCTGCACGCACGCCCGACGACCCGGCCGAGGCGATCGCCCAGCGCCCCTTCGAGCCACTCCTCGTCGCGATGCGGGAGGATGCGCAGCGCTCGCGCTCCGACCAGGTAGAGCGCGGCGACAACCACGCACCCCGCCGCGAAGCCCTCGAGCCCGCTCACCTCGTGGACGACCGCCCACCCGGCGGCGGCGGCGAGGCCGGCTGCGACCGCGCTCTCGACGAGGGAGCGGACGTCGATGTCGACCGGCACGACGAGACGGCCCGCGGCCACGCCCACGATCGCGCCGTAGGCGAGCACGCCGCTGGTGTTGGCGATCGCCGCTCCGACCGCGTCGAGCCGGTGGACGAGCACGGCGGCGAGGCCGATGTCCACGCCGGCGGCGACTGCGTTCGCGAGCAGCGGCACGCGGACTCTGGCGAGCCCGGCGAGCAGGGCATTGCAGAGCGAGATCGCCGGGATGACCGGGAAGGCGGCGAGCAGGATGAGCAGCGGCGGGCCGGCGTCGGCGAAGTCCGCGCCGTAGACGAGCTCGATCAGGCGTGGGCCGAGCACGAAGCTCAGCGCCAGCGCGGGCATGGTGAACAGGGTCAGCAGCCGAAGTCCCCGCCAGAAGCCGTCCCGCATGCGATCGCGGGCGCCGGCGCCGTGCAGCGTCGCGAAGGCCGGGGAGACCGACGAGGCCAGCGAGCGCGGGATCTGCACGAAGGCCGTCATCGCCGCGAAGGCGATCGAGTAGTAGGCGATCTCGGAGTCGGTCGACGATCGCCCGAGGAAGAAGACCTCCGATCGCCGCGCGACGATCAGCTCCAGGAGAACGCCGAGCCCGGAGATCAGGGCGTAGCGAGCGACCAGTCGCTGGACCAGGCGGGAGCTCTCGGCGTGCGGGGCGACCAGCCCGATCCGCCTGCGGGCGAGCAGGCCGGTCCAGGCCAGGTTCGCCATCCCCGCCGCCGTCTCCACCGCGAACATCCCCGTGATCCCGCCGCCGGCGGCCAGCACGGCCGTGGTCGCGCCGACGCCGACGGCGCCGGTGACCAGGCCCGCGATCGTGGCTTCCCGGAAGCGCTGGAGGCCGACGAGCACGGCTGTCGGAACGGTGTGCATCACGCCCAGCGCGCACACCGCTCCGGCCAGGACCCATGCGCCGCGGGGAGTCGCGCCGGCCAGCGCGACGCCGACGAAGACGGCCGCCGCCACGGCGGCGAGCGTGCCCTCGATCTTCCACGCCCAGATCAGCAGGGCGCGTGCCGCCTCCGGTTGGCCGCGGCCGACCATCTCGCCGACGTAGCGCATCAGGGCGACGAAGAGCGAGCTCGTCAGCACCATCGTCACGGCGAGGGCGACGAACGCGATGTAGCTCTGACGGCCCATCTGGTCCGGCCCGAGGAAGCGTGCGGCGATCACCGACAGGGCGAGCGTGTACAGCTGCGGGAGGTTCTGGCTCGTCGCGAGCCACACGCCGCCGCGGAGGACCGATGCACCGGTGGTCTCGTGCCCACCGGTCTCCGGCTGCATCGGCTCGCGGGCGCTGGCGCTGGCCATCACTCAGCTTGTACCTGGCTTCCAGGACGAGCGCTCGCCGGCTGCCGGAAGCCTCCCTCGACCGGGGGATTGAAGAGACGCCCGCGATCTTCCTTACTCAGAGGGAGAGCTGGCGGCGACCGACCGCGAACGCCGGCCCCAACTCCGCCGTGTCAGTCACCCTCGAAACGAGATCAGCCGCCTCTGTCCGCTCCCGCCCGGCGAGGAGCGGCGAGCCGGCGGTTCCCCGCGGGACCGCCGCGCCTCGGGACCGATTCTGGCGCCGCGCACGCGTCGTGCTCGACCTGGCGCTGCTCGGGGTCGCCGTCGCGGTCGCCGATCTGCTCTCCGGCGAGAGCGCGCCGGCGGCTCGGGCGCTGTGGCCGGCCGCATTCGGCGCCGCCGTCGCGTCCTTCTCCTGGATCCGCGGCCGCTATGCCCGGAAGGTCACGCTCGACAACCTCGACACGCTGAGGGAGACGGCGGCTGCGATCGCCGTCGCGGTCGGGACCGTCGTCACCGCGCGCGTCCTGCTGGCAGCCGACGGCGACTCCGGAAGCACGACCGTCCGGCTGGCCGTCGCCGCTGCCGCGCTCCTCGGCTGCGGCCGGATCCTGCTCGACGTCTGCCATGTCCGGGCGCGCCGCCGCGGCACGGCGCTCGTCCCCACCCTGATCGTCGGCGCGGGACGGGTCGGTCAGCTGACAGCGAAGCGCCTGCTCGACAACCCCGGGCTGGGGCTCCTGCCGGTGGGCTACCTGGACAAGGAGCCGATGGACGAGGGCGGCAGGCTCGGGTTGCCGGTGCTCGGCGCGAGCTGGGACCTCGACCGTGTCGTCGCCGCTCACCACGTCGGCCAGGTGATCGTCACCTTCTCCACCGCCCCCAGCGAGGTCCTGCTGCGGATGGTGTCGCGGTGCGAGGAGCTCGGGATCGAGGTCGCCCTCGTGCCCCGGTTGTTCGAGAAGGCGACCGAGCGGCTGACGGTCGAGCACCTCGGCGGGCTTCCGCTCGTGACCTCGCACCCGTCCGATCCGCGCGGCTGGCGCTTCGCGCTCAAGTACACGACCGACAGGGTCGTCGCCGCGCTGCTGCTGGTCGTCTTCGCTCCGCTGATGGCGGTGTGCGCGGTCGCGGTGAGAGTCTCGCTGGGCCGTCCGATCCTGTTCCGCCAGCGCCGCGTCGGCTGCGACGGCCGCGAGTTCGACATGCTGAAGTTCAGGTCGATGCGGCCCGGTAACGGGCGCGCGAGCGGAGCCCTCGACCTGCCCGACGACACCGCTCCCGGCGGTTCGGCCGAAGCTCCGGACCGGGTCACGCGCGTGGGCGCCTTCCTGCGTGCGACGTCGCTGGACGAGCTGCCACAACTCTTGAACGTGCTCCGCGGAGAGATGTCGCTGGTCGGCCCGCGGCCCGAGCGGCCGGAGTTCGTCGAGCTGTTCGAGGAGCACGTGCACCGCTACTTCGACCGCCATCGCGTGAAGGCCGGGATCACGGGCTGGGCGCAGGTGAACGGGCTGCGCGGTCGCACCTCGCTCTCGGACCGGGTCGAGTGGGACAACTTCTACATCGACAACGCGTCCCCCTGGCTCGACCTGAAGATCATCGGGCGCACGCTGCTCGCGCCGTTCAGGCTCTCCGAGTAGGCCTGCGAGCCCGGCTGCGCGGCAGAGCCGCCGGCCGCGAGCCGTCCTAGACGGTCGCGAGCTCCGCGCGGGTGAAGGCGATCACGTCGGCGAGGATCTCGTCGAGCGTGCGATCGGGCGCCCAGCCGATCGCAGCCCCGATCTTCTCGATGGCGGGCACCCGGTGGAGCATGTCGTCGATTCCCAGCCCGTAGACCTGCTCGTAGGGCACGTAGACCAGCTCGGACTTCGAGCCGGTCAGCTCGAGGACCCGCCGGGCGAGGTCGAGGATCGAGATCCAGTTTCGGGAGCCGACGTTGAAGATCTCGCCCGAGGTCGACGAGTCGCTCATCAGGCCGTGGAGCGCCGCGATCGTGTCCTGCACGTGGCAGAAGGTCCGTGTCTGGCTGCCGTCGCCGTGCACCTCCAGGGCCGTGCCGGCGACCGCGGCCCGGACGAAGCGCGCCACGACCATCCCGTACTGGCCGCTCTGCCGGGGGCCGACGGTGTTGAACAGGCGGGCGATGACGAAGTCGAGCCCGCGTTCCTGCCGGTAGGCGAGCGCGAGGTACTCGTCCATCGCCTTCGAGTCGGCGTAGAGCCAGCGCTTCTGCGTCGTCGGCCCGTACACGCGGCGCGCGTCCTCGCGCAGCGGCTCCTCGGTGCGGTGGTCGCCGTACACCTCCGACGTCGAGGCGACCAGGACGCGCTTGCCGAACCGGGCGCAGTGGTCGAGGACGATCTCCGACCCCTCGAGGTTGGTGACGATCGTGTGCACGGGGCGCTCGACGATCAGGCGCGGGCCGACCGCCGCGGCGAGGTGGTAGACGACGTCGCACTTGTGAACGAGCTCGTTCACGACCGCCGCCTTGAGCACCGACTCGACGACCAGGTGGAAGTCGGCGCGCGGCATCAGCTGCTCGACGTTGCGCGTCGAGCCGGTCGAGAGGTCGTCGAGCGCGTAGACCTCCCAGCCGTCGTCGAGCAGCCGCTCGCAGAGGTGCGACCCGATGAAGCCTGCCCCACCGGTGACGAGCGCCCGTCCCTTCACGGGTAGCAAGCCTAGCGCAGGCCCCGAACGGCCCTTGCCGGCCACGGCAGGGGCTGCTCGGAAAGCTCCCGCCGCCTTCGAGTCCTTCCCCGTGTGGCCGGAGCTACACCACCGGAGGGCGCGACCTGGCCTTTTGCCCGGAACTGGCGCTTCGGCCTTGACGCGGGGAGGCCCTGCGCATAATTTCCATCAAGCTTGTAGAGAAAGTCGACTGATAAGGAGAACCAATGAGACGGATCGCTCTTGCTTTTGTCATGCTGCCGCTCGCCCTGGCGACTGCGACGATCGCCGGCGCAGCGCGGAAGGACGGGAGCCTGTCGATCGTCGCCTACTCGACTCCGAGGACCGTCTACGGGAAGATCATCCAGGCCTGGCAGCAGACCCCCGACGGCAAGGGCGTCTCCTTCATGCAGTCCTACGCTGCCTCGACCGACCAGGCGCGGGCGGTCGCGGCGGGGCTGAAGGCCGACCTCGTCTTCCTCTCGACCGGCGACGACGTGAACATCCTCGTCGACGCGGGGCTCGTCGACCGCAACTGGGTCAGGCAGGCGTACAGGGGGATCGAAGCCGACACGGTGGTCGTCTTCGCCGTCCGGAACGGGAACCCGAAGCACATCAGGGGCTGGGCCGACCTGGTCAGGCCCGGCGTGCAGGTGGTCACCCCGAACCCCTTCAGCTCCGGCTCGGCCAAGTGGAACATCATGGCCGCGTACGGCGCGCAACGGCGGCTCGGCAAGACCGACAAGCAGGCCGTCGCGTACGTGAAGCAGCTGTTCGGACACGTGGTCGCCCAGGACAGCTCGGGGCGGAACGCGACCAACACGTTCCTGTCGGGCAAGGGCGACGTCCTCCTGACGTACGAGAGCGAGGCGCTCGCCTCGCGCGCGGCCGGGACGGACATCCAGTACGTGATCCCGCGCCAGACGATGCTGATCGAGCTGCCGATCGCGGTCCTGAAGTCGAGCTCGAACAAGGAGCTCGCCGACAGGTTCGTCCGCTTCACGAAGGGCCCGGTCGCGCAGGACCTGTTCGGGCAGTACGGCTGGCGGCCGGTCAACCCCGCGGTCGCGAAGCGCTACGCCGAGACGTACCCGGCCCGGCCGGGCATCTCGAAGATCGGCGATCCGATCTTCGGCGGCTGGCGCGCGGTGGACAGGAAGTGGTTCGGGACGAACGGCCTGATGGTCGGGATCGAGCGCTCGGTCGGAGGGCCGACCTCTGGCTAGTGCCGCGCCTGCTGCTGCGGCCCCCCGCAGCCCGGGCTGGCCGAGGGAGCGGGCGAGCACCGCTCTCTCCCTCGGCTTCGTCACCGGCTACCTCTCGCTGGTCGTGGTGCTGCCGCTCGCGGCCGTGGTCGTCGCGTCGAGCGAGGGCGGATGGGCCGCGTTCCGGTCGGCCGTGTCCAACCCCGAGGCGGTCGCCGCGCTGAAGCTGAGCGTGGTGGTCGCGATCCTCGCCGCCCTCGTGAACGCCGTCTTCGGCACGGTCACCGCCTGGGTGCTCGTGCGCGACCGGTTCCCGGGGCAGGGGGTCGTGAACAGCGTGATCGACCTGCCGTTCGCGCTGCCGACGATCGTCGCCGGGCTGGTGCTGCTGACCCTCTACAGCCCGCGCTCGCCCGTCGGCGTCCACCTTGCCTTCACGCGGTGGGCGATCTTCATGGCCCTGCTCTTCGTGACGCTGCCGTTCGTCGTCCGCACGGTGCAGCCGGTGCTGATCGAGCTGGACGGCGAGATGGAGGAGGCGGCGCGCTCGCTGGGCGCGTCGGAGCTGACCACGTTCCGGCGCGTCGTCCTGCCGAACATCCTGCCCGGGATCCTGTCCGGGATCGCGCTGGCTTTCGCCCGGGCAGTCGGCGAGATCGGCTCCGTCGTGCTGATCTCCGGGAACAACCCGTTCCGCACCGAGGTCGCCTCCGTCTACGTCCTCAACCAGGTGCACTCGGGCAACCGGGCCGGCGCGGCGGCGGTCGCCGTCGTGCTCCTGCTCGTCTCCTTCGCGATCCTGCTGCTCGTCGGCGGGATCCGGCGGCTCGCGACGAGGCACGAGCATGCGTAGGTGGGGGCCGCGGGCCGTTGCGCTGGCTTACCTGGCGGTCGTGCTGCTCGGGCCCCTCGCGATGATCTTCTGGAAGACGTTCGAGCACGGCTTCGGCCCGTTCTGGGACGCCGTCACCGCACCGGCGACGCGAACGGCCTTCGGCAACACGCTGCTGATCGGCGCGATCGCGGTGCCGCTGAACACGGTGTTCGGCATCGTCGTCGCGCTGGCGATCGTCCGCCGCCGCTTCCCGGGGAAGGGGGTCGTGAACGCCTTCATCGACCTGCCGCTCGCGGTGTCGCCGGTGGTCGTGGGCGTGGCGCTCTTCATCCTCTACGGCCGCGGCGGCTGGTTCTACGACGTGTTCGAGAGCCACGGCGTCCAGATCCTGTTCGCGCTCCCGGCGATGGTCCTCGCCACGATGTTCGTCTCGCTGCCCTTCGTCGCCCGGGAGGTGGTGCCGACCCTCCGGGAGATCGGCGACGACCAGGAGCAGGCTGCGCGCACGCTCGGCGCCTCGGGCTGGCAGACGTTTCGCCGGATCACGCTGCCGTCGATCCGGTGGGCGGTGATCTACGGCGTCGTGTTGACCACCGCGCGCTGCCTCGGCGAGTACGGCGCGGTCGCGGTCGTCCACGGCTACAAGCTGACCGCCACGCTGCAGGTCCAGGAGTCGTACGAGAACTTCGACCAGCAGGGCGCCTACGCGGTCTCGGTGATGCTCGCCGTGGTGGCGGTCCTCGTGCTCGTGACCATGATCCTCGTCCGTCCACGGGAGGGAAAGGCCTGATGTCGATCTCGATCCAGAGCATCTCCAAGCGCTTCGGCGACTTCGTCGCGCTGGACGACGTCTCCCTCGAGGTGCCGACCGGCTCGCTGGTCGCGCTGCTCGGCCCGAGCGGGAGCGGGAAGTCGACCCTGCTGCGCGTCGTCGCGGGGCTCGAGCGGCCGGATGCCGGCACCGTGCGCATCGCCGACGAGGACGTCACCGCGACGTCCCCGCAGGAGCGGGGGATCGGCTTCGTCTTCCAGCACTACGCGGCCTTCAAGCACATGACCGTCTTCGAGAACGTCGCCTTCGGGCTGAAGGTCCGCCGCCGGCCGCGCACGGAGATCGGGGAGCGGGTGGCGGGGCTGCTCGAGCTCGTGCAGCTGGACGGGATGGCGAGGCGCTACCCGTCGCAGCTCTCGGGCGGCCAGCGGCAGCGGATGGGGCTGGCGCGCGCGCTCGCGGTCGAGCCGAAGGTGCTCCTGCTCGACGAGCCCTTCGGCGCGCTGGACGCGCGGGTGCGCAAGGAGCTGCGGCTCTGGCTGCGGCGGCTCCACGACGAGACGCATACGACCACCGTGATCGTCACGCACGACCAGGAGGAGGCGATGGAGGTGGCGGAGACGGTCGCGGTGATGAACCACGGCCGGATCGAGCAGGTCGCCGGCCCGATCGAGCTCTACGAGCGGCCGGCCAACGAGTTCGTCATGGGGTTCGTCGGCGCCGTGAACCGGCTAGGCGACGCGTTCGTGCGGCCGCACGACCTCGAGGTGAGCCTCGAGCCGAACGGGACGACGCGGGAGGCGATGATCGTCCGCCTCGTCCAGCTGGGCTTCGACGTGCGCCTCGAGCTCGTCCGGGACGACGGTGAGCAGCTCGGCGCTCAGCTGACCCGCGACCAGGCCGAGGCGCTGGAGCTCGGCCCGGGCCAGATCGTCTACGTCAGGCCGACACGGCAGACCACGTTCGCGACCTGATCAGGGGTGCGGCGCCCAGGCCTCGGGGTCGGCGACCAGGTCGCGCACGACGGCCGGCAGCGCCCCGCCGGCGACGTCGGCGAGGGTGACTGCCTCCAGCACGGAGCGCAGGCTGGCCCGCAGGGCGATCCACACCTCCCGAAGCGGCTCGGCGCTGCCCTGGTAGGAGAGCGAGTCCGGCCGGACGCCGCGGACGTTCGCCAGCGGCCCCTCGACCGCCCGGATCACGTCGGCCAGCGTGATCTCGGCGGCGGGCCTGGCGAGCCAGTAGCCGCCTTCGGCGCCGCGCTGGCTGCGGACCAGCCCCGCGTGCCGGAGGTCGCCGAGGATGTTCTCCAGGAACTTGAGCGGCACCTCCTGGGCCTGGGCGATCCGCTCCCCCTTGACGTGGCCGTCGCCCTCGGCGGCGGCCAGCTCGATGCAGGCCCGCAGCGCGTAGTCGGCCTTGGCGGAGACGCGCACGGCTTGATTCTGACCGAACGGCCCTCGCCCACATGACTCATTCGGGTCAGTCGGGAAGCTCGGGGCGAGCCACCCCCTTGGGTACAATGCCCTTCCCAGTGTTCGAACGGTTCACAGAGAGAGCGCGCCAGGTCGTCGTCCTCGCCCAGGACGAGGCGCGCGCGCTGAAGCACAACTACATCGGCACCGAGCACATCCTGCTCGGCTTGCTGCGCGAAGAGGAAGGACTCGCCGCGCGCGTCCTCGAGTCCCTCGACATCACCGTCGAGGAAGTGCGGGCCCAGGTCGCCCGCATCGTCGGCCAGGGCGACGAGGTCACGACCGGCCAGATCCCGTTCACGCCGCGCGCGAAGAAGGTGCTCGAGCTGGCGCTGCGCGAAGCGCTCAGCCTCGGCCACAACTACATCGGCACCGAGCACATCCTGCTCGGCCTCGTCCGCGAGAACGAGGGCGTCGCCGCGCGCATCCTGCTCGACTTCGACGCCGACGCCGAGAAGATCCGCAACGAGATCATCCGGATGCTCTCCGGCCCGGGGCGCCGCCAGGGCGGCTCGCCGGGCGGCGCCGCCGAGAAGTCGAAGAGCTCGAAGCTGCTCGACCAGTTCGGCCGCAACTTCACCAAGCAGGCCGCGGAGGGCAAGCTCGACCCCGTCGTCGGGCGGCAGACCGAGATCGAGCGGATCATGCAGATCCTCTCACGCCGCCAGAAGAACAACCCCGTGCTGATCGGCGAGCCGGGGGTCGGCAAGACCGCGATCGTCGAGGGCCTGGCCCAGCGCATCGGCTCCAACCAGGTGCCCGAGCTGCTGAAGGGCAAGCAGATCTACAGCCTCGACCTGGCCGCGCTCGTCGCCGGCTCGAAGTACCGCGGCGAGTTCGAGGAGCGCCTGAAGAAGGTGATGAAGGAGATCCAGCAGCGGGGCGACATCATCCTGTTCATCGACGAGCTCCACAACCTCGTCGGCGCCGGCGCGGCCGAGGGAGCGATCGACGCCGCCTCGATCCTCAAGCCCGCCCTGGCCCGCGGCGAGCTGCAGACGATCGGCGCCACCACGCTGGACGAGTACCGCAAGTACCTCGAGCGCGACGCCGCGCTGGAGCGGCGCTTCCAGCAGGTGCGGGTCGAGGAGCCGTCGGTCGACGACACCGTTCAGATCCTGCGCGGGCTGCGCGACCGCTACGAGGCCCACCACCGCTGCAAGATCACGGACGAGGCCCTGCACGCCGCCGCTGCGCTCGCCGACCGCTATATCCAGGACCGGCACCTGCCCGACAAGGCGATCGACCTCGTCGACGAGGCCGCGTCGCGGATGCGGATCAAGACGATGACCGCGCCGCCGCGCTACCGCGAGCTCGAGGAGGAGATCGAGAAGGTCCGCAAGGACAAGGAAGACGCGATCGAGAACCAGGAGTTCGAGAAGGCGGCGTCCCTTCGCGACAAGGAGCGCAAGCTCTCGCAGAAGAAGCGCGAGCTCGAGGAGTCCTGGCGCGACGAGGAGAACGAGCAGCAGCCGGAGATCGGCGAGGAGGAGATCGCCGACATCGTCTCCATGTGGACGGGCATCCCGGTCTTCAAGCTGACCGAGGCCGAGACGCAGAAGCTGATCCGGATGGAGGACGAGCTGCACAAGCGGGTGATCGGCCAGCACGAGGCGATCGTCGCCGTGTCCAAGTCGATCCGCCGCGCGCGCGCCGGGATCAAGGACCCGAAGCGCCCGACCGGCTCGTTCATCTTCCTCGGGCCTTCCGGCGTGGGGAAGACCGAGCTGGCGCGCACGCTGGCCGAGTTCCTGTTCGGCGACGAGGATGCGCTGATCCAGGTCGACATGTCCGAGTACATGGAGAAGCACTCGGTCTCGCGGCTCGTCGGCTCGCCGCCCGGCTACATCGGCTACGACGAGGGCGGCCAGCTCACCGAGGCCGTGCGGCGCAAGCCGTACTCGGTCGTCCTGCTCGACGAGATCGAGAAGGCGCACCCGGACGTGTTCAACATCCTCCTGCAGATCCTGGAGGACGGGAAGCTGACCGACGCGCAGGGCCGGAAGGTCGACTTCCGGAACACGATCGTGATCATGACCTCGAACATCGGCGCCGCGTCGATCTCGAAGAACCAGTCGCTGGGCTTCTCGATCGGCGACGAGAGCGGCCTCTCGTACGAGGACATGAAGGACCGCGTGATGGGCGAGCTCAAGCGCGTCTTCCGCCCCGAGCTGCTGAACCGGATCGACGAGGTGATCGTCTTCCACAAGCTGTCCAAGGACGAGATCAAGACGATCGTCGACCTGCTGCTCAAGCGGCTGCGCGAGCAGATGGCGCTGCACGAGGCGTCGATCGAGCTCACCGACGACGCGAAGGAGATGCTCGTCGAGAAGGGCTACGACCCGGCGATGGGCGCCCGGCCGCTGCGCCGCGCCATCCAGCGGCACATCGAGGACCCGCTCGCCGACTTCGTCCTCGGCGCCGAGCTCACGCCCGGCTCGACGATCATGGTCGACCGCAAGGGCGACGACGAGGTCGACATCTCGATCATCCCCGGCGAGGAGCGCGAGCCCGTCGCCGTCCCGGCCGGCGACGCCTCCGACGAGCCCGACGATCGGGCCGCCGGCGACGCCGACCACCCGGTCGACTGACACCGGCGTTACGCCCTGGCGCCAGCGGGTATCCGCTCCCTCGTCCACGACGAGAGGAGTCCGGCATGGCGGAGTTGACCGTCCTCGAGAGCAAGCTCGGGGAAGTGATGGGGCTGGCGATGGCCGCGCAGGGTGCGACCGAGAAGATCGCGAAGCTCGTCGAGGAGGAAGGCGAGGACGATCTGGTGCGCACGCTCGAGCGGATGCGGCAGGAAGCCGCGGAGACCGAGGAGCGCTGCCTCGAGCGGGCAGAGGAGTTCGACGGCAAGAAGACGGCGATCCTGGAGAAGGCCCGCGAGGTCAAGCGGGAGGCAACGGAGATGATGCAGACCTACCTGGGCAGCGACGCCGACGCGCTCGACGGGTTCGAGTTCCTGACCATGGCAGAGGCGGGGGAGGCCGGGCACTGGTCGATCGTCGAGGTGCTCGCGCAGCGGGCCCGCGACGCTCGCACGTCGACCCTCGCCGCCTGGGCGAAGCCGATCCAGGAGCGCCACTTCGAGGAGGCGAAGGAGGGCTCGCTCACGCTCGCCTCGAGCGAAGACCCGAACGCGCCGGAGTGATCGAGGGTCAGGCTTCAGCCTGACCCTGCCCTTCGAAGCGCCCACCACGGCCGACTGCAGGGACAGGCTGAAGAGCCTGTCCCTGTCTCGTCACAGTTCGCGTCGGGCCCCATCCCTAGACTGGCCTCGTGGCCAAGGCTGCCGCATCCGTCTTCTCCTGCCCCGAGTGCGGCTACTCGTCCGGACGCTGGCTCGGCCGCTGCCCCGGCTGCGGCGAGTTCGGGACGCTGGTCGAGGAGGCGAAGATCACGGGAGGCGCGGCGCCCGGCGCGGCGGCCAGGCCGACGCTACGGCTGGTCGAGGTCGAGGCCGAGGAGGCCGACCGCATCCCCACCGGAGTGCCCGAGCTCGACCGCGTCCTCGGCGGCGGGCTGGTGCCGGCGTCGCTCGTGCTCGTCGGCGGCGAGCCCGGCGTTGGCAAGTCGACGCTCCTGCTGATGGCGCTCCGGGCGATCGCAGGCTCGGGCCGCCGCGCGCTCCTCGTCACCGGCGAGGAGTCGAGGGCGCAGGTGAAGCTCCGTGCCGATCGCCTTGGAGGACCCGGCACGATCGAGATCCTCGCCGAGACCGAGCTGGAGACCGTCTGTGCCACGCTCGAGCGCGAGCGGCCGGACGTCTGCGTGATCGACTCCGTGCAGACCCTCTACGCGAGCGAGCTCGCGTCCGCGCCCGGCTCGGTCGCCCAGGTCCGGGAGGCCGCCGCCCGCCTGCTGCGGGTGGCGAAGGAGAGCGGCGTCGCCGCCTTCCTCGTCGGGCACGTGACGAAAGACGGCGCGGTTGCCGGCCCGCGCGTGCTCGAGCATCTCGTCGACTGCGTGCTCCAGTTCGAGGGCGACCGTTATCGCGCCCACAGGGTCCTGCGCGCGGCGAAGAACCGGTTCGGCTCGACGAACGAGATCGGGGTCTTCGAGATGACCGGCACCGGGCTCGTCGGCGTTCCCGATCCGTCGGAGCTGTTCGGGCGCAGCGAGCCCGGCGAGGTGGGTGCGGCCGTCGCCTGCGCGCTCGAGGGCACGCGGCCGATCCTGCTCGAGATCCAGGCGCTCGTCTCGCCGACCGACCTGGCCATGCCGCGCCGGGTGGCGACGGGCGTCGACCCGAAGCGGCTGGCGATGATCGTCGCGGTGCTCGGCCGGCACGCGCGGCTCGCGCTCGGGGGCGCCGACGTGTTCGTCAACGTCGCGGGCGGGGTGCGCATCGACGAGCCGGGCGCCGACCTCGCGATCGCGCTCGCGATCGCGTCGGCGACGAAGGGCGCTCCCGTGCAGGACGGGCTCGCCGCCTTCGGAGAGCTCGGGCTCACAGGCCGTCTCCGCGCGGCCGCGCAGGCCGAGCGCCGGCTCGAGGAGTGCGCCAAGCTCGGGTTGACGGCCGTGCTGGCGCCCCGGGGCACCTCGCGCGTGCGCGGGGTCGCCGTGATCGAGGCCGGCAGCGCCGTGCAGGCGCTCGGGCTCGCTCTCGGAGAGGCCGCGGCCCACCGCGACTAGACGCCTCTGAGCAGGGATTTCTTGTGAAGAGGGCGTTAAAAGCCCTGGAAACTTGGCGTTTTCAAGCCGTTTGAGCTACACTGGTGGCAGTTCGCCGGCGGATGTCAGACCCGCCGGCGTCTTGGCGACTACGGAGCTTCGAAAGGGGAGTCAGCTTGTTCAAGGTCGGCGACAAGGTGGTGTATCCACACCACGGGGCAGGCACTGTCGTGAAGAAGGAGCAGCGCGAGGTGCTGGGCCAGAAGCGCGATTACCTGACGATCAAGATCCTCCACAACGACATGACCGTGAACGTGCCGTGCGAGAACGCGGAGAAGGTGGGCCTGCGCCGCGTGATCGACGAGCAGATGGTCGAGAAGGTGCTGAAGGCCCTCCAGGGCTCCGGCACCACGATGCCGAAGAACTGGAACCGCCGCTTCAAGCACAACCGCGACAAGATGAAGACGGGCGACATCTTCGAGTTGGCCGAGGTCGTTCGCAACCTGTCGCTGCGCGACCACGAGAAGGGCCTGTCGACGGGCGAGAAGCAGATGTTCGTGAAGGCGAAGAAGATCCTCGCCAGCGAGCTCATGTACGCCAAGGCGATGGACGAGGACGAGGCCGGGGTCTGGCTGGACGAGGTTCTCTCCACCGTCGCGAACGGCAAGAAGAAGACCGCGAAGGCGACCGCGGGCGCGAGCGCCTAGCGCCCGCCCCGGAGGCCGGTGTCCGTCTGGGCCGTGCTCGCCGCCGCCGGCCGCGGCGAGCGGCTGGACGGGAATCGGCCCAAGGCTTTCGCGCAGCTCCGCGGCCGGCCGCTCCTGGCCGAGAGCCTCGAGCGGCTCGACGCGTCCGCCTGGATCGACGCGATCGTCGTGGTTGCGCCTCCAGGCTGGGAGGAGCCGGTGATCCTGCTCGCCGAGGAGCTCGGCTGCGGGAAGGTGGTTGCCTCCGTCGCCGGCGGCGACTCCCGCTCGGCATCCGTCCGGATCGGCGTCGGCGAGGTCGCCGACGACGCAGCGGCGATCCTCGTCCACGACGCGGCCCGGCCGCTCGTCCCAGACGCGGTGGTCGAGCGCCTGCTGGGCGCGCTCGGGGAGGGCTGGGACGGGGCCGTCCCCGGACTGCCGCCGGCGGACACGGTCAAGCGGCTGCGCGAAGGCGCCGTCGTCGAGACGCTGCCGCGCGCGGAGCTCGCCGCCGTCCAGACTCCGCAAGCTTTCGTCGCGTCGGTGCTGCGCGCTGCGGTCGTCGACGGCGGAGAGGCGACCGATTGCTCGTCGCTGGTCGAAGCCCGCGGCGGCCGGGTGAAGGTGGTGGAGGGGGACCCGCGACTGCTCAAGGTGACGACGGCGGACGATCTCGCCCTGGTCGAGTCCTGGCTCGAGGCCGCCGAGCCGGCGTGATCGTCGACTACCACATGCACCTGCGCGATCCGGAGGAGCGCATCGAGCACGCGTTCGAGGCGGTCGAGCGCTTCGTCGAGGTCGCGGCGGCGCGCGGCGTCGACGAGATCGGCTTCACCGAGCACGTCTACTACTTCAACCAGACCGGGCCGCTGTGGACGCTCGAGTACCAGACCGAGCGCTGCGTGTACGACCTGGACGCCTACGTGGACGCGGTGCTCGAGGCGAAACGTCAGGGAATGCCCGTCAAGCTCGGGCTCGAAGTGGACTACGTCGGCGATCGGCAGGACGAGCTCGCATCGCTCCTCGAGCCCTACCCGTGGGACTTCCTGCTCGGCTCGGTGCACTGGGTCGACGGGCTCGCGATCGACCAGGAGCCCGGCCTCTGGGCTTTCGTGTCCGTCGAGGAGGTGTGGCAGCGGTACTTCGGCGCCCTCGCCGAGCTGGCCGGATCGGGACACGTCGACGTGCTCGCGCACCCGGATCTGGCGAAGATCTTCGGCCGCCGGCCGGAACCGATCGAGTATCCCGCGCTGACCGGCGTCGCGCTCGAGATCTCCACCAATGGCCTGTACAAGCCGGTCGGCGAGCTCTATCCCGATATCGGGTTCCTGGAGGCGGTGGGGCTGCCGATCACGCTCGCCTCCGACGCGCACGTACCCCAGAACGTCGGCCGCGACCTCGATCGTGCGGTCGAGCACGCTCGAGCGGCAGGCTACGACACGGTGACGGTGTTCGACGGACGGCGTCCTCGTCAGGAGCCGCTCGGGTGACCGCCCGGCCCTGTGGGAGAAACGGCGCTCATCCGGCGCGTTCCGGTCACGGACACGCGCGACCTCGGCCGGTAGGATCGGCCGCGGGAGGCGGGTGGACAACCCACAACCCCTCCCCGGGTGGGGCTATGGAAGAAGGGAGCCCGTGACGGGCGACGGGGAGCTTCGGATCGGTCTCGGCGTCGACGCGCATGCCCTCGAGGACGGGGTTCCGCTCGTTCTCGGCGGGGTGCGCCTCGAGAGCCCGCGTGGGCTGTCGGGTCACTCGGACGGGGACGTGATCACGCACGCCCTGATCGACGCGGTCCTGGGCGCGGCGAACATGGACGACATCGGCTCGCTGTTTCCGTCGGACGGCAGCACGCCCGCCGGCGTCTCGTCGCTCGTTCTGCTCGAGGACGTGGGCACGCGCGTCCGCGCCGCCGGTTGGCAGCTCGTCAACGCCGACTGCGTCTTCATCGGCCAGGAGCCGCGACTGGCGCCGATCCGCGATCGGATGCGCACCGCCCTCTCCGCCGCGCTCGGCGTTCCGGACGATCGGATCGCCGTCCGGGCGACCACCACCGACGGGCTCGGGTTCACCGGCCGCGGCGACGGGCTCGCTGCGCTGGCCGTTGCATTGATTCGTCGGGCCTAGACAGCACCTTTCGCATTGCGTCCTCGAGCCGGTCGAGGGCGAGATCGAGCTCTCGCGGCGAGTAGTCGAGCCGCTCGTGCACCCGTGCGACCGATCCCTGGAGCGCCGGGAAGGCGCTGACCGTGTGCCTGTCGCCGGGCTTCGTCACTTCGAGCAGCGAGGAGCGGCCGTCCTCGGGGTTGGGCCTGCGGCGGACCAGGCGGCGCGCCTCCAGACGGCGCAGGTACGACGAGAGCGTCGTCGGCGGCATGCCGAGGAGAGCGGCCAGCCGCGAGGGCGTGATCGGCTGGAAGGCCCTGATCGCGCTGAGCACCGCGAAGTCGTTCGGTCGAACCTTGACGCCCTTCATGGCCCGTCCGAGCAGATCGTCCGCAAGCTGGCCGAGGATGAAGAGCCGGAAGAGGACGTTGCGGCCTCGAGTGGGTGGCTGGGTTGGCATGAATTACGAGATCGCAGTATATTGCTGCGAAGTCGTACTACTCAGGAGGGTCGCGTGCTCACTCGGATCGCCATGCTCGCCATTCTGACCGTTGCCGTGGGCGGAGTCGCATCTGCCGCTGCGCCGCCGCCGCTCGACGTTGCCCGAATCGTCGCTCGGATCCCGACCGGGACGGCCCCGTGCAGCGAGAACGCCGGCTTCGGGTCGATGTGGGTGAGCAACGCCGGCGACAATACGGTCGCCCGCGTCGATCCCGCGACGAACAGGGTCACGGGGCTCGCCAAGGTCGGCAAGGGGCCGTGTGGCGTTGCTGCGAGCGACGACGCACTCTGGATCGACGGCTACGGCACCGATTCGGTGGAGCGGGTCGACCCGCGGACCCTCCAGGTGACGACGCGCATCCTGATCGGGCCCAGCGTGTGGGACGTCGAGTTCGGCGCGGGCTCCGTCTGGGCGACGAGCGAGTTCGACGGGACGGTCAGCCGGATCGATCCCGCCACGCGCAAGATCGTCGCCGCGATCAAGGTCGGCAGAGCGCCTCGCCAGGTTCGCTACGGGCTCGATGCGATCTGGGTCGGCGAGAACGCCGGCTCCAGCATCTATCGCGTCGACCCGGCGACGAACAAGGCGCGGGCGATCCCGACCGGATTGGCCCAGCCGGACTCGGTCGCCGTCTCGGCGACGTCGATCTGGGTCACCTCGAGCGCCAACCTCTATGCGGTACGGCTGAGCCCGAAGACGTTGAAGCCGGTTGCGCGCGTGAAGGTCGGGGGCGGTCCGAGCAATCCCGCGTTCGGGAGCGACGGCAGCGTGTTCGTGCCGAACAACTGGGACGGGACGGTCAGCCGGATCGACCAGCGGACGAACAAGGTGATCGCGACGTACAGGGTCGGCCCGAAGGTGTTCCCGGCGGCGCCGGGGTTCGGCGACGTCTGGGTGCCCTCAACCGGGGCGAACCGCGTCGCCCGCATCCACGTGGGCTAGGAACCGGCATGCGAACATCCCGCCGTGGCGGTCGCGCTGGTTCCCTCGACGGAGTACCCGTTCCCGCGGCTCGCCGAGATCTTCACGGCAGGCTACGAGGGCTACTTCGTGCCCTTCTCGGTCGACGAGGAGACGGTCCGGTACATGGTGGAGGTCTTCGACATCGACCTGCCCCGGTCGCTGGTCGCGGTCGACGGCGACGAGCCGATCGGCCTCGCGAACATCGGGCTCCGCGGCAGGCTGACCTGGCTCGGCGGCGTCGGCGTGGCGAAGGCGCGCCGGCGAGCCGGCGTGGGCGAGCAGCTGACGCGAGCGCTCCTGGGGCGGGCGCGCGAGGCCGGCGCGCAGGAGATGCGGCTCGAGGTGATCGTCGAGAACACGCCTGCCCTGCGGCTCTACGAGAAGCTCGGGTTCGAACGCGTGCGCGAGCTCGAGGTGCTGTCCCTGGGCCGGCACGACGAGGGCGGAGCGGCGGCCGAGGTGCCCGTCGACGCGGCGCGCGCCCTGGTCGGCGAGTGGCGGGTGGAGCCCGAGCCGTGGCAGCGGGCGGACGAGACGGTCGACCGGCTCGCGGCGCGCACGCCGGCGCTCGGCGCTCTCGTCGCCGGGGACGCCGCCGCGGTCTACCGCGTCGGCGGGGCGAACGTCGCGCTGCTCCAGGCGGCGGGCGGAGTCCGTGGGCTCTCGGAGATCGTCGCCGCGCTGCGAACGAGGGGGACGGTGTCGGCCCTGAACTACCCGGCGGGCGGCAGCGTGGCGACGGCGATCCGTTCGGCCGGCGGCGAGGTGACGCTGCGCCAGTACGAGCTGGTCAAGCGGCTGTAGTCGGAGCTGTGCCGCCGCCGCGGTGCCGCGACGCCGTCTCTTCGAGCGAGTAGCCGGTCGCGAGCATCGAGTCGGCGCGCGCGAGAAAGCTCTCCCACTCCGGCACGTCCCAGCCGAGCGAATCGGCCAGCCGCGTGATCATGTTGAACAAGGCGGCGACGTGGACGGCGTCGACGATCGCCGCGTCGGAGACTCCGGTCGCCCGCACGGCATCTGCGTCCTCCGGCCGCAGCTCGTCCGGGCGGAGCGTCAGCCCTTCGAGGAAGCCGAGCATCGCGCGCAGCCGCTCGTCGATCGGGGCGGTCCGCCAGTCGGCCTCGACCGCCCTCCAGACTTCCTCGCCGAGCGCATACGACGCGACCGCGCCGTGGGAGCCCGTTCAGAACGGGCACTGGTTCAGCGACGAGACGAAGGCGGCGAACAGCTCACGCTCGCCGGCCGACCAGTCGGACGGGCCTCGCATCGCCAGGTCGAGGGCGGCCGAGAAGGAGCGGCCGAAGAGCTCTGGCCGGTAGTAGAGCGTCTTCAGCACCCCGACGGGCTCGACACCGCGCGCCTGCCGGATCTGATCCAGGATCGCCGCTTCGGCCGGGCCGTGCCCGCGATCGACGACGTCGAGCCTCATTCCATCGCCCGCAGTCCGGCTTCCAGTCGCAGAAGCCCTTCGCCGACGGCGGCGGAGACGGTCTGCTCGAAGATCTCGTCCTCCGAGTGCCCGGCTTCCTTCAGCGCCTCGACGTCTGCGTCGGTCACGGTGTACGCACCCGTACGCACCTTCTCCAGGTAGGCGTCGAAGTCCGGGGGAGCGGGACGGTCCGGCTGCGCAGCCGCTCGCAACGCGGCGATCAGCTCGTCGTAGCGGGTCACGCCGGAAGCGTAACGACCTCGCCGACGACCACGACCAGCCCGTCGGCGACGAGCGAGTCGACCGCCTCCGGATCGAGCCCGACCGGCTGCGGTTCCGCCGCGGCCAGGCGCAGGAGACGCGCGCGCCGCTGCCTGAACGAGCCCTCGAACGGGCCCTGCTTCCGCCTCGCCTCGTAGCGCCGGCCGGCTGAAGGACAGTCCCCGGCCAGCGGGCAGACGCCGCAACGGGGGACGCGCGCCAGGCAGACCGTCGCACCGAGGTCGAACAGCGCCTGGGCGACCTCGGAGCCGAACTCGGCCCCGGTGCGCGACAGCACCCGGCCGACGTTGACGTCCACCGGCAGCACCGGGCGGCCGAAGGCGAAGTTCCCGATCGCCGCCGCCGTGTAGGGCCCCACGCCCGGCAGCTCGGTCAGATCGTCCGGCCAGCCCCGCTCGGCGACGATCCGCGCGGCGCGGTGGAGCGCCAGGCCGCGCCGGTTGTACCCGAGCCCTTGCCACGCCCGGATCGCGTCGGCCGGCGAGGCGGCTGCGAGCGACTCCGGGGTGGGCCAGCGCTCGAGCCACTCGAGATACCGCGGCACCACGCGCGCGACCTGCGTCTGCTGGAGCATCACCTCCGAGACCAGGACCGCGTACGGGTCGCGCGTCCGGCGCCACGGCAGGTCGCGCCCGTGCTCGGCGAACCACGCGAGCAGCTGCTCCTGCACGAGATCTACCCGGCGCGGACGAACGCGAGCACCCGCTTCCAGGCGTCTTCGGATGCCTCCGCGAAGTCGGCCTGCTTGCGGTCGAAGAACGAGTGCGGTGCGCCCTCGTACGTGACGATCTCGTGCTCGACGCCGGCAACGGTGAGCGCCTCGTCGAAGGCCGCGTTCTGCTCGGCGGTGATGTTGGCGTCGTCCCCCGCCTGGAGTGCGAGGATCGGCCCCTTCAGCTCCGCTGCACGCTCGAGCGGGCCGGGCCAATCGCCGCGCCAGCCGAGGCTGCCGTAGAAGCCGACGGCGCCGGCGAGGTCGTGCCCGCCCGCGGTGGAGAGCCACGAGTGGCGTCCGCCGAAGCAGAAGCCGACCGTGTAGACGCTCGCGACGCCGTGTTCGCGGAGCCAGGCGACCGCTGCCCCCACGTCGAGCTGGATCGTCGCCGGGTCGGTCTGCTCCACGTGCTCCATGTACGAGAAGTCGTCGTCGCGCTTGGCTACGCCCGCCGTGCGACCGAAGTAGTCGAATGCGATCGCCGCGATCCCGCGCTCGGCGAAGCGCAGGGCCAACTCTTCGTAGAAGCGGTAGAGGCCGCGGACGTCGGGGAGGACGACGACGCCCGTCGTCGCCGGCTGGTCGGGGGCGGCCGCGAAGGCCGCAAAGCGATTTCCGTCGGCCGCCTCGAGCGCGAGGTCCTCGTGCGACACGGCGGCGCCGGCGATCGGGGGGATCGGCGGCGAGGAGTCGAGCTCGAAGCACACGGCTCGGGGAGCGTAACCATTGTCCACCTGGTCACCGGAACGGTTCCCACTCGACACGAGGGCCGGGGCTACGTTGGAAGCATGAACGCGCAGTACCTGATGCTGATCGAGCAGCTCGTCCGCGACGGTCGCTCCGGTGCCGAGATCGACGCGATCGTCGACCGGCTCGTCGAAGAGGACGTCGAGGTCCTCGAGGACCAGCTGGACGACCTTCCCGCCGCGGCCTAGCCCTGGAGACGGTCGAGCGCCGTCCGTAGGCGCGCGACCTCGTCCTCGAGGCGGGCGACCCGGGCGGCGAGCCCGGTCTCCGCGGTCGGCGAGTCGACGACGGCCGGTTCGGGCTCCGAAGCCGAGCCGAGCAGCTGCACGAAGCGCTCGCCGCGCTCGCCGGGACGATTGAGGTGCCGGGCGACGTACTCCCGCTCGATCAGCCGCGCGAGCGTCTCCTCGACTCCGCCCTGGCCGAACCGGTACAGGCGCTCACTGCGCTGACGGAGCTCGGAGGCCGTCTGCGGGCCGCGCAACATCAGCACCGCGAGCAGGGAGAGCTCGGCCGCGTCGAGCGCGAGCGCCTCGTCGAGCAGGTGCCGGTACTTGACCGCTCGACTGCCGGCGCCGCTGGCCAGGCGCGCCCAGCCGCGGCGCGACAGGGCTTCGAGGGCGGTGCGGATGGTCGGCTCGTCGTACTCGACGACCGGGTCGCGGCTCGTCGTCTGATTGCAGGCCAGGCGCAGCCCGTTCAGCGAGAGCGGATACTGATCGGGCGTCGTCCGCTGCTTCTCGACCAGGCAGCCCAGCACCCGGATCTCGACCGGATCGGCGTCCATTCGACAAGCCTACGAGCCACACCCCCACCCAGGGTGGGGAGCCGGTCCCGCCGCCCTCGGAATCGACGATACCGCTGAAGCTGCAACGTGTCTCGACCGCGACCGTGACGGTTCTGGAACTTTCTCCGCGGCACGCTTCCGGCGGATAGGCTCGCCCGGTGCGTGCGATCGTCGTGACCGGAAGCGGGGGGCCGGAGGTGCTCGAGCTCCAGGACGTCCCCGCGCCCGAGCCTGCCCCCGGCGAGCTGCTCGTCGACGTCGTCGTCGCCGGTGTCAACTTCCGCGACGTCTACGAGCGGCGCGGAGGATATGGCGCGCCGCCTCCGCTCGTGGCCGGGATCGAGGGGATGGGCCGGGTGGCCGCGCTCGGCGAGGGCGTCGTGGACGTCGCGGTCGGCGACCGGGTCGCCTGGAACAACGCCCAGGGCAGCTACGCGGAGCAGGCGATCGTGCCGGCCGCCCGGGCGGTTCCGGTCCCGGACGGCGTCGGGGACGACGTTGCCTGCGCCGCTCTCCTCCAGGGGATGACCGCTCACTACCTGACCCACTCGACGTACCCCGTGCAGCACGGGGACGAGGTGCTGGTGCACGCCGCCGCCGGGGGAGCCGGGCGCCTCACTCTCCAGCTGGCGAAGCTGCGCGGGGGCCGCGTGACCGCCACCACCTCCGGGGGCGCCAAGGCCGAGCTCGCGCGGAGCGCCGGGGCCGACGAGGTGATCGGCTACGACGACGTGCCCGAAAACCGGTTCGAGGTCGTCTACGACGGCGTCGGAGCGTCGACCTTCGACCGCTCGCTCGCGTCGCTGAAGCCTCGCGGCATGCTCGTCCTCTACGGCGCCGCGAGCGGCCCGGTGCCGCCGGTCGAGATCGCCCGCCTGAATGCGGGCTCGACGTTCCTGACCCGCCCGACGCTCGTCCACTACGTCGCGACGCGCGAGGATCTGCTTGGCCGCGCGGGCGAGGTCTACGGCCTGGTCGCCGACGGCTCGCTCGACGTCCGGATCGGGGCGACCTACCCGCTCGAGGACGCACCGCGGGCGCAGGACGACCTGGAGTCGCGCAGGACCACCGGGAAGCTGCTGCTGCGCGTTCGCTGACGCCCGCCCAGGCGCAGGGCCTGACGAACGGCCGTGCCAACCCCGATACTCATGCCGATGTCGCCGGCCGAGATCCAGGCGGGGCTCGCCGAGCACCCGGAAGACGAGATCGTCCGGGCGGAGATCGAGGGCGCGCAGCGCAAGAAGAAGACGGGCAAGGGGCGGATCGTCGCGATCGTGCTGTCCGTCGCGGTGATCGCGGTCGTGTTCGCGTTCGCCCTGCCGAAGATCGCCGACTACGGCGACGTCTGGGACGTCGTCCGGGGGTTGTCGTGGCAGTGGATCGCCGCGCTGCTCGTCGCGGTTCTGCTGAACACCGCCACCTACGGCCCGCCCTGGGTGGCGGCGCTCCCCGGCCTGCGGTACATGCACGCGACCCGCGTGACCCTTGCCTCCACCGCGCTGTCCGCGGTCGCTCCCGGCGGTGCGGCCGTGGGGATGGCGACGTCGTTCGCGATGCTCAGGGCGTGGGGGTTCCGCGGGCGGCCGGTCGGGCTGGCCGTCGTCGTGACCAGCGTCTGGAACCAGCTGGTCATCCTCGGCGTCCCGATCGTCGCACTGGCGGGCGTCGTCGCCGAGGGTGGCCGGAACCGGACGCTCGAGCTCGTCGCGGTGATCGCGCTCGCCGTCTTCGTCGCGATCGTCGTCGCGTTCGCGATCGGCCTCTCGAGCGAGCGCCTCGCGCGGCGGGTGGGCGACCGCCTGGCGCGGGCGGTCAGCTGGGCGAAGGGCCTGATCGGCAAGGCGCCGGTGAAGTGGAGGGGCGAGTCGTTCGTCCGCTTCCGCGAGGAGACGATCGGCCTGATCCGCCGGCGCTGGGTCTTCCTCACGCTCGCCACGCTGGCGGGCCACCTGACCGTCTTCATCGTGCTGCTCTTCTCCGTGCGCGCCGTCGGCACGCCGCGGGCGGAGATCACCATCGTCGAGGCGTTCGCCGCCTGGGCGATCGCCCGCGTGCTCGGGTCGATTCCGATCACGCCGGGAGGGGTCGGCTTCGTCGAGCTCGGGCTCAGCGGCGTGCTCGTCGCCTTCGGGGCCAGCAACGACGAAGCGGTCGCGGCCACGCTGATCTACCGCTTCCTCACCGTCGTCCCGACCCTCGTCTTCGGCCTGCTGGCGGCCGCCACGTGGAAGCTCGGCCACCGGGCCCGGGAAGACGTGGCCGGGTCGACCGTGTGACCGCGTTCGGCGGGATCGAAGCCGGCGGGACGAAGTGGGTCTGCGCGGTCGGAACCGGCCCGGAGGAGCTCGCCGCGACCGAGACGTTCCCGACGACGACCCCGGCCGAGACGATCGGCAGGGCGGTGGCGTTCCTCCGCCGCGAGGGGCCGGTGCGCACGGTCGGGATCGGGTCGTTCGGCCCCGTCGACCTCCGCCCGGGCTCGCCGACCTGGGGCTCGATCACCACCACGCCGAAGCCGGGCTGGGCGAGCACCGACGTGGCCGGGACGATCGGCAGGGAGCTCGGCGTGCCGGTCGCCTTCGACACCGACGTCGACGTCGCCGCCCTGGGCGAGCACCGCTGGGGCGCGGCCCGGGGGCTCCACACCTTCTGCTACGTGACCGTCGGAACGGGCATCGGCGGCGGCGCGATCGTCGGTGGGCGAATCGTGCACGGGCTGCTCCACCCCGAGTTCGGACACATGCGGATCCCGCACGACCTCGTCGCCGATCCGTTCTCCGGCTCGTGCCCGTACCACGGCGACTGCTGGGAGGGCCTGGCCGCCGGCCCCGCGCTCGAGGCGCGCTGGGGCAGGCCCGCCGAGGAGCTCGCCGACGAGGCCGCCGCGTGGCGACTCGAGGCGCGGTACGTGGCCCTCGGGCTCGTCAACGTCGTCTCGGTGCTGTCGCCAGAGCGGATCGTTCTCGGCGGAGGCGTGATGCGTGCGCCCGGTCTGCTGGAGCTCGTCCGGGCCGAGCTCGACGGGCTCCTCGCGGGCTACGTGACCGCCGA
Source organism: Gaiellaceae bacterium (assembly GCA_036555585.1). Taxonomy (GTDB): domain Bacteria; phylum Actinomycetota; class Thermoleophilia; order Gaiellales; family Gaiellaceae; genus DATBLE01. The sequence goes on from DATBLE010000060.1 coordinate 38,193, forward strand.
GGTCGTGCCGCCTGCGCTCGGCTCCCTCTCCGGCGTGCTCGGCGCGATCGCGCTCGCCGAGCTCAGCGCTCGACCGTGACGAGCGTCCCGATCGGCGTGTACGGCCACACCTTCGCCGCCGCCGCCAGCGGGAGCTCGACGCAACCGAGGCTCTGCGGCGTGCCGAACGAGGCCCGGTTGAACGCGTGGATCCCCTCGCCGCCGTTGAAGTAGCTGATGTAGCGGATTCCGGGATCGTGGTAGTGGGAGCCGTCCGGGTTCGTGCCGCTCATCGTCCCGACCGGGATGTGCTCGAAGACGGGGAAGGTGCCGAGCTGGGTGGGCGCGGCGGGAACGCCCGTGTTCCCCGGCGAGGTGAGGATCACCCGGCCCTCGTGCCACAGGTTCAGCGACTGGGGGACGGACGAGTGGACGTAGACGTAGCTGTAGCCGCCGTCACGCGGCTTGCCCGCGATCACGTCCGCGATCAGCGCGCGCCAGACGTCGCGGCCTGCGAACCCGTCGACGGTGAGTCCGTGCTCGTTCTGGAAGGCCATGATCGCCCCGCGGACGATCACGTTGTACCGGCCGGCCTGCCAGAGCCGGGCGAGCTCGGGCGGGACGTTCGGGTACCGCCAGGTGAACCGCCCGCGCGGCGGGTCGACGGCGGCCTCGAGCTGTCCGGCCGTCGTCCGTGGCGCGTCGGCGACGTCCGCCCGCCACTGCAGCGGGAGGTAGCGGAGCAACGCGAGCAGCTCCTCCAGCCGGAGCTCGGACGCGACCGGCGTCGCCCAGGCGATCGTCCGCGTCGCACGGCGGGCCGCGCCGACGACGGCCCGGACGGGGAGCTTCACCCTGACGTGCGAGTCGAGCCCGAACCCGTAGCCACGCGGGGCGAACTCGAGCGTGTGCGCGTCGATTTGTCGCCAGCGGCCGGGGGCCGGCGGCTCGAGCGCCGGCCCCCGCTTGCCGAGCGCCTTCGCCACCGGCTCCGAGAAGCGAAGGCGGATCGGCCGGTTCGCGGCGAGCTGCGCTCCTGCGTGCGGCGACGCCAGCACCATCGTCGCCTTTCCCGGTGGAAACCACGTCACCGTCGTCGGCGGCGGGAGCCGCTCCCAGTCGAGCGCGACCGCGCGGACGCCGACCGAGCCCGCGTCGCCCAGGCGCCCGAGGGAGACGGTCCGGGCGGGCCGCGGCAGACGGATCGTCTTCCGCGGGTGCACTGCCGTCAGCGCGACCTCCCGGACGGGCCGGTCGAAGCTCACGCGCACCGGCGCCCCGCGCTGCACGCGCAGCCAGCGGGAGGCCAGCTGCGCCGTCGGCGCCGTCAGCTCCAGCCGGGCAGTCTGCCTGCTGCCTGCGATCCAGCCCACCCAGCCGGGCCGGCGGAAGACCGCCTCGGCGACGAGGCGGGTCCCGGCCGGGATCGGGCGGGCCGGCCGGAACGTCCCGTCGGGACGGAGCACGACCGGGATCGCCGTCCCGCCGGTGTCGCGCAGGGACAGGCCGACGAGGTCGCCCGAGAAGCGCGGCTGCTCCACCTGCCCCAGCGCGTCGGGATCGGGCCGGAGCCCACCGCGCGGCCAGGAGAAGTGGGCGAACGCGAGCGCCGCCAGGCAGACGGCCACGACGCCGAGCAGCGCCCACGGCCAGAGGCGCCGCCTCGCCGCCGCCTTCGTGACGAGCAGCGACGACATCAGAGGTTCCTCGCCTGGTTGACGAACCTGATCACGCGATGGCCGCGCGACGCGTTCCCACGGATGTCCGCCGCCTCCACGTCGAGGCGGTACTCGCCGTCGGGAAAGAGACGCGTGTCGAGCTTGCGCGCGAGCCAGAAGCGGAACAGCCCCGGCTTCTTCGGGTGGTTCTGGCGGGTGCCCCGGGCGTAGAAGTCTCCGAAGTGGACGTCGCTCGGCGGCTTGCCGGCGATCGCCGGCACGAACGACCTGCGGAAGTCCCAGACGACGCGCCAGCGGATGTGCGCGTGCCCGTTCCGGACGAGGCGCCAGCGGATGAACGCCGGCGTCACGGGCATCCCGTGCCACGGGGCCTGCGGTGCCGAGAGCGGCGGGTGGTCGAACGTCTCGACGATCAGGTCGACCCGTCCGTACAGTCCGCCGCCGGGCACGCGCGGGGTGACGATGCGGGCGACCACGGGCGCGCCGAAGTCCTCGTACGGCGTCAGGCCGCCGGGGCGCAGCGGATTCCAGTAGGCCCGGCCGCGCCGGTCCGCGAAGTGGACGTGCCCCCAGCCCTTCGCGATGTGGCCGAGCAGCGAGCCGCGGCGCACGTGCATCCCGCTCCGGACCGCCGGCACGACGTGCCAGTACGAGTGCTCCCGCTCGCCCTCGACCTCGACCACGGTGACGTTCTGGCCCTGAACCGAGATCCGGCCGCCGTCCACGGCGTAGACGGCGGTGCCGTCGAGCGCGGACACGTCGACGCCGAAGTGGAACGACTTCCCGCCGCGATCGCCGATGCGCGGGTCGCCGAAGCCGCCGCGGACCGGATGCTGCCGGTCGAACGGCTTGATCGGCCAGGGATGACCCCCTCTGGGCGGCACGACTTTCGAAACGGTAGCGAGTCGTCGCGAGGCATCGGGCCTCGCGGTGCCCGAAGATGGGCGGATGAGGCGCGTTCGCTTCGCACCGAGCCCGACGGGGACGCTGCACATCGGCAACGCGCTCTCGGCGGTGGCGAACCGCGGCTTCGGCGGCTGGTTGCTGCTGCGGATCGACGACACCGACGCCGCGCGCAACGTCCCGGGCGGGGAGGAGGCGATCCTCCGCGACCTCGACTGGCTGGGCGTGACGTGGGACGAAGGGCCGGTGCGCCAGTCGGAGCGTGGCGAGCGGTACCGGGAGGCCGCCGCGAGGCTCGGTGTGACGCGCTTCGAGGGGACGACGCTGCTCCGGGAGGACGGTACGGCCACGTACCAGCTCGCCACCGTCGTCGACGACGTCGACTTCGGGATCACGCACGTGATCCGCGGGAACGACCACCGGCCGAACGAGCCGATCCACCGCCGCCTGCACGAGGCACTCGGGACGCGGCCGCCCGAGTACGTCCACCACGGGCTGATCCTCGGCGAGGACGGGAAGAAGCTGTCCAAGCGGGCCGAGGGAGCGACGGTCGCGTCGCTCCGCGACGCGGGCATCCCGGCCGAGGCCGTGCGGGCCTACCTGGAGGAGCTCGGGCTGCCGAAGCACGACGTGCACCTCGACCTGCCGCGGATCCGGCGGCTCGCGATCGAGGCGATCGAGGCGCTCCCCGGGGAGGAGCTGGCGCGGAGGGCCGGCGCCGATCCGCAATACGTCCCGGTGATGCGCGGCGCGCGGGATCTGGTCGAGGCCCGCGAGTACGCGCAGCTCGTCGCCGAGCCGCTGCCCCATGCGGCGACCGACGAGGAGACCCTCGCCCGCTACCGGGAGCTCGCCGGGCTGCCGCCCCGCGACCTGGTGCGCGAGCTGAAGGCGGTCGGCGGCAACCTGAAGGAGCTGCGGCTCGCGCTCACCGGCCGGCCCACCGGTCCCGAGCTCTCCGCGATACTGGCTGCGTTGCCGGAGGAGGAGGCACTGCGCCGTGTCGATCAGGCTCTACAGCACGCTCAGCCGTAGGCTGGAGGAGCTGCCGGACCCGCCCGGACCGATCCGCATGTACGTCTGCGGCTCGACCGTCTACCAGCGCGTCCACGTCGGCAACTCGCGACCGTTCGTGCTGGCCATGTGGCTGCGGCGCTGGCTGCGCTCGCGCGGCTACGAGGTCACCCTCGTCCACAACATCACCGACGTCGACGACAAGGTCTACGAGGAGGCGGCGAAGCTCGGCAAGGGCTCGCGGGAGCTCGCCGAGGAGGCGGCCGGCTGGTTCCTCCAGGACACCGACGACCTCGGGCTCGGCCGGCCGGACGTCGAGCCGCGCGCGAGCGAGACGATCCCCGAGATCCAGGCGTTCATCCAGGCGCTGATCGACGACGGGCTCGCGTACGAGTCGCAGGGCGACGTCTACTTCCGCGTGGCGCGCTACCCCGACTACGGGCAGCTCTCCGGCGCGCGTCTCGAGGACATGGTCGCGCAGGAGCCGAACCCGGCCAAGGAGGACGAGCGGGACTTCGCACTCTGGAAGGCGCAGAAGCCGCACGAGGACGCCGCGTGGGACTCGCCGTGGGGGCCGGGCCGGCCCGGCTGGCACATCGAGTGCTCGGCGATGGCCGAGAAGCACCTCGGGCCGGAGTTCGAGGTCCACGGGGGCGGTCTCGACCTGCGCTTTCCGCACCACGAGAACGAGCTCGCCCAGTCGCGCTCGCGCGGCTACCCGTTCGCGCGGATCTGGCTGCACAACGGGATGCTGGAGCTTGGCGACGAGAAGATGTCCAAGTCGCTCGGGAACGTGGTCACGTTGCGCAACGTGCTCGACACCTGGGGACGCGAGGTCCTGCTGGTCTTCCACCTGGGCGGGCACTGGCGGAAGCCGGTGGACTTCACCGACGCGGCGCTCGAGAGCGCGCGAACGCAGCTCGCCGGGTTCCGGGAGGCGGTGGCGCTGCCGGCACGGACGGTCGGCGACTGGGACGCCTTCGAGCAGGCGCTCGAGGAAGACTTCAACACGCCGGCGGCGCTCGCCCTGCTGCACGCCTGGGGCTCGAGCGGCGCACGCGAGGAGCTCGCCCGGGGCCTCGACCTCTTCGGGATCGGCACCGTGTTCCACGTGCCGCCCGAGCTCGAGCGGTTCCGCATCCGGCGGGAGGAGGCTCGGGCCGCAAAGGACTGGACCGCCGCGGACGCGGCGCGCGAGCAGATCGAGGCATCCGGCTGGGCCGTCACCGACCATCCCGGCGGAACGTCGATCTGGCCGAAGCCGTGACCGCGACCTCCGAGCTGGTCTACGGTCGTCGGGCGGTTCGCGAGGCGCTTCGCGGCCGACGCGAGGTGCTCGAGTTGCTCGCCACCGAGCGGGCCGCCCGCGACGGCTGGGAGCGCAAGCCGAAGGTCGTCCCGGAGAAGACGTTGACGGAGCTGGCGGGCACGCGTGACCACCAGGGCGTCGTCGCACGGGTCGAGCCGTTCCGCTACGCCGACGCGTACGAGCTCGCCACGGGTGAGCCGTTGCTGGTCGCGCTCGACCAGGTCACGGACCCGCGCAATCTCGGCGCCGTGATCCGGAGCGCCGAGGGTGCCGGGGCGACCGGCGTGATCCTGCCGGCGCACCGCTCGGCGCGGGTGACGCCGGCGGTCGCGCGCTCGTCCGCCGGCGCGGTCGAGCACCTACCCGTTGCAGTCGTCCCGAACCTGGCGCGGTACCTGAACGAGGTGAAGGGGCCGCGGCTCTGGGTCTACGCCGCCGACGCGGACGGGACGCCCATGGCCGACGCGGACCTGTCCGGGGGACTGTCCCTGGTGTTCGGCGCGGAGGGGAAGGGAATCCGTCCGCTGGTGCGCCGTGCCTGCGACGCGACCGTGTCGATCCCGCTGGCGGGGCGGGTCGAGTCGCTGAACGTCTCGGTGGCCGCAGCCGTCCTGCTCTACGAGGCGCGGAGGCAGCGGGCTCGTGCCTGAGCCCACGCTCTACCTCTTCGACGGCTACAACCTCATGCACGCGGGCAACTACGCCGACGTCCGCGAGCTGGTCGACCGGCTCGCCAGCTTCGTCGCCCAGGCCGGCGCTCGCGGCGTCGTCGTCTTCGACGGTCACGGGCAGGACGTCGACCGGGGGCCGTTGTCGGTGCGCTACGCGCCGCACGCGGACACCCTGCTGGAGCGCCTGGCAGCCGAGCACCGCGCCCGCGAGCAGGTGTGCCTCGTCTCGTCCGACATCGCGGTGCGCGGAACTTCGGGCGTCGAGGTCCGCAAGCTGACGTCGAAGACCTTCCTGCGCGACCTGGGATCGACCGAGCACCAGGAGCGAGCGCCACTGCGTCTCTCGGAGCGGCTCGACGAGGAGACGCGCGCCAAGCTGGAAAAGCTGCGCAGAGGGCAAGAAACCTAACGAGCGGAAAAAATGCAAAACCTCTTGTAACTTCTGCAAGAGGGTGCTATCTTCCGCCTCAACCTGAGGGTGAGACTTTCGCCGTCGAGCCCGATTCTGCCCCAGATCCAGGAGACTCCACATGCCCGCACGCGCCGCAACCGCAGTCCGGACACAGCAGAAGTCTCAGCGTGAGCTAGAGGATTTGCAGCTGGTCATGCGCGTCCACAACGGCGACGACCGCGCCCGGGAGGCGCTGATCCAGCGCTACACGGGCTTCGTGCGGATGAAGGCGAGCTCGTACTTCATCGCCGGCGGGGAGCCGGAGGACCTGGTGCAGGAGGGGCTGATCGGGCTGTGCAAGGCGATGCGCGACTTCCGCGCCGACAAGGAGACGTCGTTTCGCTCCTTCGCCGAGCTGTGCGTGACCCGCCAGATCATCACCGCGATCAAGACCGCGACGCGCTTCAAGCACGCGCCGCTGAACACGTACGTCTCGTTCTCGCAGACGCCTGCCGGCCAGGATCCCGACTCGGACGTGACGCTCGGCGACGCCTTGCCCGGATCGCACGTCCACGATCCGTCGGTGGCGGTGATCTCGACCGACGAGCTCAAGTCGCTGGTCTTCTGCCTCGGCACCGGGCTCTCGCCTCTGGAGGCCGACGCGCTCCGCATGTATCTCGAAGGCTCCTCCTACGAGGAGATGGCCGAGGTGCTCGACTGCGACACGAAGGCGATCGACAACGCCCTCCAGCGGGTCAAGCGGAAGATCCTCCAGCACCAGCGCTCGCGCGAAGTCCTGCAGTGACCAAGACCTCGGCGATCTCGTAGTCAGCTGCCCAGCGGATTCGCCGCCGCTGGCGGTTCCGCGTCGGCAGCACCCGAAGGTAGGCGATGGCGCGGTTCGGGAGATGTTCGATCGGGATCGGTACACCCCTTGGGTTTCCGGGCAGTACACGCCGAAGAAGTCGATCTGGCCGTCGTAGTCGCGACGAATGATCTTCGGATTCGGGTGGTGTCCGTATGAACTACAGGTTCTGAAGATGACAGAACCGAGCCGAAGCCGACCAGTCTTGCACTGAACACGCATGAGGCTGAGCCCGTCGTCGATGACGAGGTCGTAGCGCGTGTTTTCCCCGAAGGGCACGAGGACTGTGTAGCCGAGCTCTCGAAGCGCCAGCATGACCGCCATCGTGGTTCGATCGCCGATGGTCTTCGGGTGCTCCATCCCGAAAGTGTCGCAGCTGCGTCGGACGATTTGTTCCCCAATCAGACAACGATCGTTCGGATAGTGGTCCGGAGCTACGATGATGCCGCGCCGGAGTAGCTCAGCTGGTAGAGCACTGGTCTTGTAAATCAGCGGCCGTGGGTTCGAGTCCCACCTCCGGCTCTAGGCTGATTCCAGCGCCTGCTCGAGGTCGGCCCAGAGGTCGTCGACGTCCTCGAGGCCGACCGAGAGCCGTAGCAGTCCGACCGGGACGCGGTCGCCCTCCCAGCGGTGCCGCGACTCCATCGTCGACTCGACCCCGCCCAGCGAGGTCGCGTTCTTGATCACGCGCAGCGCGCGCTCGACGGGCAGCGGGTCCCCGGCGACGTCGAACGAGAGCAGCCCGCCGGAGCCGGGGTAGCGGACGATCTCGACCTTCGGGTGCGCGCGGAGCCGCTCCGCCAGCACGCGGGCCGTCTCGGTCTGGCGCTCGACCCGCACGCGCAGCGTCTTGATCCCGCGCGTGACCAGCGCGGCGACGTCGGCCGCGCAGGCGGGGCCGGTTCGCTGCCTGAACTGCCAGAGCCGGTGATGGTCGTCGGCGTCCCGCGAGACGATCGCGCCGGCGAGGGCGTCGGAGTGGCCGGTCAGGTACTTCGTCGCCGAGTGGAGGACGAAGTCGGCGCCGTGCTCGAGCGGGCGGAGATAGACCGGGGTGGCCGCGGTCGAGTCGACGACGACGCGCGCGGGGTGGGCGGCAGCCGCCTCCAGGTCGGGCATCGTCAGGAACGGGTTCGACGGCGCCTCCAGCCAGATCAGGTCGACGCCGCCGGGCGGCGGGCCGGTCTGGTCGAACTCGACCGTCGTCAGGCCCCAGCGGCCGAGCTCCTCGCGCATCATCACGCCGGTCCCGAAGTAGCAGCCTTCGGCGAGCGCGACCGTCCGACCGGGCTCCAGCAGGGCCAGCAGCAGCGCGAACGTCGCCGCGGAGCCGGACGAGAAGAGGAGCGCCTGTCCGTCCGGCGCGCCTTCGAGCCCGGCGAGCTTCCGCTCGGCCTCGACTCCCGTCGGATGCGCGTAGCGCGAGTAGAGGAACTCGCCGGGCTCGCCGTCGACGTACGGCCAGACGCTGCGGCGGTCGACGCTCACGTCGCGAGACTACCGGCGGGCTCGGGACGCAGCTCCTCGAGCTTGCCCATGCGTGCGAGCTCGGGAAAGACCTTGATCGACGCCAGCGCGATGCCGATCGTGGCGATGCCGCCGGCGACGACCGTCGCGACCGTGCCGATCAGGGCTGCGACCGCGCCCGACTCGAAGGCGCCGAGCTCGTTCGAGGCGGAGAGGAAGACCATCTCGACCGCGCCCACGCGGCCGCGCAGCTCGTTCGGCGTGACCAGCGCGACCGTGGTCGAGCGGATGTTGACGCTGAACATGTCGACGAACCCGGCCACGGCGAGCGCCGCCAGCGTGAGCGGCAACCATTCCGAGAGGCCCCAGACGACGTTCGCGGCGCCGAAGAGGACGACGACCCCGATCAGCGTCGGGCCGGCGGCACGGCGCAGCGGCCGCCGCGCGAGGATCAGCGCTGCGCCCAGCGCCCCCACCGCGGGCGCCGCGCGCAGCACGCCCAGGCCGACGGGGCCGAGGTGCAGGATGTCCTGGGCGTAGATCGGCAGCAGCGCAACCCCGCCGCCGACCAGTACCGCGAAGAGGTCGAGCGTGATCGCCCCGAGCAGCATCCGCGTGCGCCAGACGAAGCGGATGCCGCCGACCAGGCCCGCCAGCCCGACCGGAGCGTCGCCCGGCCGCGAGCGGACGTGCAGCGCCGCCATCGAGACGCCGGCGACGGCGAAGAGCAAGGCTGCGGCCGCGTAGACGGCCTCCGGTCGCCACGCGAAGAGGAGGCCGCCGACCGCCGGGCCGGCGATCACCGCGGTCTGGCCGCCGACCGAACGCAGCGCGACCGCGCCGGGGACGAGGTCGGGCGGGACGACCTCCGGCGTGAGCGCCTGGTACGCCGGCCAGCCGATCGCGCTCGCCACACCGGTCAGCGCCGCGAGCACGAAGTACGGCCAGACCACGCCCGCGTCCGCGACGGTGACGGTCAGCAGCGCGGCGGCGACGCCGACCATCAGCGCAAGGGCCAGGGCGGCGACGAGCCGGCGGGGCAGCCGGTCGGCGAGGTGGCCCGCCGGCAGCGCCAGGACCAGCAACGGCACGAACTCCGCCAGCCCGATCAGGCCCAGGTCGAGCGGGTCCTTGCGGATCGCGAACACCTGCCAGCCCACGGCGACCGCGATCATGTTCTCGGCGAAGCGCATCGAGAAGATCGCCGACCAGAGGAAGCGGAAGTCGCGCTCCTGGAGCGCGGGCGGGAGTCGCTGCCGCACCGATCGAACCTAGCAGCGGTCCTGGTTAGGCTCTCGCCCGTGGACGAGAGCACCGAGCAGAAGCTCGCGCGGATGCAGGCGCTCCGCGACGAGGCTCTGCACCAGGGCAGCCCGAAGGCGGTGGCGAGCAGACGCGAGAGCGGTCGCCTGCTCGCGCGCGAGCGCCTGCTCGAGCTGCTCGACCCGGGATCCTTCGTCGAGCTCGACCGGTACGTCCGTCACCGGGAGGTCGAGTTCGGGATGCGCGAGAACCGCCCGTGGGGCGACGCGGTCGTCACCGGCTACGGCACGATCTTCGGCCGCAAGGTCTTCGTCTTCTCGCAGGACTTCACCATCTTCGGCGGGTCGCTCTCGGAGGTGTTCGCGGAGAAGATCTGCAAGGTCATGGACCTGGCGGTCAAGCTCGGCTGCCCGGTGATCGGGATCAACGACTCGGGCGGAGCGCGGATCCAGGAAGGGGTCGTCTCGCTCGCCGGCTATGCCGAGATCTTCTGGCGGAACGTGCAGGCATCCGGCGTCGTGCCGCAGCTCTCGCTGGTGATGGGCCCGTGCGCCGGCGGCGCCGTCTACTCGCCCGCGATCACCGACTTCGTCTTCATGGTCGAGGGCTCGTCGTACATGTTCATCACCGGGCCCGACGTGGTGAAGACCGTCACCGGCGAGGAGGTCACGTTCGAGGACCTCGGCGGGGCGGCCGCTCACGCGTCCAAGTCGGGGGTCGCCTCGTTCACGTCGCCCGACGAGCAGGCGTGCCTGGAGGACGCGCGCTACCTGCTGTCGTTCCTGCCCCAGAACAATCTCGAGCAGCCGCCGTTCGCCGAGCCCTCGGATCCGGTCACGCGGGAGGCTCCCGAGCTCGACACGCTGATCCCGGACGAGCCGACCAAGCCCTATGACATGAAGGAGGTGATCCGGCACGTCGTCGACGACGGCGAGTTCCTGGAGGTGCACGAGCGCTGGGCCGAGAACATCGTCTGCGGCTTCGCGCGGCTCGGCGGGCACCCCGTCGGCGTCGTCGGCAACCAGCCTCACTCGCTCGCGGGCGTGCTGGACATCGACGCGTCGGTCAAGGCCGGCCGGTTCGTACGCACCTGCGACGCCTTCAACGTCCCGCTCGTCACCTTCGTCGACGTGCCCGGTTTCCTGCCGGGGACGGCGCAGGAGTGGGGCGGGATCATCCGGCACGGCGCGAAGCTGCTGTACGCGTACGCGGAGGCGACGGTGCCGAAGCTGACGGTGATCACGCGCAAGGCGTACGGCGGCGCCTACGACGTGATGTCGTCCAAGCACATCCGCGCCGACTTCAACTTCGCGTGGCCGACCGCCGAGGTCGCGGTGATGGGGCCGGAAGGGGCGGTGAACATCGTGTTCCGGAAGGAGCTCGAGGGCGACGGCGACTCTGCGGTCGCAGAGCGCCGCGCCGAGCTGATCGCCGACTACAAGGCGCGGTTCGCGAACCCGTACACCGCAGCGGAGCGCGGCTACGTCGACGACGTGATCGAGCCGCGCCGCACGCGTCCGGTGCTGATCGACGCGCTGGAGACGACGAGGACGAAGCGGGAGCGCCGGCCCCCGCGCAAGCACGGCAACATTCCTCTTTGAGTCCGTGCGCTCGGGCTCGGTCGCCCGAGCGCGTGGCCGCCTCGCTGCGCCCGACTAGAGACCTGCTTCGGCCAGCGGCCGGCGGGCCCAGGCGAAGCGGCTCGAGTACCAGGCGGACGTGAGCGGCGCGAGCGCGACGCCCTCCTCGGACGACTGGACGAACCAGCCGCTGCCGAGGTAGATGCCCACGTGGTCGATCTGGGCGGGCTTCGATCTCGGCCCGGCAGCGCCGAAGAAGAGGACATCGCCGGGCTGGACCTTCGCAAACGGGATTCGCTTCGCCCGGGTGACTTCCGCGGCCATGGCGTAGGTCGTGCGGCCGCGGAGGACTGTGGGCAGCGCAGCGGCGCCCGCGTAGGCCTGGAGCTTGTACACGCGCCACACGAAGCCCGAGCAGTCGAAGCCGCCCGGCACCTGCGTTCCCGTTCGGAACGGATCCTGCGGCAGCTCGCTCGTTCCGCCCCACACGTAGGGGTAGCCGACGAGCGAGACCGCCGTCTGGAGCACCGAACGCTGGAGCCCCGCGAGCGGCGCCGGCCGGAAGGTCGCCGCCAGCTGCGCCACCGAGTTCGCCTCGCCGGCCGGGAAGCTGAGGATGCGGGCCGCGGAGTACGCCGCCTCGGCTCTCGTGGCGACGCTGTCCGGGCCGAGCTCGAGCGAGTCGAGCGCGGCCGGATGGTTGACGCGCAGCCCCATCAGCCTCGCGACGGTCTCGGTTCCGAAGGAACGCGAGGGGATCAGGCCGGCCGCGCGGAGCGACGCCGTGAACTGGCGGGCGACGGGCAGGAGGCCCAGCCCGCTCACGAGCTGGGCGTCGAGCTGCGCGATCGTCACCGGAACGGTCGGGTTCGCGACCGGCGTCGCACGCTGCCCGGCGAGGCCCGCGACGAGCTCGCCGAGCTCGCCCGCCGTCAGCGCGTCGTCCGGCCGGAAGCCCGCCGCCTTGCCGCCCATCAGCCCTCGGGCGGTGACGAGCTTGATCTGCGGCTGTGCCCAGGAGGTCGCCGCGGACGCCGGCGAGGCGAGGGCGAGCACAAGGGCCGCGCACAGAAGGATGCGTCGGGTCATCCACCTGGTCATCGTCCGTCTTTCGGGGCTCCTTTAGGCTGAACCTGCCTTGTCACTCGAGATCACGCCCGAGCCCAGCCCCGAGGAGCGCGAAGCGCTGCTGCGCGTGCTCGCCGCGGAAGACGGCGCCACCGCTCCTCCGAGCCCATGGTGGGCAGCCGGGATCCGCGAGGCGCTCGAAGACGGGCCGGACGAGGGCTAGGCTGCCGGGCCTGGCTCAGGCAAGGGCTCTGCCGCGCAGGAGGGCCGGAGCGTCGCGGGCGTAGTCGAGCCCCGAGACCCACGTCAGCACGACCGCGACCAGCAGCCCCCACCACGAGACCGAGGTGCTCCACGCGCCGGCGACGGCGAAGCCGCCGAGCGCCGCCGCGACCGCCTGCGACCACGTCTTCAGCTTCCCGAGGTCGCGCGCCTGCAGCACGACACCGCGCTCGACGGCGGCGAGCCGGAGCCCCGAGACGAGCAGCTCGCGGGCGACGATCGCCGCCACCATCCAGGCGGGGAACGCGCCCTCGCCCACGAGCACGATCATCGTCGCGAGCACGAGCACCTTGTCCGCAACCGGGTCGAGCAGCGAGCCGAGTGGCGTCGTCCGTCCCTGACGCCGCGCCAGCCAGCCGTCGATCTGGTCCGTGGCCATCGCGGCGATGAAAACCGCCGTCGCCCAGTAGTCGTGCCCTGGGAAGCTCCAGACGTAGAGGATCACCACGAACGGCGTCGCCACGATCCGCGCAAGCGTGAGCTGGTCGGCCAGGCCGGGCATTGCGTGGAGAATACGTCTCGCGTGAGCGCCTTCTCGAAAGTCCTCGTTGCGAACCGCGGCGAGATCGCCGTCCGCATCGTCCGCACGCTGCGCGAGCTCGAGATCGGGTCCGTGGCCGTCTACTCGGAGCCCGACCGAGCTGCGCTGCACGCCCGATTCGCCGACGAGGCGTGGCTGATCGGCCCCGGCGCGCCGGCCGAGAGCTACCTGAACCAGGAGCGGATCCTCGAGACCGCGCTGAGGGCCGGCGCCCAGGCCGTCCACCCCGGGTACGGGTTCCTGGCCGAGAACGCCGCCTTCGCCCGCGCCGTCGAGCACGCCGGGCTGACCTGGATCGGCCCCCCCGCCGACGCGATCGAGACGATGGGCTCCAAGACCGAGGCGCGGGAGCGGATGCAGGCCGCCGGCGTCCCGATCATCCCGGGCACGACGGAGCCGGTCGAGACGGCGGCCGAGGTCGCCCGGCTCGGAGCCGAGCTCGGCTGGCCCCTCGCGATCAAGGCGTCGGCCGGCGGGGGCGGGAAGGGCTTCCGCGTCGTCCGCGAGGGCGACGACGTCGAGCGCGCCCTGGAGACGGCCCGGCGCGAGGGCGAGGCCTACTTCTCGGACCCGGCCGTCTACGTCGAGCGCTACCTCGAGGACCCTCGCCACGTGGAGGTGCAGGTCCTGGGGGACGCCCACGGCAATGTCGTCCACCTCGGCGAGCGCGACTGCACGATCCAGCGCCGGCACCAGAAGCTCGTCGAGGAGACCCCGTCGCCGGCGGTCGACGCCGAGCTTCGCGAGCGGATCGGGGCGATCGCGGTCGAAGCCGCCCGCGCCGTCGGCTATCGCTCCGCCGGGACGATCGAGGGTTTGCTCGATCGGGACGGCGACTACTACTTCATGGAGATGAACACGCGCATCCAGGTCGAGCACACGGTCACCGAGCTGGTCACGGGCGTCGACCTCGTCCGCGAGCAGGTGCTGATCGCGGCCGGAGAACCGCTATCGCTGCGCCAGGAGGACGTCCGGCTGGCCGGGCACGCGTTCGAGTGCCGGATCAACGCGGAGGATCCGTCCGCCGGCTTCCGCCCGGCGCCCGGGCGGATCGCGGGCTACCGGGAGCCGGGCGGGCCCGGTGTCCGGGTCGACTCGGGCGTGGACGACGGCTCGGAGGTCTCTCCGCTCTACGACCCGATGATCGCGAAGCTGATCGTCCACGGAGTCGACCGCGAGCACGCGAGGCGGCGGATGCTCCGGGCGCTCGACGAGTTCCGGATCGGCGGTGTGACCACGCTGCTGGGATTCCACCGGGCGCTCTTCCGGCACCCGTGCTTCGTCGAGGGCGGGACGTGCCACGGAGTGATCGAGTCGGAGCAGCTTGCTCAGCAGGCGGCGCAGTTGTCGCATGAGACAACGATAGAGGCCCCGCCGGACGGCAGGCTCCGCGAGCGGGTGACCGCCGTCGAGCTCGACGGGCGCCGCTTCGACGTCAGGGTGCTCGTGCCCGCACCGCCCTGGGAGGCGATCGCCGAGCGACGGCGTGAGCGCGTGGCCGCAGGCAGCGGAGGCACGGGCGGCCGCGACGCGATCGTCAGCCCGATGCAGGGCACCGTGCTGTCGGTCGAGGTGGCCGAGGGCGAGGCGGTAGTCGCCGGCCAGGTGATCTGCGTGGTCGAGGCGATGAAGATGGAGAACGAGGTGCACGCGCTGCGGGACGGCGTCGTCTCCGAGCTCTCCGTGCAACCCGGGGCGGCGATCGGAACCGGGCAGGTGATCTGCGTCGTCGCGCCGCCGCAGCAGGAGCCGGATGCCGGAGCGTAGGGCGGCGTTCTGCGCCGAGACCTCGCTCGAGAACGCCGAGTCCCTGCACGCCACGGCCAGCCGGGTCGACCACTGGATCCTGGTCGAGTACCGCGGCCTGTGGGGGCACGACGCGGTCGCCGCGAGCGGACTCTCGAACGAGCTGAAGGCGCACCTGCGCGAGCAGCGCGATGCGAGGCCGAACACGAAGCTGCTGTTCCTGCGCCGGCCGCACCGCCGCGCCCAGCCGACGCTGGCCGTGATCTGGGGCAGCTCGACCGGCCGCACGGATGGGCTCTTCCACGCCGAGCTCGAGTCGTACGACGACCTGCTCGGTCTCGACTTCGCCGCTCCGGGCCGCGAGCGCCTCGCGCATCCGCTGCTCCTAGTCTGCACGCACGGCAAGCACGATCGCTGCTGTGCCCGCTACGGCCGGCCGCTGTACAAGGCGCTCGAGGGGCAGGCGGAGGACGACTGGGTCTGGCAGTCGTCGCACGTCGGCGGCGACCGGTTCGCGGGCAACCTCGTGGTGCTTCCCGAAGGGCTGTACTTCGGCCGCGTCGAGCCGGGGGACGCCTGGTCGGTGCTGGACGAGTACCTGGCGGGGCGGATCGACCTCGACCACTACCGCGGCCGGTCGGCGCTCACGTTCTCGGAGCAGGCGGCGGAGGTCGCCGTCCGCCGGATGACCGGCCTGCGCGGCATCGACGACCTCGAGCTGGTCGACCACGACGGCGCCCACGTCCGGTTCCGCGCCGGTTCGCGGATGTTCGACATCGGGATCGTCTACGAGCCAGGCGACCTGACGTACCTGACGTGTACGGCCGAGACGCTCAGGAGTCCACGGCACTTCGCCGTAGAAATCCTTCGCGAATCAGGCGTCTGACGAGGACGAGCCTGCCCTCGTCGTCGAGTTCGCCCGGGAGCTCGGCCGCGCTGAACGGCCACTCCGAATCGACGATCGCCTCGAGCTCCTCGCGCGCGTGGGCCGGCAGCTCGACCTGCTTGCCTTCGAAGGCCAGCGTCGTCCCGTCGAGGTCCGCGATCACCGTCGGCCTGCGCTCGAGCGGGGTGCCGATCTCGATCGTGTCGAGCCGGCGCACCTCCTCGAGGTGCCCCTCGAGGATCGGCCGCCGGGTCGCGACGAACTTCGTGCGCGCGCGCCGCCGCACCTCGTCGCCGCGGAGCCGCTCGGCCAGGCGCTCGACGAGGTCGACGGCCGGCTCGCCGTCGGGGGGAACCGAGCGGCGGAACTCGACGTCGTCCTCGCACTCCTCCAGCGCGGCACGGAACGCGTCCACCCACGTGTGGACGTTCACGCCGACCGTGATGTGGAGCGAATCGGTCTCCGAGGTGAGCGCGTCGTGCAGCCAGCCCCGCGGGAGGTACAGCGTGTCGCCTGCCCGCATCGTCAGCTCGAGCACGGCCGGCCCGGGCTTGCCGAGCGCTGCCGACCAGCGCTGGCGTTTCAGCGGCAGCTCCAGCAGCGGCTCGTACACGCGCCAGTGCTTCTCGCCGGCGACCTGGAGGACGAAGACGTCGTGCGTGTCGTGGTGGACGGCGAACCCCTGCGAGCGGCGGGGGGTGTAGTACGAGTTCGCCTGGACGCCGCAGCCGAGCTCGAGCTCCAGCTCGCGGCAGAAGCGCGCGAGCGCCGGCCAGCTGTGGTGCAGCGCCTGGAGGACGATGGTCGAGCCGTCTGCGAACGCCTCCGCCACGCGATCCGGGTCGACGACGCCGGTGAACGGCTTCGGCCGCCAGGAGAGCTCACGCGCGTACTGGCCCTCCGAGATCGTGCCGCCCTCCTTGACCAGCCGCAGCCCCGGCGTCCGCAGGCCGCCCGAGGAGACCAGCCGCTCGACGTCCGCGACCGAGAGGAGGTCGTCGAAGCGCCCCTCCTCGCCACGCGGGACGGCGAGCGGCCGCTGCTCCCAGTAGTCGGCGAGGAACTCCGCGGCGTCGATCGGCTCGACGCAGCGTGCGAGCGCGTTGCGGGAGGACTCGGGGGAACGTTGCTCGTCGCCAGGATGCGATGGGCGAGTGCGATGCAAGGACGCAGGGAGCCCCGATAGTGGTCTAACTATCGGGGCGACCGAGGACGCGGCAGCGCGCCGCCCAGCGCGGCCTGGGGACACAGTCCATGTTTCGCCGAGTTCTCCTAGCTCGGGTCTTCTGCGTCGGCGTCCGAATCGGTGCCGTCCGAGTCGCCGTCCGTGCCGTCGCCGTCCGTGCCGTCGCCGTCGGTGCCGTCGCCGTCGGTGCCGTCGCCGTCGGTCCCGTCGCCGTCGGTCCCGTCGGCGTCGGTCTCCATCCGCGTGAGCCCGCCGGTCTCGATCTCGGCCTCGGTGAGGGTCTGCTCGGTCATGCCGTTCCTCCTTTGCCAGCTCGGGTGAACGGGAGTATTCCCTAGAGGGTGCGCTCGTAAGCGCGGAAGCACCAGGTCGCCCAGAGCGCGGTCGCGGCAGAGAGGACGAGAAGGAAGACGAGGTAGAGGCCGACAGTGCCCCACGACGTTCCCGGCAGCACGACCTCCCGTGCGGCGCGGACGCCCCAGTCCATCGGGTTGCCGTGGGCGGCGATCCGCATCCAGTGCGGCATCTGCGCACGGGCGAGCAGCGTGCTCGAGACGAAGAGGAGTGGCAGCCCGATGAAGTTCGCGAGCGCGATCATCGTCGCCTCGCGGCGCGTGAGCAGGGCGATCCCCTGCGAGATGCCGGCGAACGCGCTGTTCACGAGGATCGCCGCGAGGATCACGATCGCCCAGCCGGCGGCGCCGGTGTGCACCCGGACGCCGAGCGCGAGCGCGACGACGAGGATGATCATCGCCTGGATCGCAGCGGTCAACGCCGAGCGCACGATCTGCGAGAGCACGATCGCGAAGCGGCTGGCGGGTGTGGCCAGCACGCGCTCGACGAACTTGTGGTCGAGGTCGTAGATCATCCCCATCCCGCTCCAGGTCGCCCCGAAGAACGCGTTCATCACCACGATCGCCGGCGCCAGAAAGGTCACGTACGACGTCGTCCCGAAGCCGCCGAGGTGGGTGACGTTCTTGAACAGCTGGCCGTAGAGCACGAGCCAGACCATCGGCTGGACGAGCAGAAGCACGATCCAGATCGGCTCGCGCATCAGGTTGCGCGCCTGCCGCACGACCATATACCACGTGTGCGCGAGGACGTTCACGGTTACGCCTCGCCCCGGTCCTCGGCGGCGAAGTCGCGCCCGGTGTAGTGGAGGTAGACGTCGTCGAGCGACGGCCGAGAGACCGCCACCGACTCGACGCCGATGCCCTCCTGCTCGAGCGCGGACAGGATTCCCGGAAGGGCCCGGTTGCCGTTCTCGACGCGGGAGACGAGCGTCCTGCCGTCACCGCCGCCCTCGGGCGTCGCG
Organism: Gaiellaceae bacterium; assembly: GCA_036555585.1. Lineage (GTDB taxonomy): Bacteria > Actinomycetota > Thermoleophilia > Gaiellales > Gaiellaceae > DATBLE01. Next base: position 56,338 of record DATBLE010000060.1, read on the forward strand.
CCGAGGCGCTGGAGCACCGCGCGCGCGGCGTCCATGCGCCCGTTCGCCAGCTCGAGGTGCACGGCGTCGCCGCGCAACGTGGCCTTCAGCTCGTGCGGCGTCCCCTCGACCACGATCTGCCCGCGGCTGACGATCGCGATCCGGTCGGCGAGCTCGTCGGCCTCCTCCAGGTAGTGGGTGGTCAGCAGGATCGTCAGCCGCTCGTGCTCGGTGAGCCGGGCGACCTCCCGCCACATGCCCGCGCGGGCCTCCGGGTCGAGACCCGTGGTCGGCTCGTCGAGGAAGAGCACCCTCGGCCGGTGCACGAGACCGAGCGCGATGTCGAGTCGGCGGCGCATGCCCCCGGAGTACGTCTTCACGACGCGGTCGGCGGCGTCGGCGATCCCGACGAACTCCAGCAGCTCGGAGACGCGGTCGCGCAGGTCACGTCCGTGCATGTCCTGGACCCGGCCCTGGAGCATCAGGTTCTCGCGGCCGGTGCCGTTCTGGTCGACGCCCGAGTCCTGCGGCACGTAGCCGATCGAGCGGCGCACGGCTCCCGCCTCCCGGCGCACGTCCCGGCCTGCCACCTCGGCCCGCCCGGCGTCCATCCGGCTCAGCGTCGCGAGGATGCGAACGGTCGTCGACTTGCCCGCGCCGTTCGGTCCGAGCAGTCCGAAGACCTCCCCCTCGCGAACCGAGAACGAGACGCCGGCCAGCGCCTGGACGCCCTTGTACCGCTTCTGCAGCCCGTCGACGACGATCGCATCCATGCCGCGAGCGTAGCTAGGGTGCTCCGGTGCGTTCCGGCCTGAAAGCGACCTTCTCGATCGTCGCCGCCGACGTCGCGGCCGGCGAGGTCGGCTGTGCCGTGCAGTCGCGCTACTTCGCGGTCGGCGCGGTCGTTCCCTGGGCCGAGGCGGGTATCGGGGCGGTGGCGACGCAGGCGGCCGGCGTGGCGGCGTACGGGCCGAAGCTGCTCGGGTTGCTCGGGGAAGGCCTCGAGCCCGGAGCGGCGATCGAGCGTGCGCTCGCCGACGACCCGGGCCGCGAATCGCGGCAGCTCGGCGTGGCCACGGCCGACGGCCGGGCCGCGTCGCACACGGGCACGGAGTGTCTCGCCTGGGCCGGGCACCGGGTCGGCGAGGGCTACGCCGTCCAGGGCAACATCCTCGCCGGCGAAGCCGTCGTCACCGAGATGGAGCGGGCGTTCCTGGCGACGAGCGGCTCGACCCTGGCCGACCGCCTGGTCTCGGCCCTGGAGGCGGCGCAGGCGGCAGGCGGCGACGCGCGCGGCCAGCAGTCGGCCGCGATCGTGGTCGAGCGCACCGGCGCAGCGCAGGAGTCGCGGGAGGGGATCGACCGCGTCTGCGAGCTCCGCGTCGAGGACCACCCGGAGCCGATCGTCGAGCTCCGTCGGCTGCTCGGCATCCACCAGCTCTGGGACGCTCTTCGCCGCGCGAGCTTCTTCCACGAGCCCGGCAAGTACGCGGAAGGCGTCGCGATCCTGCGCGAGGCGTTCGAACGTCACGGCGACGATGCCGTGCTGCTGTACGACCTGGCCTGCTTCGAGTCGCTCGCGGGCGACACGGAGCAGGCGCTCGAGCACGTCGCCCGGTCGCTGGAGCTCGACCCGAAGCTCCGGCCGGGAGCGGTTGCCGACGGCGACCTGGAGGGGCTCAGGCAGGACCCGCGGTTCCAGGCACTCCTCAGGTAGCCTCGCCTCCGGCTTGGACCTCTACGAGTACCAGGGCAAGGAGCTGTTCCGCCGCGCCGGCATCCCCGTCTCCGACGGCAGGCTCGCGACCTCCCCCGCCGAGGCGGCTGCCGCCGCCGAGGAGCTCGGAGGCCCCGTGGTGGTCAAGGCGCAGGTGCTCACCGGCGGACGCGGCAAGGCCGGCGGCATCAAGCTCGCGGCCGATCCGGCCGAGGCGCAGGCCCGGGCGGAGGAGATCCTCGGCCTCGACATCCGCGGCCACGTCGTCCGCAAGCTCTGGATCGAGCAGGCGTCGGAGATCGCGAAGGAGTACTACCTCTCGGTCACGTTCGATCGGGGCGTGAAGCAGCCGCTCCTCATGTTCACGACGCAGGGAGGGGTCGACATCGAGGAGGTGGCGGCGTCCGCGCCGGACGCGCTCGTCCGGCTGCACGTCGACCCGTTCGAGGGGTTCCAGCCATGGCACGCGCGGGCGCTCGTCTACGGCGGCGGCGTCGATGATCCCGACGAGCAGAAGCAGATCGCCGCGATCGCGGGACGGCTGTACGCGGCGTTCGTCGAGCTCGACGCGATGCTGTGCGAGATCAACCCGCTGATCGTCACGCCCGACGGCGAGGTGAAAGCGCTCGACTCGAAGTTCACCGTCGACGACAACGCCCTGTTCCGGCATCCGGACGTGGCCGAGATGCGCGACCCGGAGGCCTATCCGCCCGAGGAGCGTGCGGCCCGGGAGAAGGGCGTCACCTACGTGAAGCTCGACGGCACCGTCGGAATCCTCGGCAACGGCGCCGGGCTCGTGATGTCGACCCTCGACGTGATCGTGCTGGTGGGCGGACACCCGGCGAACTTCTGCGATCTCGGAGGCGGCGGCGACGCGCAGGGCGTCGTCGACGCGCTGGAGATCATCACCGGCGACCCGCAGGTGAAGGCGATCCTCTTCAACATCTTCGGCGGGATCACGCGCTGCGACGAGGTCGCGCGCGGGATCTTGCAGGCGCTCGGGCAGTTGGAGATTCCGCACCCGATCGTCGTCCGCCTCGACGGAACGAATGCCGAGGAGGGCCGGCAGCTGCTCGAAGAGGCGGCGCCGCCGAACCTGTACGTCGAGCCGACGATGCTCGAGGCCGCGCGGCGCGCGGTGGAGCTGGCGGGATGACAGACGTCTGGTCCGAGCGCGCCGCCGCGTACCGCGAGAGCGAAGCCCACCGCGAGGGCCGCGACCTCGACCTGATCGTCGAGTGGGCGACCGGCGCGCGGACGGCGCTCGACGTCGCCACCGGCGGCGGCCATGTCGCGCGGCGCCTCCGCGAGGCAGGGGTGAAGGTGGTCACGACGGACGCGGCGCCGGGGATGGCGCCGGACGTCGTCTGCCGCAGCGAGGAGCTGCCGTTCGCCGACGGCAGCTTCGACGCGGTCGTCTGCCGCGTGGCCGCGCACCACTTCGACGACGTCGAGCGGGCGGTCGCCGAGATGGTGCGCGTCAGCGGATCGCTCGTCCTGATCTCGGACAACCTGCACGGCGGCGAGGAGCTCGAGCGCGCTGAGAAGCTGCGCGACCCGTCGCACGTCCGCAACTACGGCGAGGAGGAGTGGCGCCGGTTCCTGCAGGCTGCCGGCGCACGGGTCGAGGTCGCCGAGGCGGTTCGCCATCCGGTCGCGCTCGAGCCGTGGCTGGACCGCGCCGGCTGCTCCGGCGAGGACGCGGCGCGCGTCCGCGAGCTCGTCGCCGACCGCCTCGAGGACGGCAAGGTCGTGCTCGACCGGATCGTGATCAAGGCGGTGAAGGCCTAGTGGCGATCGTCGTCGACGGCGGCACCAGGCTCGTCGTCCAGGGACTGACCGGGCGCGAGGGCACGTTCCACGGGCTGCGGAACCGCGCCTACGGGACGCAGCTCGTGGCCGGCGTCACCCCGGGCAAGGGAGGCCAGGACGTCGAGGGCGTGCCCGTCTTCGACACCGTCGCCGGGGCCGTCGCGGAGACGGGCGCGAACACGACGATGATCTTCGTCCCGGCCCGGTTCGCGACCGACGCGATCTACGAGGCGGTCGACGCAGGGATCGGCACGGTGATCTGCATCGCCGAGGGGCTGGCGGCGCACGACATGCTCCGGCTCTACAACTACATCCGCCCCCGCGGCGTGACGATGCTCGGCCCGAACTGCCCGGGCGCCCTCTCGCCGGGCAAGGCGAACGTCGGGATCATCCCGGCGGAGATCTTCGCCGCGGGCTCGATCGGGCTCGTCTCCCGTTCGGGGACGTTGACCTACCAGATCGGCCACGAGCTGACCGGCCTCGGGCTCGGCAACTCGACCATCGTCGGGATCGGGGGCGATCCGATCGTCGGCTCGTCCTTCATCGACGTGCTGGAGCTCTTCGAGGCGGATCCCGAGACGGAGATGGTGGTCATGGTCGGCGAGATCGGCGGCGACGAGGAGGAGAAGGCGGCCCGCTACATCGCCGCGGAGATGTCCAAGCCGGTGGTCGCCTACATCGCCGGCTTCAGCGCGCCGCCCGGCAAGACGATGGGGCACGCCGGCGCGATCATCACCGGGTCGTCCGGCACCGCCCAGGCGAAGAAGGAGGCGCTCGAGGCGAACGGCGTCCGCGTCGGCACCTCGCCGACCGAGGCGGCGCAGATCGCGGCCGAGGTGCTGCGCGGCGCGTAGCGGCGCAGCTTCGGCACCGAGCGGGATCAGCCGAACGCGATCTCCTCGAACTCGGGCACCTCGGCCCGCGCCTTCGCGCGATGCCGGCCCGCGTCGGACGGCTCGTGATAGGTGCGGTCGAGGTACTCGAGGATGTCGTCGTCTCCGTGGAGGAAGCGGCCGCCGTCGACGAGAACCGGGATCGAGTCGTCGCCGACCCTGTCGCGCATGGCCGACCGCTGCTCGGGCTCGGCCGGCACCTGCCGGGCCACGAAGTCGATTCCGAGCTCGGTCAGGCGCTGACGGACGCGGTGGGAGTGCGGGCACCACTCGGCTTGGTAGTGCTCCATGCCGCCGGCGTACCCGCGGCCCGTCGGATGCAATCGCAAGCCGTGACTAGACTGGCCCCGTGGCCGTGATCTCCTTCGCGCGCGGGATTCCCGCGCCGGACTGCCTGCCGGTCGAGCAGATCGCCGACTGCGCACGCGCGGCGATCGAGCGTGACGGCAGGACGATCCTCAACTACGGACCTGTGGGCGGGTACGAGCCGCTCCGGGAATGGGTCGCCGAACGCCACGACGTGCAGCCGTCGCAGGTGCTGATCACGAACGGATCGCTCCAGGGGCTCTCCCTGGTCGCAGGGCTGCTGGTCGAGCCCGGCGGCCGCGTGCTGGTCGAGGGCCCGACGTACGACCGCGCGCTGCACATCACCGCCCGGCACCGCGGGCAGCCGGTCGTGGTGCCGATGGACGACGACGGGCTCGACCCGGACGCGCTCGAGCTGCCGGCCGCGTTCCTCTACACGATCCCGACGTTCCAGAACCCGAGCGGCCGCACGCTGTCGCTCGAGCGCCGGCACGCGCTCGCCGCGCTGGCCCGCGAGGGGAAGGTGCTCGTGCTCGAGGACGATCCGTACTCGCTCGTCCGCTACGAGGGCGAGGCATTGCCCTCGGTGCACCGGCTCGCCTCCGGCCAGGGCGTCGTCTACTCGTTCTCGTTCTCCAAGATCGTCGCTCCCGGCCTGCGGGTCGGCTACCTGGTCGGCGACACAGCGCTGATCGGGCGCCTCGAGGCGCTGGCCGTCCAGACGTACCTGACCCCTGCGCTGCTCCCGCAGGCGACCGCCTACGAGTTCGTCAGCCGCGGGCTGCTCGACGCCAACGTCGAGCGGGTCGTCGGCCTGTTGCGCGAGCGTCGCGACGCGATGCTGTCGGCGCTCGGAAGCGAGATGCCCGAGGACACGCAGTGGAGCAGGCCGGAAGGCGGCTACTTCACCTGGCTCGAGCTGCCGGCGGGAACCGACGCCGGCGCGCTTCTCCGGACCTCGACCGAAGCGGGTGTCACCTTCGTCCAGGGCACCGACTTCTTCCCGCCGGGCGCCGGCGGAGCGTCTTCGGCGCGCCTCGCCTTCAGCTTCGTCTCGCCGGCCGACGTGACCGCCGGCGTCGCCCTACTTGCGGGGTTGCTTCGCGAGCCGCGAACGTCGGCGGTGGCGATATAGCTGCGAGAGCAGGATCCCGCCGAGCAGCCCGACGCCGAGCAGCAGCAGGATCGCCCAGATCAGCCTGACCCTCTCCGTCGCGAAGACGAAGTGGACGTCGATTCGCTGTCCGTTCTCGGCGACGAACGCAATCGCGTAGGCGGTCACCAGCAGGAGGAGGCCGATCTTGACCCAGAGCATCGGCTGCCACGTCGACGGCCGGTCCTCCTCGGGCGGCGCCTCCTCGGCCGGGACGCTCGTCGGAGGCGTGCCGACCTGCGTCCCCCCGGGCGGAGCCTCGCCGGCGGGGCGGTCGGGGACCCCCGGAGGCTGAGGCGTGCTCACGGCGATGATCCTACGCCGGGGCGACCTGAGGTGCGAATGCGCTCAGGGGGCGAGGCACGAGCTGCGGCTGCTGCGGCGGGACGAGGATTCCGCGGTGCGTGCTCCTGAAGGTGGGACACGGCGACTCCAGCAGGAGGGCGCACAGACCCGCCTTGTGGAAATAGCAGTCCTCGCAGGTGACCTCGACGCGCTTGCCCACGTGCTTCCTCCGCTCCTCCCGATGGCGACGAACCGAGAGCGATGATAGGACGGTCGCGCCACGGTTCAAGGGGGCGGACCGCGAAAAACGTGCTCTTTGCGGACGATTCCAAATACGCCGATTTGCAGCGGTTTTACCGCTTCGGCGGAAGCGTTGCCAGTGCCCGCAACGCCTGTCGAAAACTCTCCACAGGGATGACCCGGACCGGTCCTGCCCACTTGCGGGCTTCTTTCGCGTTATCCCCAGCAGGCACAAGGAAGACGTCCACCCCGGCGCGGCGCACGCCGATCGCCTTCTGCTTCACACCGCCGATGGGCTCGACCGTGCCGTCGGTGTCCAGCTCGCCGGTCGCCGCCACCTTGTAGCCGTGCGTGACGTCGTGCCCGAGCTCCTCGAGCACGTCGAGTGCGAAGGCCAGGCCGGCAGAGGGGCCGCCGATGGAGCCCGCGTCGATCTTGACGGGGATCGGCAGCGTGATCTGGGCGGCGGTCTTGACGATCACGCCGAGGATCGCACGCTTGGGATCCGGGACGCAGCGGGTGACGCCGGGCTGCACCGTGCAACCCTCGATCGTGCTCACGGACCTGGTCTCGAGCTCGCCGCCGGTGCGGATCGCGAGGCGCACCTTGTCCCCCGGCCGATGGACGGCCATCAGCCGGCGCACGTCCCCGGTCGTGCGCACCCGCTTGCCGTCGATCGCCTCGATGATCTGGGTCGGCTCGAGCCGTGCCTTCGCGGCGGGCGAGCCGGGGGCGACCTGCTCGATCAGCGCGCCTCTCGGCTGCACGCCGACCTTGTAGCCCAGGTGCCGCAGCGCGACCGCGCCGGCGATCTCCTGCGACGTGGCCATCTCGCGCAGGTTCTCGAGGTGGGTCTGGCTGTCGCTCGTGCCCGGCGGGTTCACCTGGTCGGCCTTCACCAGCGTCTCTCCGTCGTGGACGAAGTGGAAGAGCTGCTCGAACAGCTTTGCGCGGCGGACGATGACCGCGTCGTAGTAGATGCCGCCCCGGCCGCCGGGATCCTTGCCGCCCTGGACGCTCACGAGCGGCGCGACCGGCCTGGCCTTGTCCGGCAGGAAGACGTAGTAGTCGGACGGGACGATCCAGAGGATCGCGGCGGTCGCGACCAGCAGGACGAGGCCCGCTCCGAGGAGCGTCCAGGGGGAGGGGAGGCGCAGGCGTCTCAGAGGAGGTTGCGCGTGACGCCGCCGTCGACCGGCACGACCGCCCCGGTGACGTAGGCCGCACGGTCGGAGGCGAGGAAGCAGGCGACGGCCGCGATCTCCGCCGGCTCCCCGAGACGCCCGATCGGGATCTGGCTCGAGTCCGCCAGACCGCCGAGCGAGCGGAGCCGCTCGGTGTCGATCCGCCCCGGAGCGATCGTGTTGACGGTGATCCCCTGAGGGCCGACCTCCCGCGCGAGCGTCTTCATCCAGCCCACGACGCCCGGTCTCAGCGCGTTGGAGAGGGCGAGCCCGTCGATCGGGGAGCGCACCGAGCTCGATTCGATGTTGACGATCCGGCCGCGGCCGCTCGCCTCGAGGTACGGCAGGCAGAGGGTGGTGAGGCGGATCGCCGAGAGCAGCAGCAGCTCGACGGCTCCCTCGATCGCCTCGTCGGTGACGCCCGCGGCGGGCCCGGCCGGAGGGCCGCCGCCGTTGTTGACGAGAACGTCGATGCCGCCGAATGCTCCGACCGTGGTCTCGACCAGGCGCGCCAGGTCGTTGGGCACGGTCAGGTCCCCGCGGACGGCGAGCCCGCCGATGCGCTCAGCCTCGCGCTCGAGCAGCTCGCGGCGGCGGGCGAACATCGCGACGTTCGCCCCTTCGGCGGCGAGCGCCTCGGCGATCGCAAGGCCCATCCCGGAGGATGCGCCGCAGACGATCGCCGTTCGGCCCTGAAGCCCGAGGTCCATCGCCCCAGCTTAGAGGCGCGGCCCGGAGCATCGCCGCCGCTCTTATGCCTTCTTCAGGCCAGTCCGTCTCGGCCGGTGATCCGCCCACCGTCTTAACGGTGCCAGGCACGGTAAAGACCCTGCTCGGAGCGTGAGTCCTCGCGTCGTTCTTAACCGTGCCTGGCACGGTTAACACCGCCGACGCAGCGGCCCGCGGGGCCGATGCCCGTGATCGGGTTGCCTACCTCTTCTTCAGCACGCCGACGACGTCGCGAACCGCGGCTGCGGACTCCTTGAACATCCGCTTCTCGTCGGCGGTCAGCTTCAGCTTCACGATCTCCTCGACGCCGCCGGCGCCGAGCTTCACGGGGACGCCCATGTACAGGCCGTCGACGCCGTACTCGCCCTCGAGGTAAGCGGTGCAGGGAAGCACGCGCTTCTCGTCGAGCATGATCGCATCGACCATCTGCGCCGCCGCCGCGCCGGGCGCGTACCAGGCGGAGGTGCCGAGCAGGTTCACGATCTCGCCGCCGCCCTTGCGCGTGCGTTCGACCATCTTCGCGATCCGCCCGCGCGGGACGAGCTGGTCGAGCGGGACGCCGCCGACCGTGGTCGCCGAGACGACCGGCACCATCTGGTCGCCGTGCCCACCCAGGACCATTGCGGTCACGTCCTTCACCGAGCAGCCCGTCTCCCAGGCGATGAAGGCCGAGAAGCGGGCGGTGTCCAGGATCCCGGCCATCCCGAGCACGCGGTTCTTCCGCAGCCGTGAGGCGGCCTTGGCGACGTGGCACATCGCGTCGAGCGGGTTGGAGACGACGACGACGATCGCGTCGCGGGAGCGCTTCACCACCTCGCGCGTGACCGAGCCGACGATCGCCTCGTTCGTGGTCACCAGATCGTCGCGGCTCATGCCCGGCGAGCGCGGCTTGCCGGCGGTGATCACCACGACGTCGGAGCCCTCGGACTCGTCGTAGCCGTTCGTGCCGGTGATGTTCGGCTCGAAGCCGAGCACCGAGCCGGCCTGGTTCATGTCCAGCGCCTTCCCCTGCGGGAAGTCGGGGATGATGTCGACGAGGACGACGTCCGCGTAGTCGCGGCGCGCGAGCTCGAGCGCGCAGGTGGCGCCGACGTTGCCGGCGCCGACCACGGTGATCTTCCGTCTCATGTCTCTCCTCTAGCGCTCGACGCCGGAGGCGGCGAGCGCAAGCTTGTCGATGATCGCGTCGGCGACCTCGCTCGTCCCGACGGCGGTCGGGTCGTCTCGGGTCGGCTTCATGTCGTAGGTGAGGCTCTTCCCCTCGCGGATCACGTCCGCGATCGCCGACTCCAGCCGATCGGCGGCGTCCGCCTCGTCGAGGTGACGGAGCATCAGCACGCCGGAGAGCATCTGCGCCATCGGGTTCACCTTGTTCAGTCCTGTGTACTTGGGAGCCGAGCCGTGGGTCGGCTCGAACACGGCAGCGTGCTCGCCGAAGTTGGCGCCCGGCGCCATCCCGAGCCCGCCGATCATGCCCGCGCACAGGTCGGAGAGGACGTCGCCGTAGAGGTTCGGCAGCACGAGCACGTCGTACTCCTCCGGCCGCTGGACGAGCTGCATGCACATGTTGTCCACGATCCGGTCGTCGAACTCGATGTCGGCGTTCTCGGCGGCGACCTCGCGCGCGACGCGCAGCCAGAGGCCGTCGGAGAACTTCATGATGTTCGCCTTGTGGACGGCCGTGATCTTGCGCCGGCCGTTCCGCCGCGCGAAGTCGAAGGCGAATTCGAAGATCCGCCGTGTCCCCGTCACCGAGATGGGCTTGACCGAGATGCCCGCGTCGCGCCAGCGCAGACGGCCGCCCTTCGACTCGATCCAGCTGATCAGCTCCTCGGCATCGGGCGTCCCCTGCTCGTACTCGATGCCGGCGTACAGGTCCTCGGTGTTCTCGCGCACGATGATCAGGTCGACGTCGTCGAAGCGCGTACGGACGCCCTCGTAGGACTTGCACGGCCGCACCTGCGCGTACATGTCCAGCTCCTTGCGCAACCCGACGTTGACCGAGCGGAAGCCGCCGCCGACCGGGGTGGTGATCGGGCCTTTCAGCGCCACCCCGTTCGCCCGGATCGAGTCGAGTGTGTCCTGCGGGAGCGGGTTGCCGCCGTTCTCCTCCATCACGTCCGTGCCGGCGTGGTGGACGTCCCAGTCGAGCTCGACGCCGGTCGCCTCCAGGACCCGGCGTGTTGCCTCGGTGAGCTCGGGGCCGGTCCCGTCGCCGGGGATCAGGGTAACTCGGTGCGCCACAGAGCCTGACTCTACCGGCGTGTCGTTCGCCTCGGTCCGGGTAGATTCACGGCCGTGAGCGACTTCAAGCCGGGCCTCGAAGGCGTCGTCGCCGTCGAGACGGAGATCGCCGAGCCCGATCGCGACGGCGGCCAGCTGCGCTACCGCGGAGTCGACATCGAGGAGCTCGTCGGCCACTACCCGTACGAGCGGGTCTGGGGCCTGCTCGTCGACAACGACCTCGACTCGACGATGCCGGAGCCCGAGTCGATCGAGCCGGCGGCGCTCTCCGGCAACGCGCCCTCCGACCTCCAGGCCGAGACCGCCAGGCTCTCCGCACTCTGGAAGCTCGGCAAGCTGAACGAGATCTCGGACGAGCAGGCGCGCACCGACCTCGCTCGACTCTCGGCGCAGATGATGGCGATCGTCGCGCGGTCGGCCCGCGTCGCCGACGGACACACCGACGCCGTGCCCGACGACGTCGTCGCCGAGGGCACGACCGCGGCCGAGAAGTTCCTGCTGCGCTGGCGCGGAGAGGCCGACCCGCGTCACGTCAAGGCGATCGACACCTACTGGATCTGCACCGCCGAGCACGGGCTGAACGCGTCGACGTTCACCGCGCGCATCGTCGCCTCCACCGGCGCCGACTGCGGCGCGGCGCTGTCCGCGGCCGTCGGCGCCCTGTCGGGCCCGCTGCACGGCGGCGCGCCCGCGTACGTCAAGCCGATGCTCCAGGAGGTCGCGAAGACGGGGGACGCCGAGGCGTGGGTGGCCGACGCGCTGGCGACGGGGAAGCGGATCATGGGCTTCGGCCACCGGATCTACCGGGCCGAGGATCCACGCTCGCGCATCCTCAAGCGGACGGCCCAGGAGCTCGGGTCGGACCAGGTCGAGGTCGCCGAGAAGCTCGAGCAGGCGGCGCTGAAGGCGCTGCAGGAGCGTCATCCCGAGCGCGTGCTCGCCACCAACGTCGAGTACTACTCCGCGGTCGTGCTCGACGTGGCGGAGATTCCGCCGCCGCTCGCACCCGCGATGTTCGCCTGCTCGCGGGTGGCCGGCTGGTCGGCGCACATCCTCGAGCAGAAGCGCACCGGGCGCCTCTTCCGGCCGTCCGCGCGCTACGTCGGCCCGGCGCCGCGCTCGCTGACCGGCGCGCCGTCCTGACCCTCGCCGAGGCAGCGGCCCAGGCCGACGCCCTCGCGCAGGCGGGTGACGAGCGGGGCCTCGCGGATCTCCGCCGGCAGTGGGACGACGAGGTCGAGGGCGACGCGCGGAGCGGCGACTACCGCGCGCGCGCCGTCGCCTACCGCGCCGTCGGGCAGTTTCGCTTCCGCCAGAAGATCGAGCTGCTCGCGCGCGGGCTCGACGACGAGAGCCCCGCGTGCCGCGGTTCGGCGCTGATCTCGCTGGAGCTCCTGTCCAGGGATGCTCCCGGCGCGGTCAACTCCGTGCGCTCGGCGCTGCACCGGCTGGCGACCGTCGACGACAACCAGGCGGTCCGCCGGCTCGCGATCATCTGCCTGAAGAACGGCTCGGCGCACCGCGACACGATCGTGCTGCTCGAGGGGCTGGCCGACGACGACCGCCAGGAGCGCGACCTCGCCGAGACCGCGGCCAAAGTCGCGGCCGGGCTCAAGAGGAAGAGCCGCTAGGCGCCTTCCGGCGCGCGTGGGGGTGCGCCTGGAAGTACGCCTCGCGGCGCCTGCGGTCGCTGACGTGCGTGTAGATCTGGGTGGTCGCGAGGTCGGCGTGGCCGAGCATCTCCTGCACCGATCTGAGGTCGGCTCCGCCCTCCAGCAGGTGCGTCGCGAACGAGTGCCGCAGCAGGTGGGGGTGCACACGGTCGGCCTCGAGCCCGGCCTTCTCGGCCACGCGCCGCAGGATCAGGAAGGCGCCGGCTCGCGTCAGCGGCCCGCCCTTCGCGTTCAGGAAGAGCTCGGGCCTCAGGCGGCGGTCGAGGTAGGGGCGCCCCTTGGCCAGGTAGCGGCGGAGGGCCTCCGCAGCCGAGCGCCCGATCGGCACGACGCGCTCCTTGTTGCCCTTGCCGATGCAGCGCACGAGCCGCTCGTCGAGGTCGACGCCCGCCCGCTCGAGCCCGACCGCCTCGCTCACCCGCAGGCCCCCGCCGTAGAGAAGCTCGACCAGGGCGGCGTCGCGGAGCGCCCGCGGAGTCGTCCCCGCCGCAGCCTCGATCAGACGCTCGGCTTCGCGCGGGGAGAGCGTGCGCGGGAGCCTGGGGCGGCGTCGCGGAGACTCCAGCTCGGCCGCCGGGTTGTCGTTGCGCGTGCCGAGCAGCACCTGGTGGGCGTAGAAGGCCCGGACGGCGGAGAGTCGCCTCGAGATCGTCGCCGGGGCGAGCCCGTCCGCGCGGAGCCCGGCGAGGTACGTGCGCAGGTCGTCCGCCGTCGCCGAGGCCACGGGGCGGCCGAGCCGGCGGGTCAGGTGGTCGAGGTCGCGTCGGTAGGCCTCCACCGTCCGCGGCGCGCGCCTGGTTGCGAGCAGCGCGAGGAAACCGTCGAGGTCGCCGTCGCGTGTCACGACCGGGGGTGCGCCCGGTCGTACACGCGGCGCAGGCGACGGCCGTCGACGTGGCTGTAGATCTGCGTCGTCGAGAGCGAGCTGTGTCCGAGCAGCTCCTGGATCACGCGCAGGTCGGCGCCGCCCTCGAGCAGGTGCGTGGCGAAGGCATGGCGAAGGCGGTGCGGATTCGGGGTCAGGCGCCGGAGCGTGCTCGTGTCGAGCCTCCGGCCGTGGGCCGAGAGGAAGACGGCGTCGTTCGCTCCCCGGGCGAGCCGAGGTCGGCCGTGGCGGAGATAGCGGCCGAGGCGGTAGGCGGCCTCCTCGCCGAGCGGAACCGTGCGCTCCTTGCCGCCCTTGCCGCGCACGTGGACGAGCTCCTGGTCGAAGTCGACGTCCTGGAGGTCGAGCCGGACCGCTTCGGCGCTGCGCAGGCCCGCGGAGTAGACGAGCTCCACCAGCGCCCGGTTGCGCAGTCCGAGCGGCCCGTCGCGCTCGACGCCGTCGAGCAGCGCCTCGACCTCGTCCGCCTTGGGCGCGCTGGGCAGGCGTCGCGGACGCCGCGGCCCGAGCGATGCCTCGGGCACGCGCGCGGGGCCGAGCGACGAGCGCAGCAGCGCCCGAACCGCGGTCAGCTTTCGGCCGATCGTCGCGGGCGCCAGCTTCGGCCGCCGCCGGCCGAGGTCGGCGACGTAGTCCGCGAGCACGCGGACGTCGACGTCGTCGAGCTCGAGCTGCCGTGCGTCGAGCCAGACCTCGAATTGCCCGAGGTCGGTCCGGTACGCGCGCCTGGTCGAGTCGGCGAGCGCGGGGCTGGCGAGCAGGCGGTCGATCTCGTCCATGTGCGCAAGTTCGATCCGGACGAGGCGACCCCTACGACGGGCGCTTGTAACACTGTGTTACTTGCCCGGCTCGGGGGTGCCGTGCCCGTGTCGGCGGCGTGGTAGGGATCGAAGGGCGTTCGCGGGCAGGCGGACCAGAGGCCTCGACGGGCGGCGCGGGCGGCCCGGGCGGCCCGGAGGAGGGCAGCGGCGTACCGGCCGCGGTCGTGGTCGTAGAACCAGACGGTCGCGGCGCCGGCGCGGACGAGCTCGAGATTCAGGTTCGTCGGGCCGCGGAAGACGTAGCGGAGCAACCGGCCGTAGCGGTCGACCTGGTCGAGCCGCGGGTCGGCCTCGACCCGGACGGTGGTGCCCGGCGGGGTCCACCGTCGCAGGAGCGCCCGCGCCTGCGCGCCGTAGCACTCGCGCTCCTGGACCTCGGGCGTATCGATCTGGACGAGGCGGACGTGCTCGCCGTTCGCCAGCACGACCGTGTCGCCGTCGATCACGTACGCGATTCGGGCGAACTGCGCATCCGCGCCCGAGGCAGGTGCGGCGAGCGCGAGCACAAGCCCCAACAGGACGAGTCCGCGCCGCACACCGACGAGTGTAGGCTCCGCGGCGGCCGATGAGGCTCGAGCACATCTTCGACCTCGACCTGCGGTACGAAGGGGAGTACGTCGTCGTGCGCCCGTACGGCGGGCTCGACGGCGTGGGCTACGCCGCCGGCACGGGGCGGGCGACCGGGCCGCGGATCGAGGGTGACGTCCGGTTCTCCAACAACCCGCGCGTGCGCGGCGACGGCGTCCTGCTGGCGGATCTCGCCGGCGTGATCGCAGCCGACGACGGCGCCCGGATCGTGTTCTCGCTCACGGGCCTCGGCCGCAGGAACGCGAACGGCCGCAGCTTCGACGTCGCGCTGGCAATGACTCTGGAGTCCGACGACGAACAGTACGGGTGGGCAAACGAGGCGCTCTGCGTCGCCGAGGCGACCGTCGTCGGGCGGCACGTGACGATGCAGGTTCACCGTTTGCTCGTCGAGGGCACGTAGGATTCGGATCCGAGGAGAGCTGCGATCGCGATCACGACCGAGACTCCGCTCGGCCTGCACGGGCTGAACCCCGAGGGCCGCGTCTACCGCCAGCCGACGGCCGCGCTGCTCTACACGCATGCCCTCGCGGGCGGAGAGGGTGCGCTCGCCGAGGGCGGGCCGCTGTGCGTCGACACCGGCCGGTTCACCGGCCGCTCGCCCAAGGACAAGTTCGTCGTCCGCGAACCTGGATCCGAAAGCCGGATCTGGTGGGGGACGGTCAACCAGCCGCTTTCGGAGGAGCTCTTCGACGGGCTCCGGGAGAAGGTCGTCGCCTATCTCGACGCGCAGGACCTCTACGTCGTCGACGCGTATGCCGGCGCCGACCCGGCGCATCGCATCTCCGTGCGCGTGATCACCGACCGGCCGTACCATGCGCTGTTCGCGAAGACGATGTTCATCGACCCGACCGAGGAGGAGCTCGAGACGTTCGAGCCCGAGGCGCTCGTCCTCCACGCACCGGCGGTCGAGGCCGATCCCGCGGAGGACGGGACGCGCAGCGGGACCTTCGTGGTCCTCCATCCGGGCCGGACCGAGGTGCTGATCGGCGGCACGTTCTACGCGGGCGAGATCAAGAAGTCGATCTTCACCGTGATGAACGACCGGCTCCCGCTCGAGGGCGTCTTTCCCATGCACTGCTCGGCCAACGTGGACGACGAGGGCCGCGTCGCGATCTTCTTCGGGCTCTCCGGCACGGGCAAGACCACGCTCTCGGCCGATCCCGAGCGGTCGCTGATCGGCGACGACGAGCACGGCTGGGGCGACAGCGGCGTCTTCAACGTCGAGGGCGGCTGCTACGCGAAGGTGATCCGGCTCTCGCCCGAGGCCGAGCCGGAGATCTACAGGACGACGCGGACATTCGGGACGATCCTCGAGAACGTCGTCGTCGACGAGAACGGCGTCCTCGACCTCGACGACCCCTCGAAGACCGAGAACACGCGGGCCGCCTACAAGCTCGAGCAGATCGGGCACGCGCTGGCGGCCAAGCAGGCGGGCCATCCGAGCGCGGTGATCATGCTCACCGCCGACGCCTTCGGGATCCTGCCGCCGATCGCGCGGCTGAGCCGCGACCAGGCGATGTTCTACTTCCTCTCCGGCTACACGGCGAAGGTGGCCGGCACGGAGATCGGGGTGACCGAGCCGCAGGCGACCTTCTCGACTTGCTTCGCCGCTCCGTTCCTGCCCCAGGAGCCGGCCGTCTACGCCCGGATGCTGGGCGAGAAGCTCCACGCCCATCCGCACGCCACCGTCTGGCTCGTGAACACGGGCTGGACGGGCGGCCCGTTCGGCGAGGGCCATCGCATGCCGATCGGTGCCACCCGCGCGCTGCTCCGGGCCGCGCTCGAGGAGGGCCTGAGAAGCGTCGAGTACCGCTCCGACCCGGTCTTCGGCTTCGAGGTGCCGGTGTCCGTCCCCGGCGTGGACGCGGCTCTGCTCGACCCGCGGTCGACCTGGCGCGACCCCGAGGCGTACGACCGGAAGGCGCGCGAGCTCGCCCGGATGTTCCGCGACAACTTCGAGAAGTTCGCCGACGCCGCGGGCGACGCTGTCACAGCCGCGGGCCCGCGCGTTTAGATAGCGTCAGATCTCGTGGACGCGAAGTACGACGTGGTCGTCGTCGGCGCCGGCCTGGCCGGGATGCGGGCCGCAGTCGAGGCGTTCGACATCGGCGCCGACGTCGCCGTGATCTCGAAGATCCACCCGGTGCGGAGCCACTCCGGGGCCGCCGAGGGAGGCATCAACGCGGCGCTCGGCAACGCGTCGGAGGACGATCCCGAGACGCACTCCTTCGACACGGTCAAGGGCTCGGACTACCTCGGCGACCAGGATGCGATCGAGATCCTCTGCGACGAGGCGCCGGGCGACGTGTACCAGCTCGAGAACTGGGGCGCGGTCTTCTCCCGCACCGAGGAGGGGAAGATCGCCCAGCGCCCGTTCGGCGCTGCCGGCGCGCCGCGCACCGCCTATGCGGCCGACATCACCGGCCACGTCCTGATCCAGGTGCTGTACGAGCAGATGATGAAGCGCGACGTCCTCGTCCTCGAGGAGTACTTCGCGTGGAAGCTCGTCGTCGACGACGGCCGCTGCCAGGGCGTGATCTGCTGGGACCTGCTGAACGGCGGGCTGAAGACGATCGGTGCGAAGACCGTGATCCTCTGCACCGGCGGCGCCGGCCGGCTGTACGTCGGCACGACCAACGCCTACTCCTGCACCGGCGACGGGATGACCATGGCGCTGCGGGCGGGCGTGCCGCTGAAGGACATGGAGATGATGCAGTTCCACCCGACGACGCTTGCGCCGTCCGGGGTGCTGATCACCGAGGGCTGCCGCGGCGAGGGCGCCTACCTGCTCAACTCCGAAGGCGATCGGTTCCTCGAGGACTACGCCCCGAACGCGATGGAGCTGGCGTCGCGCGACGTGATCTCACGGGCCGAGCAGACCGAGATCGACCAGGGCCGCGGGGTGGACGGCAACGTGCTGCTCGACCTGCGCCATCTCGGCGCCGAGAAGATCGTCGAGCGCCTGCACGGCACGCGCGAGCTGTCGATGACGTTCGTCGGCATCGACCCCATCCACGACCCCATCCCCGTGCGGCCGGGAGCCCACTACCACATGGGCGGCGTCGACACGGACGTCTGGGGGCGCACCGAGCTGGAGGGCCTCTACGCCGCCGGCGAATGCGCCTGCGTCTCCGTCCACGGGGCGAACCGGCTGGGCGGGAACGCGCTGATGGAGACGATCACGTACGGCAAGCGCGCCGGTCGCCACGCTGCGGAGTGGGCGCTGGCGAACACGACCGTGTCCATCCCGGAGGGCATCGTCTCCGACTCCGAGGACGAGCTGAAGGAGCTGCTCGACCGCACCGACGGCGAGCGGCCGTGGAAGATCCGGGAAGAGCTCGGCCAGACCATGCACGAGAACTTCGGCGTCTTCCGGCGCGAGCAGCAGATGCTCGAGCAGCAGGAGATCGTCGCCGGGCTGCGCGAGCGCTTCGAGCGCGTCGTCGTCGAGGACAAGGGCGACGTCTTCAACAGCGACCTCACCCAGGCATTGGAGCTTGGGTTTTTGCTCGAGCTTGCCGATTGCATGGTCGTGTCCGGTCTTGCCCGCAAGGAGAGCAGAGGCGCGCACGCGCGGCCGTACGACTACCCCGACCGCGATGATGCGAGCTACATGAAGCACACGATCGTCCGCTGGATCGCCGACCGCCCCGTGCTCGACTGGAAGCCGGTGACCGTGACCAAGTGGCAGCCACAGGAAAGGAAATACTGATGAAGCGCTGGGTCACCCTCGCCGGTCTCGCCGCCGCCGTGCTGCTCGCGGCGGGCTGCGGGAGCTCCGACGTCGCGAACGTCCCGGATTCCGTCGCCCCGGGCGCCCGGTTCCTCGCGTCGGCCGCGACGAAGTCGACCGGGACGCCGAGCATGAAGACCGACCTCACCGTGACGATGCTGTCCTCGCAGCTCCCGTCCGGCCGCGTGGAGATGACGGCCACGGGAGCCCTCGACAACGAGAACCACCGCATGAGCATGCGACTCGACATGTCGAAGCTCGTTGCGCAGCTCGGAAGCGCCATGCCCGGCGCGCTCGGCTCCACGGGCGACTGGGTCGGCCAGGAGGTCGGGGACTTCGCGGACGGCGGGGCGGTCGTCTACCTCAACCTGCCCGTGCTCTCGAAGGTTCTTCCGGGCGGCAAGCCGTGGATCAAGATGGACCTGAACGCGATCGGCAAGCAGGCGGGCCTCGACCTCTCGCAGCTGACGCAGTTCTCCAGCGATCCGAGCCGGATGGTCGACTGGCTGCGCACCGTGAGCGGCAAGGTCGACACGATCGGCACCGAGCAGCTCGACGGCGTCGAGACGACGCACTACCGCGCGAACGTCGACCTCTCGAAGTACCCCGACCTCGTGCCGGCCGACCAGCGCGAGGCGGTGCGGCATGCGATCGACCAGCTGACGAAGGCCGCACACCTCAGCTCCTTCCCGGTCCACGTCTGGGTCGGCAAGGACGGCCTCGTCCGGCAGGTGCGCGCGGTGCTGACCGAGACGGTCCAGGGGCAGACGATGAACGTCGTCACCTCCGAGCGGTTCTACGACTTCGGCGCCCCGGTGGACATCCAGCTGCCGTCGGCCGACCAGGTGACGGACATCTCGAGCATGGCAGGGGCCGCGACGGGTTGATGGACGTCGCACTGAAGATCTGGCGGTTCGACGCCGAGACGGGCGAGCGCGAGCTGCGCGACTACGAGGTCGAGGCGCCCGAGTGGGCCTGCCTGCTCGACGTGCTCGACATCGTCAAGGACCAGGTCGACGGCACGCTCTCGTTCCGGAAGAGCTGCCGGATGATGATCTGCGGCTCGTGCGGCATGCGCATGGACGGGCGCGCCGTCCTGGCCTGCAAGGAGCGGATGCTGCCCATCGTCGAGGCCGGGCACGTGCCGGTGATCTCGGCGATGGGGAACCTGCCGATCGTCAAGGACCTCGTGGTCGACATGGGGCCGTTCTGGCAGAAGATGCGCGCGATGAAGCCGTGGCTCCAGCCCGGCTACAGCGAGCCCGCCGACGAGAAGGAGTTCCACGTCTCGCAGCAGCAGGTGGAGACGATCCACAAGGAGGCGCTGTGCATCAACTGCGGATGCTGCGTCTCCGAGTGCAACTCGATGGAGTCCGATCCCGAGTTCCTGGGCCCGGCGGCGCTCGCCAAGGGCATGCGCTTCGTCGGCGACTCACGGGACCAGGCGACCGTCGAGCGGCTGGAGGCGTACAACGCCGACCACGGGATCTGGGACTGCACGCGCTGCTACTTCTGCACCGAGCGCTGCCCGAAGGGGGTCGACCCCCGTGACGCGATCGCGAAGCTCGGCGCCGAGTCGATCAAGCACGGGATCGACCGCGACATGGGCGCGAAGCACGCGAACTGGTTCGTCCACTCGGCGAAGACGACCGGCTGGCTGCGCGAGACCGAGCTCGTTCCCAAGACCCAGGGCGTCGTGGCCTCGATCAAGCAGACGAAGTTCGCGATGAGCCTCGCCCGGCGGGGCAAGGTGCCGCTGCCGTTCCCGCCGCACGTCGCCGAGGACGTGAAGGAGGCGCGGGCGTTGTACAACCTGGTCAAGGAGCAGGGCCGCGACGGCGCCGCCGGCATCGTCCAGGGCGAGAAGGGCATCGCCTACATCGAGTTCGCCGAGGAGCACACCGAGCCCGGCACCGGTCCGGCGAGCCGGCTCGAGCCGGGCGCGCAGCCGGAGCTGAAGAGCCCGGAGGGCGGGGACTAGTGCCGAAGGTCGCGTACTACAAGGGCTGCCTCGCCTCGCTCTCGGCCAAGGAGCTCGACACCTCGACGCAGGCGCTCGCGCCGAGGCTCGGGATCGAGCTGGACGAGCTGGAGTCGGTCACCTGCTGCGGCGCGGGCGACATCCACGAGGCCGAGCCCGACTACTACCTCCACCTGAACGCCCGCATCCTGGCGTATGGCGAGGCGACCGGGGCGGACACGCTGATGACCATCTGCAACGTCTGCACGCTCAACCTGCGGCAGGCGAACTGGCAGCTGAAGAACGACGACGCGCTCCGCGCGCGCGTGAACGACAACCTCGAGCGGGTGGGCGTGCCGCCGTACTCGGGCGGGGTCGAGGTCAAGCACTTCCTCTGGCTGATCGCCGAGGGCGAGGGCTTCGAGCTGCTGAAGGAGGTCGCCCACAAGGGGCTGAAGGGCCTGAAGATCGCGCCGTTCTACGGCTGCCAGATCCTGCGGCCGTCGAAGATCCTCGGCTTCGAGGACCCGGACCGGCCGTGGTCGCTCGAGCGGATCATCTCCGCCTGCGGCGGCGAGCCGATCGACTACCCGGCGAAGATCAAGTGCTGCGGCTTCCCGATCATCCAGGCGCGCGAGGAAACCGCGCTCGGCGAGCTGATCCAGCCGATCGAGCAGGCGATGGAGCGCGGGGCGGACGCGATCGTGACGCCGTGCCCGCTCTGCCACCTCTCGCTGGACGCGTGGCAGCAGAAGCTCGAGGCGTCGACGGGCAAGAGCTACCAGCTGCCGATCCTGCACCTCTCGCAGCTGATCGGCGTGGCGGCTGGGCTCGACGACTCCGAGCTGAAGTTCAGGCGCCACGTCGTTCCCGTCTCGGGCGTGCTCGAGAAGCTGGAAGCCCCCTAGTCCGCGCCCGCGCCGGTCGGCCGTCCGGCGCCACCGGGCTCGACGAAGGCAGGTAAGACGCAAGCCCTCCAACCTGGCAAGGGTCGCGCAAGTTTTCGGGTCCGAAGGGACTCTCTCTACATGGAGGGGCATTTCCGGCCTGGTTCCTCTCAACCCGCTCGAGGGCCAGGCCGGAGCTCTATTGCCTAAACTCGCCCCACCGATGGTTCGCAGGTTCCTCCTCCTCATCGCGGTCGCTGCGGCAGTAGCGGCCGCAGTCCGCGCGATTTTCGGCAGGCGCACGCGCGGCGGCTCCGAGACGAACGGCGGCCGCGAACGCACCGAAGAGCTGCGGCGTGAGATCGAGGCCGCGCGGGCCCGGCTTCGCGAGAGCATCCGCACGCAGGAGGGGTAGG